>JBGVNX010000054.1:0-49565 GCA_045126075.1 Candidatus Cryptobacteroides sp.
TCGGAGCATGCAAACTCCTTCACGAGAGAGGATACAACCTCTATGGTACTGAAGGAACTGCAAAATACCTTAATGAAAACGGCGTCCCTGCTGAGCGCGTGATCTGGCCTACAGAGGCTAATGATCCAGAGCTTACAGGCAAGTACAAGGCAGCAATGGATATGCTCGCAAACAAGGAGCTTGACCTTGTAATCAATATCCCTAAGAACTTCTCGACAGGTGAGCTCACAAACGGTTACCATATCCGTCGTGCAGCAATTGATTACAATATTCCGCTCATCACAAATGCTCGTCTGGCAACCGCCTTCATCCGTGCATTCTGCGCGATGTCTATCGATGACATCCAGATCAAGAGCTGGGATCAGTATTAATAGAAATAATCACAGAAAACAGCTCGTGGAAACACCACGAGCTGTTTTTTATATATATACATATGAACTTTTACTGTGCAGGAACAACAGTCCATTTTCCATCAGTCTCAGCTGCAGTATAGCCTGCGTCAAGATAGTATGAAGGGTCTGTCATGAATGTTCCACCTGTCACGGTGATGGCATTCAAGGCCTTGTCGTCGGCTCCGTAGCTGTAGAAGCCCCATGCACCATTGAATGTACCTCCACTTATATTGAGGGTCTCAAGATTGGTCTTGTTGGCACCTCCAGTGAGTGCGATGTCGCCGTTGAAAGTACCGCCGCTGACATTGATGAGTACGTTTCTCATATCATTTCCATAGCTGTATGAATAGACTGCCTGATTGTATGTCTGTTCTGTGCTTGTAAGTGTTCCTCCTGTAACTGCCAAGTTCATTATAGGAGCCACAGCTGTGTTATTTGATGCGAGCTGGATCCACACTGCGCGATATCCGCTGATCTCACCGCCGTTTATAGTTACATTGATTGCTCCGCTTCCTCCGTTGAACATACGTATCGCAATGTCTCCGCCTGATTGGGTGAGCACTGCTCCCTCATTGATGATAAGGTTTGCACCTGCGTAATTATCAATGACATACGATGCACCTCCTTTGCTTGTCTTATTTTCGATTGTGGCATTCTCAATGGTCAATGTACCCTCGTTTCTGATAGCATTGTTTGCATAACCAGGATATGGAGGCTGACCTTCGCCACCCCAACCGGTGTCAGGAGTTGTTGCTGCATAGGTGATTGTACCGTTCTTGATGGTAAGACTTCCTCCGCCCTTCACTGCAACAAGGCATGAAGCAGCTGCTGAAGTCGCTGTCTCAGACAGTGTATGACCGTTCAGATCAAGTGTGACTGACTTGCCGGTTGTAATCTCTACAGGAGACTCCAATACCAGATCCTTTACAAGTGTGATTGTCTGGTTATCTGCTGAATTGATGGCATCCTGGAGCGAGCCGTACGGCAGTTCGTCTATTGCAGCTATGTAATCTATATCAAGAGTTCCTCGCTTTGGAGTTGCCCTGCTCACTGTCTGATCTGTCCATGTCTTGTTTGCGATCATGATGTCTCCATAAAAAACCTCAGCTGTTACAGACCCATATGTGCCAAGAGGAGCCGGAATGTAGAATTCTCCTGTGGCTCCGGAAACTGTATTGCTAAAATTGATAGTGACTGTATTACCTGCTGAATCGTCTGTGGTAATGACAGGAATCAATGCAGTTGGGTCAGCTATGAATTCTCCAGTTATCCTTTTGTCTGCTGTGAAGATGAACTTCATGTTATCGCCTCCAGCAGGAATGTTGGTGACAGTGATCTTGAAGAAGCTGGCAAGATGCCTCAGCTGAGCAGTATTGCCATCAATTCTGCCTAACATCGGTGGATTGAAACTGTTTGCATCAGATTCAATGGAAGCATATGTATAAGAAGAGGGGAGAACAAAGGTCAACTGCCCGTTTGTGAAGAGGTGATTGCCGTAAGGATACACTACATATTCTCCGAAGTCCTCCTGAAAATCTCCATAGAATACACCAGTACCTTTCTTATGGTACTGCTCATCTAGTGTCATCGCCCTAACTCCTGCTGCAGTAAGCACTCCGATCTGGTCACCTTTATGCCAATAAAAGGAGTTGTACTCGTCAAATCCTACTTTAGTCTGCTGCTGGTCATCCACTCCCACTGTCAAAGTCTTATAGTGACGCGAATTTTCTGAATCGTCATTATACTCGTTCTTCTGGCATGACCCGGCCAGAAGAACAGCCAATGCTGCTGTTATATATATTATCTTTTTCATATTTTCTCAATTTTTCTACATGTCTTCCCATTCATTGATGTCCTCGCCGGTAAAACTGGCTGTCAGTATCGGCTGATCAACTTCTACCTTTATAATCTCGACAGAAGGAGATTGGTATTTCTCATTTTCCATACTCTTGTCTTTTAATACATTATGAATGCAGGCATATCAAACGAAATACCAGAACCCTCAAATTGAAATAATTATCGATTCAATACTATAAGGCATGGATATTGACTTCCGCTAAACGCAGTAATTTTGATTTATTTTAAATTGTTTGTGTTATGAGAAAAATAATGTTAGCATTGTCTATGGCGGTCGCATTGGCAGCTATGACAGGATGTAAGGATAATCCTTATAAGGATGAAAGGCATGCAATGGACGATCGGATGCGCCAGGAACGTAAGTTCATGGATCAGGCGATCAAGGACCACAGCCCTGATGTGCAGAGAGTTGATCTTATCGACAGCACAGTCGTATATACACATATATATGACGGTATCATCGATATCAAGGCCTATACCTTCAGCGGTAACGCATGTGTGGAAGTCGAGAGGGTATATACTTTCCCTAATCAGATGATGGCGCTTCGTCACTACCGCAATGCAATCGAGAGGGCAGAGCTGTATGATAATATTCAGCTCTTTAATAATCAGGTCAAATACAACCTCAAACAGCAGCAGTATGAATTAGAGACAAAGGGCCTTACCAAGGAACAGTTGAAAGCCAAATTTGAGAATCAGATTCATAAGGCTAAAGAAGATATGAAGCATCATCACAAGAAGTAAGATAGCAATACAAAAAGAAAAAGCTCCAATCTGGAGCTTTTTCTTTTACATATCATCGTCCTGCAGATACTGCAGAAGTTCTTCATTTGTCTTTCTCTTGTTCATCCTGCTCTGGAGAATCTCCATTGCTTCGATGCAGGTCATGTCAGCAAGGAACTTACGCATAACCCAGATGCGGTTTGCAATTGCAGGGGAGTAGAGAAGGTCGTCGCGACGGGTACTTGAAAGTGTAACGTCAACAGCAGGGAAGATACGCTTGTTGGCAAGTCTTCTGTCAAGCTGAAGTTCCATATTACCTGTTCCCTTGAATTCCTCAAAGATCACCTCATCCATCTTTGAGCCTGTCTCTGTAAGAGCTGTTGCTAGGATTGTAAGTGAACCGCCGTTCTCAATGTTACGTGCAGCACCGAAGAATCTCTTTGGCTTATGCAGTGCGTTTGCATCAACACCACCTGAAAGCACCTTTCCGGAAGCTGGCTGAACAGTGTTGTATGCTCGTGCAAGACGGGTGATCGAGTCAAGTAGGATTACTACATCGTGTCCGCATTCAACCATTCTCTTAGCTTTCTCAAGTACCATGTTGGCAACCTTTACGTGTCTTTCTGCAGGCTCATCGAATGTTGATGCAACAACCTCGGCCTTGACGCTGCGGGCCATGTCTGTAACTTCCTCAGGACGCTCATCGATAAGAAGAACGATCATGTATACCTCCGGGTGATTATCTGCGATGGCATTCGCAATCGATTTGAGGAGCATGGTCTTACCTGTCTTAGGCTGAGCTACGATCAGACCTCGCTGACCCTTACCGATAGGTGTGAACATATCAACGATACGGCATGACATGTCATTGTGTCCGTTGCCGAGAAGATTGAATTTTTCATCAGGGAAGAGAGGTGTAAGGAAATCAAACGGAATACGGTCTCTGATGAACTCTGGAGTGCGTCCGTTGATGAACTTGATCCTTACGAGAGGGAAGTATTTATCACCAGCCTTAGGTGGCTTGATCTCTCCTGTAACGGTATCTCCAGTCTTGAGCGCATGCTGCTTGATCTGATACTGAGATACATAGATGTCATCCGGTGAATTAAGATAATTGTAGTCAGATGATCTGAGGAAGCCATATCCGTCAGGCATGATCTCAAGAACTCCAGTTGCTTCTACAACACCTTCAAACTCAGGTGCAGGCTCGTGCTGCTTCTGTTGTTTGTGGTTCTGCTGGTTCTGCGGCTTCTGCTCACGCTTGCCCTCGTGTCGGTTCTCCTGTTTTGGAACTTCAGTTTTAGGCTGTTCTGCAGGAACCTCATCAACTTCAGCAACATCTACCGGTTCTGGCTGTTGTGTTTCCTGTGGCTGTGACTGGCCGTTCTTCTTGATTCTGGCTCTTTTCTGTCTTGGATGTTTAGCTTCAGGCTGTGGTTCTGCTGGAACCTCCTCCTTCTTGCCATCTTCCACTACAGGCTCAGCTGCTGGCTCAGTAGGCTGAGCTGGTGCTGGAACTGACTCCTTCTTTGGCTTACGTCCTTTCTTCTTAGGCTTGTCTGTAGCATGTGCTGCAGGAGCATCAGCCTGCTCAGGTGCAGATTCCTGCACTGGTGCTGGCTCTGGTACAGCTTCAACTGCCGGCTTTTCCTCTGCTGGGGCATCAGTTTTCTCTTTCTTAGGTCTGCCTCTACCTTTCTTTCTCTCAGGCTTTGCCGGTGCATTCTTGGCATCTATGGCAGCCTCGTGATCCAGGATTGCATAGACCAGATTTTCAGCATCCATCTTCTTGAATCCCTTTACCTGCAGTTCTGCGGCAATGGAACGGAGCTGTTCAAGGTCCATTTCCTTTAAATCATTCTTATTGTGCATAATAATCGTTATTGATTAATTCAATTGATACAATTGTAGATTCTGTGGGGAATGTATAGCAAAATGCTTGCTAAAAGGAATGTGCTATGCCGTAAAATGGCATTCATTCCACAAAGTTAGGCAAAAAAAGATAAAATACAAGCCTTATATTCAATTCCAGGCTTAGAATCCATTATCCCAGTAGCTGCTGCTCTTCTTGAATCTGAGAAGGTCTGCAAGAGCTGCTGCGTTTGCTTGAATTCTGAAACTCCATGATTCCCACTTTCCGGTAGGGACCCATGATACGTTGATGTTGAAGCAATGGAGATCGTACGTCGCACTGATCTGTGTGGTACTGATCTGCATTGCCATAAGGTCGAAGTTTGTGGACATCTGCATTGACAGACGTGGGGTAAGCTTGATGTTACCGTTCATGCCCAAAGTCTGCGTGTAGTTCTTCACTTTGGTCATCTGCTCGTTCGCGTACTGGAAAGTCGGTCTGTAGCTGAATGAATAGTTGAAGTTCAATGACCAAGGAACATTTGGATTCATATAATACAGATATCCTCCCGGGATATACTCTCCTGTAATCGGGTGATAGTATATCCTGGTATAATGGTCTGCCGGATTTCCTCCTGCCTGCTTGGTGCCGTCGTTACCATCAATCTTACCTTCTCCTGAAATAGAGTAGGAGAGGGACATGCTGGCGTTATTCATCCTGAGAAGTCCCTGGCCCTGTGTAATGGCGAATTTATTTACGCGCACTACGCTCTTGTTCTGGACTTCCATAGCATACGGGTCGAAGTTCATGTTGGCACTGACACCGAGTTTGCCAAAGATGGATGTATTCATAGTCACGCCGACATTGTTCATCTTGAACTGCTCGGCGAGGAAATTATAACCTGTAGAGAAATTGAGGTTGTCGATCAGCTTGATCTTCTTGCTTCCTGTACCGGTTGTATCCTTCAGGTCACGAACCTTTGCCTCAAAGTTATTTCCAAGAGAGAAGTTGAGAGAAGCTGTCTTTCCCTTACTTGGATATGAACCTATGTTACCTGCGTAGATGTTATAATCCTGAGTCTTCACAGCACCATTCTTGTCGGTGTATGTGAGAGTTCTCCATCCGTTGAAATATGTACCTTTCTCAGGGCTGAACGAGGCAGACAAGCTAGGTGATACTACGTGCCTGATAGCCTGGAGCTTACGGTGCTTTCCGAAATTGAACATACCGTAAAGACGAGTACTCATGGAGATACTTCCGGAGTAGTTGTGTGTCGCTCCGAATGTGCCGAACGCTTTACCCTTCAGATCTTCTACCTTTCCAGTGTCAGGATTGTATTCTTTCTCCGTCTTACGGAAGAACCAGCTCATTCCATAGCTCACGCTAGGAGTCACGTTGATGTATTTCAGCAGCGAGAAGTTAGGAAGACCGATCTGGAAGTTGTGGGTCATACCGTTCTGGAACTTATCCCAGAATCCAGGCTTGTTGAACTCAGAAGCCTTGAAGCTGATCTTGTTCTGGAATGATGTATTATAACCCAATGAGAACTTCTCATAGAACTTCTCCTTTCCGACTCTGTTCTTCTGCTTGAAAGGATAGAAACGGCTCACGGATAAGGTCACGTTAGGCAATGTGAACGAATATGAACTGTCTCGTGAGTTCTGGTTGTGGAGCGCATTTATTGACAGGTTGATCTTTCCGTTCCAGTTTCTTGAATATGAAATTGAAGACGAGATCTGGTTCTGCAATGCCTCTGTTACCGATGTCGAGTTGTATCGGTTGTTAGAAGGGCTGGAGAAGTTTACCGATGCGGTAAAGCTGGTTCCTGGACGGGCCTTTGCATCCTGCGAGTGCGACCAGCGGACTCCGAAGTTTCGCATCTGTTGAAAATCCGAGCTACCTTTTTCGCCCACCTGGTCGTTCGAGTAGGTCAGCGAAAAGTTACCGCTGCATTTGTAGTTGATCTTATATCTGGAATTAAGGTCAACTGCCCATGATCCCAGTGTATAGATATCACCTGTCAGTGCAATATCGAAATAATCTCCGATTACGAAGTACAGTCCTGCATCCCTCATGTAGAAACCTCGGGTTGTCTCTTCACCGAAGGTAGGGAAGAGGATACCTGTGGCTCTGTCAGGGCGCTTAGGAATGAAGCCGAACGGAAGTCCTATAGGGAGCGGAACATCTGCAATCACTGGATAAGCCGGACCGAAGACAGTCTTCTGAGAAGGCTTGGTCATGACCTTGGCAGCAGTGAGGTGCAGATAGTAATGCGGCTCTTCACAATCGCAGACGGTGTATTTACCATTGGTCATGTTGATCGAGCGGTCAGGCATCATCTTGATGTTCTTTCCGTGCAGGATACCGTCCTGTTCCTGAGTCACCATATTGGTGATTCTGGCCTTGTTGGTTTCAAAATTATAACGGACCTCCTCCATGGTGTAGGACTTGCCCGCCTGTTCCATCACAGGCATGCCCTTGATGACGCCAGTGGTGTCTTTGGTTCCTCTGGCATAAAGAGTTGCAGACTTGAGGTCATATTCCATATAGTCTGCAGTCAGCTTCATGTTACCATAAGTGACACTGACGTCACCATAGTAATAGATCATCTGCTTGCCGTTGCTGAAATCTTCGATGATAGAGTCCTTTGCTACTGTGAATGCCGGGGCTTCCAATGAGCTCTTTTTCAGCATGAGAAGCGAGTCAGCAGCATGTATTGAGTCAGCTCTATGAAGGCTGTCTGGATTTATATCCGGAACCTTAGTTGAATCGGTGATAGACAGGGAGTCGGAAGATATAAGGTCGATCTTACTTTCGGAGAGTCTGGCCCTTCCTTTCAGGCGATCTTGAGAATACGAAGAAAACGAACTGAGAACCAGCATAATAACTGCTACCAGCCCCCATTTCGCCAAACAATCTCTCAATTTACCTTTATTATATATCGACATTAATAGTCCTTACCTTTCCTAGATTTACAAATCTTTTTGCTAATTTTGCAAACTGCAAATTTAGAACATATTTTCTATTAATACAAAATTGTATAGCGCTGATGGCCTTTAAATTCAATATAAAGCTTGTAATTTCTTTCCTTGTGCTTATGTGTATGTGTGTTGACGTCAGTGGACAATCCAAGTCCCTTGGCCTCAATACAGTAGTGATCGATCCTGGCCATGGAGGAAAGGACCCGGGCGCATTGGGACAGAGCTCTTCTACGCATGAGAAACATGTCGTCCTGAGCATATCTAAATTGCTTGGAGAGAAGATCAAGGAAGCATATCCGGATGTAAAGGTCATATATACAAGGTCCACAGACAAGTTCATAGGTCTGCACGACAGGGCGATGGTTGCGCGCAACAATAATGCAAACCTTTTCATATCCATCCATTGCAACTCGAGCAGCAGCAAGTCGGCTTACGGAAGTTCTGTGCATATTCTTGGACAGAGGTCTGACAGAAAGAGCAATACAACCGATTACTTCGAGAGAAATATGTCTGTAGCCCAGAGGGAGAATGAGGTTATCGTGATGGAGGAGGGCTATGAGACCAAGTATACTCACTTCGATCCGAATACTCCTGAAGCATATATAGGATATACACTTCAGTGGAAGGCACATTATGAGAGCAGTCTGCTATTTGCGGCTGAGGTGGTTGACAAACTGATGGTCAAGCCTCTTACACCTCGTAAGATAGCAATCGATCAGGATATATTTCAGGTACTTGTTGAAGCCAATATGCCAGCTGTCCTTGTCGAACTGGCATTCATCAGCAATAATAACGAATACAAGTATCTATCTTCAAAGGATGGACAGGAGGCTATTGCAGAACGCATGTTTCAGGCCTTCAAGTCATATAAGACCCAGTATGACATGTCTTTGAACATTACTCCTACCGGACCTGCCCCTACAGTGACTGATATACCAGATCCTCAGGTACAGGCGCAGCCCCAGGAGGTGAATTATCCATATTTCAGCATCCAGGTAATGAGTGGAGTCAAGGTCATCGATTCTGCAGACCCGGTATTCAAGGGACTTTCGGTAGAGAAGTATCGTCCTTCAGGTTCCAATACATATAAATATATAGTAGGAAAATATGCTACAAGGCAGGAGGCTCAGGCAGATCTTCCGAATGTAAGAAAGAAGTTCCCTGAAGCATTTGTAATAGAAGTTAAATCAGAATAAGATGAAACATACCAAGGAAGTAAAGATCGGAGCATTCGTTTTATCGGTGCTCGTGATTTCGTTTTTTGTGATCAATTACCTTAGAGGTAAGGATATTTTGAACAGGGAGATGGAAATCTGCTCTGTTTATGAGAATGTAGAAGGCCTTGTGCCATCTGCTCCTGTATATATTAAAGGATATAAGGCAGGAAAGGTCGTGGAGGTCGACTACCAGTCTGAGTCAGATGATTTCAAGGTCGTGTGTTCTGTACTGAAAGATTTCAGGATACCAGAAGATTCAAGAATGACTATCTATGCTGTAGATATTATGGGAGGAAAGGGTGTCCGCCTTGATCTTGGAACTTCAGATGTGTTTGTCAAAGACGGAGACATGCTTACACCATCGTACGAGGCAGGCCTCATGGATGGACTGGCAGCCGGCATTGCACCGTTGATGGAAAAGGTTGGAAACACCCTTGACAGTCTTAATGTGACAGTATCAGGAGTGAATAAGATGCTTGGAGAGGCAAATCAGGCACATATTACTCGTACTCTTGCGCATCTTGAAACTACAATGTCAGACGTCAAAGGTATAGCCAGGACCATAAACGGAAAGTCAAGCGAGCTGGAATCCCTTGTCAGCAACCTTTCTGCTCTTTCTGCCAAGCTCGGCACTATTGCAGACAAGGCGGATGATGTGATGGGAGGAGTATCTTCAGTAGTAACCACTCTCGACGAGTCTGATCTGGCAGGAGTCATTACCTCACTCAAGGCTTTGCTCGAGAATATTAACGACCCTGACGGAACAGTCGGAAAACTTCTTGTTGACGGATCTGTGTATGACTCGGTAGATGAACTTTTGAACGATATTGATACTCTTGTGAAGAAAATTGAGGAAAATCCTAAGAAGTATATCAAGATTTCCGTCTTCTAGACTGCCTCACAGCGGATTATCAACAACTTATTAACATTAGAATTATTCTAAATTGTAAGTTGTTGATATTAAAGGATATTACAGGAATTTGCAAGATGTAAGTTCCTGTAATTCAATTAAATAGGAGTTTGTAAAATGGTGGATGGTTTTCTTAAGTCCTGTAAAATAAAGTTAAAAAACAATAGAAAAATTTATTTTTTATAACTTTTTTTTCCTCATCTTTGTAACCGAATTTGAGAGACACTCCTAAAACTTGACATCAATCATATAAATGACAGCGGAAAGACACATATTGGTTTGGAACAACTGCCTGAACTTTATCAGGGAGAACATCGATCCAAAGCAGTTCACCGTGTGGTTCAAGCCGATCAGGCCTGTATCACTGGAGGATTCGACTTTGACGATCGAGGTTCCGTCAGAGTTCTTCCGCGAGTATATGGAGGATGCATATCTTCACATTCTTAAAGCTGCTCTCAAGAAGGAGCTCGGTGTTTCTGCCAAGTTGCGTTACATCACAACTCCGGTACAGAAGACTCAGCCTCTCTCTTATCCTGCAGCGCATGGAAATACTCCTGTCAACAAGAGTGTATCAGTAGAAACATATTCCGGTGCAAATCCAGGTCCGTTCGTTTTCCCTGGCGTACAGCGAATCCAGATCAACCCACAGCTTAATCCGGTATATTGTTTTGAGAACCTCGTGGTAGGCGAGTGCAACAGGATGGGATTCACTGCCGGAGAAAGCATTTCTGCTGCACCTGGCAAGACACCTTTCAATCCACTCTTCCTCTTCGGAGGCCCTGGTCTTGGAAAGACTCACCTTGCTCAGGCGATAGGTATCGCAATCAAGAAGAAATATCCTGATCTTGTGGTGCTCTATGTTCCTGCAAGCCGTTTCAAGACTCAGTTCATGGACGCAGTCGCAGTTAAGAACAAGTTTACTGACTTTATAGCATTCTATCAGAAGATGGATGTTCTGATCATGGATGATATCCAGGATCTTTGCGGACCAAGCACTCAGAATGCATTCTTTACTATCTTCAACCACCTGCATCAGTCAGGCAAGCAGTTGATCTTTACGTCAGACAGAGCACCTGCAGAGCTTGAGAACTTCGAGGCAAGACTTCTTTCAAGACTTAAGTGGGGATTGTCTGTAGAGCTTCAGAAGCCTGATTACGCTACAAGATTGGAGATGCTCAGAGCAAGAGCTGACCGAGAAGGCATCCAGTTGAAAGATGACGTCCTTGAGTTCCTTGCCAAGAGGATCAAGTCAAACTTCCGCGAGCTTGAAGGAGCACTCATATCACTCCTTGCAAATGCAACACTTGCCCATAAGGAGATCACAGTTGAGCTTGCAGAGTCAGTGACAGAGAATATTGTCGGCGAAGAACAGAACGACGTCACAATCGATAAGGTTCAAAGAGTTGTATGTGATTATTTCAGAATAACTCGAGACGAACTTGTTTCCAAGACACGCAAGCGCCAGATAGTTCAGGCAAGACAGATTGCGATGTATATGTCGAGAATGTTCATCACAAACTGCTCGCTTTCAACAATCGGATCTGAGATCGGCGGTAAGGACCATGCAACAGTTCTTCACGCATGTACGACAGTGACAGACCTGATGTCAACAGACAAGACATTCAAGCAATATGTGACTGATATCGAGAAAATACTTGTACCAGTAAAAAGATAATAGGAGATAGAGGCAAACGCCTCTATCTTTTTTGTTTTATATGTATCGATATTGTGTTATATTTGTAAGATTGTTGAAATTTTAAATACAAGATATATGAACTCAGAAAAAGTACTTTCCTATTTCAAGGAGATAACCACGATTCCAAGAGAGTCTGGACATGAGGAGCACATCATTGCATATCTGCAGAAGTTCGCTGCAGAACATAATCTTGAATGCAAGACAGATGAGGCCGGCAATGTACTGATCGTAAAGGAAGCAGCGCCTGGCTTCGAAAATGTACCTGTAATCGTACTCCAGAGCCACACAGATATGGTCTGCGAGAAGAACGAGGGAGTGGAGCATGATTTTGCCAAGGATCCTATCAAGTATATCATCAAGGACGGTTGGATGATCGCACCTGACACTACTCTTGGTGCAGACTGCGGTATCGGCGTTGCAGCTCAGATGGCTATGCTCGTGACAGATATCCCATGCGGAAAGATCGAATGTCTTTTCACTACAGCAGAGGAGACTGGTCTTGACGGTGCAATGGCTCTCCAGCCAGGATTCTTCACAGGAAAGGTGCTTCTTAACCTTGACTCTGAGGATGAAGGTGAGATCTTCGTAGGATGTGCAGGCGGTCTCGATACAACAGCAGAATTCCACTATACAAACGTTGATGTTCAGGAAGGATTTGAGTTAGAGGAAGTATTTGTAAAGGATGCTATGGGAGGACATAGTGGTGATGACATCAATAAGGGCCGTGCAAACTCCGTGCAGCTTTTAGGACGTTTCCTTTATAGCTGTCTTGACCTTGATTGGCAGCTTGTTGCAATTGATGGAGGAAACAAGAGAAATGCTATAGCACGTGAAGCTAAAGCTGTCATTGCAGCTGAGCCAGATACTCTTGATATCATCAATGAGCGTCTGGAGGCCTATTCTGCTGACGTTGCTGAGGAATATGGTGCTATCGAGACAGAGCTTAAGCTTGGATTTGAGGATATCGAGCTTGAAGGTGTCAGGGCAATCGACGAGATGACAGCATGGAATCTCATTACAGCTCTTTGCGCTGCACCTCATGGAGTACTTGCGATGAGCCAGGAAATCGAGAATTTCGTTGAAACATCAACCAACCTTGCATCTGTGAAGATGACCCAGCCAGGTGTTATCCGCATAGGATCAAGCCAGCGCAGTTGCGTTACAGCTGCAAGACGCGCAGCGGCTGCAAAGATGGAAGCATGCTTCGTACTTGCGGGTGCAACCGTAACACACGAAGGAGAGTATCCGGGATGGGCTCCAGCTGCAGAGTCTCCGGTAAGAGATGCTTGTGTAGCATCATACAGAAAGCTTTTCGGAGTAGATCCGAAGGTGAAGGCAATCCATGCAGGTCTTGAGTGCGGCCTCTTTACTGAGAAGTTCCCTGGACTTGATATGGTGTCATTCGGACCTACACTCAGGGGAGTACATGCCCCTGGAGAGCGTCTGGACCTCGCATCACTTGATAAGTTCGTAGATCTCCTCGTTGACGTTGTGACAAATTACAGATAAAGATATGATACAGATCGCCCCTTCAATGTTAGCAGCTGACTTTCTTCACCTTGAGAAGGATGTGCAGCTGGTAAATAAGTATGCAGACCTTTTTCACCTTGATATAATGGACGGAATATTCGTTCCTAATATATCATACGGTTTTCCAGTGGTGGAGGCAATTTCTAAAATTGCAGAAAAGCCTCTTGACGTACACCTGATGATTATTAATCCTGAAAATTATATCGAAAGGTTTGCAAAAGTAGGAACTGCCATGCTGAGTTTTCACCTGAATGCGACTGATAAGCCGGCAGAGGCACTTCAGCAGATCCGTGAGAACGGTATGAAAGCGGGTCTTGTAATCAATCCAGACCTGCCAGTGGAGTCATTGTTCCCATATCTGCACTTATGCGACTATGTCCTTCTGATGTCAGTGTTTGCAGGCTTCGGCGGTCAAAAGTTCATCGAGGATACATATGAGCGCATCCGTACCCTCAAGGCTGAAATAGAACGTCAGGGACTTGATATCAGTATTGAGGTTGATGGTGGTGTCAGTCCTGAAAATGCCCAGGATCTGATTGCAGCTGGAGCTGAGATTCTTGTTGCTGGTAGTGCAGTCTTCAAGGCTGAAGATCCGTCAGAAGTAATCGCTTCGATGCGCTAGCTTATAGGACGTAACTTATTTCCTTAAAGGAGAATTCATATATGATGCCTTCTGGTAATTCAACCAGGAGGCATCCTTTTTCTGATATGCCTCTGATGGTGCCTGTGAATGTACCTAAACTCTCACTGATAAATTCTGATGGAGTGTCTTTCCTCCAAAGAAGGGACTGATACATCTGAGCAAGTCCCGAAGGAATGCTTAAATACATGTAATATTTTCCGAAGATATCCATAAACTCTTCAAGCAGCTGATGAAGGTCTGTCTGTGGAGCAGATTCTTCTCCTAAAAGAGCTACTGAGACTGGATTCGGTAGTATAACATCAAAGTTTCTCTGGTTGACATTCAAGCCAATACCTATGATGCTGTGGGATATCCATTCTCCGCATAAAGAGTTCTCGACAAGTATCCCACAGATCTTTTTATCGCCTACATAAATGTCGTTTGGCCATTTGATCCGTGCCTTTATACCATGTCTTGAGAGCAATTCAACTATGCTGAGCGTAGTTATCTGGCTTAGTACAAACTGATCAGATGCTCTCAACCTTACTATATCATCTTTAAAGAACTTCAGGACAATACTGAATGTGAGATTCTTTCCACTCTCGGAATGCCATGAATTTCCCCGTTGTCCTCTGCCTGAAGTCTGGGTAAAAGCTGACAGTACTGACAAATTGTCAATGTCAGAAATGCGCCTTCTGCACTCTTCATTGGTCGAATCGACGCTTTCAAGCCATATAATGTCATGCTTCTTTGTCATGGTGCGGATTTTGATTATCTTTGTCCGGATTTTTCACAAATTTAACATAATTTAAAACATGGACAATAAAGCTCTAAAGGTCATTGCAGACGCAATGCTCGAAAAGAAAGGACAGGATGTGGTGTCGCTTGACCTTAAACCTATCGGAACAGCAATTTCAGATTATTTCATAGTATGTAACGCAGATTCTACTCCAGCAGTTTGTGCAATTGCAGACAATGTAGAGGATAGGATGATCGAGAAGTGCAAGAGAAAGGTCATCCGCACACAGGGTAAGGAGAACGCCTTCTGGGTAATCCTTGATTACGGTGACATCGTAGTACACGTATTCCAGACTCCTTATAGAGCCTTCTACAGACTCGAGGATCTCTGGGCAGACGCTGAGCGTACTGTTTACGAAGACTAATCAATAGAATATGGCAGTAAACGATCCAAAGAAACCACAGGGTAACAAGCCTGTGAAAATTAAGTTCAATATATCCTGGATTTATATCATCCTGCTTGTTGCAATCGGATGGATGTTCTTCAATCAGGGTGGAGCAAATCCGCAGAAGGAAGAATGGGCCGATGTCAAGAAGCAGTGGCTTGCAGGTGACATCAAGGAGGTCGTATTCATTAGAAATGAGTACGAAGGCCGTGTCACCATGCGTCCGGAGCGTATTGACAATTATGCTGATAAATTCGGCGGCAAGGTGCCTGAGAAGTCACCTCACTTCATATTCCTTGTTTCAGGCAGCTTCAATGCAGAGGAAATGTTCGGCGAGCTTAATGCTCAGCTTCCGGAAGACCGACAGGTGAAGGTTATCATAGAGAACCATGAAAGCTGGTGGAGTATGCTCGAGTGGCTGATCTTTCCGATTCTTCTTATCCTGATGTGGGTATTCATGTTCAGAGGCATGGGCAAGAATATGGGTGGCGGTGGACCTGGTGGACCAGGAGGAATCTTCAATGTCGGCAAGTCCACAGGTAAGCTCGCAGAAAAAGGGGAGACTCAGGTTACATTCAAGGATGTTGCCGGCCTCTATGGGGCAAAGGATGAGGTGATGGAGATCGTTGATTTCCTCAAGAATCCTAAAAAATATACAGCACTGGGAGGAAAGATTCCTAAGGGTGCTCTTCTTGTAGGCCCTCCAGGTACAGGTAAGACACTCCTTGCTAAAGCTGTTGCTGGCGAGGCAAATGTTCCTTTCTTCTCTATTTCAGGTTCTGATTTCGTCGAGATGTTTGTCGGAGTAGGTGCTTCACGTGTGCGTGATCTCTTTCGTCAGGCTAAGGAAAAGGCACCGTGCATCGTTTTCATCGATGAGATTGATGCAGTAGGACGTGCTCGTAGCAAGAATGGAGGCTTCTCTTCAAATGACGAGAGAGAAAATACTCTGAACCAGCTCCTTACAGAGATGGATGGATTCGGTACCAACTCAGGTGTGATCATCCTTGCAGCTACAAATAGAGCAGATATCCTTGATAAGGCACTCATGCGTGCGGGACGTTTTGACCGTCAGATACATGTGGAGCTTCCTGATCTCAAGGAAAGGGAGGATATATTCAAGGTGCACTTGAGAAACCTCAAGCTTTCAGATGATTTCAGCCTCGAGTTCCTTGCCAAGCATACTCCTGGATTCTCAGGAGCGGATATAGCCAATGTCTGTAACGAGGCAGCCCTCACTGCTGCACGAAAGAACAAGAAGGCGATCGACAGACAGGACTTCCTTGATGCTGTAGATAGGATTATCGGTGGACTAGAGAGAAAGTCCAAGATTATCACTCCGGAAGAAAAGAGATCTATTGCCCACCACGAGGCTGGTCATGCAACAGTAAGCTGGCTTCTTCCAAATGCGCATCCGCTCTTCAAGGTTACCATTGTTCCAAGAGGACAGGCACTCGGAGCTGCGTGGTATCTTCCGGAAGAGAGACAGCTCGTTACAAAGGAGCAGATGATCGACGAGATGTGCTCGCTTATCGGAGGTAGGGTGGCTGAAGAGATCGTCAATGGACAACCATCTACAGGTGCGTTGAATGACCTTGAACGACTTACCAAGATGGCATACGGAATGGTTACATTCTACGGTATGAGCGATAAGATCGGTAATCTTTCGTATTATGATTCTACAGGCTCACGTGGTTTTGAACTTGGTAAGCCATACAGTGAGAAGACAGCAGAACTGATCGACAAGGAGGTCAAGGAACTCATCGAGATGATCCATAACAGGACAGAAAACCTTCTGAAGGAAAATTTCGAAGGATTCAGCGCTCTGGCTGCAATATTATTGGAGAAAGAAGTTATCTTTGCAGACGATCTTGAAAGGATTTTCGGACCAAGAGCAGGTGCTCCAAAAGATGAAGTAGTCCCTAAGGATCCGGAGGAATTAGCTGAAGAAGTCAAGACTGATGAATAATTTCGTTAAAAGAACAATATCCGGTATAGGATTCGCTGCAATAATGCTGGCCGCCCTGCTTACCAACAGGTACGTATTCGGAGCGGTCATGCTGTTTGCACTGATTGTCATGATGTGGGAATTCCTGAAGATGACTTGTGGAAAGGAATACAGGTATTCACAGATTCTGTCCATCGTTGCAGGAGCATCACTTTTCACTCTTGTATATTTCTACAGAGGATTCTCACTTCCTGGAAGACTGGTGATACTTGCGTTTGTCCCTATCTTCATACTTATGATCAATTCATTGTATGTCAAGGACAAGTCAAGGTTCAACAAGTTTGCAAATCTCTATACTGCCATTATCTATATAGCTGTTCCGTGGTCACTGCTGAATTTTGCGGCATTCTCACCAGAGGGCAATTTTAACGGAATGCTCCTTCTCTGCTTTTTTGCCATAATATGGGGCTCTGATGTCGGAGCTTACATTTTCGGTATCACTCTCGGGCAGAAATATGGAAAGAAACTCTTCCCATCGATATCTCCAAAGAAGTCATGGATAGGATTCTGGGGAGGAATGCTGATGGCAATAGCTATATCTGTAGCTTTATTTTATACAGGATTATTCCCTGTTACGGGAGACAAGCCGATGTTTGATCTATTACACTGTATAGTCATTGCAGTTCTTCTCAATGTTTCTGGCGTTTATGGAGACCTTATCGAGTCTCAGTGGAAGAGACATTACGAGGTAAAGGATTCGGGAAATATAATCCCTGGACACGGCGGTATGCTGGACCGTTTTGACAGCGCCCTTATCGCAATACCGATGGGAATTATTTACCTTGTAGCATGGGATGTCTTGTTCGTCTAACTATTTGGCTAAATGCTAAATAATTCATAAATTTGCAGCTTATATACGTAAGCTGCATTTTTATTATACAATGATACACAAAGACTGTTACGGTACTATTCTTCTGGTATGGCTGATATGCGCTCCGCTTGCATACCTGATACTCCGCTTCATCCCTTGGAGCTACATTTCATATCCTCTTTGCATAATCCCGATGTTCTTCATGGGATTCGTTCTTTTCTTCTTCAGGGTGCCCAATCGCATGAAGGTAGGTACTGACAACCAGGTGACATCAGTAGCAGATGGACGAGTGGTGATCATAGATAAGGTTACTGAGAATGAATTCATCAAAGGAGAGTGCATCCAGGTGTCAGTATACATGGATTTCTTCAATGTCCATGTTAATTATTGGCCGATTGATGGAGAGGTTGCTTATTATAAGTATCATCCGGGAAAATACATGCTCGCATACCTTCCAAAGGCATCAGAACTCAATGAGCATACATCAGTAGCTGTCAAGAGTCAGTATGGTGATGTGTTCTTCAGACAGATTGCAGGTACTTTTGCAAGACGTATTGTCTGCCATGCAGATGAAGGAAATCAGATCCTTAAGGCTGATGAGTGCGGAATCATTAAATTCGGATCAAGAATCGACATGTTTCTTCCAGTTGATGCAGAAGTAAAGGTAAAATTGGGAGAAAACGTAAGAGGTTCTGAAACAGTCATAGCAGAATTGCGTAAATAACATATGGAAGAACAGTTGATATATATAATAATGATCGTGGCGATAGTTCTGTCTGCCCTCTGCTCTACGCTTGAGGCGACATTGCTTTCGACACCGATATCATTCATCACCGGTCTAGAGGAGCAGGGAGTGAAGGGGGCCATGAGGCTTAAGAAGCTCAAGCAGAATCCAGATCGACCAATCTCAGCCATTCTTTGCATCAATACTATCGCAAACACCGTAGGAGCATCGATCGTAGGTTCGTTGGTGTATGAAGTATATGGCGATGCACTTGTTGGTGTGTTCTCTACAATATTCACTTTCGCAATTCTTATACTAGCTGAGATTATCCCTAAGACTATCGGCACAAGCTATTGGAGAACGCTCGCAATACCTGCGTCTGCAATAATCAGCGCTATGATCTTCATAGCTTTCCCACTAGTTTGGGTGCTGGAACGTCTTCAGAGACTGATTTCATCAAAGTCTACACAGGTAAGTGTCAGCAGGGAGGACATTTCAGCAATGGTAAGCGTAGCTACCGAGGAAGAAGTGATTGAGACAGAAGAGAAGAGGATGATCCAGAACCTTCTGAAGCTAGACGAGGTTACAGCACATGAGATCATGACTCCAAGTACTGTAGTTGAGATGGCAGAGGGGCAGATGACAATCAGAGAGTTCTATGATTCAGACCTGACACACTCGAGAATCCTGGTTTATGATGATGACAACAGCGACTATGTGATAGGCTATGTACTTCGTCAGGAAGTCCTCGAGAAGATGGCAGAAGACAAGTTCACGACAACTGTTCGTGAGATCAGCCGCCCGATCCTCTCATTCCCTGAAGAGGAGCCTGTGGCAAACATCTGGGAGAGATTCCTTGAGAAGAAGGAGCACATATCAGTAATTATTGATGAATACGGTACATTCCGAGGCATTGTAACACTGGAGGACGTAATCGAAACAATGCTTGGTCAGGAGATTGTTGACGAGACAGACGAGGTAGTCGATATGCAGGAATACGCAAAGGAACAATGGGAAAAGGCGCAGAAGGATATATTAAAAGCAGAGTAAAATACTCTGCTTTTTTTATTTCCTGCCTGCTGCCTCTATATATGCAAGAAGCTTGTCAATGGCTTCATTCTCCGGAACATGTCTTTCGAGTGGTTCCTTACCTTTGTAGATGGATACCTTTCCATTTCCTTCTCCTACATATCCCCAGTCAGCGTCAGCCATCTCGCCGGGACCGTTTACGATACATCCCATGACAGCGATAACCATTCCTCTGAGGTGTGATGTGCGGCGCTTTACTTCTTCAAATGTAGACTCAAGGTTGTACATTGTACGTCCGCATCCCGGACAGGCTATGTATTCCGGTCTGTAGAAGCGTCTTCTTGCTGCCTGCATCAGCTCATCAACAAGGTATGCTGCATATTCTGAACCGTCCAGAGACACCTCATTGCCACCTTCATCAATGTATGTACCTGTAATCTCCAGTTCATCAAGTTCCTTGTCAAGAAGTCTTTTTCCGAAGTCACATGACACATCGAGCAGCAGTCTTTCGCGTGATGGGGCATGATACTCCGCATATGCCTTCTTATCCACTATTCTGATAGATGTCATCGAAGAATATATCATTCTATCATATCTTTCAGCTAGATAGCGGGCTACAGGAAGCTCGTTGGCAGGATCTTCGGTAAGTGAAACTCTGATTGTATTGCCGATGCCTTCAGCAAGGAGTGCTGAAATTCCTACAGCTGACTTTATTCTGCCTCCATCACCATTACCTGCTTCAGTAACTCCGAGATGAAGAGGAAAGACTACTCCTGTCTTTTCCATCTCCTTGGCCAGCAGACGATAAGCCTCTACCATAACATATGTGTTACTTGCCTTCAGAGACACTACGACATTGTAGAAATCGTTTTCTACGCACATCTTAAGCCATTCCATAACGGCTTCCTTCATAGCGAGAGGAGTGTTTCCATATAGATTGGTGATCCTGTCACCGAGGGATCCATGATTCAGACCGATCCTGATCGCAGTCGAGTTGGCCTTACATACTTCAACCAATCTGGCAAACTGCTCGCGCGCCTTTTCATGATCCTTGTGGAAATTACCAGGGTTGATTCTTACCTTTTCGACCACTTCTGCTGCTGCAATAGCTATCTCAGATGAGAAATGGACGTCAGCGACAAGGGGAGTGCCGATTCCCTGGGCACGTAATCTTGATTTGATTTCCTTCAAGGAGTCTACCTGAGCCATTGAAGGAACTGTCAGACGGATCAGCTGTGCTCCTGCTTCATGCAACCTGACACATTGAGCCAGTGAGTCCTCTACATCTGATGTATGTGTATTGCACATGGTCTGCACTACAATTGGAGCTTCGCCTCCTATAGTTACATTACCTGCTTTGACTGTCAGTGTTTCCATATGTATTTGTTTTATAAACCATATCCCTTGCAATCTTCTTGATCTGTCCCTTGGTTCTTCCGGAGCGCTTTGTTATGTGGAAATTTGCACCTACAGATATGATTATGTTTGAAGGGTAGGCGTATCTATAATAATATTCACTTGCGTAATCAGGCTCGTAGAGTGATGAGAGCGAATGTTTGTACATTGCCTGGAATTGGATCTCAACCGGTGTAAATACAAGCGCAAAACCGGCTCCACCTTTGATACCGTAATCTAACCTTCTGTCAGTATCAAGGAACGAATGCCTTATTGTTTCGGTCACGTTACCGGTCTTTCCAGGAAAACGTTCTATACCGAGACGATAGCCTGCAAAGCAACCTACTTGAGCCATGATCTTGAAATTCCATGTATCTATATGGAACTGAAAAAGTACTGGAACTTCCACTACGTCCAGGATTGCCTTTTCGGCACCTTCAATCTTATAGGTATAGTCTCTTTCTTCATTATATTTGAACTGATAGCCTTCCTGAGCATAGAACAATCCTGTCTGAAATCCGAAGTACGGCATGTACCCGAACATTTTTCCATATCTGGTATAGGTGATACCAAAATTAACCGGCACGAATACCATATCCTGTTTCTGTGACGGATTCCACATCACACGGCTCAAACCAGCACCGTACTGCACTCCTATCATCGAATAATCATTGATGACAAGCTTTTTCTTTACATCAATGGTATCCAACTGAAGGTCAGTTATTGAATTCACATCCAAGACTGCAAAATCATCCTGCACAGTAGTTCCATTAGTCTGCTGTGCATGTATTGTCATGCAGGATATGAATAATGCAATTATTATAGCTAATCTTCTCATAATCATTTATCTGAACATCTCTGCTATATCAAGGCTCTGTTCTATTTCCATCATCTCCGGTATGTCGATGATAAATGTACCGTCAGCAAGCTTGTAGAACCTTACCTTCTCAGGCTGTTTCTTTTCAAGGAGGATACCTGTATCGACAATTCCGTTCCTGTTCAGGTCTTCAGTAATTCTTATGGAATATTTACCGGCCTTGAGATATGGGAATGTGAGTACCTGATCCTTGTCAACAATGAAGCTTCTCAATACTTTATCACGTTTCTCGTTAAGGAGATCGACGATATACTTATTGTTGACATTGCTGAGTGTCAGCAGCATGGTGCTGAGCTTATCATCGTTTGGTAAAGTTACCTTCACTTCCGAACTGTCGTTGTAGAAACCGTTGATATCCTTGAACTTGCGGTGTGGCACCTTGAGAAAATATTCATATCCAGGCTGAAGCTTTTCAGCAGGGGTTACAGTGTACTTTCTGAGATTCAGTGAGTCCTGGACAACAGAATATTTACCTTTTGCCTCCTGCTGTCTTGGGTTTACAGAGCGGAAGACAAGCGAGTCAAATGCTGATTCAACAAGAGGATACTTGAACTCAATGACAAATCCATACTGCTCGACTGTCTCAGGCTTTGCTTCAACGGTAAATACAGCAAGTGTGTCCTCCTTCTTGATATCTCTGCTTGAGCTCTTTCCAGTTGTCTTTTTCGGCTTGAGCAGCTTGATCTCTTCCGTGAAACTGTTAAGAAGGCCGAGGGTGTCAGTCTTCATGTATTTCACGTTCAGGAACATGGTGTCCGGCTGAGGCTTAGGGTCATTTACCCAGATCTCAAGGCTGTCCTGAACTATGTTGAACTGAGTTATAAGGTTTTCAGGAGCGACACCTCGTACCCAGATGGAGTCAATCTGCGCATACGGAGCCATGAATGTGATATATGCAGTCCTGTCTCCTACACGTTCCTTATTTACGATCATCTGTTTTGAAGGTTTCTCCTTGAAGATGTTCAACTCAAATTCAGTATTACGCGCAAGGCAGTGGACAGTATCCTTCATGTCATACTTCTGAAGTTCCGGGAGGCTGTCTGCCACTACTGTGACAGGCTTGACCAGAGTGTCGATAAAAGCCACCTTCTCTGTCTCAGGATCGTACTTGTTGTTATTGTTCTCGTCTATGATTGCATACATCCTGTAGACTGTATCCTGGATGTTTCTCAGGCAGAAATAACCCCATTCGTCAGTCTTGATTGCTGCATCAGGCCTTTTAAGGAATATTGCCGAATCCGCATGATCCTTATAAAGCATGACTGTGGCTCCCTTCAAAGGCTTAAGAGAGTTGCAATCCTGGACGATTCCTGTAACCATCATGGAGTCGATTACGTCACCTGTCGAGAAGACAAGAGTGAAACCAGGGTACATGTTACCCTCGTTGTTGTCACCTATAGCATTTGTAAGGTCAAGTGTATATGTCTTGTTCGAATCAAGGTCGGACTCGAAATATACAACAACACCTTTGCCCTTGAGCTTGAACTTAGGTGACTTCTCCAAAGGAGGGGAGAGATACAGGCTCTTAGGGTCCTTCACTGTGACATACTCATTGAATTTGATTACGAGCTGAGTCTTTTTGGTGGGGACATTTACCTGGTTAAGGACTGGATATATTTCAGTAATTATAGGAGGAATAGTGTCCTTCGGTCCGCCTGTAGGTGGGGTAGTAGTATTGGCACATGAGTGCGAGAATATAGCCGATCCCAATATGATCAGGACGGGAAAAATTGGAAAATATCTGCTTAAAAATTTCTTCATTCCTTGTTTGATTACAGGTCTTTTCTTGCTACAGAGTCGATACCAGGTATGTTGCGTAACTTTGCCATGAGCTTCTCAAGGTCTTCTATATCATGTACATAGAGGTCGATGAATCCATCGAAGATTCCTTCTTCTGCACCGAGGTTAAATCTTCTTATGTTTACGCTCAGGTCTTTTGATGTGAGTCTTGTGATATCATTGATCATACCGATCCTGTCGGTTCCCTTGAGAGATATCCTGGCAAGATATGAGTTCTCCGAGTTTGCGTCTGCAACCCACTTTACAGTCACGATCTTATCTCCGAACTTGGCTGCAAGATTGTTGGCGGTAGTGCAGCTGCGGGTGTGGACGGTAATAGTGCCGTCGGATGCCTTGAAGCCCACAACACTCTCTCCCAGAATAGGAGTACAGCATGAGGCAAGTATGTATTTGTGGTTTACATCTGAATCAGAAATCACAAAATATGATTCCTTATTGATGCCATGATACTTCTTAAGCTTCTCTCCAAGTCCGTCGAGGCTGATGAGACCGCTACCGATCTTGAAGTAGAGTTCTTCCGGTTTGCTGTCAAAGATCTCGAAGTCATCCATGAGTGAGTGGATGATCTTGTCCGTGAGCTTTCTGCCGACTGCCTTGAGACTATCCTCAAGCATGCTCTTACCAAGGGCGACACTTGACTGTCTCTGGCTCTTCATATAATCGATGATGAGTTTTCTGGCCTTTGATGTCTTTACAAACTGGAGCCACTCACGTTTAGGGTTTTCCTTTTCTGCTGTAATGATCTCTACCTGATCTCCGGTCTTAAGGACATATGAGAGAGGCATGAGTCTGAGATTGACCTTTGCCGCAATAGCCTTGTTACCGACTTCAGTGTGGATTGAATATGCAAAGTCAAGTGCTGTAGCACCCTTTTCAATCATTTTCTGCTCCCCACGAGGTGTAAACACGAATATATCATTTCTGATAAGGTCGTTATGGATCATGTCAAGGAGGTCGAGGGCATTGACATCAGGATTTACAAGGATGTCCTTGACTCTTGTGATCCATTTGTCCATCTCGCTTTCATGCTCATTGACAAAACCGTCCTTCTTGTATGCCCAATGTGCTGCAATACCTTTCTCAGCGATTTCATTCATCCTGTGCGATCTGATCTGCACTTCCACCCAAATTCCTGCGTGGCTCATTAGTGTGCAGTGCAGAGCCTCATATCCGGTATTTTTAGGGTGGTTGACCCAGTCACGTACACGGTCTTCCTTATATCTGTAAAGACTGGTAATAGTAGAGAATATACGGAAGCACTGGTCTCTTTCCGTTTCGTTATTGTCGTTAGGCTCGAATATGATGCGGACTGCATAGAGGTCATAGATCTGGTCGAATGTGACCCCCTTGGTCCTCATCTTGTTCCAGATCGAGTAAGGAGTCTTTACCCTTTTCTTGATCTCGAAGCTGAACCCAGCAGCCTTGAGTGCCGCATCAATCGGCTCGATGAACTCATTGATCTTCTTATCCTTGTCGATTATGTTGCGGTTTGTGAGCTCAGTGATGTTATTGAATGCGTCTGGCTCCTTATAACGCAGCCAGATGTCTTCCATCTCTGATTTGACACTATATAGACCGAGTCTGTGGGCAAGAGGAATAAAGACGAACATGGTTTCGCTGAGGATCTTGTCCCTCTTGTGCTCAGGCATGAATTCAATGGTCCTGCAATTGTGCAGACGGTCTGCCAGTTTGATGAGTACGACCCTTACGTCATCATTGAGGGTAAGGAGTATACGTTTGAAGTTCTCAGCCTGGAGACTCTTCTGACGGGCCTTGTCTTCGTTGTCAAGGACTGTCTTGATCTTTGTGAGACCTTCTACGATAGTCGCTACCTTGTCGCCGAATAGGCTCCTCAGGTCGTCTACTGTGTAGTGTGTATCCTCTACCACGTCGTGAAGCAGGGCAGCGATGATCGACTTGCAGCCAAGACCGATATTGCTGACTACAATCTTTGCTACAGCTATAGGGTGGAGAATATATGGCTCTCCTGAGCGTCTCCTGACACCCTTATGCGCTTCGTTTGCAAAATCGAAGGCCTTCTGGACCATGTCCAGCTCCGCCTGATCGGCACATCTCTTTCTTGCAGCCTCGATAAGGTCTGCGTAGTCTCTTGCTATTACTTCGTAATCGTTCTGATTGAATTCAGATATCTTTCCCATGTTCTTTAGTCCTCCAGGTTGTATGTGTCTACATGTTGGAATGCGTATGAAAGTTCAGCTCCCATAAGGATTATGTTCCAGCTTATGTTAAGCCAGACCATAAAGAGCGGGATTGCGGCAAATGTACCATAGACTCCGTTAAGTCTTGTTACCAGAAGCTGGGTCTCCAGATACAGGAACTGTACAGCTGTAAAGGCCAGTGCTGAGAATGCTGCAGCTCTGAGCGCAACGCCATATTTAACGTCAAATTTGGGTATGAACTTGTACATTGCCGAAAAGATCAGTGTGGCAAAGACTGTGAACAATCCCCATGATATAAGTTTCTTGATGAATGAAAATCCTTCCAGGTTCAGGCCCATGTACTCAAGCATGTTGGTGTATGCAAAGGCACCGCTGAAAAGCACGAGTATCACGAAAGGGGAGAGAATCAGGATGATGATGTAATATGAGATCCTCTTTACGATATGTCTGGAATTGTTTACTTTCCATACATTGTTGAAAGCAGCCTCCACGCTTACCATCAGCTTGAAGATGATCCAGAGGAAGAGCAGGGCATTGAGGAGTCCCATCCATCCGCTTCTTGCCGTATCGATGATATTCTGAGCCGAGGTCATCACCTTGTCGATGAAGAACTGGTTTGAAGACGCGCCGAGGTTATTATATATCAATTCCTTTAGCATATCATCCAGGCCTAGTCCTCCGGTAACGGCAAATACAATAGCTAGGAGAGGTACAAGAGCCATTACACTGAAATAACTCAGTGAGACAGCCTGTGGACCGATCTTCTGCTGCGCATAGGTCTTTGCAGTGATCAACGCGATCTTAACATATTTGATAAAACGAGCCTTGGCCTTGGAGAGTTCTTCCAATTCCATTTCCCAGATTTCTTCACTGAAGAATCTCTTCAGGCCCGATGCTTTCTTTGCCAGTTTGCCCATTATGCTAATTTTGCCATGAATCTTTCAGGATCGATTATATATCGCTGGTGGGTACCCTCGCCGAGGAGTCCCTTTTCATCTTCAGCCTTTACATAGTACTCCAGTCTTCTGCCGTCAACTTCTGTAAGTTCTGCAGTGATAGTCACTTCTGTCCCTACCTTGCAGGCCCTCAAGTGGGAAATGTTCACTTTCGTGCCTACTGACTGATGGCCATATTGTTCAGCAAGCTTGAATGCTGTAAGTTCCATATGGCAGATCATTGAAGGTGTCGCATACACTGGAAGTCCTCCAGATCCAAGAACTTCTGCAGTCTCGTTTGCACTGACTGTTCGTACCAGTTTATATACCTCTCCTGCTTTCATATTGTCTATCATTAAAATAGTGTGTCCTTAAATTCTTCCTGTGTAGCCTGCTGTACAGTCTCAGGGTGTTGGCCGAGTATTTCCGACATGAATTCATCCTCTGAGATAATCCTTATGCCGAGGTTCTCTGCCTTCTTGAGCTTTTCAGGTCCGGCCTTTTCGCCTGCAAGCAGGAAAGCTGTCTTTCCGCTTATGCTTCCGCTGTTCTTTCCTCCGTGTGAGGCAATTAGTGCCTTCATCTGGTCGCGTGATATGCTGAAGTTGCCTGAAATCACAATGGTCATTCCCTTAAGGACATCAGATACTGCCTCGGCTTCTTTTTCAGCCTCAAATATCAATCCTGCAGCCTTGAGACGGTCTATCGTATCACAATTAGTTCCGTCTTCAAAGAATGCTAAGATGCTGTCTGCAATCACCTCACCTACATCTTCCATAGAGAGAAGTTCATCTCTGTCTGCCTTCATGATCGCATCTATATTGCCAAAATGTCGGGCCAGAGACTTTGCCGTAGTCTCTCCGACATGCCTTATTCCCAAAGCATACAGAACTCTTTCAAATGGGGTCTTGAGGGAGTCTTTCAAACTCTTGAGAAAGCGCTCCGCAGAACGGTCCTTCCATCCGTCAAGCATAAGCAGATGCTCCTTTTCAAGATCATAGAAGTCTGCAACATTCCAGACCAGACCTTTATTGTACAACTGATCTATGGTTGCATCTCCGGCTATGACGTTCATAGCTTTTCTGCTCAGGAAATGTACGAGCTTGCCCTTGATCTGGGTCGGACAACCTGACGCATTAGGGCAGAATGCCTTTGCTTCCTCTTCATCCCTGATCAACGTTGCGCCACAGTCTGGACATGTTTGAGGGAAGTGGGGCAGAACCACATCTGCAGCCCTTTTTTCAAGTTCCACTCCTGTGATCTTAGGTATGATCTCTCCTCCTTTCTCGACATACACATAGTCTCCTATATGGATGTCCAGAAGTTCCATCTGGTCTGCATTGTGGAGCGACGCCCTCTTGACTACTGTTCCGCTTAGAAGAACCGGCTCCAGATTGGCAACTGGAGTCACAGCTCCTGTACGTCCTACCTGGTAATCGATGCTGAGTAGTCTTGTCAGCGCTTGTTCTGCCTTGAACTTATAGGCTACAGCCCATCTGGGGAACTTTGCTGTGTAGCCAAGGTAGTTCTGATATGAGAGATTGTTGACCTTCACTACGATACCATCAGTTGCGAACGGAAGTGTTTTACGCTCAGTATCCCAATATGTTACAAACTTTTCTACCTCTTCTATGCTAGCACAAACCTTACGTTTGTCAGAAACCGGCAAACCCCATCTGGAAGCCTGATCAAGTGCCTCTTGGTGGGTCTTGAACGGCAGATTTTCGCCCAGCATGTGGTACAATGTGCATTCCAGACCTCTATTTGCCACCATTGAACTATCAATCAGTTTAAGGGATCCGGAGGCTGCGTTACGTGGATTGGCAAAAGGCTGTTCCTCATCACGCTCGCGTTCCAGGTTAAGCCTATCGAAAGCAGCCCATGGCATGTAGATCTCTCCACGGATTTCAAATTCTTCAGGCCATCCTGATCCACTGAGTACCTGTGGAATGTTGTGGATATGTATGACGTTTCTGGTAACATCGTCACCGATGGTTCCATCTCCACGGGTCAGGGCTCTGAATAGTTTTCCGTCTCTATATGTGAGGCATATGGCAGTGCCGTCAAACTTCAGTTCGCAGCTATAGGTGAGGGGTTCAGTCAAGGCATCAGCAAGTCCCTTGGCTGCACGGTCAGCAAATGCCTGCACCTCTGAAATGTCATAGGTGTTGCCAAGAGAAAGCATAGGGTACTTGTGAGGCAGTTGGTCGAATTCCTTCCTGGAATCCCTGACCTTCAGGTCGCTTCCGACATTCTGGGTAGGGGAATCCGGTACGACGAGCTCAGGATATGCCTTTTCAATCGCTTCCAGCTCCTTCAGTAGCATATCGAAGTCATAGTCGCTCAATGTCGGAGCATTGTCCACATAGTAACGCCTGTTGGCTTCGTTGAGTATTTCACGAAGCTCCTTTGCCCTGATATTTGCCTGTGCCTTTTCCATAACGCTAATAACTTTCAAAGATACGAAAAGTATACGATATCTGCAAAGATATGCCCCCAATATGACCGGCTGCGGAAATATTGGGGGCATGTAGCTTGAAATATGATCTCGATGAGGACTATTCTACCGAAATTATATATGTTGTGTCAGGAGCAACTGTGCCCTTAAGAACGCCTTCCTCTACCTTGAACAATGTGCCATACACCTGGTCAGTATACTCTCCGTCAGGGAGTGATGTCGCAAGATCGATTCCGTTTGATTCGAGTGCAAAGTTGATGATTGCAGCACCCTTATCACCACGATTTACTACTATTACTTCTCCATCTTCCGAAATCTGTACGTCTTCGACCTGCCCTTTCATCTGCTGGCGGAACTTATTTACAGCAACTACTTCAGGGTGGAAGAATTCATCGTTTCCACGTGCACCGAGTAGGTTGTCACCGAAATAATTCTCTCTTGTAGAATTCATAGGACGGCTGTAGAAGAGTGGAGTACCGTTCTGACGTGCAGTGAGGAACACCCAGCCAGTGCGGATCTGAGCATCTGTAAGACCTGCGCTTTCGTTAGCATTGCAGTATGTGTCATGG
The DNA here is from genome assembly GCA_045126075.1 of Candidatus Cryptobacteroides sp. Taxonomy (GTDB): domain Bacteria; phylum Bacteroidota; class Bacteroidia; order Bacteroidales; family UBA932; genus Cryptobacteroides. The sequence continues at coordinate 29,751 of JBGVNX010000054.1, forward strand.
CTCTCCACCCAGGTTGTAAGGTATTCAGGAGCCGCACGATGATACCAGTCAAGGAGGTTGATGTCTTTTGCGGATCTCTTCCAGAGAACCTCACGCAGAACATGACCATAGGATGATGCAGTCTGACCGAAATAATCAGCATATTCTTCTTCCGGTACATTTCTGTCCTGAAGGACTTCGCCATATACGAAAAGACTGTCAAATGGGAGCGCGAGTGATACTCCAAGCACTTCTTTACGGCCTGTGGCAACATCCCAGAAGTCATTTTCAGTGACTCCTGCCTCAGTATCAATCGGGTCGGAATGAACACCGATATGCTTTGCAGTGTCATAGCGGAAACCGCGTACGCCCATACCGAGAAGCTTATTGACAAACTCCATGTAGTACTTCTGGAAAAGTGGATTTTCTGTATTTACGTCAGGAAGTCCGCCTACACCCTGATGAGTGCACTGAGTGCGGTCGTTATAGTCGCCAATGCCCTCAAGACCATGTGTGTGGAACATCTTTTCCCTGCCACCGACAGCCTCATAGAACTTGTCTGTAACCAAGTCGATATTAAAGGCTGTATGGTTGGGAAGGACGTCTACCAGAACGCGGATATCATACTTCTTTGCTGAGTCAAGCATGACTTTAAGTTCTTCTTCAGTTCCGACTATGTTATTACCTATAGTCCAATCTGTTGGCTGGTAGTAATGATACCAGTTTCCTTCCTTTTCATCAAGTATTTTTACATTACCTCCCTCTGGGCTGAAACATGCGTTTACAGGTGATGTCTGGATCATCGTGAATCCTGCATCAGAGATCTGTTTCATATTCTCTGCGATGGTTGGGAAGTTCCAGCTCCATACGTGAAGGATAGTCTCCGTATTGGTGCTGTTTGGGTCGTGTGTCATTCTGTCTACATGTGCAGGTTTCTGAGCTGTGCATGCAATGAATGAAAGACACACGAGGATGCTTATTATTCTTGTCATAATCACTGAGTTTTTGTTTAATTATCCACAAATATAGCCACAATTTCAAGTTGATTCCAAACGGATAACAAATTATTGTTATTTATCCCAAAAATTGATAAATTTGCGCCGCTTTTAAGACAACAATGTTTAACTATTAATACAAAGAAAATTATGAAAGATGCAGTTATCATTCTTTGTGGTGGCGGTCCGGCTCCAGGAATGAACTCAGTTTCAATGTCTGTTGCTAAGACATTCCTTACTAAGAACTTCCGCGTAATCGGTCTTCACGGCGGTTACTCAGGACTTTTCAGCAAGAACGCACGTACTGAGGACCTTACTTTCGCTATCGCTGACCGTTATTTCAACAGAGGTGGTTCATATCTTGAGATGAGCCGTTTCAAGCCAACTGACAAGGATTTCGAGGAGAACTTCAACCTTGACCTCTTCAAGGAGAACAACATCAAGCTTCTCGTGACAATCGGTGGTGATGACACTGCTTCAACTGCAAACCGTATCTCTAAGTTCCTTGCAGCTAAGGGTTATCCAATCGCAAATATCCACTGTCCTAAGACTATCGATAACGACCTTCCACTTCCAGCAAATGCTCCTACTTTCGGATATAACTCTGCAAAGAACGAGGGAGCTCACCTTGCACGCACAGTATATGAGGATGCGCGCACATCAGGAAACTGGCTCGTGATTTCAGCAATGGGACGTACTTGCGGTTCACTCGCACTCGGTATCGGTGAGGCTACTCACTGCCCGATGACTATCATTCCTGAGATGTTCAACAAGACTGAGATCTGCCTTGACAAGGTTGTCAAGCTTTCTATCTCAGCTATCCTTAAGAGAAAGGTAATGGGTGTTAACTACGGTACTATCGTTGCTGCTGAGGGTCTCTTCCATGAGTTCAAGGCAGAGGAGATGGAAGCTGCAGGTGTTCACTTCTCATACGATGATCACGGTCACCCAGAGCTTGGTAAGGTTTCTAAGGCTGTCCTCTTCAATGACCTCCTCGAGGCTGAGTTCAAGAAGATCGGTCTTAAGGTGAAGAGCCGTCCGGTAGAGATCGGATACGACGTTCGCTGCCAGGATCCTGTTGCTTACGACCTTACTTACTGTACAGAGCTTGCAATGGGTGTTTACCAGCTCTACAGCGAGGGTAAGACAGGCTGCATGGTTTATGTTGATGCATACGGCAACGTATCACCACTCTACCTCGCAGACCTCCAGGACCCTAAGACTGGCAAGATCCCACCACGCGTAGTTGACATCAACGCAGGTACAGCTCAGAACTACTACAAGTACATCGCACACTACGTAACTGAGGCTGACTACGAGGCAGTTCGCGCTCTCGGCATCGAGAACCCTGAGGCTTACGACTTCAATAAGATTCTGGAGTGGTAATCAACTGACACAGAAGGTTTTTACCTGATATATTTAATGCTTCCCTTCTGGTTTCCGGAGGGAAGCATTTTTATTACAATCCAGGTATGATTGAGGATGTGTTCTGTCCATGAAAACGGTTCTTTTTATGGACCGGGTACATATTTTACTGCTTCTGTCCACGAAATCTAGTGTTTTTGTGGACGGGGTACTTATGTGGGGATAGATGTCTGATCAATTAAGATTAATAATCCTCTTGAGCAATATGAAAAATAAACAACTTAGATTCATGATGCTGTATATTTGCAAAATTCTGTAAATTTGCATGGTATGGAAAAGAAGTTACAGATAAGGAATAGCACAGTTGAATTCCTCACTTTCGTTCTTGATGGCAAGGAAGATGGGGTACAGGTGTTGTATAAGGATGACACGATATGGGCAACACAGAAAGCTATGGCGGTGTTGTTTGAAGTGGATCGCACTGTAATTACAAAACACTTGAAAAATATATTCCAATCAGGTGAATTACAGATAGATACAGTATGTGCAAAAATTGCACATACTGCAGAAGATGGCAAGACGTACGACACACAGTATTATTCTCTTGACGCAATTATTTCTGTTGGCTATCGAATCAACAGTATGAGGGCAACAAACTTTAGGCGATGGAGTACAGCTGTATTAAAGGAGTTTGCCATAAAGGGTTATGTCATTGACAAGAAGCGTATGGAGAACGGTTCTTTTATTGGCCAGGACTACTTTGAGCATCTGCTTGCAGAGATTCGTGAGATTCGCCTCAGTGAAAGAAGATTCTATCAGAAACTTACAGATATCTACTCAACAGCAATAGATTACAGTTCAGATGCTGCAACAACAAAATTATTCTTCAAGAAGATTCAGAATAAGATTCATTATGCCGTTCACAGACATACTGCTGCAGAACTGATAGTGGAGAGAGCTTGTGCGGAAAAGGAACATATGGGACTGACCACTAGGGAAAATGCACCGGATGGCAAGATTGTCAAACCGGATGTAAGCATAGCCAAGAATTATCTCAATGCCCTGGAACTTGAGGATATGGGCAGATTGGTAAATGCCGTGCTTGATATGGCGGAGCGTATGGCCAAGCGACATATTCCGATGACAATGGAGGATTGGGCTAACCGAATCGATATTATCCTTGAGGCTGGTGGCGATGCTGTCCTTGACAATGCAGGACAGATTTCAGCAGAGTTTGCTAAACAGTTTGCAGAATCAGAGTTTGAGAAGTATAGGATCATTCAGGACAGGCTGTTCGAATCTGATTTCGACCGTTTCAATCAGAACCTCTTGGAATTTCCTGATGACATCCAATAATAGATCCTCTTTGAGAATCGAATATGGGCGACCGAACATGCACGGCCGCCCAATTTTTTTTGATTGTAGCATTTCGCTTAACTGACAATAGGCGAAATGTAAAGTTATATTCCGATAATTTACGTCTTAGAATGAATGTCCTACAGTGATTCCTCCGGACAGGTTATAGCTTTCCCAGAAACTGTATTCAACCTTACCCGTAGAAACTCCGTCGTGGTTGTCGTCGCTCGAGTAATAAGCAGCCAGGGCATGCCCGTGGTACTTAGGATAGCTGAATGAAAAACCGAAAGTCCATTCTCGGTTGCGTTTAGTAATATGACGTCCACCTAATGTCACGTTACCGTAAGGCAGAATATGATCTTTCGAAAGATCGGCTCCCAGAGATACTCCCAAGTAGGGTGCCAGTCTTGTCTTCATCATATAGAGTCTGACGTTGGCATATATAGGAATATGTGCTTTGGGCCTGTCAAGTCTGTAAACCATTGCACTTCCTTTTCCTGTGTGTTTGTATTTGCCAGTAGGTTTTCCTGAATTCTTGCCTAATATCGGATCGAAGTCAGATTCAGGAGCGGTCTTGTAACCACCGAAATATATGTCATGGTGATATCCGGTTCCCAGGCCGGCAAATATTAAGTTGTTGAATCTGTATCCGGCAGTATATTCTGCTCCAACGATAAAGGTCTCGATTGTGACCTCGCTTCTGAAATCCACATGCTGCTGGAATCCCTTAGAGACTTCCTGAGCGTGAAGTAGGGCAAATGATGTCAATAGGGTAGTGATAGTTGTCAGTATTCGTTTCATAATCAAAAGTTTTTACAAATATAGTGGAGGGGGGGTAAAAATGCAAGACTAAATGAAAATATTTAGAACCTGAACGCCAAACCTCCGTTGAAGGTGAAGAACCACTTTATCGGCTTTACTGTATGCTTGGTCTGCTGGTGTCATTGCTGTCCACGCTTGTATATCTTTGTCCATCTTTGTCTATCATTGTTTATCGCACAATCTGATAACAAATGATATACAATGAGTGTCATTGTCATAAGGATTAATTTTGAATTTTAAACTAATAAATCATGACACACTCTAGTATCCTTACGACTCAACAGTACTTTCATCTCGTCAACAGCAAAGCGCGCGAAGCTGCTGATCTGATCAGTTTGGAGTAAGTCGGCCCAAATACTAAAATCTACACATCCCTTAATATATAAAGAGATATTGACAAGATGATGTTAAATTAAATTCTTTTATAAGTCTGAATTTGGTTTTATAAAATCAAATTTTTAACTTTGCTATCCTAGTACAATGAGTACCCAAAATCATTTTATAAAACTAACTTAATTAAATCAATATTATGAAAAAGACATTTAGATTTATCGTTATGGCCATTGCAGCCATTGTAATGGCTGCAACAACAGTTGCTTGTGATCCTATGGACAAAGACGGAGAGAATCAGGAGCAGACAGGTGACAACACTGAAAACGGGGGAACTGAGAACGAGGGCGAGACTCCAGCAGCTATTACCCTTGATGGTAAGCAGTGGGTTGCCACTCTGTCAGAAGAAGTGGCTTATTGCTTTGACTTTGGTGTAAATACAGCCGGTAAGTACATCGAGTGTTATATCAGCTTGGATAAATCTGCCCCAGCTTACTATAAATTCACTGATACAACTCCTGGTGACTATTTGATCGAGCCAGAAACAGAAACTACTGGAAAGTTAACTGTAGTAAATCCTATGTGGGGTCCTTCAGAATATCTCTACAAAGAACTCGCAGCTACATCAGTGCAGATTCAGGACCCAGTGATGATGACTGGTGAATATATTACTTTCACTGTTGCAGAGCAGCTTATCGTACCTCAGGAAGAATCTCAGGAGTAAGACGCAAAGTTATATGAAGAAAGTTCTGACACAGTAATGTGCCAGAACTTTTTTTAGATTTTAAGTGAGTCTTGCTGAGTTTTATATTGCAGGCTGAATTACTCTTCAAGGTCAGTTTTGAGATTTCTGCCGTAGTTTTTTGAACTTTAACAGACTAAAAGGCTTTTGCCTATGAAAAATTATAAGGACAAAACCGAATTTAAGCTGAAATCATGTGTGTTTGTGATGCTTCTTTTGCTATCCATGTTTTCGGCTCAGCAGTTTACGCTATCTGCCAGCAATGTCATAGCGTCAACAGGAATGGAACAGAATGATGGAAAAATACGTATTTCTGGAACTGTTCTTGATAATTTTCGCGATCCGCTTCCAGGTGCTATTGTCTATATGAAAGGCACATCTACCTCTGCCCAAACCGATTTAGACGGAAATTTTGAACTGGTGCTTAGCCGTCCTGGAGAAATAGAGATTTCGTATCTTGGCTTTAAACCCTATACCTTTAAAGTAACCAAGTCAGTTAGTGGATTGGTTGTTAAGCTAGAACTGGACAACACTCTTGACGAAGTCGTAGTTACAGGTATCTTTAATAAAAACAAAGAGACGTTCACAGGTTCAGTTACATCGATTTCCGAGAAGGAACTTAAGCTTTTCAAGGGTCAGAATGTTATTCAGACATTGAAGACAATTGATCCAGTTATCAATATTTCTGTCAATAACTTGGCAGGTAGTGACCCGAATGTGCTTCCTGAGATGAGTATCAGAGGTAATTCCTCTCTTGGATCAAGTCTTGATGAAATAGAAATGGGCGCTCAATCTGCTTTGAATACGCCTCTCATAATAATGGATGGTTTCGAGATCTCTCTGGAGAAGCTCATGGACTATAATGATGAGGACATCGCTTCAATGAATATTTTGAAGGACGCTTCAGCAACTGCAATATATGGTTCACGCGGTGCCAATGGAGTTATCGTTATGACAAGTAAGGCTCCTGAAGCTGGACGAATAAAGGTGTATTTCAAGGCAGGACTGAACCTTGAGATGCCTGACCTTACGTCATACAATCTTATGAACGCTAAGGAAAAGCTGCAGCTTGAGTATGAGAATGGAGTGTATGACTATAAGTATGATATGGCTACTGATGTGGTTTTTAAGGAATTGTATCACGAGAATCTTAAGAACGTCAACAGGGGAGTCGATACTTATTGGATTGGACAACCTATCAGAGTCGGTGTGGGACAGCGTTACAATCTAAGCCTGACTGGAGGTGATAATATATTCCGTTGGAGAACCAGCCTAGGTTATAATAATATATCAGGTGCTATGAAAGGTTCAGACCGTAACAATTTCAATGGAACGATCGACCTTTCATATACTCATAAGAACTTGATATTCAACAATCAGACTTCAATCACAACAAACAAGGCTATAAACAGTAAATATGGATCCTTTGCTTCCTATGCACAAATGAATCCATATTGGCCTATTTATGACGACAATGGTGAACTAATCAAGTCATATGTCCTTCCTGGTGTGGGAGTGACAAGTGAAATTGGTAACCCATTGTATAATGCACAGCTCAATACCTATAATAATTCAAACTATACACAGCTTGTAAATAATTTTTCAATTGAGTGGGCAATCATAAACGAACTCAGGCTTAGAGGACAGTTCGGTATTTCAAAGAACTTCACCAAATCAGATTCATTTTATCCTGCCGAGCATACTATGTTCGACTCTTATGATATCTCTGATGCCATGAAGAAGGGTTCGTACACATTTGGCACAGGAGAATCATTCTCTATGAATGGAAACCTTACGTTGTCATATTCAAAGACATTTGCACATAAGCATACCATTTATGGTGGAGCAGACTTCTATATATCTGAAAATAGTGGTTACAGCTATTCCTTCAGTGCTATAGGTTTTCCAAATTCAAACCTTGATTTCATCGGTAGTTCACTTGGCTACAGGGATGGCTCAAGACCTTCCAGCAGCGAGTCAAAAAGTCGCTCATTGGGTTATACGGCCAATGTCAACTATTCTTACGATAACCGTTATTTCGTAGATGGATCTTTCCGTGCAGATGGTTCTTCGCTTTTCGGAGGAAATAATAGGTTTGCACCTTTCTGGAGTGCAGGTATGGGATGGAATATCCATCATGAAGATTTTATGGCAAGCCAGGACTTTGTTTCCAATATGAAGCTTAGAGGTTCTGTTGGAGAAAGTGGTTCACAGAATTTCTCTTCCTATCAGGCTCTCTCAACTTATGCATATTATACAGACCAGAGATATGGAGTGTGGAATGGTGCTTATCTGATGGGCCATGGAAACCCTAACTTGAAATGGCAGAAAGTTTTCCAGTGGAATGTCGGTCTTGATCTATCGTTTCTTGATGGAAGAGTGTCCGCTGCCTTCGATGTCTATAATAAACACACCAGAGACCTTCTTTCAAGAAGAGATCTGCAGGCTTCCACAGGTTTCACTTCCTATACTGAGAACATCGGAGAAATCGGTAATAGTGGAGTTGAAGGTATGCTGAGCGTGTATCTCATCAGAAATCTGCAAAAGAGACTCATCTGGAGCCTCACAGGTAAGATTGCCTATAACAAAAATGTAATTCTGAAGCTTTCTGATGCTTTGAAGGAGGATACGAGAAAGGCTCTTTCCGAGAATATAGAACTTGGAACGTTACTTTTTGAGGGAGATCCAACTAATGCAATTTATGCTGTACGTTCGTTTTGTATTGACCCAAGTACAGGTAAGGAACTTAATCTGACTAAGGATGGGGAGATAACTGAAACATGGAAAAGTTCTGACAGAGTGTTCTTAGGTACATATGACCCTAAATACAGAGGTAATATAAGCTCACTATTCCAGTGGGGCGGTTTCACTCTAAACCTTTCGTTCGGCTATCACTTTGGTGGATATCAGTATAACTCAACCCTGCTTAGCAAGGTGGAAATCAATAAGAATATGATATCGTCTGGAAATGTCGACAGGCGAGTATATGAAGATAGATGGCAACAGCCAGGAGATGTCAAATTCTTTAAGAAGATTGATGATAAGTCGACCAAGGCTACATCCCGTTTCGTGATGAAGGAAAGTGTATTTGAACTACAGAATGTTTCACTTCAATATGCTTTTGACGGTCCAAAGTTTAAACAGAAGACAAAAATGCAGGCTCTTATGATCGGTGTGAACATGTCTGAACTATTGTATCTGTCAACAATCAGACTTGAGCGCGGAACTGGATACCCATATTCAAGAAATGCATCACTGTCACTTTCTGTAACCTTCTAATTGATAATTCAGATGAAGAATATAATAAAGATCTTTTCGGTAATTTCCTGTATGGTGTTTGCGTCAGGATGTGATTTTCTTGATGTAAATCCAAGGACAGAAGTGCCTGCAGACAAGATGTTTACAACCGAGAATGGCTTTGAGGATGCACTCAACGGTTGTTATATGAAGATGAATAATAACAGCCTTTATGGCCGATTCCTAACGCTATCCGGAATTGACTTCCTTGCCGGATACTATGAACCGTCATCTGTAGGTTCGATGGAAGTTGGACTGTTTGAGCTGAATTATGAAAATGATTATGTAAAGACGCAGATTAAATCTACTTATAAAGATTTCTATAATGTAATCCTGCAGATTAATGACATCCTTGAACATCTTGAAACCGAGCAGGCTATATCTGCAATAAGACGCCAAGAGAAGAGAAATCTTCTCAAAGGAGAAGCTCTTGCCCTTAGAGCATTCCTACATTTTGATATACTTCGCCTTTTTGGTCCAGTTCCTAAGAGTACAGACAAAACAGTAAGACTCCCTTATTCGGAGGTAACTGGAGTAGAGGCTAGGCCACTTTATGGATATGATGAGTTTGTAGAAAAGATTATGAAAGATATCGAGGAGGCGGAACTGCTTCTTGCTGACGATCCGTGCATAACTCACAATCTTAATACCCATGTCCATGAAGATGTCCAGGACAATTTCTATCACTATAGAAAATTTAGATTTAACTACTATGCCTTGAAGGCATTGAAAGCACGTCTTTATCTCTATATTGGTGATACAACTAACGCTTATGCAGAGGCAATGGGTATCATCCAAGCGAAGAATCCGGACGGTAGCGCATATTTTAAACTAGCTGGCGATAATGATTTCAATATGTCATATTTTGCTCTGCCATCTGAGACGATAATGGGACTGTCAAACAGCAGTCTAGAAAATAATGAGTGTGAAAGACTCTTCAAGAATGATCAGTCGGCTTTCCCGATGCTTTTTACGGAATCGAGACGAGAGAAGATGTTCAATCAATATAATGCTGGTAGCAATAACCGTTTCATCAGATGGTGGGGACAGGTTACTAACCCTGCTGGAGGAATTAATCCTTACTATAAGAAGTACATGCAGAATGAGGGAAGCAGTACAGACTCTGATAAATTGTCAAATAAATGGTTAGTGCCACTTTTCAGACTTTCTGAAATATATCTCATTGCAATTGAGACAACTACCGATCTGGCAGAAGCTAACAGATTATATAGCGAGTATATGATGGCCAGAAATGTACAGGTTGACGGGTATTTTACATCTTTAGGAAAGGAAATCCAGGATGCCTGCATATTCGATGCTCGTATCGAGTTCATGGCAGAAGGACAGTTGTTCTATGCATATAAAAGGACCAGAACAAGAACAAGGTATTTTGACAGTAAGCTGGTGAAAGACGAACTCTATGTGGTACCTATTCCTGAGAGTGAACTTAAATAGAAATATCATGAAGAATATTATAGTAAAAAGTTGGATTGTCTTGGTGATGGCAGCCCTTGTGTCATGTGCTGAGAAATATCCGATGTACAATCTTAAAGATACAAGACTTGGATTCGGATTCAAGTATGATGAGAGTGCTCAGGTGGTATTGGATTCGGCAATAAGGTTCTCGTTCATATATCATCCTGAACTTATCGAGACTACGATCTGGGTGGAAGTGCAGACTTCGGGTTTTCTATCTGATAAGGATAAGACCTTTGAGGTTGAACAGGTAAAGGCCACTGCAGACAATGTCTTTACTAAATTACCTGCTGGTACTGTAGTAAAGAATGCAGAGTCTGGCGTGCATTTCAAGCCTTTTGATGATCCTGAAATCAAGAAACATATGTTTGTTCCTGCAGGGTCGGCAACTGCTAAGTTTCCTATAGTTTTCTATCGACACCCGGACATGAAGACAGATAAGGTCTACCTGCGTTTGAAAATCAAGGAAAATTCTAATTTCAAGGAGTCTTTCCCTAAGAACAGGTATGCAGTTGTTGAGATCTCTGATATGCTTACCAAACCTGCTACATGGGATTTTGCAAACGGTTTTGCTGGTACATACAGCAGAGCAAAGCATGAATTTATGATAAAGGTTGCGACCTGGACTATTGATGAAGCATGGTTTGAAGAGAATTTCAAGAGTTATGAGACTAATGATCAAGGATATGTCTTCTACTTGTCAAATTTTTTCACATCTGAATTAGTGAAGGAAAATGACGCAAGACTTGCAAGAGGAGAAGATGTGATAAAGGATGAAAACGGTAATCCAATATTCTTTATGTTGGGTCTTGAGCCACAGCCATATAAGTCTGAAAATTAAATTGCTTTGATTATGAACAGAATATGCTTAAGTTTATTGTTGGCCTCTGTCCTTGTAACATCATGTTTTCAGGATCTTGGAAATTATGATTACAAGGAGGTAGAGGACTTTGAAGTGACTGGTTTGCAGGCGAGCTATGATGTGTATACATCGGAAAATCTTGTGATAGAACCTGTCGTTATACCGCAGAGTGGCGACTACGAATATGAATGGTTTCTGACAGAGTACAGGTCAGGTGGTTATCAAATTGAGCAATATGCTAACGTACTCTCAAATGAAAGGATTTTAGATGTGCCATTCAAGCGTTCTACTGGCGAATATGAACTGTATCTGAAGGTGACTTCAAAGACTTCTGGAGACGCGAAATTTGTCAGAATGACTATCAATGCTATTACTCCATATACCAATGCATGCTACATTTTATATGAAATGAAGGATGGCAATTCTGAAGTTGATATACATTATCCACAAGCGGCTCCTACATTTAAGGCTGTTGAGAAATTCACAGGCGAATCCCTTCAGGGGCGTCCTAAGTATCTGTCATATCTGCCATCCTTTGCTTATCTGGATGAGAATACCGGAACCAAGGTATTTAATACATTGATAGTCCCTGCCAGCGAACAGAGTATGGTGGCATTGAATACCACGGATATGTCAATCGCACGTGAGCCAAGACAGTGGTTTTATGAAGATTATGATGTGTTGAAGATAAAGAACATTTCGTCTTTTGCATGTGCTGTGGTTATATTTGCAGATACTGGCGTCCACACGACACAGCAGCTTACACCTGGAACTCCGATGACAGGTAAGTTCTCAGCTGTTCCGGATGTGATGGGCGGATTGACCTCATGTGATGTGTCTTCGAATATCTGTTATTTTGGAAACTATCTGTTTTTCTATGACAACATTAACCGTCGCCTGATGTGTATGAATCATAACTGTCAGTCAAGTGTCCGTGATGTTCTGTCTCCATCACCAATCACTGGAGAAGAACCGACTCCTGTGGAAATTGAAGGTGATGTCATTTTTATGGGTGGTATGGCACCTCAAGGTGTGATTGACTACAAGTTTATGGATTATATGATTATCATCACAGAGTGTGATAATGGTCTGAGGAACTGGTACTATGTCAAGATGGACAAGGGAGATGATGCTACGTTGAATGCGGTAAATCTCGTCAAGAAAGGAACTTTTGAGGAAGGTAGTGCCTTTGCTGACGCTACATTCTATACTTCATGTAAGAATGGAGCTAATTATATATATGCAGTGAGCAAAAATCGGTTCTATGCGATGAATCCAAATGAAGGAATTGAGCAGGAAATCACTTTTGTAAATCAACCGGAAGGGGAAGTTACTTATTTCCAGACTATGTTTGAAGTTACAAAAGGGGCACCGGCAGAGACGGATTACAACTGCTTTGCATTTGCTACTTGTTCTCAGGGTAGATACACGGTGGTATTTTACGATATGATAGGTGGAATGCCTAAGGTTCAGGAACCAAGTAGAAAATATGAGGGAGAAGGAATGGTAAAGAGCATTCAAGTCGCTTCACAGACCCGTGGGGCCGGTCTCATGGGCTATCATAGTAATACTATTTTTTCTATCCATTATTAACGATGAACAGATTCGGTATATTGATGGTAATGTTGTTGTCTGCAGGCATCCGTTTGTCTGCAGGCAATGATTTAGTCTTTTACAATGCCAATATTGTAGATACTGACAAGGGGGAGGTTCAATATAATCAGACTGTCACGGTTAGGAACGGGCTGATCGTGTCGTCTGAGCCATCTGCTGCCAGAGTGCGTCCCGGGGAGATGGATATGACAGGCAAGTTTCTTGTCCCAGGTCTTATTGATTCTCATGTGCATTATGCAAATGCATGCAGGGATGCTTCTTCCGCAAAATCTTTGTCTGAATTGTTTTTGAAGAATGGTGTGACCACTGTTCGTGATGTGGGCGGCAACTATTTATTCATTAAGGAGTACGATAGGATGCGTCAGTCAGGAGAACTGGCTGGTCCTAAAATTTATTACAGTTCAATTTGGGCAGAATATCCTTTTGCTATGCCGGCAGTACATGCTGTGGGAGCTGATTCTGAAAACAATCCTTGGAGCAGGATGTTCAGTATAAAGGATTCTACTGATATATCTCTTGAGAAAGCGGTGAGAGAAGCATATGAGGTGGGCTGTACCGGATTCAAGTTGTATATAAACTATTCAGCTGATGACCTTAAAAGGTTGATTCCATATATACGAAAATATGGGATGAAAGTATGGGGACATTCTTCTCAGATAAATGGTGCAGATGCCATGCAGGTGGCAGCCTCAGGTATAGATGTAATGTCTCATGCATACCTTATACCGCGTAATTATTATCCCGCTCGTGAAATGTCAGCCACAGACAGAGAGTATACTTCTCGCGTTTTGGATCAGATGCTCAAGAATAATGTAGTTCTTGATGTGACGCTAAAATTAAGTCAAGGGTCGGGAACATATTTCGCTTCAGAAGTTGCAAAAATGGCATATCAGAAGGGGGTAAAGTTGGTTGTGGGTACTGACCTTCCAGGGTGTGAGATTCATAATGAAATGGAGATTCTTTCCAGGGAATGTGAGATCGCCAATGCAGACATACTGCGTGCTGCTACAGTCAACGGAGCAGAAATTCTTGGTATGAAAGGACGCCTCGGTTTGATCGCAGAAGGTGCTGAAGCTGATATTCTTGTCTTGGAAGAGAATCCTCTGACAGATATTTCTGCCCTCAGGAGAATAGTTATGACAGTTTCAGATGGCGCGATAGTATATCGAAGTCCATCTTCATTGGGAAGCATGAGCCTCTACAATTGTAATGTTGTTGATGTAGAGTCTGGGAAAATACTTAAAGGTAGAACGGTAAGGATAAAGGATGGAATAATATGCGCGATCTCAAAGTCAGCATCCTCTCCGTCAGCAGATGATATTGACCTGACAGGAAAATATGTGATGCCAGGTATGATTGATTCTCATGTCCATTGGGGGGCTTTTACGCAGACTGATGAAATTGCAGAGGTTATTTCTAACGATTTTCTGGCTGCCGGAGTTACGACGGTTAGGGATATGGGAAGCAATGTACTTAATATCAAGAGGTATAGCAACCAAATTAAAGATGGTGCATATTCTGGGCCGCGTGTATTTTATTCTGCATTATGGGCTGCGGGGAATTATTTCATGGATCCTATGGATGCTATAGGCTGGGAAGGAGAGGGAGAACCTCCATGGAGTCGCAAGATCAATATCTCTGACTGCACAGATGAACAGCTGGAACAGGCGGTTCTGGAGGCTAAGGCAGTAGGATGTACTGGTTTTAAGCTGTATATAAATTATTCCGAGGAGGACTTGCGTAGGGTAATACCTATCATGAAAAGGAATGGTATGAAAGTGTGGTCTCACGCTACTCAAGTAAAGGGGGCAGACGCTCTACAGGTTGCAGGATCAGGAGTTGATGTGGTTTCCCATGCATATATGCTCTGCAATGATATTACATCGCGCGAGCGACTTTCTTCAGATGAGCTTGTTTATCTGAAGAAAGTCTGCAAAACGCTTCGCCGTAACGGAGTTGCTCTGGATGCTACTGCTCATATCAGTTTGTATGAAGGGCAGATGCAGTATAGTCGGGAAATAATATCCGAGGCGTATCGTTCTGGAGTGAAAATTATAGCAGGCACAGATTTCTATGGAAATGCCATCTATGATGAACTCGTTCAATTGGTATCCTCCGGTATGTCAGAGGCTGATGTTCTTAAGGCGGCCACTGTATCAGGAGCTGAGGTTCTTGGTATGAAAGGAAAACTTGGAGTTGTAAAGGAGGGGGCAATTGCAGATCTGCTTATACTTGATGCTAATCCTCTTGATGACATCTCGGCTCTAAAAGATGTCGGAGCGGTGATTATGGACGGCATTAAGAGATTATAAATTATAACATTATAACCCAAAGAGACTGCCTAATGAGTCAATATAACTTATTAGGCAGTCTCTTTGTTTATACTTGCAATTATCAGTTATTACCTGCAGCTGCTAGTCCGAAATACATGAACCACATCTCCGAGTCATTTAATACAGTGCAAAGCTCTCCTTCGACTGTATCATAGAAATAGAATCTACATGTCTTTGCAACAGGATCAAAGTTGTCATATCTGAATTCGCGTTCTCTGTCTAATTCGAAAAGAGTACGTCCTGTATCATCTTTAAGAAGGTTGTTTTCAGCGTCAAACCTTGGTATCATGCAATAGTAGCGTACAATGCCTGATGTTTCATTGTTCGGGATAACAGTGTATTCGCATGCACCCATGTATGAGTAGTAATACTCAGCGCGAAGCTTTATATTATAATCCGGTACGTCTTCAGGATAGTTGCTTGCCTGATATATCGCCCATACGAACTTTCCTTCCTGAGGGAACTTGCTGTCATAAAAACTATATAGAGGTGCTACACCGAAACTCAGGATGTTGGCAGTTGAATTACCCTCGCCTAGCATGTTTGCGCAGTCGAACTTCCAAAGCAGACCGTCTGGTGTCGGCCAATCATGTACAGGTGTACACCTGATCTTTGCAAGTTCGCCCCATTTGCCTTCTTCATCTACGAAGAAACCTACAAACCAATAGGTCATGTTCAGCGCTTCCTTGTTACTTATGACATACGGGAAGCTAAAGCCTGCAGCTTCGAAACTGCTCTTAGATATGTGTGAATCGGCATTCTGTGCAAAAGTGGCATTGACAAGTTCCTGATCTGTCTTATATGACTTATACTTTGTCTCCGGGATCCATATATAATAGAATTTTGTCCAGTTGCTGTTCTGAGAGGCATTAGTAAATTCAACAGCCATTTCATCGTTTGAATCACTATACTGAACCTGTTGCGCAGAAGCCGAGACTGCTCCTCCAGAATTCGGTTCGGCAGTTTTGAACTGAAAACCCTTGATATCGCTTTTAGTGTAACGATCATAAGGTCTGCCGTCAAACGGAAGTACAAATACATAGTAATCCGAATATGGTTCATAATTCAGTCCATCAATATACGCGTCAGTACCTTTTGCTATCTCAAGAAGAGAACCCGTATAGTCTTCTGTATATAACTTTCCTGCACTTGATATGTTGCCGTCTAAAATACATGCGAGCAGATTATCTTTATATATGTTTACATCTTCAACGCGAGCAGCCGGTACCGACATCGCCAGGTAACCATCAGCCTCTTTGACAGACACATTGATGTCAATCATTGTTGATGTTCTCTTCTCTGTGTTTTCAGTTACCTCTGCCTTGATTGACCTGTGTTTATAATGTACCCACACAATATCATCTATAGTGTATGGTCCGGTCTTGCCACTATCCATGACAGCCCATACAATATACTCATCTCCCAATGTAGGGGAGTAGTCAAGAAGTGTGCTTAGCCATGGAGTTATTTCCTCTCCTTCATATCCGTAGTCACCCTTCTGTATCTTGAAGGCTAAGTTTTCCAGCAGAGAACTTCGCTCTGTGCCCTTTTCCATTGACAAGACTGAAAGGATGTAGTCTACACTTCTTTCAAATCCTCCAGGAGTGGATGCACCGTAATAATAGTCGCAAGACCCTCCAATAAAATATGCTCTGTTAGCATAAGCATACACCTCGAGATTGCCCTTTGCTACGATAAAACGGCCCTCAATGATTTTCCCGCCTTTTCCAGATGCTTTGATTACAACATAGCCTTCGCTTTCAGCAGACACATCTCCCTGTGCAGGAGATGTGATGTTGATATTTCCCTGCTCGTCAATCTCTACAGACCATCCCTGAGGAGATTCGACTACTGTAATCTCTTTAATATCCTGTGATAGAGTCTTGACTGTCTTTGTCTGGCTGTCTTCGGGGAAATAAACCTTGCCTGACATGATTGTAAACTCTTCCTGGTAAGTAGGCTCATCCTCCACCTTTGGGGCAATGTCATCATCGCACGCCACAATTTGCATAGATAGGGTGCATAACATCAGGAGTTTCGCCCCCAATGTCTTTAACTCCGATAAAATAGTCTTTTTCATGTTAATTAATTTAGTTCGTTCATATAATCTAAATGAAATATATACTGTCGCACTTTTTTAGTCAAGTATTTTACAAATTTACTCATCTTCTGCAGCTTTTCAAAACCTTTCGCTTAAGATGTTAATGTTTATGATTGGTAATAGATGGATGAACGATATGCAGAAGCTATGCTGTCAGTGCAATAAGATAAATTAGCACCACCTAAAATGATTACTTATATATGATTTAGTCCCTAAAATCGCACTCAATTTTGCTTGAATAGCTTCGGAACAAGCAGATACAATAGATATGTTTGTGCTGGTGTTGTAAAGTTCTAGTATAGCTCTTTTATATTGACATGGAATAACCTCGTTGCCCACTCAGTAAAGGATTACTTTGGGGAGGGAATATGCGTTCCGCCAGCTGAGTGATTCAGTTGGCGGATTTTGAAAATGGCTGATTTCTTGTCAACTTTTGCAAATAATTTCTACCTTTGCACATCGATAGTAAAATCATTTACTATATAAGCTAATACTAAATTATTAATTAACAACTGAATGAGTGAATTTAATATAGCAGGAATACAACAGATTGGTGTTGGAACAGTCGACTTCAGAAAATCCTGGAATTGGTTCATCGGATATTTTGGAGCAGACATAAAGATACTGGAGGATGATACGGTTGCTGAAAGGATGCTTCCATACACTGGGGGAGAGCCACAGCAAAGGCATGCATGCATAGCCGTAAACCTTCAAGGTGGAGGCGGATTCGAGATCTGGCAATACTCAAAACGAAAGCCTTCTGTCTGTCCTTTCAAAATAGCGGTGGGCGATCTGGGAATTTTTGCTGCTAAACTTAAATGTAGCGATGTAGCTGCGTTCTATAAAAAAGTTTCAGCAACTTGGAAATCGTGCACGCCACCAGAAAAGCTTCCTGATGGGACTCCATGCTTTTACATGAACGATCTGTATGGAAATTGTTTTCAGTTGATTGAAGACAAGAGCATCTTTATAAATGAAGATAAGTTGACCGGCGGAATGGTTGGAGCTGTAATCGGCGTGACCGACATGGACAGATCAGTTAAATTCTATAGTGATGTGCTAGGTTATAGTATCATAAAAACTGATACTGTATGCAGATTCAGTGAATACGATCTTCTTCCGGAATCCGCCAAGCAGTACCGTCGCGTGATTCTGGCTGCCCCAAAGCGTAAGGGTGCATTCGCAGAGCTGTTCGGAGATTCGAGCATTGAACTTGTTCAGGCACTGGAGAGAAAACCTCGCAAGATTTATGAGGGACGCTATTGGGGAGATCCGGGATTTATCCAGATTTGCTTCGATGTCAGCAATATGAAGGCTCTCGGAAAGTTCTGCGCTGATAAGGGACATCCTTTCACTGTAGACAGTTGCCCGGATGGAGAACAGTTCGACATGGGTGATGCTTCCGGACACTTTACATACATAGAGGATCCGGACGGGACATTGATAGAATTTGTAGAGACACATAAAGTTCCGATCATAAAGAAGCTTGGCTGGTTCATCGATATGAAGAAAAGAGACCCCAAGAAGCCGCTTCCTAAATTCCTGTTCAAGATGATGGGACTTGTTTCAAGAGAGAAAATCAGATAACAAACGATAAAATCTTAACCGATATGTACACAGACATTTTTGAAAGAATCAGAAAATCGACAGGTGGCCCTATTGGCCAGTATCGTGAGAAGGCAGAAGGATATTTTGCGTTTCCAAAGCTAGAAGGAGAACTAGGACCTAACATGAGATTCAATGGTCAGGATGTGCTCTGCTGGAGCCTGAACAACTATCTTGGTCTGGCAAACCATCCGGAAATCCGTAAGGCTGATGCAGAAGCTGCAGCTCGTTGGGGACTCGCATACCCTATGGGAAGCCGCATGATGACAGGTCAGACACATCTGCATGAAGAACTCGAACGCCGCCTTGCCGCATTTGAGAAAAAGGAGGCTGCATTTGAATTTAACTTCGGATATCAGGGTATCGTATCTACAATCGATGCATTGGTCGGACGTCATGATGTGATTGTCTATGACGCGGAAGATCACGCATGCCTTCTTGACGGCATCCGTCTCCATGTTGGAAGCAAGTACAAGTTCCGTCATAATGATATCAAAGACTGTGAGAGAGTTATTGCAAAGGCTTGCGAAGAGGCAGAAAAAAAAGGCGGCGGCGTGCTCCTTATCACTGAGGGTGTATTCGGCATGACAGGTGCCCTCGGAATCCTTGATCAGATCGCTGCTCTTAAGAAGAAGTACCAGTTCCGCATCATGATTGATGACGCACATGGATTCGGAGTGATGGGAGAGCATGGACGCGGAACTTCAGAGCATTTCGGAGTGATGGACGAGATCGATATCTACATCGGAGCATACGCAAAATCTATGGCAATAATTGGAGGCTTTGTCGCTGCTGACAAGGACATCATTGATTATCTCAAGTATAACATGAGGTCGCAGATATACGCAAAATCACTTCCGATGCCTATCGTCGAGGGATGTCTCAAAAGACTCGATATCATTGACAGCCCGGAAGGTGACGCACTCCGCGCTCAGCTT
>JBGVNX010000055.1:0-67988 GCA_045126075.1 Candidatus Cryptobacteroides sp.
ACATATGTCCTGAAAATGTCTAATACCCTTTGAAGGGAACACCTAGAAGGGACCGTAGTTCACATTATTCAGACCTATGTCAAAGGTACAATAAAAGAGCACCATAACTCCATATTGGAATTATGGTGCAAATCTAAAAGAGGGGACCCACTAAGTGGGGAGGATCTTTGGAGAGGCCGAGCCTCTGTTTTATATTTGTGAGCTATCTGCTCTTGTAAGCGTCAAGACCGCTCTGGAGGAATGCTACGAAACCTTCTATTGAGAGATCGTATCCGCGAACCGGAACAAGTACATCTCCGTCAGGGGAGAGAAGTACGTAGTTCGGCTGTGCGTTTACGTTCCAGAGAGTACGGGCAAGATATGAGTTTGCACGCCCCAGGTCCTTATAGACCTTGCCGGTCTCTGCATCTGTAACCCAGTCCTCCTTATCAAGCTTCTGCTTGTCGTCAGAGTAGAGAGCAACGATAACGAAGTCGTTCTGGAGCATGCTGTAAACTGTAGGGTCGCTCCATACGCGTGACTCCATCTCACGGCAGTTTACGCATCCGTGACCTGTTACATCAACGAATACAGGCTTTCCTGCCTCTTTTGCTGCCTCAAGTCCTTCTTCGAGAGTGAAATATCCATGGAGACCAAGTGGGAGGTGAAGACCATATTTTGAATCTGTAGCTGCCTCGCCGGCAGTTACCTGCGTGGTAGTACCGGAGCTCTGTCCGATCACGAAGTCCTGAGTTGTGATAGGAGGCATGTAGCCTGAAAGAGCCTTGAGAGGTGCTCCCCACATTCCAGGGATAAGATATACTACAAATGAGAATACAGCAATCGCAAGAGTAAGACGTGGAACAGAAATATGCTCTACAGGCTCGTCTCCCTCGAACTTGATCTTGCCGAGGAGATAGAGGCCAAGGAGGGTGAACACTACGATCCAGATTGCGAGGTAAACCTCTCTGTCAAGGATACCCCAGTGATAAGTCTGGTCAGCAACGCTGAGGAACTTAAGACCGAGAGCAACTTCGATGAAACCGAGGACAACCTTTACTGAGTGGAGCCATCCGCCGCCACTCTTTTTGAACTTCTTAAGGAGTGATGGTGAGAATGCGAGCACTGTAAACGGAAGAGCGAATGCTGCCGAGAATGCAAGCATTGTCACGATAGGAACCCAGAATGCAGTGTTGCTTGTAGTTGCCTGGATGAGCACCATACCTACGATTGGACCTGTACATGAGAATGATACAAGCACAAGGGTAAGTGCCATGAAGAACACACCAGCAAGCCCCTTCTTATCAGCTCCCTTGTCAGTCTTGTTTACTACAGACTCAGGAAGAGAGATCTCGAATGCTCCGAAGAATGAAGCTGCAAAGATCATGAAGATTACAAAGAAGATGATGTTTGGAAGCCAGTGTGTAGATATCCAGTTAAATATGTCAGCTGTTACATTTGCACCACCTGTGATGAGTGGGATAAGCACGAGCAGAGCGATAGGCAAGGTGTAGATGAGCACGATGAAAAGACCGTACATACCTGCCTTGAAACGTCCTGCTGCTACGCTTGAAGAACCCTTCATGAAGAATGATACTGTCATAGGTACCATAGGGAATACGCAAGGGGTGAGGAGCATTGCAAATCCCCATGCGATTGCCTGGAGGATAAGACTCCATACCATGCCCTTGTCAACCGATGCAGTTTCTGAAACAGTCTCTTCAACTACATCTTCCTCAGCGATAGGCATTGCAGCATAAGCTGGGTCTATCGATACTTTGAAGTCATAATATTCAGCCTTGCAAGCGCCTCCAGTACATGAGTTCGTAAAGATGGTTCCGACAAATGTTCCTTTATCAGAAGTTAGCTTTACATCCTGAGCGATAATGATCTCATTATAATAATGGAGTGCAGGATCTCCATATTCATCGACTTCCTCTACAGGTTTGCCGATCTCATAAGGAGCACCAACCAATTCGCCTCCTGTAACCTCTGCATCCATAATTTCAGTAGCAGAGAATTCGTCTGCAAGAGTGTAGGTGTGGTATCCATCTGCAATCTTACCTGTAAAGATTACTCTATATGTATCAGCTTCCTCAGCCTTCTCGAGATGGCTGCTCCAGGTCACGAGCTGTGCTGGGGTAAGCTGTGCAAACGCTGCAATTGATATAGTCAGCGCTGTGATTATTGAAATGAACCTTTTCATTTGGTTTATGTTATTTTGCGAATGCTACTGATCGTGTTTCACGGATTACAGTGATCTTTACCTGTCCAGGATATACCATTTCCTCCTGGATCTTTCTCGCGATCTCTGTTGACAATGTTTCTGCATCATGGTCTGTCACCTGGTCAGCGCCCACGATTACGCGAAGCTCGCGTCCCGCCTGGATAGCATATGTCTTTGTTACTCCCTGGTATGAGAGGGCAATGTTCTCCATGTCCTTAAGCCTCTTGATGTATGACTCGATCACCTCACGGCGTGCACCCGGACGTGCTCCAGAGATGGCGTCTCCTACCATTACGAGAGGGGAGATGATTGAAGTCATCTCGATTTCCTCATGGTGAGCTCCGATAGCATTGCATACCTCTGGCTTCTCCTTGTATTTCTCGGCGAGCTTCATACCGAGAATTGCATGTGGAAGTTCCGGATCCTCGTCTGAAACCTTTCCGATATCGTGGAGAAGTCCGGCTCGCTTGGCGATCTTAGGATTGAGTCCAAGTTCTGAAGCCATTGTTGCACAGATGTTGGCAACCTCGCGAGCGTGCTGGAGAAGGTTCTGTCCGTATGATGAACGATATTTCATACGTCCGATAAGTTTCACGAGCTCGATGTGCATTCCATGGATGCCAAGGTCGATACATGTCCTCTTACCCGTCTCCATGATTTCCTCTTCAAGCTGCTTCTGCACCTTGGCTACAACTTC
Organism: Candidatus Cryptobacteroides sp.; assembly: GCA_045126075.1. Classification (GTDB taxonomy): domain Bacteria; phylum Bacteroidota; class Bacteroidia; order Bacteroidales; family UBA932; genus Cryptobacteroides. Next base: position 2,904 of record JBGVNX010000055.1, read on the forward strand.
CTCGATACGTGCAGGGTGGATACGTCCGTCAAGAACGAGCTGGTGGAGCGCAAGACGTGCAACCTCTCTTCTTACAGGATCGAATGCTGAAAGGAGGATTGCCTCTGGAGTGTCGTCTACAACGATCTCGACTCCTGTAGCTGCCTCAAGAGCGCGGATGTTACGTCCCTCGCGACCGATGATTCGACCCTTGATCTCGTCGCTCTCGATGTGGAACACTGTCACTGCATTCTCGATGGCGGTCTCAGATGCTGTTCTCTGTATTGTGTTGATTACAATGCGCTTAGCTTCCTTGCTTGCAGTAAGACGAGCCTCATCCATAGCATCGTTGATGAAAGACTGTGCCTGAGTTCTTGCCTCAGCCTTCATGCTTTCTACAAGCTGGTTCTTGGCCTCTGCAGCTGTCATGCCTGCGATAGTTTCGATCTGTCTGATCGCTTCCTGCTTCAGATGGTCGTATTCCTCGCACTTGCGTACAAGTACCTCATTCTGATTCTTGAGGCTTTCCTTGAGTGTCTCGACTTCCTTGTTCTTGCGGCCAAGCTCTGCGTTCTGCTGATTGAGACTGTTCTCCTTCTGCTTCAAACGGTTCTCAATGTCGCTGATATGCTTGTTCCTTTCGTTGATATACTGCTCGTGCTCGCTCTTGAGCTGGAGGAACTTTTCCTTAGCCTGGAAGATCTTCTCTTTCTTGATGGTCTCCGCCTCAAGCTCTGCTTTCTTGATGATCTCTTCCTTCTGACCCTTAAGAAGTACCTTTCGGATCACTATGTAGGACGCAAGAGCTGCAACAGCTCCGAAAATTGCGCACAAAATGTAGATTAAAATATCCATAATGTTATATATAATTGTGTTAGTTACATAAAAAAACCAGTCAGCTATGTCTAGCAGACTGGTCAGATATTAGAAAAGCCGTTAGCTTGTTTGTCAGAAAATCTTAAAAAATAAGATTTGGGTTCCGGTTTCCAGTTCAGACATCCTCCGTCCCACAATCGTGGAATCCCCATACGGGTAACCTAGGTCCGTCATCCCCATCCGAGTGATCCCTGTTACATTATTAGTGTTGATTTCAGCAAAAATAAGTAACTAACGGCTATTTTTTCTCAATATTGTCAAGATAAGCCTCAAGCTCCTTCAGCAATGTGCTTACGTCCTCAGCTGACGTTTCCATCTGTTTCTGAAGTCCGCAGTTTACTATACCCACATTCAATGCCACAAGCGATAATACCTCTATGATTCCTTTTGTCGGATATTTTTCAAGGTAGAATTTAACTCGGCGGTTGATGTCGTCCACAGCCTTTCTTATCATCTCCTCATGCTCCGGAGACTTCACCTGCAAAGGGTATGAACGTTCTGCAATTACTACGTTTATGCTTTGTGCCATATTTATCCCTCCATCAAAGTGATGCACTTATCAATCTCCTTAATGAGCCTGTCTATCTTTTTTCTGGCCTCAGCGTTATCTGTGTTGCCAGACTTGAAGGCGTCTGCAAGCTTAAGATTATCAATTGTTCTTTCTAATTCTGTAATCTGCTTTCTGTAGGTTTCGTTTTGAGTCTCAGATCTGGCAAGGTCAGCTTCCAACCTGATGCGCTGTTCTCTTTCGGTCTCGTAAGCCGAAATCAGCTGCTGAATGCGTTCCTTAAGCTTATTGATCATGTCAAAACAATTAGTCCTACCGTGCAAAATTACAAAATAAAAAGCGGAAATCCAAAAGGGTTCCCGCTTTTTGTGAGTGAGTGAATGTCTTATAATTCTTCAACCGCCTTCATGCCTTCCTCGATAGCTGCCTTGTTGAGCGAGATGAGGTCTGCATAGCGCGCAGGGATGCATTTTGCAAGTCCCTTGTCGATGTTCTCAGACTTGATGATCGGCTTCATCTTGAGGTATGCTCCCATGACTGCCATGTTGTAAACCTTGGCATTACCTACCTGAGCTGCAACGTTGATCGCATCGATCCTGCAGATTTTGATGTCTGTTCTTGTAGGTGGGTTGATGATTCCATTAGGGTCGTAGATAAGCAGACCTCCTGGTTTCACTGTGCTCTCGAACTTGTCAAGTGACTGCTGGTTCAGGATGATGGCTGTGTCGTACTTTGTAACGATAGGGGAACTGATCTTCTTGTCGCTGATGATAACGCAGACGTTTGCTGTACCTCCACGCATCTCAGGACCGTATGAAGGCATCCATGTAACCTCCATATCCTGCATGATCGCGCAGTAAGCGAGAATCTTTCCCATTGAGAGGACGCCCTGTCCTCCGAATCCTGCAATAATTATCTCTTCTTTCATGATTACTCTGTTTTTAATACGTCCTTAATGTCACCGAGCGGATACTTAGGGAACATGTTCTCCACCATCCACTTGTTGGCTGCTGTAGGGCTCATCTTCCATCCTGAGTTACATGTTGCCACGATCTCTACGAATGAAAGACCGATACCCTTCTGGCTGTACTCGAATGCCTTTCTGATGGCAGCTTTTGCCTTGCGAGCAGCCACAGCAGTGTGTACAGACTGTCTTGTTATGAAGGCTGTACCATCGAGCTGAGCAATCATTGGTGCGAGTACAAGAGGGAAACCATTGAGCTTTGCATCACGTCCGTAAGGAGTAGTGGCTGTCTTCATTCCAAGAAGGGTTGTAGGAGCCATCTGACCTCCGGTCATTCCGTAGATACCGTTGTTGATGAAGATCACGACTATGTTCTCACCGCGGCTGCATGCGTGGATGATCTCTGCTGTACCGATAGAGGCCAAGTCGCCGTCTCCCTGGTATGTGAAGACATACTTCTCAGGGTTAAGCCTCTTAGCAGCTGTTGCGAGAGCTGGAGCACGGCCGTGAGCCGCCTGCTGCCAGTCTACATTAAGATAATTGTATGCGAATACAGAGCAGCCTACTGGGCTGATTGCGATTGTCTCCTCCTGGATGCCCATCTCTTCGATCACCTCAGCTATGAGCTTGTGTACTGTGCCGTGAGAACATCCTGGGCAGTAGTGCATTACATTGTCTGTAAGAATAGGGGTCTTCTTGTAGACGATGTTCTCGGGTTTCTTGATATCTTCGATATTCATGGTTTTGCTTATTTCAGATTGTTGAACTTCTTGAACGCCTCTACAATTTCATCAGGTGTGTAGATGATACCACCCTGTCTTCCGTAGAATCCTACAGGAACAGCGCCGTTTACGGCGAGCTTCACGTCGTCTACCATCTGGCCGAGGTTGAGCTCGATGCTCATCATGCTCTTTACCTGGCCTGCAAGCTCCTGGATTCTCTTTGTAGGGAATGGGAAGAGGGTAACCGGTCTGAGGAGACCTGCCTTTACACCCTGCTCGCGGAGCTCGTCAACAACAGCCTCGCAGATGCGGGCTGAGCAACCGAATGCCACGAAGAGATATTCAGCGTCCTCAGTCTGATATTCCTCATACTTTACCTCATTCTCCTTGATCACCTCGTACTTTGCTGCGAGCTTCTGGTTGAAGCGCTCCTGTACGTCGGACTCAAGGGCGAGTGATGTGATGACGTTGTATGGTCTGTCTGCAGTCTTTCCTGTTGTGGCCCATGGAGCAACCTTGAGAAGCTCTTCCTTGGTCATACGTGGCTTCTCAGGTCGAAGCTCTACCTTCTCCATCATCTGGCCTACGATACCGTCAGCGAGAATGATGACAGGTGTGCGGTACTTGAACGCAAGGTCGAATCCCCAGTCTACAAAGTCATACATGTCCTGTGCTGAAGCCGGTGCGAGAACAATGGCGTTGTAATCACCGTGTCCACCGCCCTTTACGCACTGGTTGTAGTCACTCTGGCTTGGCTGGATTGTTCCAAGGCCAGGACCGCCACGCTGGCAGTTTACTATCACACATGGAAGCTCTGCTCCTGCAAGGTAGCTGAGTCCCTCGCACATGAGGCTGATACCAGGCGAGCTGGAAGAAGTCATTACCTTCTTTCCGCAGCATGCACCGCCGTATACCATGTTGATCGAAGAAGTCTCACTTTCTGCCTGAAGTACAACCATTCCTGTTGTGAGCCATGGTCTCTCCTTCATAAGGGTTTCCATTACCTCAGACTGCGGAGTGATAGGATATCCGAAATATCCGTCCGCGCCGTTGCGTATTGCCGATATGGCAATCGCCTCGTTTCCTTTCATCAGAATTTTCTCTGCCATATCCCTAGATTTTAACTCTGTAAACAGTGATTACCGAATCAGGGCAGACTATTGCACAGTTTGAACAACCTATGCAAGCTTCTCCCACCATCTCGGCATAATTGTAACCCTTGCTGTTGACCATCTTTGAAAGCTCTATGCTCTTGGTCGGACAGTTTTCAACGCAGACACCGCAGCCTTTGCATTTCTGAATGTCTACTTCGATTGCGCCTTTGAATGCCATTATTACTTTATTTAAGTGGTTTGTATTTACGTGTTAACAAAACGAAGTAAAAATAAGCGTTTTTGCTGAAATTATCAAACAAAGTTTGAAATTTTCTTAATTATTCTTTCGTGGCGTGATTTTGTGAGAAAATTTATTTAACTTTGAAAACTTTAAACGAATTGGAATATATGGGAACGATTCTATTGAAAAATATTGTGTCAGAGGGGATTGCGTCAGATATCCTCATTGAGGACAATCTGATCGTCAAGGTCGTTCCATCTGATAATCAGTGTATTGCGCCGGAAGGAGCAGAAGTCGTTGATTGTACTGGTAAGGCTGCTTTCCCTGGCTTCATCAATATGCACACACATGCCGGAATGGCATTGATGAAGGGTATCGGTGAGGATATGGCCTTCCACCAGTGGCTTGACAAGATATGGCAGGTTGAGGAGCATATTGACGAAGAATATGTCTATCATGCAACAAAGGCAGCATGTCTGGAGATGATCAAGACCGGCACAACAACATTCAATGACCAATACTGGCACATGCCGATGGCATACAAGGCTGCCATGGAACTCGGCCTCAGACCAGCCCTGTCATATGTGGTTCTTGATAAGAATGATCCTGAGGAATCGGAACGTCAGAAGATCCAGTGTCAGGAAATGTTTGAGATGACCAAGGCGTGGGACGAAAAAGCCCAGCTGCTGATCTCGATCCATGCTATCTATTCGGTCAGGGAACCGATGATGCTTTGGGCTGTTGACTTTGCCAGAAAACATGGACTTAAGATTCATATCCATATTTCAGAGACACAGAAGGAAGTAGAGGACTGCATGAGAGAGCATGGTGGTATGTCGCCAGTCGAATATCTCGACAGTCTGGGAGTGCTTGGCCCGGATGTCATTGCTGCCCATACATTGTGGCTGTCAGAAAATGATGTGAGAATTCTGGGTGAGAGGGGAGTGACTTGTGTTCACAATATCAACTCAAACCTGAAGCTGGCTTCAGGATATCGTTTCCTTTATAATGAACTTAAGGCTGCTGGTGCGAATGTATGTCTCGGCACAGACGGTTGCGGCTCGTCCAACAACCTTGATGTTCTCGAGGCTATGAAAACCTCTGCAATCGTACAGAAGGCATGGCGTGACGATCCTACTGCGATGCCACTGGAAGACCTTGCAGCAATGGTTTCGACAAATGCAGCTAAAGCTCTGGGAATCAACGCGGGACGCATTGAAGCTGGTGCATTGGCAGATATCCTCATAGTAAACATTGATGACTATCAGTTCCTTTCTCCTGCCGGATTCCTTGCCAACCTTGTATACTCTGCACATTCACACTGCATAGATTCTGTCATCTGTAACGGCAGATTCGTCATGCGCGGCAGAGTTGTTGAAGGAGAGAAGGAGATTATAGAAAACGCAAGAAAACAAATGAACAGATTATGGATCCACGAGTAGAAAAGATCATGACTGCTGCCGAATTCATAGCAGCTAAGCTTGACGGCAGAAAACCAGTAGTAGGAATAGTTCTCGGAAGCGGTCTTGGCAAGCTTGCCGACAAGATTGAGAATCCGACAGTAATACCTTATAAGGAGATTCCAGGTTTCCCTGTATCTACAGCAGTAGGTCACAAGGGTAACTTTATCGCAGGCGAACTCGGCGGTAAGTTCGTGGTTGCCATGCAGGGACGCTTTCACTATTATGAAGGATATCCCATGGAACTGGTGACTCTTCCGATCCGTGTCATGAAAGTATTGGGCATTCAGTATCTCTTTGTATCAAATGCAGCCGGTGGAGTGAATTATGACTTCAAGGTCGGAGACCTTATGGTCATTACAGACCATATCAACCACCTTCCTAATCCGCTTGTCGGACCAAATATGGTTGAGTTCGGACCGCGTTTCCCTGATATGACACGCCCATATGACAAGAAGCTGAGAATGAGAGCGTTTGAGATTGCAGCAGGCCTTGGATATGAACTGAAGTCCGGCGTATATTTCGCCGGTACAGGCCCTTCATATGAGACTCCTGCTGAGTACAAGTACTTCAGACTGATCGGTGCAGACGCGGTAGGTATGTCTACCATTCCGGAGGTGATAGTGGCACGTCATTCAGATATTCCTGTCTTTGGTATGTCAGTGATTACCAATGAGGCGCACGATGATTATGCAGAGGATTACGTAAATGACGGTGATGATGTTGTTGTAGCAGCAGACGCTGCAGCAGACAAGATGACCAATCTGTTTGCCAGACTTATCGAAACTCTCTGAATCTAATATTCATAAGACAGATGCAGGCTTACCTTCAAGTAAGCCTGCATCTGTGTTTGTTATGGATTTCGATTAGATGTTTCCTGAAAACAGGGTGCTCCATGCGTCTGAAGGCATGTCCCATGCTCCTCGAGGAGACAGGCTAACCGACCCTACTGTCGGACCATCAGGCAGGCATGAGCGTTTGAACTGCTGGTTGAAGAAGCGTCGTACGAATGTTTTCAGCCATTTGATGATGGTCTGATCATCGTATACACCTGCAAAAGCCTTCCTTGCGAGGAGGAGAATTTTTTCAGGAGAGTATCCGTTCTTCATGAAATTATATATAAAGAAGTCATGGAGCTCATAAGGACCCACAAGATCTTCTGTTACCTGTTTGATCTCTCCCTTGTCGTCAGCAGGAAGCAGCTCAGGGCTGATAGGGGTGTCAACTACGTCGAGAAGTATACCCTTAACATCTTCAAATATGTTTTCTGCCGCCCATTTCACAAGGCCGCGTACCAGTGTCTTAGGGACGCCTGCATTGACTCCGTACATCGACATATGGTCTCCGTTGTATGTCGCCCATCCTAAGGCAAGCTCGGAGAGGTCTCCTGTGCCTATGACCAGACCGTTGGTCTGATTGGCAATGTCCATGAGGATCTGTGTCCTCTCACGTGCCTGTGAGTTCTCGAATGTCACATCATGGACGTTCTTGTCATGTCCAAGGTCCTTGAAATGCTGGTCACATGCGCCTACGATGGAGATTTCCCTTGATGTTATGCTAAGGGCTTCCATCAGATCGGTTGCATTGCTCTTTGTTCTGACAGTTGTTCCATAACCTGGCATAGTCACTCCGATTATCCTGTTTCGTGACCATCCTAGTCTGTCAAAAGCCATGACCGCAACAAGGAGGGCCAATGTGCTGTCAAGTCCACCGGAAATACCGATTACAGCTGACTGGCAATTGATGTGACTGAGTCTTCTTGCAAGTCCTGCAGACTGGATGCTAAGAATCTCACGGCATCTGTATTCCATGTCTTCTGTCGGTGCGAACGGATGTGGCTCGACATGTCTGTAGAGCTTCTTCTCAAAGTCAGTATGGCTGTCTGTGCATCCGGCCAATTCGTCCTCATGAGTATATTCTGATGCAGATGTGGTGCTTTTGAATGCATCGTCCTTCATGCGCATTGCATTCAGCTTTTCAACATCTACATCAGCTATGATCAGACTGGATTCTGTCTGAAACCTTTCGTTTTCTGCAAGGCAGTCTCCGTTCTCCCAGACTGATGCCGCACCAGCGTATACCATGTCTGTGGACGACTCTCCCAGTCCGGCAGAGGCGTGGATGTAACCTGTATGTGTTCTTGCTGAGTGCTGACCCAGAAGACCTTTTCTGTAGATGTCAGTATATAGGACCTCGCCTGTGGCCGCAGGATTTGCAATCAGCTGTGCGCCCGCCAGAGCGTGGCGGGATGATGGTGGGAGAGGACTGCGCAGGTCATCTCCGATTTCTACAGCAAAGCATACTCCCTGAACGTAGAAAAGTTTATCTGATTGGCTGCCAGGCGAGAATACAGTGTTGCCTGTGCCATGAATCTTTGTGACCATGCCTTCAAGAATGCCGTTGCTGATTACTGCCGCGCAGTTGTATAGCCTTCCATGGCTTGAAACAGGGAGGCCAACTACAGCTGTAATATGCTTCTCATCCTTGGTGTATCTTTCCAGAAGATGGTTCATGATTCTGCCCAATCCTTCTTCGGCTCCCTTCAGAAGTCTGTGGTTGATGAACAGGTCGCCGCAGGTGCATCCTGTAAGTGTGAGCTCAGGAAAGACAATGAGTGATACTTCTTCCTCGATAGCCTTGTCGAGTAACCTGCATACTTCCTCAGCATTGTGGGCCGGATCGGCAAGCTTTATTGCAGGAACTGCAGCAGCAGTTCGTATGAATCCGAATCTATTCATGTCGATATAAAAAATATGGACGGCGCAACCGTCCATTTTATTTAGAGTTCCTCAAAGTCGACATCAGTGAATTTCTCACCTGTGCCGTCATCTTTGAGACATTTTGTCTTGATATAATTGATCACTTCCTCAAGTCCTTCCGCAAACTTCTCGAAATCTTCCTTGTAGAGGAAAATCTTATGCTTGTCGTAAGCGAAATGTCCGCTTGAATCAACCCTGCGCTTGCTTTCTGTGATCGTCAGGTAATAATCTTTGCCCTTTGTGGCCTTGACGTCAAAGAAGTATGTACGCTTTCCTGCTCTTACCGGTTTAGAATAAACATCCTCTCCTGAGCGCTCCTGAGCATTTGCTCCATCATAATCCTCACTATACATAACTTATCTTTTTTAGTAAATCTCTACAAAGTTAGGGATTTTTCTGAAAATCAGTGTATATTTGCATAAATTTTTCGAGGATAAATATGCTTAACAGAAGAATACTTAGAATCAAGGCTTTCAAGGTTCTCTACGGTAGCGTGATTGCAGATCAGACTACTCTTGCCCAGGCAGAGGCGCAGCTCGATCTTTCATGTGAAGCTACAAGAGATCTTTACCTTTACATGCTCTCGATCGTTTCACCGTTGACTCAGGTGGCAAAGGATAGGATTGAGGCAGCAAAGTCAAAGCTCAGACCGACAGAAGAGGATCTTAATCCTAATATGAAGTTTGCAGAGAATGCTCTTGCAAAATTGATAGATGCAGATGTCGATTTTCAGAAACTGCTATCAAAGAAGAAATACTCATGGTCGCAGTATGACCTCCTCCTTAAGAAGGTTATGAATTCTGTTGCCTCAAAAGAGTATTTTGCAGATTATATGGCTTCAGAAGAGAGATCCCTTGCGGAGGACTGCCGTCTCTTTACAAAGATCTTTGAGGAGGAATTCGTAGACAGTGAGGAACTCGAGATGATTCTTGAGGAAAAATCAATGCACTGGAATGATGATCTGGCATACGCATTGACATGGTGCTGCCGTACCTTCAAGGATTTTGCAGATGGCAAGAACTGGAGCCTTCTCCCTCTGTATCAGAGTGATATGAAGAAGGGTGAGGATGTGGAGAGCGACAAGTTCTTCGTGCGCAGACTTCTTCAGGCATCATATGCAGGCTATGAGAAATACTCCGCCATGGTGGCTGAGTCAGTGACAGGATGGGAGAAGGAAAGACTTTTCTCTACAGATGTAGTACTTATCGTAATGGGTCTGGCAGAGGCGGTTTCGTTCCCGACAATCCCTATGAAGGTTACGCTTAACGAGTATGTGGAGCTTGCAAAGTTCTATGGTACACCTAAGAGCCGTGCGTTTGTCAACGGACTTCTCGACAGACTGATCCAGAAGCTTGAAGCTGAAGGAGCAGTCGCAAAGGAAGGCAAAGGATTATTGTAATTTTAATTTATATAAGAAATGAATTCATTTACACTTTTACAGGCTGCACAGCCAGCACAGCAGGGCGGCGGATGGACAATGTGGGTAATGCTTATCCTCATCTTCGTGGTTATGTGGATTTTCATGATCCGTCCGCAGAAGAAGCAGCAGAAGGAGCTCGAGAACTTCCGTAATTCACTCAAGAAGGGTGACAAGGTTGTCACTATCGGAGGTATCTACGGTACAGTTTGCGAGATCAAGGAGACCTCAGTACTTATCGAGGTTGACAACAATGTCAAGATCCGCGTAAGCAAGCAGGCTCTTGTAAAGGACTTTACTGATCCGTCACAGCAGTAGTGAAGAATCTGTTCAACAGATTGCTTGATGCACTGAATATCAGCGGGAGAGATTGGGTTGTTTTGATTCTGTCTCTCCTGTTGGCGTTCAGTGTGTGGCTTATACACAACCTTGCGTTGAAGTATAATGCCAATCTGACCGTCAAGGTCATAGCTGAATGCAATCTTGATGGACATGAGAATACATCGGCTGCAACAGCTGAAATCACAGCCAGAGGTCGTGCGACAGGATATAATATCATCGAGGCATATATAAAGTCGGGGAGACCTGTAAAGGTGAAGTTTTCTCCTGCAGTGATGCAGAATTATGCCGATGACAGATATTTCGTGACTTCTGACAGACTGGGAGAATATTCTCACATGATCTTCGGAGAAGATGTAAGTGTAGAACACTACATTACTGACACAGTCTTTTTCCGTTTCCCTTCAGTAAACTACAAGAAGGTTCCTGTAGTTCCGGTGACTCTGCTCTCATTCAGGGATCAGTATATGAGTACCCGTCCGTTGGAAGTGTCTCCGGATTCAGTCGTTGTGGAAGGTGAACCATATATGCTTGAGACTGTCAAGCAGGTTTTTACAACACCTGTCAGAAAGTCTGACATCTGTGAGAATCTCAGCGGTACAGTTCCCTTGGAGAAGATCAAGGGAGTCAGTGTACAGACATCGGAGGTGTTTTACAGTCTTGATGTTGCAAGGTATGTGGAAATCACTGTAGATGTGCCAGTAACTGCTGTGAATGTGCCTTCTGACAAGAATCTGATGGTCTTTCCGTCAATTGTATCAGTTTCTGTCAGATGCGAATTCCCTCTTGTTGAGGAAATAGATGACAACATCGCTATGCAGATTGATTACAATGACTTCAAGTCGTCAGTCAATGGCAACTGTAATGTGATCATGTCCAGAGTTCCTAAGGGAGTGATTTCGTATGAGGTGGACCCGGTGTTCGTCAACTGTGTAGAGGAAACCCGATGATGAAGATACTTGTCGTTACAGGAGGCATCGGAAGCGGAAAATCCGAGGTATGCCGCATTCTTGGAGAATTGGGCGTAAGATATATCTATGATGCTGACAGCAAGGCGAAGGAGCTGTATGTGAGCCATAAGACATTATTGAAAGATATAGAAGACCAGCTGGGACAGTCCTTCTGTCATGAGGGAGTCTTTCAGCCCAGACTTCTGGCAGCCCGCATATTTTCTGATAAGTCTGCGTTGGCAAAGGTAGAGGAACTCCTGTTTCCGGCAATGATCGAAGATTTCAATCAGTTTGCTGATGGAGCAGGGCAGGATGAAATCGTCGTTTTTGAGTCTGCTACCATTTTGGAAAAGCCTCGGTTTGACGGTTTTGCGGACAAGGTACTTCTGGTGGATGCACCATATGAACTCAGGCTTGAGAGAGCGTGTAGAAGGGATTCAGCTACGCGTGAGGCAGTTGAAGCGCGAATGGGCAATCAGGTCCTTATGAATGAACTCTCTGCCGGATATCTCGACCCGAGGGTTGACTATAGATTGATTAATGACGGTCCACGCGGACAGTTGAAAGATAAAGTTATGAAAGCGATGACAGCCTTGTTTGAGGGCTGCTTGAAATAGAATTATTAACGTTAAATTATAGACAAGATGAAAACAGATCTTACAAGAATTCTGGCGGTATCAGGCCAGAGCGGATTGTTCCTTTATATCTCTGCAACCCGTACAGGTGCTGTTGTAGAAGCACTTTCTGACAAGAAGAGAAGTTCAGTAAGCGCTACAAGCAAAATTACATCTCTCGCTGATATCTCTATCTATACTGACGACGAGGAAGTGAAGCTCCAGCAGGTATTCCTAAACATGAAGGAGGTTCTCGGAGACAGCGACGCTCCTTCTGCAAAGTCATCAGCAGAGGAACTCAAGGCTCTCTTTGAGAAGGCACTTCCTGATTACGACCGTGACCGTTTCTATGTGTCACACATGAAGAAGGTCGTAGAGTGGTATAATGCTCTCAAGAACTATGCATCTCTCGATTTCGTAAATCCGGAGGATGCAGAGGAAGAGGCAGCAGAGTAGTTATGAAGAAACTTCAGACAATCACCTTGGGCTGTTCAAAGAACAAGGTCGACTCGGAGCATATCCTTTCCCAGGTGGAACATCTATATGAGATTGTTCCCGAGGGAGAGGATATTCCCGTTGATACCATTCTCCTGAATACATGCGGCTTTATTGGTGATGCAAAGGAGGATTCTATCCAGGCTGTGCTTGAGGCTGTGGAGAGAAAGAGAAACGGCGAGGTCGAGAAGGTCATCGTCTTTGGATGTCTTTCCCAGAGATATGCCTCAGAACTTCCTGAACTTATACCGGAGGTGGATGCCTGGTTCGGAGCTCGCGACTTCGATCCTGTAATCAGGGAACTTGGAGCAGAGCCATGTGCAAGGAAGTCAGCTGACCGCTATCTGACAACTCCGTCACATTATGCCTACCTTAAAATTTCAGAAGGCTGTGACCGCAGATGCTCTTATTGTGCTATCCCATTCATTCGCGGACAGCACAAGTCAGTGCCTATGGAAGTTCTGGTGGAGGAAGCTACAAATCTTGCAGCCAAGGGTGTCCGTGAACTTATAATCATAGCCCAGGATACTACATACTATGGACTTGACCTGTATCGTCGCAGAGCTCTTGCAGAACTTTTGCAGAAGCTTTCTGAGGTTGACGGTATAGAGTGGATACGTATCCATTATTCATACCCTGCATCATTCCCGGAGGATGTACTTGACCAGATGGCAGACAACCCAAAGGTCTGCAGATATATGGACATTCCTTTGCAGCATATTTCAGACAAGGTGCTTGATAACATGCACAGACATGTGGATGGTGCGTGGACACGCGAACTTATCAGGAAGATGCGTGAAAGGGTGCCGGGAGTTGTTCTTCGTACTACCATGATAGTAGGCCATCCGGGAGAAGGCAAGAGAGATTTCCAGGAACTTATGGACTTTGCTCAGGAGGCTCGTTTTGAACGCCTTGGCGCATTCAAGTATTCTGAAGAAGAGGGAACATATGGCGCAGAGAACTTCAAGGACAGCATTACGTCCAAGGTGAAGCAGGAGCGTCTTGATGCCCTTATGACACTTCAGAGCGGCATCTCACTTGCGTTTAATCAGTCTCGAGTGGGCTCTGAGATAGATGTCATAGTGGATGATTTCGTTGATGGAGTCTACGTATGCCGCAGTGAGTTTGAAAGTCCAGAAGTTGATGGCGAGATTCTTGTGAAATACAATTCTTCTGTTATGGGAGATGTAGACCCATATTCTCTTATAGGAGAATTCATCAAGGTCCGTGTGATCGGAGCTGATGAATATGACCTTATAGCAGAACCTATAGAAATATAGACATATGAAAAGATTTCTCTTCCCTTTGATCCTATCACTTGCAGTGATGGTGTCCTGCGGTCCCAGCAGGCATGCTGTACATGTGGAGATGCGCTATCCGTCAAAGTCTGGTCTTGAGCTGGCTGGCAAGATAGTGTCTGTAGTATACCTTGAAAATGAAGATGTCAATGCTACGTCTTTCACCGAGGGCATGGCTGATGGATTCGCACATGCTCTTGAACAGGATTATGGTACAGGAGAGGGAAGTGTAGGTGTATATAGGATGCGATACCAGGAAGGAGAGGATTTTACTTCCAAGGAGTCGCTTATGAATCTTATCATCGATACAGATTCGGATCTGGTAGTTCTGTTTGACCCAGTAGAACTGGGAACACTCACGCTTGGAGGTTCTAGCAGAGTTGCTTCGCCTTCCTCACCTTCTGAGTCTTATCTCAATAGCGGGTCTATTGATTTCTCAATGGCCATGCACTGCTTTGACGGAATGGATAAGACAGAGCAGGTCTATTCATTTTTAGGATCAAGCACTGCTGAGCCTGTTGTATATTCTGACGGAACGCTGTCTTCTACACAGCTGATGAAGAAGGCCTACGAGAACCTTGCATCCGAGGGACGGGAAGCTGGACAGCTGATAGCTGAATCATTCAAGTCACAGTGGAAGCATGAGCAGTACAGCATTACCTATTTCGATAATGAGAAATGGTACAAGGCTCTTGACAGGGCAGAGGCATATGACTGGAAAGGTGCCATGGATATGTGGATGACGCTTCTGTCTACAAATGACCCTCTGAAACGCGCCTGTGCAGCATATAACATGGCTACTGCATGCTATATGCTTGGTGAATACGATCTTGCAGAAGACTGGCTAAACCAATCAGATAAGGACAATAAACTTCCTTATTCAGATGCCCTGCGCAAAAGAATAAACGAAAGAATTTCTAGATAAAGCCTTACGATAAAACAAAATACTATTCTCCTTTCTTGACAGGGTCACAGGTAAGACCTACGCCCAACTTCTTGAATATCTTGCGGTCAACTTCGCTTAGCATGACAGTCGAGTGTACCTGACATCCTTCGAACTTAGGAAGCTGTTCGAGAGCTTTACGGCAATTCTCGTCCTTTATGCTCAACATAGAAAGTGCAACGAGAACCTCGTCGGTGTGAAGTCGTGGATTGTGGCCGTGCAGGTAGTCAACCTTTGTCTTCTGGATAGGCTCGATCATCTCTTCAGGAATCAGCTTGCAGTCATGCGGAATGCCTGCCATGTGCTTGGCTGCATTGAGGATGAGCGCAGCACTTGGTCCTAAAAGTGAGCTGGTCTGAGATGTTATGATTGTTCCGTCCTGAAGCTCTATTGCAGCTGTGTGCACGCCGTATATATCTTTCCTCTGGTGAGCTGCCACTGTTGTTCTTCTATACTCTGTGGTAAGCTTCGCCTGTTTGAGGATGAGGGCAATCTTGTTAACCTCGCTCTCGTTATCTCCTCTTGCTGCAAGGTTGCAGAGGGCGTAGTAGTATCTTCTGATGATTTCCTCACGGGCTGCGTTGCAACATACGTCCTCGTCGCTCATACAGAAGCCCAACATGTTGACTCCCATGTCTGTAGGTGACTTGTAAGGGCTTTCTCCGTAGATGCCTTCGAACAATGCATTCAAGACGGGGAAGATCTCTATGTCACGGTTGTAGCTTGCTGCCACTTCACCATATGCCTCGAAATGGAACGGGTCAATCATATTGACATCGTTCAGGTCGGCTGTGGCTGCCTCATATGCAATGTTTACCGGATGCTTGAGCGGAAGGTTCCATACAGGGAAGGTCTCGAACTTCGCATAGCCTGCCTTTGTACCCCTTTTGTTTTCGTGGTAGAGCTGGCTGAGACATACTGCCATCTTTCCGCTGCCCGGACCTGGTGCAGTAACGACTACGAGTGGACGTGATGTCTCCACATAGTCATTCTTTCCGAATCCTTCGTCAGAGTCGATCAGTGCAACATTGTTAGGATATCCTTCGATTGTATAATGATAGTACACCTTGATACCGAGACGCTCAAGACGTTTACGGTATGCGTCTGCACTTGATTGACCGTTGTAGTGGGTCATGACAACGCTGCTGACATAGAAGCCTACGTTCTCGAACTCTCCGCGAAGGCGCAGAACGTCCTCGTCATATGTGATTCCGAGGTCTCCACGGACCTTATTCTTTTCAATGTCCTTGGAACTGATGACTAAGATGATTTCTGCCTCATCCTTAAGCTGCTTGAGCATGTCAAGCTTGCTGTCAGGCTTGAAGCCTGGCAGTACACGGCTGGCATGATTGTCGTCGAATAATTTTCCTCCGAATTCGAGGTAGAGCTTATCTCCGAACTGTGATATGCGCTTTTTGATCTGTTCGGACTGTATCTTCAGATACTTATTGTTGTCAAATCCCGTTTTCATAACGGGAAACAAAGATAACCAATCTTGCGCTAGTCTGCAAGACAAATTTATAAAAAAATGAGACTGATTTTAGAGTCTTATGCCGGCCCCGAGCATGAGATTATGTGCATAGTTTACCGAGCCAAGACGGTAACCTATTGTGAGGAAGAACTTTTGTGACAGGAATGCTTTCAGGTTGTATGTGGTATAGAATCCTTTATGGTCCTTGGCTCTGCTTAGGATGTTGTACCCTGCTCCTAGATTGACTGACAGGTATGGCATTGTAAGTTCAGTCTTGGCTGAAAGACCACATGCAATCTGTCTGGTTGCCGGGAGTGATTTTACGTCTCCATCCAGATCGGCGCTTTTGTCCAGCATTATGTCCAGCCCAGGTCCTATGCTGAAGTATCTGTTCAACCTGTAGAGAGGGTTGAAAGTCATGCCTGCTACTGCGTGAGGCTCATTGATGATCTGGAGCTTGCCTTCATGGATATATCTGTCTGCTCTCCATGCACCATAGACCAGCAGGTCGTATGAAATTCTGTCTGAGACTTTACGATCTTGCAGTTTCGGCTCTCCCTGGACTAATAATCTTCCAGGTGCCCTCTCATTCCAGTATTGGGTGTCAAACACACCTTCAGGAGTTTTCCATGTAACTCCCAGTCTGACTCCGACGGTGTTGGCACCACCGTTAGGGAAGGTCGTATCTCCGTTGGAGAAATGGGTATATTCTGGACCGAATGAGATATCCCACAAAGGCGAGATGTGCCATGTAAAAGGCAGAGCGACATTGATGTATATGTTCCATCTTGATCCGACTACCTCAGTTACCTTCCAGCCATATGATGCTCCAAGATTCCATTCGTAGTCAAATGAGACATTATTTCCAAGGTCAGCCAGTCTGCTTCCTTGAAAGATATACGCCATGACAGGTGTTCCTACAAGGCTGTGACTGAAGAATGTCTGTGCAGCTATTCCTATTCCCTGATATGCGGTAGGGTATAGTTTTCCCAATGTACTTTCTGGACTTAGACTGAAGCTGTATTTCAGATGGGTAGATCCAGCATATGGTACTGCTTTACCCATCTCATTGTATCCTCTATAGAATCCGTGAGTAGGTATATTCAGTACTGGCCTCACCTCTGCCGTAACCCTATGGCATATATTATCCGCTTCAGCGTTAAATGCAGCAGTACAAAGAATCATCAGTCCGATGATATATGTCGCAATAGGTTTGATGTTCATATGATGCCAATCTAACTATCCCTCACCTCTGCAAAGATAGCAATTACCTTTAGACCATCATAATCTAACCTTCCATATGTTCACTGTCGTCCTGTAATCGTTAAAGTGTTGAGTATTAAGGTATTGTTGAGCTATAGGTGGTCAAAATTGCCCACCTGTATTGTGGTAATATGCTGATTTACAGTTTTTTATGGAAAACGCAAAGGAACCTCACGAATAATGTTGGAGGTGCAATACACCTTTTAGATGAGTCAAATTGTAATAAAAAGAGAGTGATAGTCTTTAACCATCACTCTCTGTAGATTTATAGGCAGAACAGTAAGCCGGTTTCTGTTTTATCTTGTCATTTATCTTCTCGATCTACCCCCCGGAAAAGAGCGGGCAGCCCTTTTGTCCTTGCGGACATTCCGGTATACATGATCTTTCTGGTCCTGGTGCCGTCACCGCCATATGTCGCCATATGACGTCGTGAGCTCTTGCCTCGCGGTTTCACCCTTACCCTTTCGGGCGGTTTGTTTTCTGTTACGGCATTCATAAAATTACTCCCATCTGTGCTTTCCACAGCAGGTTGCCCTTTCCAGTCCGGACTTTCCTCACCTTTTGGGCGCGACAAGTCATTCTACCTATAATTTCAATGAACTATTTATATCCGAGCTTGCGCTCGATCTTATCATTTTCTCTGTCAAGACGTTCCACTTCCTTGCGGAGTTCAGGAGTGATGTCCTCGCAATGCTTGTGGCACTGCATTGATTTCGAATACATTCGTCCGATGCAGAAGTTGCTGTGGGTACACCCGCTGCAGTGGTTCTCATCTGCCTGCATCTTGTTGACGAAGTCTGTGTCTTCGAGCACGGCGCGGCCCATCTGGATCATCGGGAATCCCTTTGCGATAGCCTCATCTGCACTCTTGCGGTCAGTAACGCCACCTACATATACGAATGGGAAGTCTGGCATCGCCTCGCGGAACTTCAGGGAGTCTTCCATGAAGAAGAGCTTCTTGAAAGGTACTGTCGGAGCTACAATCTTGCCTCCAAGCAGTACTCCTAGCTTAAGCCACCACTTGCTCCATGGGAAGTAGTGCACGATCGCTTTGACAGGGAACTGTCCGCGCATGACATACTGAGGGTGACGGCTCACAAAGCCTCCAGAGAGTACTATGGACTCGATACCGAGGTTGCGGAGTTCCTTTGCCACTTCAATAAGCTCGTCAGTCTCCTGTCCGCCCTTGAATCCGTCACGTGTGTTCAGCTTGGCAAACAGTGCAACTTTGCCTTTTCCTGCCGCTACAGCTTTGCTTACACACATTTTCATGAACCTCATGCGGTTGTCCAGACTACCGCCGAACTCGTCGCGACGATGGTTGGTGTATGGAGAAAGGAACTGCGAGATAAGGTATCCGTGTCCTGCGTGGATCTCGACAGCGTCGAAACCTGCCTCGATAGCAAGTTCTACTGCGCGTCCATATGCATCAGCAACCTCGTTGATCTGCTCCATGTTCATCTTCTGGACGAATGTAGGAGAGTAGAGGTTGAAGCCGCGGCTTGCGCCATAAGGCATGCAGCCGCAGATGCTGCGGTGCGACATGTTGCCGCAGTGTCCGAGCTGGATGGATGCCTTTGCACCTTCCGCGTGGATTGCATCTGTGAGTTTCTTGAGCTCAGGAACGATCTCTTCACGCATCCATAGCTGGTTTTCGAACGAGAGGCCGCTCTGACATACTGCAGCATAGGCTACTGTTGTCATTCCGATACCGCCGCGAGCTACGGCAGTGTGGTAGTCAAAGAGTTCCTGTGAGGGTCTCTGACCTGGACACATTGCTTCGAATGCGGCAGACCTGATGGTCCTGTTTCTCAGCTCTATCGGGCCTATCTTATATGGTGTAAACAATTCGCTCATCTCTATTTTGTCATTGCCGACTTGATCGGCAATCTTTACCAGATAAATGGAATAATGTGTTTCTTGTTAAGTCTTGTGTATTCCTCGCCAAACTCGATCACATACTTCTCTGTAAGCGACTTTGCACGCGGACCAAGGTTCGCGAATGTCCAGACAGCGAAGAGCAGTCCTGCAGGAGACCATGTGAGGATGGCGTAGCCGATCCACTCAGTGAACTCACCGAAGTAGTTTGCTGATGTTACATACTTATAGAATCCTTTGCGTGGAATATAGTGCTTTGTGTCTCCCGGCTTGCGGAGGTTGCGGATCACGTGGTCTGAATGCAGGTTGATTGCCATTCCTGCAAAGAATACTATGGTTCCGATGATGAACTGCGGACTCCACAGCCAGTTTGTTCCATACATTCCGGCAGGTGCCTCACCATAGAGCCATCCACCGATGAGATATGCGTTGAATGTGTTGAATATAAGTCCCATGAGCATGATGGCTATTGGCATCTTGCTCTTTCCTCGCATAATCAGCGGGAAGATGAACGATCTCTGGAAGTAGTGGAGCAGGTAGAAGCCTGCCATGATGTAAAGGACCACCTTCGAGTTGCCCGTGTCTGCTCCAGAGATGGCAAACCTGATAGTGTAGTAAAGCAGGAAGATGAATGCCGGAGCTTCCATGAGTACCCATGCGATCCTATTGTTGATCTTAGGGCCCCAGTTGGATGTGGAAAGGTATCCGTAGCCTGCCTTGAAGAAGAACAGGGCCACGAAGACGATTACTGCCATCACCGCCATTCCTGCCATTATCATGTAATATGAACTCATATTATCCTTTTAATTAGAACATCACACAAAGGTAATCAAATTTTCGCAATTTGTTTTTTTTGTCTACTTTTGTCTGTCTTATTGGAGAATAAAAGGACAATATGAGAGCGATAATGTCTATAATAGCATCGCTGATGCTTCTTTCATGTGCTGAGGCTGAGGTAAAAGAGTATAAGGTAGAGGTCGTGGCTGAATATCCTCACGATGTTGAAGCTTATACTCAGGGACTATTCTTCCATGACGGTCAGATGTATGAGAGCACGGGACTTCACGGCAAGTCTACCTTGAGAAAGGTGGATTTTACTACAGGTGAGGCTGTTCAGAAGATAGGTTTCAATGAAAAGTACTTCATCGAAGGCTCTGTGGTTATGGGAGACAATCTCTATGTGCTGACCTGGGAAACCAGAATGGCTTTCATATATGATGCTGAAACTCTGGAATTCAAGACTTCATGGAAATATCCACGTGAAGGATGGGGCATAACTACTGATGGAAAGAAGCTTATTGCCTCGGATGGTTCTGCGACACTTTATTTCATGGATGAAAACTTCAAGGTTGAGCGCAAGGTCATGGTAAAGCATGAGGAGAGACCTGTACGCTGGCTCAATGAACTTGAGTATATAGATGGAAAGATATGGGCGAATGTCTATACTTCCGACGAGATAGTCATAATCAATCCTAAGGACGGAACAGTTGAGGAAGTCGTGGATTGCCGCGGCCTTCTGCCGGACAGCCTTCGAACTCCGGCTACGGATGTCCTGAATGGAATTGCCTATGATCCGATGACCAAGAAGATATATCTTACCGGCAAGAACTGGCCTAAGCTTTACGAGATCAAGCTGGTAGAGAAGAAATAGAAGAAATATACTGCAGGGGTGCCACGGGAGACCGAGGCTGAGATCATACCCATGAACCTGATCCGGATAATGCCGGCGTAGGGAAGCTAATCTCAAATGTACATTCGCGTGTACATGCCCCTTGCATAAATGTGCATACATTATGCGAGGTTTTTTGTTTTTTGCAGCGCTATGTTCGCTGATCCCTTTTTCCGCACAAGGTGTGGAGAAAGAAGCGGCCTTTCCAGAGGAAAAGGTCGAGAGACTGGACAGTGTGGTCGTCTCAACATCACGTGCAGGCAGGAATACGCCTGTGACTTACACGATGGTCGGCAGGGAGGAACTCCGCCGCGCCAATCCTCTCAATTCACTTCCTATGAACCTTGGACTTCAGCCATCGGTAATCTCTGTGAATGAAGGCGGTACAGGTCTAGGATACTCCAAGATGACTGTCCGTGGCTCGAAGGGTTCACAGATCAATGTGACTCTCAATGGAATAACCCTCAATGATGCGGAGTCTCAGGAGGTCTTCTGGGTCAATATTCCGGCCTTGTCTTCCATGATTTCCAGTGTTCAGCTGCAGCGTGGACTCGGAACATCTGCCAATGGCGCCGGCGCATTCGGTGCGAGCATCAACATGAGCACGGCTGCCGTTGGTGCGGATCCTTTTGCGTCTGCGGAAATGGCCTTGGGTTCATATGGAACCTATATCGCGTCTTTTGCTGCCGGCACCGGCCTCATGGATTCCGGAGTATATTTCAATGCAGCATATTCGCGTGGTCTCACTGACGGATACATCCGCAATGCCTTTGCAGATGTCCATTCGGCGATGGCTGTGCTGGGCTGGATGAACGAACGTAACTCTCTGCGTCTGACCTGGCTCATGGGATCTCAGCGCACTGGAATCACATGGGAGGGCATAAGCCCGGAAATGTACGCGGTTGACCGCAGATATAATCCGGCCGGAGAGTATTACGACCAGTTCGGCAATGTGCATTATTATGATAATGAGACAGATAATTATGCACAGCATCACCTTCAGCTGAACTATACTCACGCCTTTACGGACCAGCTGGCATGGAGCACGACGTTCAATTATACACGCGGTGACGGCTTTTATGAGAACTATAAGGCAGGGAAGTCTTTCTCGAAGTATCTTATGCCGGATCCTGTGATTGATGGCGTGACATATGATGAGGGAGACTTCATAACCAAGGAGGCTCTGGCGAATGATTATTTCGTGCTGAATTCCGACCTTCGTTATACATCTGATGTTCTGAATCTTACAGGAGGTCTGAATCTGTCCCGTTATGACGGTGACCATATCGGCTCTGTGCTCTGGAGTAATGTGCTCGGAGATTCGTTTGATTATGACGGTCATGAGTGGTATCTGAATCGGGGCCTGAAGCATGAGGCAAGCGCTTTTGTTCGTGGGGAAGTGACTTGCTTTGATGGATTTACCGCTTTTGCTGACCTTCAGTACAGGGGGGTGTGGCTGGCGATGTCGGGTCCGGAGGATGACGGTGTTCTTCTGGATCACAAAGACAACTGGCAGTTCTTCAATCCTCGTGCAGGTATTTCGTACCGCTGGAGTCCTTCATCGCGTGTATACGCATCAGCTGCCCTTGGCCATCGCGAGCCGGGACGAAGCGACATCAAGGAGCTGATCCTTGATGCCAACAAGTCGCTTGAGGCTGGTGTGGCTTCACGTGGAGTTGATATACGTCCGGAGAAGATGCTTGACATAGAGCTCGGATATGAGTATGTCGGAGAGCGCGTTTCGGTGTCTGCAAACCTCTACATGATGGAGTATTGGGACATGCTGCTCGAGACCGGAAAGCTGACCGATGTTGGTTATGCGATCAAGGAGAATGTACCACGCAGCTGGCGCCGCGGAGTTGAGCTCGCAGCCTCGTGGGAACCTCTTTCATGGCTTCAATTAGATGGAAATATGACATTGTCTACCAATAAGATAAAGGCGTATACTGCATACTACGAAATGTATGATAACATGAACGACTGGAACTTCCTCGGACAGCATATTGTAGACTTTACCGACACAGACATCCTCATGTCACCTTC
Source organism: Candidatus Cryptobacteroides sp. (assembly GCA_045126075.1). GTDB lineage: Bacteria > Bacteroidota > Bacteroidia > Bacteroidales > UBA932 > Cryptobacteroides. Next base: position 25,887 of record JBGVNX010000055.1, read on the forward strand.
TATAGTAGGCATGGCCTCAGCAACTTTCCGTCCTTTCGTTCACAATCCTGGCTCGCTAAACTCTCTTTACCTGTCTTTGAATGGTAAATATGTAGGCCGTCAGTATTATGACAACACATCTTCGGATGAACGTGCCATTCCGGCATATTTCGTAGCTGATATGGCTGTGGGATACTCAGTTCCGCTTGGCAGATCTCTCGACTTCGCTCGAGATGACAGTGCGACCTGTCATTTCGACCGACCGAAGGGAGTGGAGAAATCTTCTTCTCTGAATTTCAGTTTCCATATCCACAACCTCTTCAACCACAAGTACTACGCAGACGCATGGCTCTGGCGTGCATACTTCCAGCAGGACGACCTCTACTACGCCGAGACCGGTCTCTATCCGCAGGCTCCTATGAACTTCATGTTCAAGGTTGGTTGGAACTTCTAAAGTTATACTGCTTAAATAATTGTACATCAACATGTTACGTGTTTAAGGGTAGGAAAATTTTCCTACCCTTGTTTGTTTAACTGATTGATATATAGGGACTTATTTGTTTTAGGTAAAATGTACTCTTGTCTCGTCACAGACCATTTGTCGAGATTTTTATTATTTTTGCAGTATGTTCAGACGTCTGTGTAAAATATGTTTTCGGCTGGCTGTGGCATTTGCGGTGCTGAGCGTGGCCTGGGTGCTGCTTTACAAGTGGGCCCCGGTGAAGTGGACTCCTCTTATGCTGAAACGTAGCATCCAGAATGTCAAGGTCGAGGATTATAGAAATGTCCGCTCATGGATTGATATAGAGGAGGTCGCTCCGGTTATGGTCCGTGCGATCCTGGCTTCTGAGGACGGTAAGTTCATGGAACATAACGGCTTTGATCTACAGGAGTTAAGGAAGATGAGGCGAGAGCATGAGACCAAGGGCAAGAAGATTCGTGGCTGCAGCACAGTGAGCCAGCAGGTTGCCAAGAACTGTTTCACTTTCTGTGGAAGAAGTTGGTGGCGAAAGGGATTCGAGACTTATTATACTTTTCTGGTCGAGCTGCTCTGGAGCAAGGAGAGGATTATGGAGGTGTACCTGAACATTGCCGAGATGGGACCAGGGGTTTTCGGTGTCGAGGTGGCGTCGCAGAAGTATTTCAATCGTAGTGCGTCAAAACTCACTACCCATCAGGCGGTCTCCATAGCCTGTGTCCTTCCAAATCCGTTGAAACGCAATCCCAAGACAGTCAGCAAGACCAACAGTTCCAAATACAATACGACTTACAAGAGGACCCAGCAGACTGCATATCCGTTTGATTAAAACAAAAAAGGAATGTTACGAGAACATTCCTTTTTTTGTGATGTCTACTTTCTGGAATTTGTATCCGAGGCGTTTGAGTTCGAGGGCTGAGCCGATCTTGAACATCACGCGGACTGTGCGGGCGAAGATGTGGAACGCTTTCACGGTCTGATGCTCAATCTGCTCGTGGTGGATGAATGTTGCAGCCTTCTGTGCGCAGCAGAGAAGGATGTTCATGATCTGCTTTGCTTCGATTGAGTCGAGTGTCAGGCCAAGGATGTTCTGTACGATGTGCTCGTCCATGTCGTCGAAGCCGCGGGGACCGTGGAGACTCTCATATTTTGCGCTGTGGTTGCGTCCCCAGTCTGTATCCCACCAGTGTGCAACAGCCATACCTGCATATCCAGCACATGCGATTGCGAAATCAGGATATGTGTTGACTTCTGGCAGTGCCTCAGCTATATATTCCGGTGCCCATTCCTTCCATTTCTGGTCGATGTCCTCTGAGTTCAGTAGCTCGCCGTCCAGCATTCCGAGGCTGGTGCACATTCTGAGAATCTCTCTAAGCAGATTCTCCTCATAAGTGTCGTAATATTGTATGTTCTCTTCCATAATCTTGGTTTTGCGGCTGCAAAGGTAAGTAAAAAATCCCGCATCACTGCGGGATTTTTTGGTTAGTTAGTAGTGTAGTGTATTCCCTTTTGGGGATGATTAATTATTAGTGGTTAGAAACGTCTGATTGACATTAAATCGTAATGTCAAGTGCAAATTTATGTAAAAAATTATAACAAGCAAATAAAAATTACTTTTCTTCCTCCAAAAGACCCGGTCTGAGCAGTCTTGTCCTTTCAATTGCCTGCTCGTCCTGCCATGCTCTGATCAGTTTTGGATTTCCGCTGAGAAGTACTTCTGGAACTTTCCAACCGTTGAACTCAGCCGGTCTTGTGTATACAGGAGGAGATACAAGTCCGTCCTGGAAACTGTCGCTGAGGGCAGATGTTTCATCTGATAGGGCGCCCGGGATGAGTCTGATGATCGAGTCTGCAAGAATTGCAGCAGGGAGCTCTCCGCCGCTGAGCACATAGTCTCCGCATGAGATCTCACGGGTGATCAGGTGCTCTCTGATGCGGTGGTCAATGCCTTTGTAATGACCACAGAGGATGATGATGTTTTCCTTGAGTGACAGCTCGTTAGAGATGTTCTGGTTGAGGATTTCTCCGTCAGGTGACATGTAGATGACCTCATCATACTCACGCTCTGACTTGAGCTCCTGGATCATGTTGTATACAGGCTCCAGCATGAGTACCATGCCGGCATCTCCGCCATAGCTGTAGTCGTCCACCTGCTGGCGCGGACCTTTTCCATATTTGCGGAGGTTGTGGATGTGGATTTCAACTAGACCTTTCTTGATTGCACGTCCTACGATTGAATGGCTGAGCGGACTGTCAAGGAGTTCCGGTACCACTGTAAGTATGTCTATTCTCATCTCTTATATTTCAAAAAGTTGTTTGTGACTGCAAAAATAGCATTTTGATGCGAGTTATACTAAAAAAAATGGTATATTTGCGACTTGTATAAATTTATAAACCTATAACTCCGTAATTATGAGTGAAGAGATGATTCCTGATGTAGAAATCACATCAGATGTACTGGTAGCTGAGGCTGTTGAAAATGCAGAACCGGCTGTAAATTATTCAGAAAAGACACTTGCTGAGCTTATCGCAATCTTTGAGGAACTCATGCAGAATGAGGAAAGGATGAAGATGTCCAAGGAAGCTGAAGCGATCAAGGCAGCGTTCTACAAGAGACTTCAGAAAGAGAAGGCAGATGCCGGGCTCGTTTCGCCAGAGGTGGCAGAAGAAACAGAAGAGACTTCAGAAGAGACAGCAGACAGTGTCGAGGTAAGTGAGAATCCATTCGCAGCGATAGAGCGCGGATTCAAGGAGATATACAATTCTTACAAGAAGGAGCGTGCCGAGTATAACAGGCAGCTCGAAAAGGAAAGAGAGAATAATCTTGCTCTCAAGGAGGCTGTCATCGCAGACCTCAAGGCCCTTCTTGAAAAGCAGGAGGATGTAAATGCGACATTCCCTGAGTTCCGTGAAATCCAGAACAGATGGAGAGCCATCGGACCTGTTCCTGCACAGAACTACAGAAACATCAATGAGACATATCAGCTCTATGTAGAGCAGTTCTATGATATGGTCAAGATCAATCGCGAACTCCGTGACCTTGACTTCAAGAAGAATCTTGAGGCAAAGGAACAGTTCTGCCAGCTCGCAGAGCAGCTTGCTGAAAATCCTAACGTAATCGAGGCTTTCCGTGAACTGCAGAAGCTTCACGAGCAGTGGAAGGAGTTCGGTCCTGTAGCTAAGGAATACAGAGATCAGATCTGGGATCGTTTCAAGGCCGCTACAGCTGTTGTCAACAAGAAGTATCAGGCATTCTTCGAGGGTATCAAGGAGCAGCAGGCTGAGAATCTGGCAAAGAAGACTGCCCTTTGCGAGAAGGTTGAGGATATCGCAGCAAGAGAGATTACAGACTCTAACGAGTGGAACGCATGCTCGAAGGAGATCGAAGATATCCAGAAAGAGTGGAGACAGGTCGGTTTTGCTTCAAAGAAGGAGAATCAGAAGATCTATGACAGGTTCCGTGCAGCTTGTGACAAGTTCTACGAGCGCAAGCGTGAGTTCTATTCGGAGTACAAGGACAGTATCAATGCTAATCTTGACAAAAAGATAGCTCTTTGTGAGGCAGCAGAAGCCCTGATTTCAAGTACAGAGTGGAAGAAGGCTACAGATCAGTTCATTGCTCTCCAGAAGCAGTGGAAGGAGATTGGAGCGGTTCCTCGCAAGAAGTCAGAGCAGCTCTGGAAGAGATTCCGTGCAGCTTGTGACGCCTTCTTTGCAGAGAGGGACAAGAACGCAAAACCTGAGAACGACTATTATGGCAACCTTAAGGCAAAGATGCGTCTCGTAGAGGAAATCAAGGCATATGAGCTCAAGGGTGACGATACTGACCACCAGGCAATGCAGGATTTCCAGAAGAGATGGCAGGAGATTGGCTTCGTTCCATTCAAGGAGAAGGACAATGTAGCCAAGGCTTATAAAGATGCTATGGCCAAGTTCTCTACTTCACGTGCACCACGCAAGGGACGCGGAGGAAGACAGCTTTCTGAGAAGGAAAGACTGATCCAGAAGTACCATCAGCTTGAGCAGGACGTTGTGACTTATGAGAACAATATCGGATTCTTCTCTATGTCCAAGTCATCTGAGCCTCTTATCAAGCAGATGCAGGAGAGGATTGCGCAGGCCAAGGAAGAGCTTAATGCCCTTGCAGATCAGATCAGACAGCTCAACGAAACTGAAAATCAGGAATAATCAAATATTTCTCGAACAAATAATAGATGAATAAGAATAATATTATCGGATTTGTGCTGATCGGCTTGATCATGTTCGGTTTTACATGGTACCAGTCGAAGCAGCAGGCAAAGCAGATGGAGATCCAGGCTCAGCTTGACTCCATTGCATTGGTCGAGCAGATGGCCGCGATGGCGCTTGACTCGGCAAAGGTAGCAGAAGGAATTGTGACAGAAGGGGAGACTGCAGGCGTAAGAGTAATGAACATGCCTGCATACAAGGACAGCCTTCTTACTGAGGCCAGACTTGCAACTCCAGAGATTGTAAAACTTGCAAATGATAAGCTCGAAATAGAGTTTTCTACCAAAGGTGCTCAGGTCTATTCGGTCAAGATCAATGATTACATGACCTTCGACAGTACTGCTCTTTACCTTATCAAGCCAGATATGAGTGAGTACAATATCGGCATCTATGCAGGTGAGAGCGTGAATACCAAGGATCTTGTCTTCAATGTGGCTGAAGTGACTGACTCGTCAGTAGTGATGAGACTTCCTTTTGCTCAGGGAGGATATATAGAGCAGAGCTATTGGCTGACAGAGGGAAGTTACATGCTTCAGAATGAGCTTTCTTTTGTAGGTATGGATGAGGTGATTCCACGCAATGTATCAATGTTCGATATTGACTGGTCATTCGTGATTCCTCGTCTTGAGAAGGGTTACAAGAATGAGAAGCAGTATTCAAAGATGAACTACTACTTCTCGGGTGACAAGAAGCCTGAGGTCATTGCACGTGGTAAGGATGGTTCGAAGAGGGTTGATACAAGACTTGCCTGGTTTGCTTTCCAGCAGCAGTTCTTCTCTGCAATCATGACTCCTGCCAATGAGTTTGCATCTGCAGACTTCAATGTCAAGTATTTCACTGAGGATGATCCGTCACGTAACCTCATGGCTTGTAGTGCAAAACTGCGTTCGGAGTATACTCCTATGCCTGGCAAGGTGACGCTTCCTTATGAGATTTACTTCGGACCTAACGACTACCGTACGCTTAAGTCATTCGACAATAAATATGAGAAGATAGTTCCTCTGGGAGGATGGATGGTTGCGTGGTTCAACAGACTTGTCATCATTCCATGCTTTGACCTTCTTGGAAGATTCATCCATAATTATGGTATCGTAATCCTCCTTATGACTCTTCTTATCAAGCTTCTTATCTCTCCGTTGACTATCAAGTCTTACAAGTCAACTGCAAAGATGCAGGTGATCAAGCCGGAGATTGACAAGCTCAATGCAAAGTATCCTAACGAGAAGGATGCGATGAAGAAGCAGCAGGCTATGATGGAACTCTATCAGAAGGCGGGTATCAGCCCTATGGGAGGATGTCTCCCGATGCTTCTGCAGATGCCTATCCTCTTTGCGATGTTCCGCTTCTTCCCGGCATCTATCGAGCTCCGTCAGCAGAAGTTCCTGTGGGCTGATGACCTCAGTGCATATGACTCTATCTGGGATTTCGGTGTGAATGTTCCACTTCTTGGAGACCACCTCTCATTGTTCGCTCTCCTTATGGCATTGACAATGTTCTTCTACTCAAAGATGAGTTCGTCACAGATGTCTGATGATCCTAACATGGCGGGCATGAAGTTCATGAGCGTATGGATGATGCCGATCATGATGTTCTTCATCTGTAACAACCTTTCTTCAGCTCTCAGTTATTACTATCTTCTTTCAAATATCATCACAATGGTGATGACATGGTACATCCGCAAGTATGTGGTTACCGAAGAGAAGGTCCGTAACGATATGATGCTCGCTGCAAGCAAGCCTAAGCAGAAGTCTAAGTGGCAGCAGAGGCTTGAAGAGGCACAGAGAATGCAGGAGCAGATGCAGAAGAACCGCAGATGATAAAGGAAACGATAAATAGATTACATTTGGAACTGCCAGCAGCTGTAAAGCTGGTGGCAGTTTCTAAATTCCACCCTTTTGAAGCTATAGAGGAGGCCTATCAGGCAGGTCAGAGGATCTTTGCAGAGAGCCGTCCGCAGGAGCTTGCCGCAAAGGTCAAGACCTTGGAGGCAAGGCGTGAGGAGCTTGGCGATCCGTCTTATATGGCAGACATCGAATGGCATTTTATAGGACATCTCCAGACCAACAAACTGAAGATGGTTCTGCCGTATGTTTCTCTGGTCCAATCAGTAGATTCTGTCCGTCTTTTGGAGGCAATTGACAACTGGGGACGGGTTAACAATAAAGTTTCAAATATTCTGTTAGAGTGTTTTATCTCCAGTGACGAAACCAAACAGGGATTTTCAGAGGCAGAGGTCCAGGACATAGTCTGTGGAGAGAAGAAATACGAGAATATCCACATTTCAGGTGTCATGGGCATGGCCACATACACTGATGACGAGGCTGTCATCAGGTCAGATTTCCACCGTCTGAAGCAGATCTCTGATATGCTTCAGGATTGGATTGGAGAAGGCGGAAATGTAGATGCTGATTGCCGTGAAATCTCCATGGGGATGTCCGGAGACTATCCGATAGCCATTGAAGAAGGATCGACCATGATACGCGTCGGTTCCATGATCTTCGGAGATAGACAATATTAATTGAAGTGTTTCTCTAACTTGTTGGATTAGAGAATGTTGTGAAAATAAAATCTTGAATGTCAGGTTGTTGTGTGGAACGAAACACGGCGCTTTATCTTGTCCTGATGGTCAGTTCTTCAATCATTGCTTTGGCGACTGCAGATGATGCTCCGGTGCCTCCGAGGGCGTTGCGGATATCTGCATAGTCTGCTAACATCTTTGTTTTGCGATCCTGATTCTCAATGAGTTCGCGTATTTCGGCGACTAAAGCATCAGAGTTGCATTCGTCCTGGATGAATTCTTTGAAAGCGAGCCTGTCAATGATCAGATTGCCAAGGCTGATGTACTTGATCTTGACGATTCTCTTGGCAATCCAGTATGTGACGGGATTGGTTATGTATCCGACTACCTGTGGTGTACCGAAGAGTGCAGTCTCAAGAGACGCCGTTCCGGAATTGATGACTCCTGCCTCTGCGTGGCGGATTATTGACTGCGTTTCTCCGAACAATACCTTTATATATTTCCTGTTTTCATCATTAAGCCAAGGCTCGTAATCCTTCATGGTCCTTGATGGTGCGCCTGCTATCAGGAACTGGTAGCCCGAATACTTTGCCAGCAAGTGCATCTTTCCGGCAAACTCAGTCAGTACAGGCATCATTGTGCTGATTTCGCCTTTGCGAGAGCCGGCAAGCATGGCTATGATAGGCCTGTCTTCCAGTCCGGCGCGTGAGAGGAAGTCCTCTCTGCTCTCGAGCATTGCACGAGAACCATCTACTGCATCCACCAGCGGGTTGCCTTTGTATATGTATTCTATTCCTTTGGAGTCGAAGTATGGTTTCTCGAATGGGAATACGATGAAGAGCTTGTCTACATAAGCCTTGAGCTTCTTGATACGGCTCTCACGTGATGCCCAGACCTTAGGAGCTATGTAGTAAAAGACTTTGAAGCCTTTCTTGTGGGCAAATTCGGCTATCTTGAAATTAAATCCTGGGTAGTCGATGAGGATCACTACGTCAGGATTCCATGTAAGTATGTCTTCCTTGCAGAACTTTACATTCTTCAGCAGTTTGCCGGCCTTGGCGAGCACTTCCACGAATCCCATCACCGCACCTTCCTTGTAATGCTTTACCAGACCGTCATGTTGAAGGTGTGGGTTGGTTTCAGAAACCGTGCTACCCCTCTGGCCGCAGAGGGAGGGGCCCGCTCCGTAGGAGTGGGAGGGATTGTTTCTGAAACCAGCCCACACCCCTACCATACAGTCACCGCCCCAGAAGCGGATCTCCGCCTGCGGGTCCTCTGCATATATGCCTTTCATCAGATTGGAACCATGAAGGTCACCCGATGCTTCACCTGCTATGATGTAATATTTCATTCTAATCTTTTCAGTTTGTTGTGGATGACAGTATGGAGATTGCCACGTCGCTATCGCTCCTCGCAATGACGTATGGTAGACATCGTCCACACTTTTATTGGGAAAACGTGGTAGATACCCACCTCGAACAGGGTATCTGCCACACTTTTAAAGGGAAACCGTGGACGGTCTATCCAATAATTGAACGGAGTCTGGCGCACTCGTCGTAGTCGGTACAGTCGACGTTGTGGGCTACGATGCTTACATAACCTTCCTGGACAAGGAGGTGATCGGCCTCAGGAGTGTTCCTAGGGTCATTTTCGAAGTCTCCCACCATCATGTATAGTTCTTCCCCTTCTTCCAGAACCGGATTCGAACTCTGTCCCAGCATCTCCGGAGTCAGTCCATACCTGGCATAATGTTGCACATCCCACTCCTTGAATTCGCGAACCCATCTGCCAAGTCCCTGGTAGCCTACACGTACTCCCTTGATCTCTGAAACCGGAATGTCGGGGAAGTTTACGTTATAATATACTCCGTGTTTGTGCGGCAGGTCAGACATGATCTTTAGGAAAATCTCTCCGAACATAGCGGAAACACCGCTGAAATCAGCATCCGGATGGAGAGTGTCCAATGATACTCCGATTGCAGGGATTCCGTTAAGCGCGGCCTCTTCTGCTGCTCCGAGAGTTCCCGAATAGCATGATGCCGTTGACGCATTGGAACCGTGGTTTATTCCGGATACGACAACATCAGGATAATTGTCAAGGAACATCGTGTTGAGTCCGAACTTCACGCAGCTTGCAGGAGTGGCATCTACATAATGCCATCCGTCGCCGAGATCCTTATGGGCTATCTGCTTGAATCCAAGCGAAACGGCCATGGACATGCCTGACTGGTGTGTTTTAGGGGCTATGACGGTGACTTCACCGAACTGTTTCATTATCTCTGCAAGGACCTTTATGCCCTTTGCATTATATCCGTCGTCGTTGGTTATGAGAATACGCATTTTTCTAGTGTTATTTTCTTTACAAAGATATACAATATATTCATAAATTTTTCTAAATTTGCACCCGATTTTGTAGAGGTGTGCTCTACATGACGAACAGAAAATTAAAGTATAACTTTACATAAACATTTTAGAAACGATGATTAAAATTGGTATTAACGGTTTCGGCCGTATCGGCCGCATGGTTTTCCGTGCTGCTGTTGAGAACTTCTCAAACGACATTCAGGTAGTAGGTATCAACGACCTTCTCGAGCCAGAGTATCTTGCTTACATGCTTAAGTATGACTCAGTTCATGGTCAGTTCAAGGGTGAGGTTGCTGTAGAGGACGGCGCACTCGTTGTAAACGGTAACAAGATCCGCCTTACTGCAGAGATGGATCCAGCTAACCTCAAGTGGGACGAGGTTGGAGCTGAGGTAGTTGTTGAGTCAACTGGTCTCTTCCTCGAGGATGAGAAGGCTCGCAAGCACATCCAGGCTGGTGCAAAGAAGGTTATCATGTCTGCACCTTCAAAGGACGCTACTCCAATGTTCGTATACGGTGTTAACCACGAGACTTACGCTGGTCAGGACATCATCTCTAACGCTTCATGTACTACTAACTGTCTTGCTCCTATCGCTAAGGTGCTCAACGACAAGTTCGGTATCGTTAAGGGTCTCATGACTACAGTTCACGCTGCTACAGCTACTCAGAAGACTGTTGACGGTCCTTCACGCAAGGACTGGAGAGGTGGCCGTGGTATCCTCGAGAACATCATCCCTTCATCTACAGGTGCTGCTAAGGCAGTAGGTAAGGTTCTTCCTGTTCTCAACGGTAAGCTTACAGGTATGGCATTCCGCGTTCCTACTTCTGACGTTTCAGTTGTAGACCTTACAGTAGTTCTCGAGAAGGAGGCTACAATGGCAGAGATCTGCGCTGCTATGAAGGAAGCTGCTAACGGCGAGCTCAAGGGTATCCTTGGTTACACTGAGGACGCAGTTGTTTCAACTGACTTCCGCGGTTGCGCTAACACTTCTATCTTCGACGCTAAGGCTGGTATCAGCCTCGACGCTAACTTCGCTAAGGTTGTTTCATGGTATGACAACGAGTGGGGTTACTCAAACAAGGTTCTCGAGATGGCTCGCGTTATCGCAAAGTAATCTGAAACCCAGAAGAAATCAAGGCTGCTCACTGAGCAGCCTTTTTTATTATAGTGATTTGAGAGTTTCTTCTAAAGTGACATTCAAGTCGACTTTGCCTTCGATTCCATATACAATTGCATCTTCTGCGAACTGCCAGATATGCCATCTGTTGCATCGTGGTTTTCTTGTCTGATAGTGAGCGACCCAGATAGGGTAGTTCTCCTTGATCTCTATACAGATAATATCTTCTATGAAAGAGGCTGATGAGTATACAACAGGCTTTCTTCCATAATGTTGCTCAATCGTCTTTAACCATATCATCGCCTTGTCATTCAAGGTCTTCTTTGAGCATCCTTTATGGATTGTCTCTATGTCGAGAACTGGTGGAAGATCTTCCTCTGAAAGCGTACCTACTGTCTTTATGAAATGAAGAGCCTGCTGTCGTGCATCCTTTGATGACCTGAAGAAGTGATAGGCGCCTCTTCTTATACCAGCTTTGCCGGCATTGTTCCAATGTCTCCTGAAGCATTTATCTTTCAAGGTTGTTCCTTCTGTCGCCTTGATGAATGCATATGATATGTCCCTGATATCTTTAGCCTGCGCTATGGAATTGGTCGTCCTGCCTCTTGCGTCAGTGAGAACCTTCAGTTTATCCCACTCTATTTCATTCTGATATTTAGATATATCGATTCCATAGCAGTAGTAGCCTGATGGAACTGGTGCACCTTTTTCAATCTTGTGCCTTTCCTTTATATATGGTTTAGCTATAAAGGCTCCGACAGCAATAAGCAGGGCCAGTAACGCAACCAGACCATATGCTGTCAATCTGACCTTACGAGGCTTCCTCCTCCTTCTTCTTTTATTAGTCTTTCTCTTTGCCATACAAATACAAAATTATGAAAAATCCACCATTATTCTTAATTTTGCACCGTTTCAGTAGTAGTGTAAAAGTGTAATAAGATGATGAGTTTCAATAGAGGAGGCAGTCCTTCATGGTGGATATCCCTTATACCATTCGTTGTTCTTCTGGCTGCTCTCTCAATAGTCATATATGTATTTGGTTCTGATGCTCTTTCTGGAGCCAGTCAGGTTGCATTGATGTTTGCAGCCGGAGTTACTGTAGTCCTGGCTATGGTTCTCTATAAGATTCCATGGAAAACCTTTGAAGACGCTATACTTGATAATATAACCTCAGTCGGAACCTCTATCGTCATACTGTTTCTTATCGGAGCTGTTGCAGGTTCATGGATGATCAGCGGAGTTGTGCCGACCATGATATATTATGGTATGAAGGTCATATTCCCAGAAATCTTCCTTTTTGCCTCATGTGTCATCAGTGCCGTGATTGCAGTAATGACAGGCAGTTCATGGACAACTATTGCGACAATAGGTGTGGCCCTGATCGGTATCGGAACAGCCCAGGGATATGAACCAGGATTGGTAGCAGGTGCCATAATATCAGGAGCGTACTTCGGTGATAAGGTGTCTCCACTTTCCGATACGACAGTCCTTGCCTCATCATCTGCAGGTACTCCGTTATTTACGCATATACGCTTTATGATGGTCACTACCGTTCCATCATTCGTCATAACCTTGATAGTCTTCCTTGTCCTGAGTCTTGTTCATAAGGATGCGTCGGCTATAATGTCAGCAGATTACTCCAATGACTTGAAGGAAACCTTCAATATATCGCCATGGCTTTTCCTTGTGCCTGTCGTGACAGCATTATTGATCATGCGAAAGGTTTCAGCAATCGCAACCCTTTTCATAGCATCTGCAATTGCAGGAGTTGCTGCTCTTATTTTCCAGCCCCACCTGATAGGTTCAATCGCAACCGGTATGACTCCGGATCCATCTGCAGGACTTTCGTTCCTTGACGGTTTCAAGGGCTTGTGCATCACCTATTACGGATCAACTGCGATTGACACGGGAAATGAGGCCCTTAACAGTCTTGTTTCAACTCGTGGTATGACAGGAATGCTCAATACAGTCTTCCTCATCATAGCTGCAAGTACATTTGGTGGCACACTTATAGGTAGCGGTATGCTTCAGAGTCTTACAGATGCACTTGTAAGGTTTGTAAAGCGTCGGGTTACGATGGTTACAGCTACAGTAGGTACAGGTATATTTGCCAATATGATCACAGGTGACCAGTATCTTTCTATTCTGCTTACAAGCAGTCTCTATAAGAAGTTGTATCAGGAGAGGGGATATGATAGCAAACTTTTAAGTCGTTCGGTGGAAGATTCTGCTACTGTGGTGTCAGTTCTTATTCCATGGAACTCCTGCGGTATGACCCAATCCACAGTCCTTAAGGTACCTACGTTGGAATATCTTCCGTTCTGCCTTTTTAATCTCATTTCGCCTTTAATGTCAATTTTTATCGCTGCAATTGGTTTCAAAATTGTACGTAAATCGAAATAGTTTATTAAATTTGTCTTTCTAATAATAATTAATTATGAAAGAATTGAAAGGTACAAAGACTGAAGCTAATCTTCAGACTGCATTTGCTGGCGAATCAATGGCCCGCAATAAGTATACTTATTATGCTTCTAAGGCAAAGAAGGACGGATATGTTCAGATCGGCAAACTCTTCGAGGAAACTGCAAACAACGAGAAGGAGCATGCAAAGATCTGGTTCAAGCTTCTCCATGGTGGTGAGATGCCTGACACTCCAGCTAACCTCCTCGATGCAGCAGAGGGTGAGAACTACGAGTGGACTGATATGTATGCCACTTTCGCAGTAGAGGCTCGTGAGGAAGGCTTTGATGACATAGCTGACCTTTTCGAGAAGGTTGCAGCTATCGAGAAGATGCACGAAGAGCGTTATCGCAAGCTCCTTGCAAACGTTCAAGGTGGTCTGGTTTTCTCACGCGATGAGGATATGATGTGGGAGTGTTCAAACTGCGGTCACGTAGTTATAGGCAAGAAGGCTCCGGAGATCTGCCCAGTCTGCAAGCATGCAAAGAGCTACTTCATGATACATGCTACAAACTTCTAGAAATTTTGCAGGAACTCGGTCAGGTTGTTTTCACGACTCAGACCGAGTTTCTTTCTTAGACGATAACGCGTCATTTCAACGCTCCTCACTGTAAGATTCAGTAGAGGAGCGATTTCTTTTGAACTGAGATCCATCTTCAGATAAGCGCACATCTTTTTGTCAGATACTGTAAGCTGAGGATATTGTTCTCCTAGTCTTTTGAGGAAGTCATCATATACGATGTCGAAGTTCTCCTCAAACTGCTGCCAAATGTTGTCATGCTGGATATTCTCCTTGATCATGTGCCTTATCTTGGCCAATCTTTTAAGCATCTTGTTCCTGTCGTCTGTCATGTTTTCAGACAAGCTTTCCAATTCGGAATCAATATCAAGCAGAATCTCATTCTTGCGTATCACATTCATTGTTGAAGCAGCAAGGTCCTGGGCTTTGTGATCCAGTTCCATCTTCATCTTCCTTTTCATCATCTCCTCTTCATTCTCTTTACGCATCTGCATCTTGCGCTTAAGCATAAATGCATGCATTCCTTTTCTGATCATATATCCTATGAGGATAACGATCAACAGGTATACTATGATTGCCCAGGTTGTGAGATACCAAGGTGCATTTATGACTATAGTTATCCCTGTTTCCTGGATCTCGCTGCTGTCATGGGCTTTTGCCCTGACCTTGAAGTGATACTTTCCATGTGGGAGTTTTGTATACTCCTTGCTGTTTGTTTCAGAGAACTGAGACCAGTCCTTGTCAAAATGTTCAAGCATGAAACTGTATAAAACAGTGCTGCCTGACGAGAAAGATGGGAGTACAGCTTTGAATTTAAGGGAGTTATCTCTATATGGTAATTCAATAGATTCGCTGTTAAAATTAGTCTTTGATCTAGATGTGTATATGATTGTATCATTTTTTTGCGAAAGTGATATTTCACTGATATATAGACTGTTGCCGCTCTTATGTTCTTTCTCCTTAAGTATGTCTGTGCGGATTATTGAAAATCCGTCCTCAGTGTTGACCAGAATCTTATCATCTGAAATGCTTATGATATCATCAAATCCCACTATACGTCTTGACGTGAGCTGACTCAATGATAAACTGTCCACTCTGAAGCCGTCTTCAGTTCTGTCGCAGAATATTTGCTGTTTTCCAGATGATATATATAAGTCATTTTCAGGCGTTATATATATGTTTGCACCTGCTGGGGGAGTCTCAAACAGATCATTCAATTTATCGTAGCTGTATGCATTTCTGTCATAGGCATCGTAAAGATAGAATCCCTTTGGTGTATGGAATATGATTTCTCCATTTATATCCATTGGCGTATTGCCCCAATCTTCAGGAAAGCCAACATTCTTTGCAAGATATTCCTGTTTAGTTACGGTTCTTGAGTTGAAGTCAATCTCAAGTCTGAAAAGTCCTTTAAGCCAATGACTGAACCATATCTTTCCATCTGAGTCTTCCTCAAATACTTTACTTGATTCGTTGAAACCGTCTATCCATCCATCAAACATCCATGTGGCGTTCCTTTTCTTCAGTAGGAAAAGTTTCTCATAACTGCAACCTAAAAGAATGTCAGGATGATCTTTCAATGATTCCAGTTTCCATGCTCCGTTCATAGGAATGTGACTTATTCTTTTCCCTTTTATTATATGTATGCCTTTGTCATTACAGCAGAACAGATGGTCTCCAAAGACCTGCAGTGCCCATACCTGTCCTTTTATTTCGTTGATACGCTTTATCTCTTCTTCTCCTGCAATGTCAGTATGGTATAACCCTTGGTTGGTTCCAAGCCAGAGTCTACCTTCAAAGATTGCAGAGGCATAACCTGCACCGTACTGATCCGGATCTCCGAATAATCGGTACTCTGCTGAACTGAGAGATATCATGTCGATTCCCTTGTCAAGTCCAAGCCATAAGTTTCCATCGCTGTCATAAAACATGCTGAGGACAGTGTTGTTCTGCAAGCCTGAATCTGTATTCAGGTGCATTATATTGTCTGTGCTTATGTCCTTAATATAGACTCCGTTGCTGACTGTTCCATAGCTTATGTATTTTCCGTTTGATTCAGCGCAATATACATTGTCCTTTTTCAATTGATTGCTCAATTCAGTGTCAAATGCTGAGAGGATTCCATTCTTGAGCAGGAACAGACCCTCTGTGGCAGTTACAAAGAGTAGAGACTGATCCGTATAAGGGATGATCGCACAGACATGCATCTCGTCCAATATATCTGTCCCTTCGATTTTCATAAATTCATTACCTGGCCCCATCCTCATAGCTCCCATATTGTTGACGAAGATGGTCAGAGAGTTGTCAATAATAGACGAAAAGGCGATCTTATCGTTGAAACGATATTGTTTTACTTCCTTAGAATCAAATGAATATATGTTATTGTTTTCTCTAAGCCAGAATGTGTCGCCTTGCTTATGGATAGCCCATATTTCACCAGTGTTGATCTTTATGCTGTCTGTAAGAGAGACATATTCCATCAGATCATTCTCATTGATATGCATATATCCAAACTCATTCGTAGCTCCAAAGTACATTCTTTTGCACCTTTTATCATAATAGAGTGAGCGGGCGCTTGTTCTGTTCAGTGTCTTATAACCTGTCCATTCCTTGCCGTTAAACTCTATTATTTCTGAGTTTGCTGACCATATGTTACCACCTTCACCTTGTGCGATGCACCAGTTCTGCGCCCCTGATCTATACGAGTCCTTGGTAAAATTTCTCACAGTAGGATAATATGCATACATGCACAATGGCATCAAGTATGTAATAGTTATGCTGAATATATAAGTTGGAATTCTATGTTTCATGTTTATGCTCTTATAAATTATGTGTTGAGTTCATCTATATTGCCTCTGCGAGTCTGATAAATATTCAAAATTATATAAAATATTGATAAACAGCAAAATATTTTATTGTTGTTGATGTTTTGTTGAGTTTATAAAATATCTTTTGTTGAGTTTTTGTGAGTTGATTTCAGCTATCATGACCGCTCTTTTTTTAATAAATTTGCCTAACACTATAACTGATAACTCAAAATATGAAAAGGATTTTTGCTTTCCTGGCTTTCGTGCTTGCGACTCAGATCCTTTCCGCACAGGAACTGACAGTGACCGGTCAGGTTATCTCTGGAGATGACAGCTATCCTCTCCCTGGAGTTTCTGTAGTTGTGAAGGGAACCATGCGAGGAACGTTCACAGACAGTGATGGTAACTATACCATCTCATTGGCTTCAGGCCAGACATTGGTGTTCTCATGTATCGGGTATCTTGATCATCAGGAGACCGTAACAGAAGCGCGACAGATCAATGTTTCCATGTCCCCGGATTCTCAGATGCTCGATGAAGTTGTAGCAATCGGCTATGGCGTTATGAAAAAGAGCGATCTCACAGGTTCAGTTGCATCTGTCAAGGGTGAACAACTCAAGAAGACTCCTGCAGCAGGTCTGGACCAGGCCCTTCAGGGAGTGGCAGCTGGTGTGACTGTCAACTCAAGTTCAGGCCAGCCTGGAGCAGCGGCAGAAGTACGTATCAGAGGTATCGGTACAGTCAATAACAGTGCGCCTATTTATGTTGTTGATGGTGTCATCGTAGATAATATCAACTACCTTAGTCCAAACGATATCACTTCAACTGAAATTCTCAAAGATGCCTCAGCAACAGCCATTTATGGTTCTCGTGGTGCTAACGGTGTTATCCTTGTCACAACAAAGAAGGGTTCCTCAGACGGAAATGTTAACGTTTCCATCGATGCATATGCAGGTATCCAGAACAGGTGGAAGGCCATAGACCTTATGAATGCATCAGAGTTTGCATCATATATGTCTATTGCCTCAGGTGATCCTTCTCAGCCTCAGGTTCTTGAGTCTGGAGGAGTAGACGCTTGGGTTCGTAAGTTTCTCACAGGAAAGTCAAATTATTATCCGTCTAACCTTGATTACAGTCAGATTGATACTGATTGGCAGGATGTAGTATTCAAGAAGAACGCGATCATCCAGAACTATCATGCAAGTGTTGACGGAGGAAGCCAGAAGGGATATTGGTCAATGAGCGCAAACTGGTTCGACCAGCAGGGAACAATCATCGGATCAGACTTTACGAGAACCTCTCTGCGCGTTAATTCCGCATATGATGTCGCCAAGTGGCTCCGAATCGGAGAGAATCTCACTTTCATGACTTCACATGGACGTAACGCGATGAATAACAGCAGCTCACCAGGTGCGTCTATTCTGTCGGCAGCTATAGCAATGGCTCCATGGGATCCTGCAAGATATCCGAACGGAGCAGTTTCCCGTAATGGCGAGGATATGAGCAACCGCATCTCAGCTGCTTCAAACTTCAAGAACGTTACCAATCCTCTTTCTATGGTAGAGCATTCGCATCCTTCTGACAAGACAGAGAGATGGGTGGGTGATATCTTCATGGAAATCAAGCCGTTGAAAGGTCTTGTATGGCGTAGCGACGTCAGCATGGACCTCACAAACACACGTCATAAGCTCTTCAAGGATTCGTATAAGTATTCCGACTACGACAAGATGGACAAGAATTTCATCGAGAGCAGCGTAGGCAGATACCAGACAATCATGGTGGAGAACACCTTGACCTATACTCGTGACCTTGGAAAGCATAGCTTCTCAGTGATGGGAGGTCAGACAACAGAACAGTATCAGTATGAGACACTTGGAGGTTCCGGCTCGTCTATCCTCAATCCAGTAGAAACCAACTGGTATCTCTCTCAGGCGACAGAGGACCAGAACAAGGCAGGTGACGGTGCCGGCCGCACACGCCGTTTTGCAATGCTTGGCCGCGCTCATTATTCATATGACAGCCGCTACATGCTGACAGTTAACTTCCGAGCTGACGGATCAAGCAAGTTCAAGGAGCATACCTGGGGATATTTCCCATCAGCGGCAGCAGCATGGCGCATCGGCAATGAACCTTGGATGAAGGATATAACTTGGCTCGAGGATCTCAAGGTCCGCGTAGGCTGGGGCCGAATTGGAAATGACAAGATCAGCGAGAATGCATTCCTTCTTACCATGATGAACACAGGTCCTACTTTCGTAGACTATGTACTCGGTCAGGAGCAGGCCCTTGCAACAGGAGCAACTATCCTTACATATGTAAATAATGGTGGAAAGTGGGAAACCACAGAGCAGTGGAATGCAGGTATTGACTTAGGTTTGTTCAGCAACAAGTTTACAGGAACTATTGATGTCTTCCAGCGTGACACAAAGGAGATGCTCCTCAGCGTAAGTGCACCAGCTCACGTCGGCAACAGATATTCTGCAACTGCAAACGTAGGTACAGTACGCAATCAGGGTGTCGAGATCACTCTCAATCATAGAAATCAGATCGGTGATTTCGCATATGATCTTGGAGGAAATGTCTCATTCATCAAGAATGAGCTCACAGCCCTAAACGGTGGTGAGAAAGTATGGGGAGATAGGACTGTCAGTGACGAAGGCCTTGCCCTGTACACATTCTGGGGATATCAATATGAGGGAATCTTCCGTAGTCAGGAGGAAATCGATGAGCATCTATGGGCAGAAGGAGCAGCTGCTGCATATGCTCCTGGAGATGCCAAGTTCCGTGATCTCAACGATGATGGTATGATCAATGAGGACGACAAGACAGCTCTTGGAAATCCATTCCCATGGCTCACTTACGGACTCAACTTCAATGCTGAGTGGAAGGGTGTTGACCTTCAGGTCTTCTTCCAGGGAGTTTATGGAAATGAGATCTACAACGCATTGAGACTCAGGACTGAGGGTACTGGTAATGAGGCAACTCTCAGCACAACGATGAGAGATGTGTGGAGTGTTGAAAATCCAGGTGGAAGCATCCCTAATCCATTCGGAAACCCGATAAATACTGAGAACAGCAGTCGCTATGTAGAGTCAGGTGCATACCTGAGACTTAAGAATGTCCAGCTCGGATATACACTGCCGTCAGCTTGGACAGAAAAGATGAAGATGAGCCGCTGCAGGATTTACCTTTCAGGCAGCAACCTCCTGACTTTTACCAAATACTCGGGATATGACCCTGAGGTCGGCGGTGGTGTTGACTATGGTAACTATCCGCAGTCAAGAACCCTTATGCTTGGTGTGAATATCAACTTCTAAAGAATGTCCGAGACTATGAAATTCAATAAATATATAGCAATACTTCTTCTCCCTGCTCTGACATCCTGCAACGAATGGCTCAGAGAAGACGGCCCGATGACCAATAGGGTAGAGGATTTCTTCACCAGTGCAGAGACTGCGATACAGGTGACAAATGCGGCATATGTTCCGTTGATGTGGGAATATCAGAGCACATATTATTCGGAGTTCTTCTTCGGTGATGTGTTGTCTGACGATGCGCTTAAGGGAGGTCAGAATATTTCTGACATGGCAGATGTATATGATCTTGAAAACTTCAAGGCCATTACGAACAATAGTATGGTTCTTGACTTCTACCGTGCTCAGTATCAGGGTATTTCAAGAGCAAATCTTGCACTGGAACAGATTCCTGCAATGGAACTCGATGAGACACTGACCAAGGAACTGCGGGATCGTCTTGTAGGAGAGGCCAGCTTTGTAAGAGCATACTATTATTTCCGCCTAGTACGTCTTTATGGCGGTGTTCCGATCGTGAAGGAACCGATCTATAGCAGCGGAAACTGGAAGCAGCCAAGAGCAAAAGTAGATGATGTGTACATGCAGATTGTTGCAGACCTCAAGACAGCAGAGGCAAATCTTCCTCTCAAGAGCGCATATGCTCCGGAGGATCTTGGTCGTGCAACCAAGGGTGCTGCTCAGGCAATGCTTATGAAGGTATATATGTACTGGGGTGACTATCAGCGCAATACAAATGGTGCTAACGCCACAGAATATTATGCTGAGTCGAAGACATGGGGAACTAAGTTCATCTCTGAACAGGCTGGTGAATATTCGCTCTGTCCAAACTACGCAGACAATTTCACTCTTTCCGGAGAGAATGGTCAGGAGTCTGTATTTGAAATCCAGTATATGGAAGACGGTATGTCAGACTATGGTGAGGGAAACGGTTTTACACGCGGTACTTTCACCACAATCTTGACTCGTTCACGTTCAGCTGCGTTCTCCAGCACCGGATGGGGCTTCAATCACCCTACACAGAATCTATACAACGAGTTTGAGGCTGGTGATCCACGTCGCGATGCGTCTATTCTCGTCCCTACAGAAGATCAGATTACAACTCCGGCAGATGAGATCTATCTCGGCAACAGGAACCTTGGAGTCAAGAGAGCGATAATGAATGATACCTTCACTGATTATGTGGTTCTCAATGACTCGCATCACTCACGTTCACCGATCAATTACATTACAATACGACTGGCAGACGTATATCTTATGTATGCAGAGGCTTCCTTGAGAAACAATGACCCGGCAACAGCAAAGATCTATCTTGAATTGGTTCGCGCCCGTGCTCGTGGAACAGAAGATATCCTTCCAGCATTTCCAGGATATGCAGTTCCGGACTATAAGAATTCCTATGCAATGCATCAGCTTACTGATACTCCGGAAGATCTCGAGATGGCATTACGTCATGAGAGACGTGTGGAGCTTGCTATGGAGAGTCATAGATGGTTCGACCTATGCCGTTGGGGTATTGTCAAGGAGGTGATGGATGCATATGCCAAGACTGAAACTGCTGAAGCTCAGTCACATATGACTCCGTTCGTAGCAGGCAAGCATGAGCTTATGCCGATCCCACAGGAGGAGGTCCGACTTGGTGGAATCGATCAGAATCCAGGATACTAATTTACCACAATCACTTATAAACACTTTAAACAATCAGAAATTATGAAAAAGACTTTCATGACAATTGCAACTATGGTTGCAGCGGCAATGTTTGTTTTCGCCTCATGCGAGAAGCCAGACAATGGTGACGGCACAGGTAACGGCGGTCTCAAGGATCCTACTGAGCAGGGTGGCAACGAGAATCAGGGTGGAAACCAGGGCGGTACAACTGATGATCTTCACGCATCTCTTCAGGGTTCTCAGTATGTGACCATTGCTCTCGATGAGTACTCTACAGCTGCTATCCAGAACAAGATCAAGGCAAGTTATCAGCTTGATGACACAAATGTATTCCTCTATGTATGGGAGAATACTTACACAGCAGGTACTCCTTCAGGACTTAATTTCTATGGCGAGGCTGCAGGTTGGAGCTCACTCGTAGTAGGTACTGTAGGTTGGTCTGGTTGCGGCTGGTGTGTGGTTAACCCTGCAGAGGTCCCTGCCTTTGTTGAAAATACTGCAGACTTCGCTAATTGGAAATTCCACATCGGTTATAAAGGTCAGGCAAACAAGGCACATATCGTTATCCTTTACTGGGCAGGCGGAGAGTATAAGTTTGCTGTTGGTCAAGGCACTCTTGATGATGCAGGTATTACATACACTGCAATCGCTCCTACAAGCGGAGAGTTCCAGCCAAATGTTTGGAATGAGTATGAGGTCAGCCTTGCTGATACTGGTCTTGACTATACAAAGACAACAACAGGCAATATAGCTGCTGTACTCAGTGGTGGCGCAACAGGTACAACTCTCGACGTTGACGCTATCTTCTTCTACAAGAAGTAATACACTTGCCAGTCATCGGGTGATGCCGGTGGCTGGTGCCAAAGTTAAATTTAAACTTTAGACTATGCGTAAAATCTTTTACCTCCTTGCTGCATTTGGCTTGATAATAGGCTCGTGCGATGATATTCCTGCAGATGTGAAGCAGGAAGGGAACGGCAACACCGAACAGCCGGAACAGGAGAAACCCGGAGATGATAAGCCGTCATCGGATCAGATAGGCTCAGGAGAGACGGACGGCTATAAATTAGTATGGCAGGACCTGTTTGACGGCGATACTCTTGACGAGACAGTTTGGAACATCGAAGTGAACGGAGATGGCGGAGGAAATAATGAACTTCAGTACTATCATCGTGAAAATGTTTCACTTGGAAAGGATGAGACGTCGGGATGTAATGCGTTGATACTTACTGCTAAACGAGAAAAGTTCAGTAATAAGGATTTTACCTCAGGACGTATCAATTCAAAGAATAAGAAGGCATTCAAGTACGGAAAGATAGAGGCATCGATCAAGCTGCCTAAGACTGCCAACGGACTCTGGCCTGCGTTCTGGCTCATGGGTAATGATTTTGATCAGGTCGGATGGCCAAGATGCGGAGAGATTGACATCCTCGAGATGGGTAACTCAAACGGCATTAAGAACAATACCCAGGACAGGTATTTCAATGGTGCATGTCACTGGGGTTTCTATAAAGATGTAGGAAACAATAATTGGGCGTATCCTAATTATGCGAAAGCATCTACATGGTCCTACAGTCTTCAGGATGACGAGTATCATCTATATACCATCATATGGAATGAAGAGAATATCCGTATGTATGTTGATATGGACAAGTATCCTGATACCAATCCATATTTTGAAATGGGTATAACCGGTGATGACAGTGATTGGAGTGTAGCTAAATATTTCCACCATGATTTCTTCATCCTCTTCAATCTTGCAGTCGGAGGAAACTTCCCGGGAATCCGTACCGCTTCAGGTATTACAGCGATTCCAGAAGGTGGATCAGCATCAATGTATGTAGATTACGTAAGAGTTTACCAGAAATAACAATACCATGAAAATCAATATTCTATATGCTTTGGCTTTGTCATCATGTCTCTTGTCTGCATGTGAGAAGCCTGATGACGGAGCTGACAATCAGGCTCAGAACCAGGATACTACAAGGGAATATGTAACCCTGCAGCAGAAGAGCCCTAAGAGAGGAGTCAGCTTCAATTTCGGCCAGCTTCCTGAAAATGACATCCCATTGCTCGGTCCAGCGTGCAGCTGGTCATATAACTGGGGTGCAAGCACCTCAAACAAGGCATTCGAAATGTTCTCAGAGTATGGCATGGACTTCTGTCCTATGGCGTGGAATGCGAACTGGAACGAGAATACATTCAGACAGTTCAAGCAACTGCATCCTGAGTGTGAGTACATCCTTGCGTATAACGAGCCCAACCTGACAGACCAGGCAAATATGGTTCCTACCAAGGCTGCAGAGGATTGGCCAAGACTAGTAGCGATTGCTAAGGAATTGAACCTGAAGCTTATAGCTCCAGCAATGAACTATGGTACACTTTCGGGATACAACGATCCATGGAAGTGGTATGATGAGTTCTTTTCTCTTCCGGGAATCAGCCTTGATGATGTGGACGGAGTTGCAATCCACTGCTACATGGGTTCTGCTTATTCAATGAAGGACTTCCTTGACAAATTTAAGAAATATGGCAAGCCGATCTGGCTTACTGAGTTCTGCAACTGGGCGAATAACAATATCTCGGCTGATGCACAGCTTAAATATATGGTGGAAGCCATTAATCTTCTTGAAGCTGACCCTGACGTATTCAGGTACGCATGGTTCATCCCTCGTGGAAACGGTGACGCACAGTGTCATAATTCTCTTCTTAAGAGCAACAAGCCATTTGATCTCACAGACCTTGGAAAGGTGTTTGTGAATATGTCTACCCAGGATAAGAGCCTTTGGTATAAGCCAGGTCAGGTGATTCCAGCCGAGCATTATACCGGATATTCAGATAATATCCATCTTGCACCTTGTACAGATGAGACAGGAGTGCTTCAGCTTACAGACCTCAAGAAAGGCTCTGCAGTGGAATATCAGATTGACCTTCCTAAGGATGCTACATATGTTCTTGAGCTTCGCTACAGCACATATTACCCGTCACCGCTCAGCGTTATCCTTGATGGCAGGGAACTTGGCATCCTCGAGCTTGACAACACAGAGTACGGATGGAAGAACCGTAAGGTAGACATTCCGATGAAGGCAGGAAAGCACACATTAAAGCTTACAGGAACAACAGCATTCCCAGTCACACTTAACTGGTTGATGATCACAGAATAAACAACTAATAACACTTATACTATCATGAAAACCAAGAATTTATTCGGGGCGACATACCAGTCCCCAGAACTTTCAGTCCTTGAAATCAAGACTGAAGGTGTTCTCTGCGCAAGCGGAGATCCATGGTATGAACAGGGTGGTCAGGGCGACTTTGGCTACGGAACTGAAACTGATGACACATGGGCTTAACCTTTAACTGATGACGATTATGAAAAAGATTTACAGATTTATGATGGCCGCTATCGCAGCGACAGCAGCCATGACAGCTTGTCAGCAGGAAAATCTTGAGCCTGAGGGACCGAATGCTGAAGGAGTTAAGTTTATGATAACAGCAGATATTCAATCTGCAACTAAAGCTGTCATGTCTGATTCGCAGACCATGACATGGCAGGAGACAGATAAGGCTACAGCATGGTCGATATCTTCAAATGGTGAATATGGATATAATGGTTATTCTGAAAGAAATGTTCAAGTATCATCCATCGTTGATGGTAATGCAGTATTTGAATTTTCTACACTGCCACAGGGAGGTAAGACATGGATTGCTGTTAACAGCAACTCAGATTATGATGGCTGTAATGCATCTAAGGTTGAATTCCAATATGCTGCTGAGATAGTACAGGCAAGTGCAGGTGTTCTGAATCCTGCAATCGTCAACCTTATCAGTGATGAAATAACAGTTCCTGTTGCGGAAGCTGGAGAGAAGGTTGAGATTGACGTTGATATGAACATCGTGGGTTCTATCATGAGATTTCTCGTATATTCAGCATCAGGAACTTATGCAGATGAGAAGGTGCAGTCTGTGGAACTTATTTCAGCAGATAATAATATTGCAGGTGGCAAGGCATGTATGGCATATAACTTTGTTAAGGATGGAAAATATGTTCATTCTGATACGGAGGTGGGCGACGAATGCTTCCTTTATTGGAATTCCACTTCAAAGAGCATAAAGACGACCTTGACTGAGCCATTGTCTCTTGAAGGACTTACAGAAGCAACTCAGGGAACTGGTATCTATATGGCTGTTCCTCCAGTTAAAGTCGGCGGTTATACATATGTTGTTACTACAGATTTGGCGAAGTATACATTTGATGCATCATCAAAAGATGTGACATTTGCTGAAAATACACTTAAAAATGTAATGCTGAATCTGGAGAATAAAAATGTAAAACGTATCGAACTGGCATCGATCAAGGGAGATCTGCAGTATATAGGTGATCTCAATGCTGCATCAAATAAGATTTCATATAAAGGCTGTACAGCCAAGGACGTTGGATATTGGTATGCACAGATAAGAGATACTGGTGGAAATTGGGTGAACAAGGAAGGAGTAGACAATTGGGCATATTATGAGAATGTCAAGTTTGAAATTATTGATGATGCTACAGGAGATGTAGCAGACTGGCTCACAGTTCAATATACTCAGGGTAGCACTCATTGGTATCTTACTGTAGAACCTCAGCCAGAAGGGGGCGCAGAAAGAACTGCTACAATAACTGCAATTTTCAGTGATGTTGATGGCTATATCATTACTGAACAATGTAAGACAAAAGTTGTAAAGGTTACTCAAGGTGCTTATACCAATGTCAATATTCTAGGATTTTATGGAGGAATAGGTGACCAGGTCATCTCAGGTTCCGGAGTAAATAAGCAAAGTCTCGGATATTGTGTGATTACAGTAAATGGTGTTTTTGCTGAAAGTTGGGGAGATGATAAGAACAATGAGCAGGTTCTTTACAGTAACGTGGTGATAGAGTGTCGCGATGGCGCTGCAAACGGACCGATTGTTGATTGGCTCACAGTAGAGTATGCCAAGGATGGTGACGGAAAGCATAATTCAACTCACTTGGTGGCAACGGCTCCCGAGAATACGACAGGTGCTGATAGAAAAGCACTGGTATGTTGTACGTATAATGCGCCGGAGGGATATGAATTTGAAGGCGGCGCAAAATCAGCATTCAGACAGTTTATAGTTACTCAGAAACCAAATTCTTCATTAAAAGCAGTTGAATTCTGGGGAGGTATAGGAGCTGAGTATACTCATGATTACACAGCTCAGAATGATTGGGGCCTTAGCTATTGGGTCATTAATGTGGATGGTGCGACAGCAACTGATTGGAACGGAGATTCGCATAATGAGCAGGCTTTATATGGTGGTGCAGAGTTCAAGTGCTATGATTACACAAATGGTGTACGTGGTGCTGAGGTTGATTGGGTTACAGTAGAATACAAGCAGGAAAACGGTAAGGTGATCGATACTTGGTGGCTTGCTGACATACAGGAGAATACGACAGGTGCAGTACGTAAGGCAGAAATCGTATGTACATTCCCTGACCTGGAAGGATATACATATAAGGATGGTCAGAATGTAAGGACAACTGTAATCACCCAGAATCCGTCTACTCCTGCTGGTGGTGACCAAGGCGGTTCCGAGGAGGTTGTGGAAGGACTTTCATATACAATCTTCAATAATGCAGCTGACGGATCCAAGAGTACAGGTTTCGGTCCTGGAGCCGGTTCTGTAGGTGATTGGTACAGATTTGAAAACATTATTGTTGACGGAAAGAAATACATGCCTGGACAGGATATGAAAGATCTTGTTGCTGATCCGGCACTTGTCAGCAGACTTATGTCACAGGCTTTTGAATTCGGTGAAATCACAGAAGAAGACGTTCAGGTTCCAGGTGCAGATCCTTTGACTGCAAATCCTGAAGAATTTGTAACTCTTGAGCCTTGGTCTGATGGTGGTGCGGCTGTATATGTGCGTATTGTTCTCTCTGGCAATGACTCGGGAGTGCGCCGTACATTCAAGATTATTACTAAGGATGGCGAAGGAAATAAGGTTTCATCTGTAGTATACTTCCAGAACTAAATCTTAGAGACTATGAAAAAGATATTTACGTCAATTCTTGCTTTGACGTTGATCTTTGCCG
The DNA here is from genome assembly GCA_045126075.1 of Candidatus Cryptobacteroides sp. Taxonomy (GTDB): domain Bacteria; phylum Bacteroidota; class Bacteroidia; order Bacteroidales; family UBA932; genus Cryptobacteroides. Next base: position 53,453 of record JBGVNX010000055.1, read on the forward strand.
TTGCTCCTTCATGTGAGAAGGAGCAACCGGCTCCAGAAGATAAACCAATTACAGAACAGCCGGATCCCGACCCAAAACCTGAGCCTGAACCTGAACCAGAGCCAGAGCCGGACAAGCCAGTTGTGACATGGTCAGTAAACGTGTCCGTAGAGAACGTAGCCGATGGACTTATAAGCTGGGAGGAAGGCGACAAACTGACTGCATGGTTCGTAGATGCACAGGGCCAGTATGGATACTATGACTTTTCTGAGCGCGAAATTGTGGCTTCTGAAGTCAACGGAACCTCAGCGAAGTTTACATTCAACACTCTTCCTCAAGGTGGCAAGACTTGGTTTGCATACATGAGCAACACAGGATATGACGGATGTTCTGCTATGAAGGTCGAGTTCAATCATGCTTCTGCTTATACACAGCCTAAGGCAGGTGAACTGCCAAAGGATATGGTGAAGCTGGTCAGCTCTGAGGTTGCCCTTCCAGTATATGAAGGTGAGGAAGATGGTACTGTTGAGCTTCAGGCGCAGATGCGTTTTGCAGGAGCACTCGTTAAGTATCTAGTTGATTCATCTACAGGACTTTATAATGAAGAGCAGGTTCAGTATGTGCAGTTCAACGCAGATAATGTATATATTGCAAGTGCTGCAAGCACTTCTGCATTTGCATATAACATGCTTCAGGACGGCAAATACTGGATGGATAACAATGGTAACAACTTCGGTGACGATTGCCAGCTTATCTGGGAGAATACATCCAAATCTATCACAACAACTGTGACTGAGACTGCAGCTGTTTCTGAAGGAAAGGCAGTCTTCATGCCAGCACCTCCTGTAAAGGTTGGCGGTTACAAGATCATTGTCTACACTGACAAGGCGTTCTATACATTCAACTGCTCTACAGAGAATTTCAGATTCGCTGACGGCGTGGTTACCACGATGAACCTTGACCTCGAGGCTTCCAACGTGAAGCGTCTTGGACACGATGAGGTCAGGGGAGAACTTCTTTATGAGGGCGGTATCCCTGAGTCAACAAACATCGGACATCAGGCTTCTTCAGGCGGAATAGGTTACTGGTATGCGCGTACAAAGGATAAGGATTCCAATGATTGGGTAACACGTGAGGCTAATGTTCCTGAGAATGCCGTATTCTACAAGAATGTGAAGTTCAGCATCATTGATGACGCTACAGGCGCTGAGGCAGATTGGCTTTCAGTGGCTTACCGCGCAAACGATACGTGGTGGGATTATACGGCTACGGCAAATACTGACTCACAGCAGCGATCAGCAACGATTACAGCAACATATGAGGATGCCGGCGGATATCTCCTTCAGGATGCTTCACGCGTAAAGATCACCAAGGTAATTCAGGCTGCACATTCTGACCTCAGAACCCTTGGGTTCTATGGTGGAATCGGAGATCAGACAGTATCTGGTGCAGGTGTGACAGCACATAGCCTTGGTTACTGCGTGATTACAGTAGACGGCGTGTTTGCTGAGGACTGGGGCGGAGATTCACATGGCGAGCAGGCTCTATACAGCAATGTGGAGATTGTTTGCCGCGAGGGTTCTGCAGAAGGTCCTGTTGTGGATTGGATTACTGTTGAGTATGGAAAATCTGCTGACGGAAAGCATAATTCTACTCACCTCCTTGCTACAGCATCTGCAAATAATACAAATGCTGCCCGCAAGACCCTCGTATGCTGCACATACACAGCACCTGAAGGATATCAGTTCGAAGGAGGAGCAAAGACAGCTTTCAGACAGTTCTTCGTGACACAACCATCAGCTTCTGCAGACAAGGAGCTTTCCTTCTGGGGAGGTCTCGCAGCTGAATACACTCACGATGCTTCAGCTCAGAGTGCATGGGGACTCAGCTACTGGGTGATTTCAGTGGATGGTTCAAATGCAACTGACTGGTCGGGTGATTCTAATAATGAGCAGGCTCTTTACGGTGCCGCTGAATTCAAATGCTACGACTGCACCAATGGCGTTCGTGGTGAGGAAATCGACTGGGTGACAGTAGATTACAAATCAGAGAACGGTAGATATATCGATACATGGTGGCTCGCTGATATTCAGGCGAATACTACAGGTGCAGTCCGTAAGGCTGAGGTAGTATGTACATTCCCAGACATTAAGGGATATACATATAAGGATGGCCAGAAAGAGCGTAGCACCATCATCATCCAGAATCCATAATGATTTATCAGATGAAATCTATTTTCAGATATATGATTACTGCCACAGCTGTTTTTGCTGTGACAGTTGTTGCTGCCGCACAGACTGTGCAGACAGAGGACGAGCGTGTTGAAGCTCTGCTTCAGCAGATGACTCTCCAGGAGAAGATCGGACAGCTCAATCAGCTTTCTATCGGAGGCTTCAACCACGGAACAGCAGGTCAGGTGCGTGCCGGTATGGTAGGTTCTGTCCTTAATGAGGTTAATCCCGAGGTGCTTAACCGTTATCAGAAGATAGCAGTAGAGGAGTCTCGTCTGGGTATTCCGATCATCATTTCTCGCGATGTCATCCATGGATTCAAGACCATCTTCCCGATTCCTCTCGGCCTTGCGGCTACTTTTGATCCTGAACTTGTACAGCAAGGAGCTCGCGTGTCTGCTATAGAAGCGACAGCAGCAGGTATCCGTTGGACATTTTCTCCGATGCTCGATATCGCACGTGATCCGCGCTGGGGACGTATAGCTGAGGGTAGCGGTGAAGATACATACCTTGATGCCCAGATGGGTGTAGCTATGGTAAAGGGTTATCAGGGCGAGACTGTCGACCAGACCAGTATGGCGGCCTGCGTGAAGCATTTCGTTGCATACGGAGCAGCAGAAGGAGGCCGTGACTATAACTCTACAGGTGTTACAGAGAGAACCCTCCGTAATGTGTATCTTCCTCCGTTTGAGGCTTGCGTGAAGGCGGGAGCCATGACTCTCATGACTTCGTTTAACGACAATGACGGCGTTCCATCTACGGGAAACGGCTTCCTTGTGAAGGATGTGCTCCGTGGCGAGTGGGGATTCGACGGATTCGTTGTAAGTGACTGGGCATCAATCTATGAGATGGTGAACCACGGATTTGCAGAGAATAATAAGCATGCTGGCGAGCTTGCTATCAACGCAGGTGTTGATATGGATATGATGTCATATGCATATATCAGCCACATCGAGGAACTTCTCAACGAGGGCAAGGTTTCTATTGAGACCATCGACAACGCTGTGCGTAATATCCTTAGAATTAAGTTCCGTCTTGGGCTTTTCGAGAGTCCATACGTGGATGAGTCAAAGACAGAAGCGACATTCTATCTGCCGGAGTCTCTTGAGGCTGCGCGCAAGTCGGCTGTTGAGTCTGCTGTGCTCCTTACCAATAATGATATTCTTCCATTGGACAAGGCAAAGGTGAAGACAGTGCTTGTTACAGGTCCTATGGCAGACGCACCGCATGATCAGCTCGGCACATGGACATTTGATGGTGATGCTGCTCATACAGTCACTCCGCTCAAGGCCATCAGAGAGATTTATGGCAATGATGTGAATGTCATCTATGAACCAGGTCTTACTTTCACAAGGCAGTTTGACAATGGAGGTATCAAGAAGGCTGTGGCAGCTGCTAAGAAGGCTGATGTGATCCTTGCATTCATGGGTGAGGAGGCAATCATGTCAGGTGAGGCTCACTGCTTGACAGGCATCACTCTCAAGGGTGATCAGAGAGCAATGATAGAGGCTCTGAAGGCTACAGGTAAGCCGCTCGTACTCAATATTATGGCAGGACGTCCTCTTGAGCTTGACTTCGAGATTGCAAACTCAGATGCAATCCTCTATTCGTTCCATCCAGGTACCATGGGAGGACCTGCGATCGCTCAGCTCATCTTCGGTGATGAGACTCCAAGCGGAAAGACTCCAATCACATTCCCTAAGAATGTGGGTCAGATTCCTATCTACTATAACCACAACATGACAGGCCGTCCATATAACGGAACAGAGACAATGCTTTATGACATTCCTCTAAAGGCAAGCCAGACTTCTCTCGGAAATACAAGCTACTGGCTTGACACGACATTCGCTCCAGAGTTCCCATTCGGTTATGGCCTTACTTACACTACGTTTGAGTATGGTGCGACAGCTGTTGCAGATGCTGAGGTGGGTGTGAATGATGTCCTTAAGGTGAAGACTACATTGAAGAATACAGGAAATAAGGCGGCTACAGAGGTAGTGCAACTCTATGTCCGTGACCTTGTCGGTTCAGTAACTCGTCCTGTAAGAGAACTTAAGGGATTCCAGAGAGTGACTCTTGCTCCGGGAGAACAGACTGAGGTTATTTTCGAACTTCCTATCCAGGATCTTGCTTTCTATGGCAAGGACATGATAAAGAAGGTGGAGCCAGGTAAGTTTCATGTATGGATTGCTGGCGACAGCGCTTCCGGCATCCTTGCTGAGTTTGAGGTTAAGTAGCTTGACGACAATAATTTTAAAAAAAACATCGTCTCCAGATTCTTGGAGACGATGTTTTTTTTAATTACCTGTGTTCCTGGATGAGATTGCTCTCATGACATTCCATAATATATAGAGTGTCATTGCTGACAGTATTATGAATGACCAGTTGGTCTTGAATATCAGGGAGAGCACTCCTGTCGCTGCAATCAGGGCGATAAAGATCAGACGTATTCTGTTAGTCTTTGATCCTTTCTTGAACTTCATGGAGAACATAGGGATTTCGCTTACCAGCAGTAAAGCCAGAACAACTGATACAACTGGAAGGAACCATGCTGTGTGTGCTGGCATATACTTGATTGTATAACCCTGGCTGACAAAATAAATCAAGGAACCGCACCAGATTGCACATGCAGGTGTTGCAAGTCCTAGGAAGTTCTCTGTCTGTCTTTCGTCAACGTTGAACTTTGCAAGGCGAAGTGCTGAGAAGATGCAGATCACCAGTGGTACATAGGCTACTACTCCTGTGTGACCGCATGCAATCATGAATCTGTGAAGAATCAGCGATGGCAGGAGGCCGAAGCTGACCATGTCAGCCAGCGAATCAAGTTCCTTGCCGATGGCGGAATATGCCTTCAGCATTCTGGCTGCAAAACCGTCAAGGAAATCGCAGACTGCGGCTGCCAGCATCAGGATGAATGCTGTGTCAAAACGTCCCTGAAAGGTTACGATTACTCCCAAAGTACCGCAGAGCAGATTCATGGAAGTAATCGTATTAGGAATATGTTTGAAGATGTTCATCTTTCAAATCAGACTATTTGATGCCGAGCTTCTTGGCGATGTGCTTAGGAAGAGCATCCTTGTGAACTACGATGTTGAGAGTCTTGTAACGTACGAATGCGTCAGATGCATACCATACACCCTTGTATTTGCCAGTCTCACCCCATGAGTTCTTAACCATGAAATACTGGTTGCCGTTCTGGTCCTTTGCGATACCATAGATGTGCATTCCGTGGTCGTCTGTAGTGGTCTTGCGGTCATATGCATCCTGGCGCATCTCCTGAGTGATCACCATCTCTTCAGGAAGGTCAGCCTTAGTTTCTTCTGCAGTCTCTTCCTTGGCTTTTCCAACCCAGCGCTCCTGATCGGAACCAGCTGTTGCCTTCTGCTCTTCCAATGGCATTACTGCAAGTCCGTCACGAGTAAAGCCCTTCTCGCTGACGTCAGAACCCCATGCAACTGTATAACCCTTGTCGATGGCGTTGTACATAACCTCCATCATTTCGTCCATAGGGAGGTTATATGCGCTGTCCCATCTCCAGTTGTCACAAACTTCGATGATGAAAGGCTCATAGAACGGATGGTGTGTGAATGAAGTGATATTCACATAATCATCTGTGTTGATGCCGAGGAAGTCTCTATATGACTCAGGAGTATATTCCGTGCCTTCAGCTGTGAATGTTTCCGGATACTCGCCGAAATATGCTTCGATAATGCCGTCAAGACCATTTACCCATGCTGTAGTAAGTTTCTTGTTAGGGTTCTTTGCAACTGCGTTTACGTAGCCAAAGAGCACTGCGTCAAGCTCATTGTGCTCTGGCTTATCTGTACCGTAGTTGAAGCCAGGCATAGCCTCCTGAGGTACGATACCATAGTCTTCGATTACATGTAGTACATCGCCGAACGAGCTTCCTGCTGAGAATCTGAGGCTTCCGTCCAGACGAACATACTTGATTGCTCTATCGTGGTATGACTTTCCTACAACGAACATCTCAGAAAGGTCAACTTCCACATTCTTTGTTCTCAGAATCTCAGACTCAATGAATGAAAGGGCAGAGAAGCACCAGCATGTACCTGAACGGTACTGGTTCTTGATTGAAGTCACTGGATTTTCCTTCACTGTTGTGAACTGGTAATCCTGAGCTGTAGCAGCTGTAGCAGCAAGTGCCAGAACAGCTGCTGAGAAGAATAATTTGAGTTTCATGTTATAGTGATTTGTGTTTATATTTATCTACATCAAGGCAAAGATAACAAAAATATATAACTTTGCGACGGTTATGCACAATGTACTTTATATACATGGTATGGGAGGTGGCGGTGATAGCCGCATTCCGTCGATTCTTTCCGATATATTGGCGTCGGATGGAATCAAGGTGATTGTGCGTACATACGATTTCGATCCTGAATGTGCTGCCGGACAGATTGCCGGATGGGTAGAGGAACTTAAGCCGGAACTTGTAATAGGGGAGTCGCTCGGAGCTCTTCATGCCATGCGCATCAAAGGTGTCCCTCATATCTATGTGTCTCCGGCGTTGAATTCCCCAAAATATTTCGCTCTGCTTGCCTGGCTGTCACTGATTCCAGGTGTCACACCTTATTTCGATAATCTATATCGCCCCAAGCAGGGAGACAGGCAGCCTCTTCATTTCACGTTCAAGATACTGCGAAAATACCGCCGTCACAGGAAAGAAGCTTTGGCGGCCTCTGCTGCTGACGGCGGCAATCATATGAATCTCGCTTATTTCGGTACACATGACCATTATCGAAAGAGTGGTGTGGTCAGCATACGTACGTGGCGCAGATATTTCGGTAAAGATACTTATGTCTTATACGAAGGTACCCATTTCATGGAAGAGGAATTTATCCGCTCCATGCTGGTACCGACTGTTAGAGAGTTCTTCCAGGGTAAGCCTTAAGACCCTCCTCTAGGATGTGGAGCGCTTTCTTAAGCTCATCAACCTCAAGAACATAAGCAATACGTGCGTGGTTCTTTCCCATGCCTGGAGTCTTGTAGAATGACGCAGCCGGGGTAACCATTGTTGTCTCGTTGTCAATTCTGAAGCTTTCAAGCATCCACTTTGCAAAACTCTCAGTATCGTCTACCGGAAGCTCTGCAATTGTGTAGAATGCACCCATTGGAAGCGGTGTGTATACGCCTTCGATCTTGTTGAGACCTTCGATCATGAAGTCTCTTCTCTTGATATACTCTTCCTTTACTTCGTCGAAATATGAGTCAGGAGTATCAAGGGCTCCGATAGCGGCTTTCTGACCGAGTACAGGCGGGCAAAGGCGTGCCTGAGCGAATTTCATCGCTGCTGCCATCACGTCCTTGTTGTGTGAGATGATGCAGCCTATACGAGCTCCGCAGAGATTGTATCTCTTTGATACAGAATCGATAAGGATTACATTCTGCTCAAGTCCGGGGATGTTCATTGCAGAGAAGTGCGGCTCGTCTGTGTAGCAGAACTCGCGATATACCTCATCAGAAAGAAGGAAGAGGTCGTGCTTACGTGCGATCTCTCCGAGGGCAAGCATGCTCTCCTTTGAATACTGTGTACCGGTAGGGTTACCAGGGTTGCAGACGAGAATCGCCTTTGTCTTTTCAGTGATTGCCTTCTCGAATTCCTCGATGTCAGGAATCTGGAAGCCTTTTCTGATATCTGTCTTGATAGCCTTCAGTGTCAGTCCGTTCATGAAGGCGAATGTATTGTAGTTGGTGTAGAACGGCTCGAGAACGATGACCTCATCTCCAGGGTTACATGCTATCTCAAGTGCAAGATTTACGCTTTCGCTACCAGCTACTGTTGTAATCAGCTCGTCAACTGTGATGTCGATACCGATCTTCTTGTAATATTTCTCGACAAGACCCTGTCTGAGCTCCATAAGACCAGCTGAATGAGAGTATGATACATTCTCTGCGTTGAAGTTTCTGATAGCATCAAGTGCACAAGCAGGTGATTTGATGTCAGGCTGTCCGAGATTGAGGTGATATACCTTTACGCCTTCCTTCTTTGCTGCGTCAGCAAACGGTACAAGCTTTCTGATTGCCGATGCCGGCATCTGAATCGCTTTCTCTGATATTTTTGCCATAGTATACGAGTTAAGTTCGATGTTTTTCCAAAACGCTCGCAAAGATAGATATTTTCGAGGAAACTCTCATGACATTTTATTATCTTTGTGGCCGACTTGACAAATTATATATATGGCAACATTCAGACAAAGAGCTCTAGACGAGGCTGCTTCCCATCAGACCCGTCGTTTCTATGAAGAAAACGGTCCGGTGTCAAATTATTTCGGTCAGAACGTTCTTGACCTAGATAAGATGCGCGGGTACATGTCCCAGCAGGCGTATGAAGCTGTGCTTGCTTCAGTGAAACATGGAGCGAAACTGGACAGAAGCCTTGCTGATGAGATTGCTGCAGGCATGAAGGAGTGGGCCATAGAAATGGGCGCTACCCATTATACTCATTTGTTCCAGCCACTTACGGACTCGACTGCAGAGAAGCATGAGGCTTTCATCTCTGTAAAGGACGGGCAGGCTTTCGAGAAGTTCAAGGGTACAGCCCTTGTACAGCAGGAGCCTGATGCTTCAAGTTTCCCTAATGGTGGTCTTAGAAATACATTCGAGGCAAGAGGATACTCGGCATGGGATCCGTCCTCACCAGTATTTGTCATGGACGGTACTTTGTGTATCCCTTCTGTGTTTGTTTCATACACAGGAGAGGCTCTGGATACAAAGGTTCCGCATCTTAAGTCACTCAGTGCCCTCAGCGATGCTGCAACTGCTGTAGCAAATCTTTTTGATGAGAGCGTCAAGTCTGTGAAGGTCAACCTGGGTATCGAGCAGGAGTATTTCCTCGTAGACGAGTCATTATACAATGCAAGACCAGACCTGATGCTTTCAGGCAGGACTGTAATCGGTCATACATCAGCAAAGGATCAGCAGCTTGAGGACCATTACTTCGGAGCGATCCCCTCGCGTGTAAGCTCTTTCATGAAGGATTTCGAGGCAGAAGCATACAAGCTTGGCATCCTCCTTCAGACAAGGCATAACGAGGTGGCACCTAATCAGTTCGAGTGTGCTCCTATGTTCTGTGATGCAACCAAGGCCATCGACCAGAACATGATGCTCATGATCATCATGCAGAAAGTGGCTGAAAAGCATCACCTCAAGGTTATTTTCCATGAGAAGCCGTTTGACGGAGTCAATGGTTCAGGAAAGCACTGTAACTGGTCTGTGGTTACTGATACAGGTGTCAATCTGCTATCTCCAGGAAAGACTCCTACCAAGAACCTTCAGTTCCTCTCATTCTATGCGGCTGTGCTGAAGGCAGTATATAGACATCATTTCCTTCTGATGACATCAGTTGCATCGTTGAGCAATTCATACAGACTTGGTGGGGGAGAAGCTCCTCCTGCTGTAATGTCAGTGTTCTCAGGCTCGACTCTTTATGGAATTTTCAAGTCCATCATGGATATGGGAGATGCTCAGGTATGCTCGACAAGCCAGGAGTCCATCAAGATTGTAAATTCTCTTCCAGAGATATTTCCGGATAACACAGACCGTAATAGAACCTCTCCATTTGCCTTTACCGGTAACAGATTCGAATTCCGTGCAGTCGGTTCGTCGCAGAATGTTGCATCGGCGGCCTATGTGCTGAACTCTATTGTTGCAGAAAGCCTGAAGGAGTTTAGAGCAGAGGTGGATGCGCTTGAGGCGTCAGGAGAAGACCGTTCGTCAGCTGTCATGTCAGTTGTCCGCAAATTCATTACCGAGTCCAAGGACATCATGTTTGAGGGTAACGGTTACAGCCGCGAATGGGAAGTTGAGGCGGCTGCAAGAGGTCTGCGTCCTGTAGTCAATGTACCTGATTCTTATGAGGTATATCATGAGCAGAAGACTATAGACCTCTTCAAGAATCTCGGGGTGCTTGCGCCTAATGAGGTTGACGCGAGGTTCGAGATCCTTAATGAGACATATGTGAAGAAGCTTCAGATTGAGGCAAGGATCATAGGCGACATGTGCCTGAATCATGTGATTCCTGCTGCAGTGAGGTATCAGAACATACTTATTGAAAATGTCAAGGGTATCAAGGAGATTTTCGGTGATGACTACTTGCAGTATTGCTCGTCAGAAATCGAGACTCTCAAGAAGATATCTCTGTATATAAATAATGTATCTGCGGATGTTGAAGCACTTGTCGAAGCGCGTAAGGTGGCAAACAGAATCCAGGAGATTGCCCAGAGGGCTAAGGCCTATTCGCGTGATGTCAAGGATATGATGGATAAGGTGCGTGTGAGTGCAGACAATCTGGAGATGCTGATTGATGATGAGATGTGGCCATTGCCTAAGTACAGAGAACTTCTGTTCTTCTAGGAGGCCGTATTGAAAGGAATTATGTTTAAGGAATGTATTACCCCTGCGGAGCTTGAGAAGCTTGACTATGTGTCATGCCCGGGCAAAATCATAGTAATCGACTCGGTTGGAGCAGAGTTTAACCGTGCCATTACATATCTGCGTTCGCAGAAGGTCATTGGTTTCGATACCGAGACCAGGCCGACTTTTACTCCGAGCCAGCCGCGCTATTCTGTGTCCTTGCTCCAGCTTTCAGGAGCAGATAAGACTTACTTGTTCAGAATTAATAAGATAGGTATGCATAGGAGACTGTGTAACATCATGGCAAGCGATAAGATTGTAAAGGTCGGAGCCGCTATCCATGATGATATACGAGGATTGCAGAAACATCGCGAGTTCGAGCCTAAGGCTTTTGTGGATCTTCAGAAGATCGGATGCGAATGGGGAATCAGGGACAAGGCTGTCAAGAAGATGGCTGCCATTATACTTGGTATCAGGATCTCAAAGACCCAGCAGCTATCCAACTGGGAGGCAGAGACTCTGTCAGAATCTCAGTGCAAATACGCTGCAACAGACGCATGGGTATGCCGGGAGATGTACCTGAAGTTGCTCAAATCAGAAAAGAACCCTCTCGTTGAGCCTATAGTTTAACTGCAGAGTTGCAGTCCGACGTCATTGCCAGGAGCACCCTCAATACGTCATTGCGAATGGCGCCCCAAATACGTCATTGCGAGTAGTAACTTTAATACGTCTTGTGAGTAGTGAGTAGCGCCCAAAATACGTCTTGTGAGTAGTACCCTTAATACGTCATTGCGAGGAGCGAAGCGACGTGGCAAACCGTTAAAATAGAAATAAATAAGAAAATATGATAAAGATAATACTGAAAAAAGGCAGAGAAGAGTCACTCTTGAGATTTCATCCATGGGTCTTCTCCGGCGCAATAGCAGAAGTGCAGGGAAGTCCAGCAGAAGGTAACCTTGTTTCTGTGCATGCTTCAGACGGAAGCATCCTTGCATACGGACATTACCAGATCGGCTCTATAGCTGTGCGTGTGCTGAGCTTCGATGACTCTGCTCTACATCCTGATTTCTGGGAGACAATGCTTTCCCGTGCCCTTCAGGTCCGTGTCGCTACAGGTCTGCATACTTCCATACTGTCATTTCGACAGAGCGAAGCGAGTGGAGAAATCTCCACAAACTGCTATCGTCTTGTACACGGCGAAGGTGACAACCTTCCAGGCCTGATCATCGACTATTATGACGGCGTATGTGTCATGCAGGCACACTCAGTTGGTATGTTCCGTGCAAAGAAACATATCTCTGATGCTCTCCAGAAAGTATATGGTCAGCAGCTTAAGGCGGTATATGACAAGAGCTCAGGTACAGCTCCATATAAGGCAGGTCTTGAACTTATAGACGGCTATCTTTATCGTCATCCTGAGTTCTCTGACGATGAGCAGACAGTAGTAGAGAACGGACATAAGTTCATAGTCAACTGGACTGAAGGTCAGAAGACCGGTTTCTTCCTTGACCAGAGGGAGAATAGAGCTCTTGTAGGCAGTCTTGCACGTGGACGTAACGTGTTGAATCTCTTCTGTTATACGGGAGGTTTCTCAATCTATGCTTTAGCTTCTGGAGCCCTTCATGTAGACTCGGTTGACAGTTCTAAGAAGGCCATGATGATGGTTGACCGCAACGTCGCCCTTAACGGTTTTGATGAATCGAAGCACACCAGTCTCTGCTGCGATGCGATTGACTATCTCCGTCAGGTTCCGGAGGGTAAGTACGATCTCATGATCGTCGACCCGCCAGCATTTGCAAAGCACAGAGGATCCTTGAAGAATGCCCTTCGAGCATATCAGCGTCTCAATGCTGCTGCAATCTCTAAGGTGGCTCCAGGCGGTTTCGTGTTTACTTATAGCTGTTCACAGGTAGTAGATAAGGAAGCTTTCGCTCTGGCAGTTTTCTCAGCAGCAGCCCAGTGCGGCAGAAGTGTCAGAATCCTCGACCGTCTCAATCAACCATGTGACCACTCAGTAAACATCTACCACCCTGAAGGCGAATATCTGAAAGGATTGCTTCTATACGTAGAGTAATTACAGTTTATCTTTTATGCGCCTGGACAGGCAAAAAATGTAAAAATAATTTTGCATATCAGATAAAAGTCCCTATATTTGCAGTCCCAATACGGAAATGGTGCTTTGGCCGAGCGGTTAGGCACAGGTCTGCAAAACCTGCTACAGCGGTTCGATTCCGCTAGGCACCTCTCAAAAATGCCTCTCAGATAGCTGAGAGGCATTTTACGTATAAAAACCTTGCTACTTTCTTGCTACCTTTATAAAAGTAGCCCAGATCACTATTTCGTGTCTGGGCCAATGCGATTAAAATATAGCTGCTTGATTTGCTTGCTACGCTGCGAAGGTACGAATATTTTTCGATGAATATCGTGCTGATCTATTTTTCTTCTGCAAACCTCTGAATGTTCTCCTTTATTTTGATTTCAACATTTTTTAATGTGCGTATCAATTCATGCAGGCAGACCAAATTGAAAAAGATTATAAGAGCAGTGAGAATGATAACGAGCGTACTTTCCTTATATGGTAATATAAATGGGTAGCCGCACATAATAGCTGATATTCCAACTCCAATTATTGATGTCCATAGGATTGACTTTATCTGTTTTGTTGTCTTATCTACAGAGTCAGGATCATACTTCCAATCTGTGCTTATTGACTCATTTATCAAGCCAAGCGGCATAATGCATAAAAGTTCAATAATTCCGGAAATCAAGATACAAAAGAACATCCACCAATCAGCTTGCAAATAGAGATAAGACCCTATGAATGGCGTACAAGCAGCCAAAATAAGCAATAGAGAATAAATAACAATGCTTTTATGGAATTTGAATGGCTTGGCTAGCTGCTTTTGTAGTTCAGCAACTTCTTTTTCAAGCTCTTTCAGTGATTTATTGCTCCGATATGTCTCAACTCTGTTTACCGGGCGTCTGAAATAATCAATAAACAACAATCCGGTAAGCAAGGATAGAAACACAAATTTGTCCCCTGTCTTGTATCCTTCTCTAGCGTTTCTTCTGATCTGATTATCAAACATAGCTTTGTGATTAGCATTGCGAATTTAGCGATTTTATTTCATTCCTATATCCTAAAACAAAAAATCCCCTCAAGACTCATATGGCGCTTGAGAGGAAATCTAAAATATGACTGACTTAGTAGTGTCGGAGATTAGCCGAGGCGTGCCATGGCCAACATCTCTCCGGATTTCTCACCGGTTGCTGTGTTGACAAAGAAGTATTTGAGGAAGACCTTTGGTGCAGCCTCTGTTACTTCTCCGTGTACTGCGATGTAGTCGGTCTTGAGATCGATCATCTCATCAACGATGTCGCGTGGATCACCGATCTGGACTGCTTTGCCGTATGCACGGGTCACACCATTGCTCTGAGGAGCTGATGCGAGAACGACAAGCTTGAGGTCGTCTGTGCTTGCGGGCATATCGGTAAGCTGGAAGTTGAATGCATCTGCAGAAAAGTCGATATCTGCTTCAGCTGGAGCCTCTACACCGACAAGGTTAGGAGGGGTTGAGAGAGCAACACCTCCGCACTTTACGATCCAGAAGTTCAAGCGTGAGTAGAGGTTGGCCCCGGAGATCTTTGCGGATGTTCCGAGAACTGACTTTCCGGCCTGGGTCTGTGCCAGGGCATTCCATGCGAGGATCTGGGCGTTGGTGAGGTTCTTCCAGCTCTGTGAAAGCTGCTTGAAGATTGACTTCACTGCTGCCTGGGCACTTGTGCGGACTGATCCGCCGTAGCCACGATTACGGATGTACTTACGACCGCGCACCTTGGCTGCGGTTACACCCTTTGCTGAGCCTGACATTTCGTCGAAGGCGATTGAAGGAACGTACTTCATAGTTTTAAGGTTTAAGGAATTTAACAATATATAGTATCGCGAACACTAT
>JBGVNX010000056.1:0-41516 GCA_045126075.1 Candidatus Cryptobacteroides sp.
TGCCAGAGCAGCACCAGAGGCTTGCAAGTCTTGTTCAGGAGCGTTACAACCTCAAGCTCAGAAAGCTTTCCCGCAGACAGATCCGCAAGGAGAATTACGGTAGAAGACTCTTCAATCTCATCAATCAGACATATTGCAAGCTCTATGGCTATTCAATCCTGTCAGAGAAGCAGATTGACCAGTATGTAGACCTTTATTTGAGTTTTGTAGATTCCCAGATGCTCTCATTTGTAGAGAATGAAGAAGGTGAACTCATAGCAGCAGGTATTGCAATTCCTTCGTTGGCAGGCGCATTGCAGAAGTGTGGAGGTGAAGTATTCCCGTTCGGTTGGTGGCACCTTGCAAAGTCGATGTTCTTCAAGAAACCGGATACAGTCGAGCTTCTCCTTGTAGGTGTAAGACCTGATTTCCAGAATAGAGGTGTCAATTCGCTAATCATTGTAGACCTTCTGAATACATACAGACAGATGGGCTTCAAGTATGCTGAAACCAATGCCAACCTTGAGACTAACGTAAAGATCCATGCGATGTGGAATCCTTTCGAAAAGGAACAGCACAAGCGCAGATGGGTATTCGGCAAGGAACTCTAACAGTCTATGCAGATCAATGATGACAATATCGGGCGCAGCAGAATGCTCCCACCTCTACCCGAGAGGATGAGACCGCATGACCTGGATGGTTATGTAGGTCAGAAACATCTTATCGGTCCCGGTGGCATCATACGCAATATGATAGACACGGGCAATCTGTCCTCTTTTATATTATGGGGCCCTCCCGGTGTTGGAAAGACTACCCTTTCAAGAATAGTAGCAAAATCCTTGGGCAGAGAGTTCTTTACCCTGTCTGCAGTCAGCGCAGGCGTCAAGGATGTCAGGGAAGTGATAGACAGGGCCCGCTCTAATTCGCTTTTTGCTGGTAGCCTGTCCCCTATTCTTTTCATCGATGAGATACATCGTTTCAACAAGTCACAACAGGATGCTCTTCTGGGAGCAGTAGAGGATGGCACCATAGTGCTTATAGGTGCAACCACTGAAAATCCATCATTCGAAGTCATTACTCCCCTTTTGTCAAGATGTCAGGTATTCGTGCTGAAGTCTCTTCAGAAGGAGGATCTCCAGAGCCTTCTGGAAAGGGCGCTCGCTACTGATGAAGTTCTGAGAAACATGACCATTGAGATCAAGGAAACAGATGCTTTGTTCAGATACAGCGCCGGAGATGCAAGAAAGCTTCTGAATATCCTTGAAATAGTGATCGGTTCGTCTGCCGGATCTAAAAAGATTGTCGTAGACAATAAGTTGGTAACCTCTTGCCTTCAGGAAAATACAGCAATTTATGATAAAGGTGGCGAGATGCATTATGACGTCATCTCTGCCTTCATAAAAAGTGTTCGCGGATCTGATCCTAATGCAGCAGTATATTACCTGGCAAGGATGCTTGACGGTGGCGAAGACCCTCTTTTCATTGCCCGCAGATTGTGTATTCTTGCAGCAGAAGATGTCGGACTTGCCAACCCCAATGCATTGCTGCTCGCCAACTCGACATTCCAGATAGTACATTCTATAGGTATGCCTGAAGCAAGGATTCCGCTTGCAGAATGCACCATTTATCTGGCATCATCAGCTAAGAGCAATTCAGCCTATATGGCAATAAATGAGGCACTTGCTGTAGCAAAGGAGACTCAGACCGCAGCTGTGCCGCTATATCTGCGCAATGCTCCTACCAAGCTGATGGAAGAGCTCGGCTATGCAGACGGATACAAGTATGCCCATGATTATCCTGGTCATTTTGCTGACCTTGAATTCATGCCTGAACAGCTGAAGGGACATAAGTTCTATGAGCCGGCTGACAACAGACAGGAAGATGGTCTGCGTTCACGTCTGGAAACTCTCTGGCCGAAATATTACGGAAAGTAAATCTTTTAGAAAGGATATCCGACACCGAAATGGATGGCGAAGCCGTTTTTCCTGAACCAATAGGCTGGTCCCATCCATTTATTTTCTCGTGCAGGATCGTGTACCTTGAAACCGCAGTCGACGCGCAGCAGAAGGAAATCAAGGTCAAGTCGTATGCCGGCTCCCCAGTTTGCTGCAATGCTTTCTCCGAATGTGTTCCATCTGAAGAGTGAACCGTCGTTTTCTGCCTCACTTGTCTTTTTGAGGGTCCATACGTTACCGGCATCAATGAACACAGCTCCGTCCAGTTTCCACAACATATGGAATCTGTATTCCACATTTGCTTCAAGGCGCATGTCACCGGTCTGATTAGGAATCACGAACGTAGTGTCTCGTTGTGACAGACCAGGTCCTACAGTTCTCGCCTGCCATCCTCTCAGACTGTTAGCTCCACCAGCGTAGAAATGCTTTTCAAAAGGCAGTGCAGTAGAGTTTCCGTATGCATGGCCAGCTCCGGCTACAAACCTTGTAGCTATGGATTGATTGGAAGATCTTCCCCATATCCATGTCTTGCCAAGGGTAATCTCACCTCTGACAAACTGCGAAAATGGAGTGTTCCATATCATTCCTGCACCATTAGAATCTTTCTCCATCACACCCTTGAAGGCACTCAGGAGGTTACCTGCTATGTCAAACTGAAGGCGTGCATATGAGTATGTCGACCTTGGAATAGTAGAAGGATTAGTCGTGTAGTATACAGTTCCTCCGGAACCAAGGTCAAAGTGGTTCTGGTATGAGTTCCTCAGGAACGGGTCGTTAGCCAGATCCTTATAGAAACCCTCATCAAGGTCAAACAGTCGCACCACATTCAACTGAAGCGGATATACCTGGTAGAAGAACCTGTTCTTCACGTTTCCATTATATCCATAGGATGTAGATATGATGTTTCGTGTGTACTCAGGCCTGCTCTGGTAATTATATGAAAGATTGATATCTGTCCTTGGGATTGCACCTGTAAAATACCTGTATGGCAGCAGGAGGAATCTTGGGAAACTCAGACCGGCAGATACACCGAACTCGTTGGACCTGACGGAATCGTTGAACTTGAACTGGAAGTTACCCATGAAGCTCAGGTTCAGCCATTCTCCACCATGAAATATGTTCTTGTGGTAATATGAAAGCTGAGGCGATACTCCAAAGAGACCGGTTGAATTTGTTGATGCCTCCATATTTACCTTGAATCCCTGAAGTTTGGACTGTGACAGATTGATCCTGCAGTCTATGAGATTGGTATCTGCCGGAGTTATTCCAATGTTGACACTGCTGAAGACACGCAAGGCGGAAAGCCTTGAGTATGTGTTGTTTACATTGTCTGTACTGTAAGTCTGTCCAGGCTTGATAGTATTCAGTTCCTCTAGAAGACTGTTACGTATCTTCAGGTTTTCCGGATATGAGATGCTTACCTGGTTGAATTTATATTTTATGATTGGATGTGCTTCTGATGGCTCCTCATTTCGAGTGTACTTGTTGATGGTCATCTTCAAGATAGCCGAATCAGGTATGCTGAGGGTATCAGCTTCGAAGAAATAGTAGTTCTTGTTGAATGAGTAGTAGCCCAGATTCTTAAGTGAGGCACTTGATCTGGCTGTCTCCTGCTCAAGAATGTCTTCTGAAAGGAAATCTCCAGGTTTGATGAGCATGGCTGAAGTGTCTGCAAGGAAGTCTTCTGCAAAGGTTCCGTCTTCTGGAAGAACTATCTCTATGTCTTTTATCGGGAACCTCTTGCCAAGGGTCACGTCATAATTTACGTATACGCTTCTTTTGTTGACCTTGATCTTGCTTTCTACCTTTGATCCATAATATCCCAGGTAGTTGAGACGGTTGGTTATGTTTTCTATGGACTCATCGACCATATCGGCCTCATATACCACTGGCGCAACTCCAATGGTCTGTACAAGCTTGTCCCATGCCTTGCCGTTGCCATTTGACCAGTTATACACATAAAGGAATGGATTCCAGCCGAGAAGGAAATATGAATTCGGCTTCTGCTTGAGATAGGCATCAAGGGTGCTGGGATTGAAATCCTCATCATTTGTGATGGTGATCTTGTTCTTTGCGAGTCTATAGTCTCCGTCCTGCAGGACTCTTGTCGTACTGCAGGAAAGGGCCACAAGAAAGGCCGCAAATATCATGACTATGCGCAACGAATGTCTCATGCCTGAAAAACAAGCAAATTTATCTAAAAATGTGCGTTACACAAAATTTTGACCAAAATATATCATATATTTGTGTCGCTTAAACATTATACCAAGAGCAACTTGTATTATGGCAGTTATATCAAATAATGAGATAAAGAGGGTTAAGTCATTGCAGCAGAAGAAAGTAAGAGATGAGCTTGGCCTCTTCATTGTTGAAGGTGAGAAGATGGTTCAGGAGGCCCTCGAATCCCCTTTCAAGGTAGAATCAGTCTATAGAAAGGAGGACATCGGCGAGGAATCCATGAAGCGTATAAGTGCTCTTGCCAACCCTTCTCCTGCCTTGGCTGTTGTAAGGAAACCTGAAGATTCTTATATCCAGGATCCAGTACAGTTGAAGCCTCTTCTTTCAGAAGGAGGACTCTTCCTCGCACTTGATACCATAAGAGATCCAGGTAATCTTGGTACCATCCTCAGGATAGCGGATTGGTTTGGAATCAAGGCTGTATTTGCTACCCATGATACAGTGGACCTTTTCAACCCTAAGGTTGTACAGTCGACAATGGGTGCGATATTCCGTGTCAAGCTGCATTATGTGGACCTTCCTTCCCTAGCTGAACTTGCCTTGAATCTTGGTGGAAAGGTATATGGCACCTTCCTTGACGGCAGGAATCTTTATCAGCGCGAACTCAGTAACGGAGAGTCAGCACCTTCGATCATAGTGATCGGAAATGAGTCGAACGGTATCTCTCCAGAGGTTGCAGAACTGGTCTCAGACAGGCTTTATATACCTCCTTTCCCTGCTGATGAGCCTGGGTCGGAGTCTCTGAATGCTGCAATTGCCACTTCTATTACGGTTGCAGAGTTTAGGAGACGCACGTATTGATAATCAAATAATAAAACAAATATGTTTATAGTTGTAACATATTTGTTAATACTAAAAAACCTGGTTTTGCACCATGCAAGACCAGGTTTTTATGATGATTTTTACTTAGATCAGAACAATCTTCTGCGCATCCATCGGAGCAATCTTTACATCGATGGTCTTACCTGGATACAGGTCTTCTGTTACAGGGATTTCCATCCATTCGAAGGCATGCTCCGGAATTGTAAGCTTGATGTTCGCCTCGCGACTTGAGAAGTTGCATGCAACAAGAATCGTATGATCTTCGAAATCTCTGAGGAATGCAAAATGCCTGTTCTTGTCAAATCCGTCTGATGACATATTGCAATAGCAGAGGTCATATGTAGTACCCTTGCTGATTGCAGGATCAGCAGCAGCAAACCTTGTAGCTTCCGCAAACTTTACAAATACGTCAGCCTCCTCAGCCTTCATTCCCGCTTTTACAAGCTGTTTCTTGTCCAAAGACTTGTAGGCACCTGATTCAATAGCCTTTCTTAGCCTTCTGACAGACCCTAAACTCCACCAGTCGAATATTGTAGTCCTTCCGTCTCTTCCGCTGAAACCTTCCTCTTCCATGCCCTTCTCGCCGACCTCTTCACCAAAGTATATCATGAACGGTGCTGTATTCAGGAACAGAGACACATAAAGAGATGAGAATGTATTCTTGGCATCCTTTCCAAAGAAATCTGAACCGAATCTCTGTTCGTCGTGATTTTCAAGGAAATTCAGCATATATGGCTGAAGGTCGCTGAGGAACTGCCAGCAGCGTGTGATGCCCATGCATGACTGCCACAGGTCTACAGGCATGCCATTATCATTGACATTCTTCTCAACAACAGCGCGTAGAGTATCGTACAGGCCTGATTTGTCATAAAGGAAATCAAAGCCGACTTCTCTTACATATTTATTGTACAGTTCCTTCTTATAGACTTCAGCTATGAATATGACCGAAGGATATTCCTTCTTGATCTCGCTGATAAGCCATTGCATGAACGCTGCAGGTACAAGCTCTACCATGTCGCAGCGGAAACCGTCGACACCCATTGCCGCCCAGTAAGCAACTATATCGCGCATTCTCTCCCATGTAGGGGTATATGAATCGCAGTAATTGATCTTAACTGTCTCATACCAGTCATTTATGCCTGGTTCAGGACTGTAGCAGTTGTTTCCTGTTGCCATCGCAGGCATTTCGTAGTATGGCTCCATTCCCTTTGGACAGTCTGTAGGCAGTCTTAATTCGGCACCAGGATAATAGATGAAGTCATTGTCCTCTTTCCAATGTACATTCTTGTCATCAGTGCTTCCAAGGACCGGATGACCTTCTGAAGAAGTAGTTTTACCGTAATCACGTGCTACATGATTAGGAACAAAATCTATGATGACTTTAAGTCCTGCTGCATGAATCCTATTAATGAGTTCCTTAAATTCATCAAGTCTATCTGATGGATTATCAGCAAGATATGGATTGATGTCATAATAGTCGCAGATTGCGTATGGAGAGCCGGCCTTACCCTTGACGAACTGAGGGTGTGAAGCAATGCAGCCTTCTTCTGTACTCTGAGTAGAATGGCGGATCATTCCGGTGAGCCATATGTGGCTGCATCCTAGCCATTTGATATATTCAAGAGTCTGGGTGTTGATGTCTGAGATCTTTCCAGTGCCGTTGTCACTAAGGCTTCCGTTCTTCTTTGGTCTGGTCTTGTCGTTTCCCCAGAGGCGGGGCAACATCTGATAAATTATAGGTTTATTCATTATATAAATGCAGTTCTATTAAATCGCGTGCAAAGATAGCATTCATTTTCAGTGCCACAAAATAGAATTACAAATATAATCTTGTCAGTTTGAGGCCTTTTTCTATCCTATATAGAGCCTGATTAGTGGTAGGTGATTTCAGGCCTCCAAGCTCCTGACGGAATGGTCCTGTCTTGATGTAATTCAAGGATGAGAGATCGAATCCTTCCGGTATATTCTGGCTTCCGGAGTACCATGCTGTCCTGATGTGTGGATACTGTCTTTTGACCCAGAGTGCAAGTCTTTCTATTTCAGAAGGTTCTGCATCACCACCCATAAAGCAGAAACAAGTTATTGCTGCAGAATACTTCCCTATCAGGCAAGACAGAAAATCCTCTGTCATCGGCTCTCCTGCATCTTCCCACAGCCACGGGCTGTGACAGCCCGGGCATCTGTTGGGGCAGCATGAGATATTGACTGCCAGGGTGATCTCATCTGGAATCTCCTGGCAGACAATATCGTAACTGTAACATTTTAGCATACTAAATTGGCAGATTTCTCGACTTCGCTCGAAATGACAAGGAAATAATCGCTCGAAATGAGAGGTGAATCTTTACCTGTCACGGTGATAGAAACGTCTTGCAGCTTCCTCCTGACGTGCCATTGAGAAATTGCTTACACGTTTCATATATCCTATGATACGGGTAAGGTAGTCAATGTCTGTGCTGTGGCACTCTGGACATTCCCTGAGGTAGTGCTTGCTGATGTGGCCGCACTTATTACAGATAGTGTTTGGAATGTTGAATGTGAAGTAGTTGCATCCTTCCTGTGCAGCTACGCGAAGCAGCTGCGCATACTGAGCCTTTGAAAGATGTTCCTCAAGATTAAGATGCAGAGCTGAACCTCCGGTTAGATGCTCTATGTACTTTCTGCCGTGCAGACGCATCTTATCGATGATGTTAAGAGACTTGTCTTCAACAATATAGAAATAACTGTTATAACAGTCACGAGGCACAGCATAGCCGTCTTCCCTATCCCATTTTGCATGCTTTACTCCTACGTTTTCAGCAGGAATCATCTCGCAGTTGAAGAGGGTTGTCTTTGTGCGGTACTTCTTGTTGTATTCCTCGATAAGTCCGAGAGTGTTCTGTACGAACTCTACGTACTGAGGATTGTCATTGATCTCGATTCCGAGGAATTCTGCAGCTTCCACAAGACCATTGATACCTACAGTAAGATACTGTCGTCCGATATTGATGAAGCCTGCATCAAATAGAGGTAACATACCCTGTGCCTGCAATGACTTGAGGTTCTCGTCATAGGCCAGCTGTACCTTGTGTACAAGGTCAATCACCTCAGCGAGATATGTCATGTAATCTCTTCCGTTCTTCACAGCATACTGTACGCACCTGTTAAGGTTGATTGTGAGCACGCTCTTTGATCCTGTCGAAACTCCGCCGGCACCGAGGGTGTAGCTGAATCCATTGTCCTGGATCTCATTACGCAGACGGCAGCATGATGCAAGCGAGTCTGCATTGTCGCTCATGTAGGTAAAGAATGAATGTCCTTCAGAATACATCTCGGCTGTGAAATCTCCCCACTCCTTGTCCTTGACCTCGTTGTTTTCAGTAAGCAGAGCCATTGTCTCTACAGGGAATGTAAGAGGTGTCTTGAGCCTCTCTGCATTGAACCACTTCATGAATCGCTTCTGGAGCCATGAAAGTCCGTCCCAATCTGGCTTAGAGCCGTCAGGGAATCTGAATTCTCCGAAAATACTCTCGAAATAATGCTTGTCGTAGTATGATATGTTCCAGAATACGGCCTGGAAGTTACGAGCACCTGTCGGCTGGTTGATCGAGTATACGATCTGCTCGAAGCAATCTGTGATTATCTTATCAAGCGTACGTTTCTTGATGGAGTTATCTGCCTGGAATTCAGGGTGTTTCCAATAGTCTTTGCCGTATTCCTTGCCGATGAAGTAGTTCATGTACATCAGGAACTCAGGAGTCGCGCATGCGCCGCTGAGCATGCTTGAGACCATGAATACTAGATTGATGAAACCTCCGCAGAATGACTTCAGATTGGTCGGTCCTATAGAGTTTCCGCCGATAGGCTTAGTGCCCTCGAGCAGCCAAGGGTACATTGTGATACTTGCGCAATAGTTAGCAAGCGAAGTTTCATCGTTCTTATATATGTGGTGGTTTTTGAGCAGTCTTATATACTTGTCAGACAACTCCTTACCATACATCTTCTTAAGTCTGTCTGTTAGTATGCGGCGGTTCAGTCTGATGAAGTTCTTCTTAGGAAGCTCGCCGATCAGGGTTGCGAGGTTCTTCTTCTCGATGTTGGCGTTTGCATCGTATTTACTGCCTGTTGCGGCATTCTCAGCCTGGCAATACTGGATAAGAAAGTCAAGGTGGTCGCGAACTTCCCTGTCTTCGCTATGTCTCTGGCGATAGAGCATGAAAGACTTAGCTACTGCGAAATACTGTTCTGCCATTAGACCGATCTCAACCTGATTCTGGATTTCCTCCACGTGCATGCCTTCGGTGATACGCACATGTGACAGAATGTTTACAAGATCCTCTTCTGTGGCGAATGCACCAACTGACAGGAATGCCTTTCTGATTGCATTCTTGATCTTCTCAACAGAAAATGCCTTTCTTTTTCCGTCTCTTTTGATGATGGTTATTTCAGCGCTGCTCATATATGGTTAGTTTAAATATTATCGCAATATTCTGCTAAGTTAGATAATAACCAACTAATCCAAGAGCATAAATCTATATAGTTATTAACACATTTTTTAACATAGAGGCTACGCCTTTCTGAAGATCCTCCCCACTGCGTGGGTCCCCTTTTTCGGGAGCTAATGTCTTCAGAAAGGCGTAGCCTCTATGATAGTATGTTATTTGCTGAACTGAGCTCTCAGTGCCTCATTCTTTGCATCAGCGTCTGAACCCTTGATACCGAAGTAGAACTTGATCTTAGGCTCAGTACCTGAAGGACGTACAGTCACAACGTCACCAGCCTCATTGTAGAACTGGAGGACATTAGACGAAGGAAGACCTGTCTCCTCTGGCTTTGTATAGTCAACAACCTTGATTACAGGTGAACCTGCAAGCTCTGCAGGAGGGCAGCTTCTGTAGTCAACCATCATCTGAGCGATCTCCTCAAGACCAGCCTTGCCCTTCTTTGTAACCGAGATGAGAGACTCCTTGTAGTAGCCGAACTCAGCATAGATATCCTGAAGAAGCTGGTAGAGAGTCTTGCCCTGAGCTGCAGCCCAAGCCACGCACTCTGCTACGAATGCACATGAGATAGGAGCATCCTTGTCGCGTACGAACTCACCTACGTTGAAACCGTAGCTCTCCTCACCACCACATACGAATGTAGTTACACCCTCGTTCTTCTTCACGATGTCAGCAATCCACTTGAATCCTGTAAGAACGTTGTATACCTTTACACCATACTTCTCAGCTATAGCGCGGAGGAGCTCAGTTGTAACGATAGTCTTGACAATGTACTGCTTTCCATCGAGCTTTCCGAGCTCTGACCAACGGCGGAGGATATAATATGTAAGGATAGAAGCTGTCTGGTTACCGTTGAGAAGAACCATCTTGCCCTCGTTGTCACGGACTGCGATACCGATACGGTCAGCGTCTGGGTCTGTAGCCATAACGAGGTCTGCACCCTCACGGTCTGCAACTGCAACGGCCATAGCAAGTGCTGAAGGCTCCTCTGGGTTAGGTGACATAACTGTTGGGAAGTTACCGTCAACTACATCCTGCTCCGGAACGTGGTAGATGTTCTCGAAACCAAGCTTCTGGAGGAACTCTGGAACGATCTCCACACCTGAACCGTGGATTGGAGTGTAAACGATCTTGATATCCTTGTGAGCGGCAACTGCCTCAGGTGAAAGCATGAGAGTAGAAACAGAATTGAGGTAAGCCTCATCCATCTCGTGGCCCATCACCTCGATAGGAGCTGCATCTGCACCTGGCTCGAACTTAACCATTGAAGGGTCAGTGATCTTTGCAACCTCAGCAACGATATCCTTGTCTACTGGAGAAGTCACCTGTGCTCCGTCTGACCAGAATACCTTGTAACCGTTGTACTCCTTAGGGTTGTGTGATGCAGTGATCATGATACCGGCATTCGCCTTCTTTGTCCTCACTGAGTAGCTCATGAGTGCAATCGGGTGAAGCTTGTCGAAGATGTACACATGGATACCGTTAGCAGCAAGTACGTTAGCTGTGATCTGAGCGAACTCAGGGCTGTTATTGCGGCTGTCAAATGAGATACATACGCTGAGCGGCCCCTCAATGTTTGCCTTCATGTAGTTGGCAAGACCCTGGGTAGCCATACCTACAGTGTACTTGTTCATCCTGTTTGTGCCTACGCCCATGATACCGCGAAGTCCGCCTGTACCGAACTCAAGGTTTCTGTAGAATGCATCCTCAAGTCCGACAGGGTCGTTTTCCATAAGTGTTCGGATTTCTGCCTTTGTAGCCTCATCGAAGTTACCCTCGAGCCAGCTGTTGACAACGTCCATGAATCCTTTTTCCATAATGTTTAGTGTTATTAGATGTTATTTTTCTCAATATCCTTGAAGTATCTGTAAGTGTTCACCTTAAGCTCGCCAACTGCAAGTTCGTCAGCCACGATGATTCCATGTGGGTGGGCCTGAAGAGCAGAAAGAGTGCACTTATGTGAATATGCTCCCTCTACTGCCTCTCTAAGTGCATTTGCCTTCTTGTGGCCGAATGCGAGCACGAGAACTTCCTTGGCAGCCATTACTGTACCGACTCCCACTGTAAGAGCTGTTGTAGGAACCTTACTGATGTCACCGTCGAAGAAACGTGAGTTCACGAGAATTGTGTCATAAGTAAGGCTCTTTACACGTGTGCGTGAAACCAGTGATGAGAATGGCTCGTTGAATGCAAGGTGGCCGTCCTCACCTACTCCACCCATGAACAGGTCGATGCCGCCTGCAGCTTCAATCTTAGCCTCATATGCAGCGCATTCAGCTGCGAGATCCTCTGCGTTACCGTTAAGGATGTTGATGTTCTCCTTAGGTACGTTCACATGGTCGAAAAAGTTACGTGCCATGAATGAGTGGTAGCTCTCAGGATGCTCCTCAGGAAGGCCTACATACTCGTCCATGTTGAATGTGATCACGTTCTCGAATGACACCTCACCTGACTTGTACATGCGGATAAGTTCCTGATATGTAGCGATAGGGGTTCCACCTGTAGGAAGACCGAGTACGAAAGGCTTGTCAGTTACGGCTGCCTTAGCCTTGATTCTTGATACTATATAGCGTGCAGCCCATACCGAGCCTGCAGCGCTGTTCTCATTGATGATTAATCTCATAATATATTTATGTATTAGATCCCTCGACAAGCTCGGGATGACAATTTGTTAGAAAAGTTTTACGAATACTTCGATTGCCTGATACTCCGGCATTCCGAGATTGTTGTAGAGGCGTGCAGTATTCTCTGTTCTCTCCTCTGCTCTCTGCCAGAACTCGCGTGGATCGTCGCCAGGGAATGGAACGATATCCTTCTGTGAGAGGTGACGGTAGATAGCGTGACGCTTCTTGATCACTTCCTCAGGGCTGAGCGGAACGGCCATGTCAACCTTTCCGATCTCCCACTCCATCCATGCACCTCTGTAGAGCCATACGTGGCATTCCTTGAGCCATTCTGCACCGTCGAGTTGCTGGAGAGCTTCAAGGACGGCCTCAGTACAAACTCTGTGTGTTCCGTGTGGGTCTGCAAGGTCACCTGCGAGGTAAATCTGGTGTGGCTGAACCTTCTGGAGAAGCTCGATTATGATGTCGATGTCGGCCTGAGTCCTCTGTCCCTTCTTGATACCGCCTGTTTCGTAGAACGGTAGGTTAAGGAAGTGACAGTTTGTCTCATCGTTGAGACCGAATGAGCGTACTGCGCTCTTTGCCTCGCTGCGGCGGATAGCGCCCTTGAGGTTGAGAAGTGCTCTTGGCTCCGGCTCACCTGGCTTCTTTGATGCAATGATTTCCTTTACTTCGTTGAATCTGTCACCGAATCCAAGCTCGCGTGCAGCATCCATGTGCTGAAGCACTACATCATCGTGTACTGCGACGTTTCCTGAAGTCTCGTATGCTACATGTACATCATGTCCTTGCTCTGCAAGACGGATAAATGTACCTCCCATTGAGATCACGTCATCGTCCGGATGAGGCGAGAAGATAACAACCCTCTTAGGAAATGGTGATGATGGAACAGGTCTTGTGCTGTCGTCTGCATTCGGCTTTCCACCTGGCCATCCTGAGATAGTGTGCTGGAGTTCGTTGAAAACTCTGATGTTGATCTGGCTGTATGGACCGTACTGGTCAAGAAGTTCTCCAAGTCCGTTTGTAAGGTAATCTTTCTGGCTGAGTTTGAGGATAGGTTTTCCAACCTGCTCGCAGAGCCATACGACTGCTTTGCGGATAAATTTAGGTGTCCATTCACATGGACCTACAAGCCAAGGTGCCTCGTTTCTTGTAAGGAGGCTTGCTGAGTTCTCTTCAACGTAGAATGAAATGTTATTATGCTTCTGAAGTAGCGATGCAGGACATGCCGGGTCGATCGGACCCTCCACAATCTTCTTTACGATCTGAGCCTTGTCCTCTCCCCATGCGATGAGGTGGATCTTCTTTGCGCTCATCATTGTGGATATACCCATTGCGATCGCCTTGTCCGGAGTTGCCTCCATGTTGCCACCGAAATTCTTAGACTGTCTCTTCCTTGATGTGTATGGAAGCATTACAGTTCTTGTGCGACTGTTTTCGGTTGCAGCAAACTCGTTGAATCCGATCTGGCCTTTCTCGCCTGTTCCCATGATAAGTAGGTCGAGACCTGATGCCATTTCGTCATACTTTGCACAGAATTCTGTCACATAGGCACTGTCGTGAACCTCTGTAAGCTTCGGTGCATGTACGTTTTCCTTTGCAATGTCAACCTTTGCCACGAGCTCTTCATAGAGTCTTCTGTTGCGGCTGTTGTTGTCTGCAGGTGCCGGATAATACTCGTCAATGCTGTAGATCTCTACGTTCTTGAACGAAACTTCGCCTGCATCGTACTTCTTCACAAGTTCCTGGTAAAGAGGAATCGGAGATGTACCGGTTGTGAGACCAAGCTTGAAAACGCCGTCGCAGGCATTGATTGATTCGACGATCTTTTCGGCAAGACGAGCACTTGCTGCCTCTTCATCCTCGAAGATGTGGGCAGGAATTCTTTCGAAAGTGTGCTTGATACCGTTTGGCAGACCTGCTTCGATCAGGCCACCGTCTTTTGGTAATGAGAACTTCTTCATGATATATTTTGGGTTGTTGTTTTCAAAACACACAAATATATGGAATTTATTTGAAAAGTTCACATCAAACACGCACGTATTTAGATTTTGCTGTCTATACCAGGTTATATTCTTGCGATGAGCTTTCAACATGTTCAAATGATAATGTAGGATGTACCGTTTTATTTGCTACCTTAGCAGTCCAATTGATATTTTATTACAATGTATAGGATAGTTAAGAAAGAAATGCTGACCCCGACCACCTGCCGAATGAAGGTCGAGGCTCCGCGTCTTGCCTCTGCAGCACAGCCAGGCCAGTTCCTGATCGTGCGTGCTGACGAGCAGGGAGAGCGTATTCCGCTCACAATCAGCGATTATGACAAGGAGGCAGGTACAGTCACTATCGTAACCCAGCAGATCGGTGCATCTACATCAGAAATCTGCTCATACGAGGAGGGTGACGCTTTTGCTGACGTTGTCGGCCCTCTCGGTATTCCATCAGACTTCACTGAAATGAAGCCGGAGGAGCTTGTAGGAAAGAAATATGTATTTATCGCCGGTGGTGTTGGTACAGCTCCTGTATATCCACAGGTCAAGTGGCTTCACGAGCGTGGTGTCGCTGTAGACGTGATTATCGGTGCAAAGACCAAGGACCTTGTCATCTATAAGGAAGAGATGGGGGCCGTATGTGATAACCTTTATATATGTACAGACGACGGTACTGAGGGATTCAAGGGTCTTGTTACTGCAATGCTTGAGAAACTCGTCAACGAGGACGGAAAGGTCTATGATCAGGCAGTTGCTATCGGTCCTATGATCATGATGAAGTTTGCTACGCTCACATGTAAGAAGCTTAACCTTCCTGTAATTGTGTCGCTCAACACACTCATGGTCGATGGTACCGGAATGTGTGGTGCATGCCGTGTGACAGTTGGCGGAAAGGTGCGTTTCGCATGTGTGGAAGGACCTGAGTTTGACGGTTATCTCGTAGACTTCGACGAGGCTATGCGTCGTCAGAGGATGTATGTTGAAGAAGAGCATGATGCAACAGAGCACCATGTTTGTAGAATCGGGAGGGGCAAATAATGGCAAACAAAATTCCAAGAGTTCCTGTAAGAGAGCAGGATCCGAAAGTACGCGCAACCAACTTTGAGGAGGTTTGCTACGGATATAATGTAGAAGAGGCACAGCTTGAGGCCTCACGTTGCCTTAACTGTAAGAATCCACGCTGCGTGGGCGCTTGTCCTGTAAGCGTGAAGATACCTCAGTTCATTTCAGAGGTTGCTGCCGGCAACTTCACTCGTGCTGCTGAGATCATCGCAGAGGACTCTTCGCTTCCAGCAGTCTGCGGTCGCGTATGTCCGCAGGAGACTCAGTGCGAGGGCAGCTGTATCCTCGGCATCAAGGGCGAGCCTGTCGCTATCGGTAAGCTTGAGCGCTTCGTTGCAGACTGGAGCCGCGAGAATGGCGGTGTAAAGCCTGTAGTTGCTCCTGCTAACGGTCATAAGGTTGCTGTAATCGGTAGTGGTCCGGCTGGTCTCGCTTGTGCATCTGACCTTGCTAAGCTTGGATACGATGTTACAGTATTCGAGGCTCTGCATCGCCCAGGAGGAGTTCTTGAGTATGGTATTCCAGAGTTCCGTCTTCCAAAGGACAAGGTTGTTGCAGCTGAGATCGCTTCAGTCAAGGCTCTCGGCGTAAAGATCGAGACAAATGTCATTGCAGGTCGTACAGTAACGATAGACAGTCTTCTTGATGAGGAAGGATTCGCTGCTGTGTTCGTAGGATCAGGAGCAGGACTCCCCCGTTTCATGAACATCCCTGGCGAGCACTACAACGGCGTATTCTCTGCTAATGAGTTCCTTACCAGAAATAACCTCATGAAAGCTTATCGTGATGATTATGACACTCCTATCCATGCAGGAAGGAAGGTTGTTGTAGTTGGCGGTGGTAATGTAGCTATGGACGCTGCCAGAACAGCACTCCGTCTTGGCGCAGAGACCACAATCGTTTATCGTCGTACTGAGAAGGAGCTTCCTGCACGTGCAGAGGAGGTTCACCACGCTAAGGAGGAAGGTATCCAGTTCGCGATGCTGACCAATCCGGTAGAGGTAATCGGCGACGAGAAAGGTTGGGTAAAGGCTGTGAAGTGCATCCGCATGGAACTTGGTGAGCCAGATGAGAGCGGACGTCGCAGTCCTGTTGAAGTACCGGGATCAGAGTTCGAGATAGAGACAGATACAGTTATCATGTCACTGGGAACCTCTCCTAACCCGCTTATCGCAAAGACCACTGCAGGACTTGAGACAAACCGTCGCGGCTGTCTTGTTGCAGATGAAAATGGAGCGACAACACGTCCGGGAGTATATGCTGGTGGTGACGCAGTAACAGGTGCAGCTACAGTAATCCTCGCAATGGGCGCTGGACGTAAAGCTGCTGCAGCAATTCACGAGTATATTTCAAAGCTTTAATTTGTTTTCTGGCTCTCGAGGCGATCCTGATAAACAGCTTCCGGAAACAATCATCTCGCATCTTAATTCAGGGGAATCGAAAGATATCCCCTTATTTGTGTAAATTTAGTCAATAAATGCTTATATATTACACATTTGTAGGTTTTCTCAAAAATATGTAAATTTGTACTGATTCATACAGTATACCTATGCTACTATCTAAGGAAATCGCCGTAGAACTTAATCTTACAGGTTGCAAATTGAAGCAGTATATAGCTGCAATGCTCAGGATAGAGGATGTTCCATTGACACCGGAACAGTTTATGCTTATAGACCTCCTATGGAATCAGGGCTCAATGACGCAGCAGCAACTGGCCGACCAGATGCATAAGGATAAGAATTCTGTAACCAAGCTGGTTGATGCGATTGAAAAGAAAGGCTTTGTCGTACGTGAACAAAGCCTTAAGGATAGAAGGGCTAATACATTGGTATTGACTGAAAAAGCCCTTCAGCTTAAAGACAATGCCAAGCGTAAGGGTATCTCTATCCTTGATAATATCCTGGAAGGCATCTCTGAAGAAGAACTTCGTTCTTTTCTATCTACCTTACATAAACTTAACAGCAATATGTCAATCTAAACACCAAGTAAATAACAAAATATCCATATGAAGACAGATATCGAAATTGCAAGAAGCGTACAGATGCGCAGGATCACAGAGATTGCAGACAATTTAGGCATTCCGGAAGAAAAGATCGATCAGTATGGCCGTTATATGGCAAAGGTTTCCAGGTCACTGATTGATGAGGAGAAGATTGCAAAGAGCAAGCTTATCCTTGTCACAGCAATAACAGCTACAAAAGCAGGAATCGGAAAGACTACAGTTTCTGTAGGACTTGCTCTTGGACTTAACAAGATCGGTAAGAATGCAATTGTCGCTTTGCGTGAGCCTTCACTAGGTCCATGTTTCGGAATGAAGGGTGGCGCAGCTGGTGGCGGATATGCACAAGTGCTTCCTATGGAGAAGATCAACCTTCATTTCACAGGTGACTTCCACGCAGTGACTTCCGCTCATAACATGATATCTGCACTGATGGATAACTACATCTATCAGCACCAGGCTGAGGGTTTTGCACTTAAGGAAGTGATCTGGAAGCGAGTTCTTGATGTCAATGACCGTTCGCTCAGAAATATCGTTACAGGTCTCGGACCGCGCACTAACGGTCTCACTGCTGAGTCAGGATTCGACATCACTCCTGCATCGGAGCTCATGGCTATCCTCTGTCTTTCTAAGGATCTTTCAGACATGAGAAGACGCATCGACAATATCCTCCTCGGTTACACATTTGATGACAAGCCATTCATGGTCAAGGACCTTGGAATCACTGGTTCTATTCTCGTGCTCCTGAAGACTGCATTCAAGCCTAACCTTGTCCAGACAACTGAGGGCACTCCTGCGTTCATTCACGGAGGTCCTTTCGCAAACATCGCACATGGCTGCAACTCGATAGTTGCGACAAAAACTGCGATGAGTTTTGGAGACTATGTAATTACAGAAGCTGGTTTCGGAGCTGACTTAGGTGCTGAGAAATTCTTCAACATCAAGTGCCGCAAGAGTGGCCTCAAACCAGACCTTACAGTATTGGTTGCTACACTTAACGGACTCAAGATGCATGGAGGTACAGCTCTTGAAGATATCCAGAAGCCAGATGCTGAAGGTGTAAAGAGAGGTTTTGCAAACCTTGACAGACATATCAAGAACCTTCATGACTTCGGTCAGTCAGTTGTTGTTTCATTTAACAAATATGCTTCTGACACAGAAGAGGAGATTAATCTTGTAAGAGAGCATTGTGCTCAGATGGGTGTTCCGTTCGCTCTTAACAATGCCTGGGCTGAAGGCGGCGAAGGAGCAAAGGAACTTGCTCAGCTTGTAGTTGATACTATCGAAAATAATCCTTCAGGACCGATCAACTTCACTTATAGCGACGACCAGAAGATCACAGAAAAGATCGAGACCATAGCCAGGAATCTTTATAGAGCTTCAAGTGTAACATATTCAGCAGTTGCAAGAAGGAAGATAACTGCAGCGGAAAAGATGGGCTTCGGACACTTCCCTGTCTGCATTGCTAAAACCCAGTATTCATTCTCGCAAGATCCTAAACTCTATGGAGCACCTGAAGGATTCCGATTTGACATCAAGGATATCGTGATCAATACTGGTTCAGAAATGATTGTAGCTATCGCTGGTGACATCATTCGAATGCCAGGTCTTCCAAAAGTGCCACAGGCAGTTAAGATCGATATCATCGATGGAGTGATCGAAGGTCTTAGCTAGACATGGTTCTATGTAGATTGACTCAAAGACAGCTCTTGTGCTTGAAGGTGGAGGACTTCGCGGGGTATTTACCTGCGGAGTCCTTGACTGTTTCATGGACAGGGGCATTAGATTTCCCTTTACAATAGGTGTCAGTGCAGGAGCCTGCAACGGACTCTCCTATATGTCCTACCCTATCTCACATAATGTGGTATTTCATCAGGTATCACCATTGAGATTTCAACAAGACCGGCAACTTCGCCGTTTTCTTTCCATGCCGTCTGGTAGATCATCTTCTTAAGGCCGTTCTTCTGAATTGTATATGCATTTGAACCACCTGTAGCAAGAAGATCTGCAATTATACCCCTTGATCTTTCATTGTGACATGGTATTAGACTCTTGCCAATGAGATTACCATGCTTTGAGAAGGTCTCTTTTGCCTTGTCATTCATGTAAAGTATCACGCCCTCTTTGTCACAGACTGTGATAGCGCAATTCATTTCTTTGGCCCACTCTGGTATCATAACATATAATTTTAAATATTGTCAGTGTTAAAATGTCGTTGTGAGAATGATTAAGCCGCTGATGCCGATATAGGCATAGACAATATAGGTGAACAATCTGTTTGGAATGTGCTTGTATGCCCAGTTTCCTGCCAGCACGCCTAATATCAGACCTCCTGATCCATATAGATATGACGTTCCTACAGCCGGAGTGACATATCCATTATAGGCTCGAACGGCCAACATTATAATATTTGTTATTACAGCATATGTCTGAATCATTCCCATGTAATGATCTTTATCCGGCTCAGAAACTATCAGGTATAGGACTACAGGAGGGCCATGCATCCCGAAAAGGCCTCCCATCACGCCACTTGCCATACCAGTTCCGAGCTGCCATCCTGTGGTGGGTCTTATATATTTTTGAATTTTGTCCTTAAAGAAGCTGAAATACAGACTCAGAATGATCAGCATTATACCAAGTATCCTTCTCATGGCCGGCCCCTCAATTCGGTCAAGAAGACATATAGCCAGAGTCGAGAATAGGAAGAATGCTGCTGTCACAGGAAGAAGTCGTCTCCAGCTCACATACTTTATATACTTGACCATTACAACTGTAGCTGAAGTAAGTGAAAGTAATCCCGAAAGAGTCACTGCTTCAGCATATGACGGCATCAGAAACGGCAGTGCTGTCATTATGAATATGCCGAAACCAAAGCCGATTGTACGCTGTACGAAACTGGCTCCTATAGCAAGAAGAAATATGGCTATGCTGAATTCCATTATATATTGACGTTTTGTATTGATACTACAAAGATACAAGTAGTCGGGTGCAAATGTAGCTAAAAATACTCCTGATCAGCTCAAATTTGAGGGTATCAGGAGCATTTTTGTGGATTTCTGCACTTAAATTACCGACCCTTTATCATCGCGAAGGCGAATGAGCTAATCAAAACAGGTAGTCTCAACTGACGAACAGTTATACTCTATAAGTTTTTTTCATAATTTTACCATCAGGTCAAATTTTTGATTTCGATGTGAGTCTGTATTGCGGTTGTCATGAAATTATCTAAATTTGTCAGCAGAATGAAAAGATGGTTGACATATCTGCTTCCTTTAATGGTTATAGCCCTATTCTGGAATTGTAAGGACAATCTTACATCTACATCTCCAGAGAAGGCTCCCCTAGTCCACGCCATCAGCGAGACGGTATGTGACAACCTGATATACGCATCTGAATCTGAATTATGTCTTCCTCGGCAGATATCCGGTGCCAGTCCGTCTCGAATTCAGACCTCAGTCAGAAAATCCACCGGTTATAGTAGAGTCAATTTTGAATTTGCAAAATCCGGAAAGCTCATTAATGCTGGACTCAGATATTTCGTTCAGACAAAATCCATATTAATACATTCATCACTCATAGAGCCTGCTCACAAGCTGCTCTATTTAGGAAAACTTATCATTTAGCGGTCAGTATCTGTTTCTTGTCACGACATTTCCCCGACAAGGGAGATGCCGTTATTTAAGCTATACTTCAAAATACAGATTACCAAACAATTAAATGATAAAACAATATGGAAAAGACATTCATCAGAGTACGCTCTGTCAAAGACATAGTTATATTCTCATCACTCATTATTCTGGGTTCAATACTAGTTGCTCTACCAACTGGAGCAGGAATTAATATTGCCGGTTTCTTCATGATCTTTGCCGGAATTATCCTAGCCCTTGTCTTAAGAACAGGATATAGGGATACCGACAGCGGGGAGAAATTTCAGATGAAAGAATATTATTTTCAGCAGACAATGAATAATGCCATTTCAGATGCATTGAAATCCAAACCGGAAACAATAGACCTTAATGAAGCTGACAAGGGCAATGCTCTGAAACTTGACCTCTACTACAGTAAAGCATCCGGAAAAGCTTACATGCAATTGTATGAATACGTACCATACAGGTATGAGCCTTGCTCACACATGTATGAATATGATATAACAGAGGTTCAGAAACTGATAAGATAGCATTATAATATATCATTCTGATAGTATCATTTGCTGGCATTGTCTTCGGTGCGGATTTTCCAATCGCCGGAGCAGTGCCATTTGTCATGATATTCACGGTGTATGATAAATATAAGAGAATCAGAAGTTGTATTTACGATTGCTTATCACTATATTCGCATTGACTAATTCGATCATATATAATATACAGTTCTATACCCAGACAAATCTGAATTTATGAAAAAACATTTCATTACATCTTTGCTGCTTTCAAGTATTATCTCTATATCAGGGATAAATAAACTACAGGCTCAGAACTTGCAGCTGTTTTATGATGCAGGTCGAGGATGCGCTACTTCAACAGTGGAAATGTTTCGTCCTGATGCCGGTGGAAGCACATTCTTCTTCGTTGACTTTGATTACTCTCCGAAAGCAACTGGAGCATATTGGGAAATTGCCCGTGAGCTGAATTTCTGGCAGGATTCAAAAGTAAACTGGCTTTCTGTTCACATTGAATATAATGGCGGGCTCAGTGTTGGAACCGCGTTCAATAATTCTTTCCTCGGTGGTCTTACATATTCTGGTCACTCGAAAGATTTCTCAAAGACGTGGTCTATCTCTGCTATGTATAAGGCAATTCCAGGAACGACAGATGCCCTAGGCAAATGCCAGATGCACAACTTCCAGATTACAGGTGTATGGGGAATCGAGTTTGCTGAAGGTTGGTGCTCTTTCAGTGGCTTTGCCGATTTCTGGAGAGAACATCGACCTTGGCAAGGAACCGAATTCATATTCATTACAGAGCCTCAGCTCTGGGTGAACCTTAACAAGATCAAAGGATGGGAAAATATTAATCTGAGTGTCGGTGGAGAACTGGAGCTTTCAGCAAACTTTGTTGCAAAAGGATTCCATGCAATGCCGGCCATCGGTGCGAAATGGACTTTCTAAACTGTAAACGATATGCTTAAGAAACTATTCGGATTTGATTCAACAAAGACAACGATCCGTACTGAGATTGTTGCTGGTATCACTACGTTTCTCACCATGTCCTATATACTGGCAGTAAATCCTACAATGTTCGGTGAACTTGACGGAATGCCTGTAGGGTCTGTATTTACATCTACCGCGCTAGCTGCCATAGCAGGATGCCTGGCGATGGCCTTTATCGGCAAGCTCCCGTTTGGTCTTGCTCCTGGAATGGGCTTGAACGCATTCTTCGTTTATACAGTATGCATGGGTATGGGCTACTCATGGCAGTTCGCTCTTACAGCTGTACTTATTGAAGGTATTATTTTTATAGTTCTGACACTTACCAATTTACGTGAAGCCATCGTGAATGCAATTCCGATGAGCCTGAGGAATGCCATCGGAGCCGGTATAGGCCTCTTCATCGCCTTCATCGGTCTGAAGAGTGCGGGAGTCGTAGTTGCGGATGGAGCAACACTCGTAGCCCTTGGAGATGTCACCTCAGGCTCAGCTCTTCTTGCCTTTATAGGTCTGGTCATCACAGGCTTCATGTATTCCCGTAATGTACCTGGAGCAATTCTGCTGGGAATCATCATCACAATGGTGATTGGTATTCCTCTTGGTGTAACCGAGTTCAAGGGAATCGTATCAGCACCTGACTCTATTGCTCCGATCTTCTGCAAGTTCGAGTTTGACAAGATATTCTCTGTAGACATGCTGGTCGTTGTCTTCACATTCTTCTTCATCGATATGTTCGATACGGTAGGAACACTGGTCGGAGTGTGTACCAAGGCAAGGATGTTAGATGAAAAAGGAAATATCCACAGAGTAAAACAGGCATTCATGGCAGACTCCATAGCTACGACTTTCGGAGCCATGTTGGGAACTTCCACTACTACAACATATGTCGAGAGTGCCGCAGGAGTGGCCCAGGGCGGCCGTTCCGGACTGACAGCTCTGGTTGTAGGTTGCTGTTTCGTAATAGCAATGTTCTTCTCGCCACTGTTCCTTTCGATCCCGTCTGCAGCTACAGCTCCAGCTTTGATCATTGTCGGATTGCTGATGGCGGAACAGATAAAGAATGTTGATTTTGATGATTTCTCGGAGTCGATTCCTGCATTCGTATGTATGATAATGATGCCACTGACATACTCGATCTCCAACGGTATCCTTATAGGAATGATTACCTATGTACTCATGAACATGATCTGCGGTAAATTCAAGAAACTGTCTCCTGCAATGTACATACTTGCAGTTCTGTTTATTCTGAAATATATTTTGATCTAGCAGTCCATAAGCTCGAATCGTCCTTCCTCTACGTAAGTATATGCTTTCATATTAATGACAGTCGTGGTGATCGCATGCCTCACCATTATCCTTGACATTTCCTTCAAGGTAGGCTGTGACTAATTCTTCAACATCACCGCTGCATCCTCGGATAACCTCTATCCTCTGGGATTGAAGGACATTCTTTGCACCCTGACCCATGTTACCTGCAAGCATGACCACCACACCCATCTGCCGAAGCACTGGAGCGATTCCGCTCTTGCATCCGCATCCTTCAGGCGAAGCCATCTTACTGATGTTTGTCACCTTTCCATCAATGACATCGAATATCGTGTAGTAAGCACAATGACCGAAATGATCATCTACACGTCCATCTCTAGTTGGTACTGCTATCTTCATAATAAATATTCTTCTCGGCTATATTCAATAGCCCTGTTTATATAATCTAAAAAAGGTTTTGCACTTCTGTATACCGTTAGAATATCATCTACATTCAGACTGGTATCATCATATAATCCAGAAAGGCAGAAGTTCTTCAGCTTGACATATTCTATATATGGTCCATCTGCATTGAACCCAAGTGGGGCACGCTTGAGCTTCTGATCCTGGTCAAGTGAAAGCGAGGGATGAAGTCCCTTGATAATCCTGTCAAAGTCCCCATCTCCAAGTTCTATATCCTCTCTGACGATCTTCAACACCTTCGGCTCCATGTAGTAGTTTCCTACAGCGAGGAAACTCCTGCAAGGATAGTTTACCCCGCTGCCTGTCCCAATATGGAAGTAATATCCACTGAATCCTGACTTCTTGCCTCCTCTGCAGATGTACGCCCCGAAATGTGTCTTATACGGAAGGCCGTCCTTTGAGAAACGCATATCCTTATGGATGCGATATGTGCTCTCCTTGATTCCGATTCCTTTGATGGTTGGGTCAAAAGCGGACACTCCTTCGATAAGTTTCTCCACGATGGCATTGAAGCGAGCACGAGCCTCCTGATACTCACTTTTATGAGCATCAAACCATAGCTTGTTATTGTTTGTCTCAAGCTGTCGGAGATAATTCAGTATGGTTTCCATCTCTTATGGTTTTATGGTCTTGTTTCCTGCGGCAGTAAAGGAATAAAACCTTCTGCGTGCTCTGCTGCTGTACGCACATCAAGGAAGGTCAGATTGACGGTATCCTTGATGAAGGTTGCAAACTCCTTTGCATCCACTGTCTTGTACTTGTCAGTCTGACAGAAAAGGCCAAAGAATCTATCTTTCATCTTTCAAAGATACGGAATTTTGCAAGACTTGCAGAGATTTCATAAAGAAAACTAGCAGCAGTATCTCTTTACAAATACGAGGGAATTCATGGACAGAACGCGGATATCAAGGTAGAAGGTAAGTATCATGTGAAATATATTTGAA
This sequence comes from Candidatus Cryptobacteroides sp., assembly GCA_045126075.1. Taxonomy (GTDB): domain Bacteria; phylum Bacteroidota; class Bacteroidia; order Bacteroidales; family UBA932; genus Cryptobacteroides. The sequence continues at coordinate 24,964 of JBGVNX010000056.1, forward strand.
TTTAGTTATATTTGTGGGAAATTTCTAATTATTCTAACTTATGCAAGAAAAAGACGGTAAATACATCTTCGGAGTCGTGAAGGTAGGTGACAAAGGACAAATCGTAATTCCTCGTGATGCACGCAAACAGTATGACATAAAACCAGGAGATGCTCTACTTCTGCTTGGGGATAATAACGGAATGGCACTAGTAAAGACTCAGATTTTCGAGGACCTTGTAGGTCAGGTCATGGAGGGACTGACAAAATGAGAAAACATTGGATAGACAATCTTCGCTGGGTGACAGTCCTTCTTGTTCTGTTTTATCATGTCATTTATTTCTACAACAATAAAGGTGTTTTCGGAGGAATAGGAGGCTTTGGTGACGGACCTCAGTATCAGGATGTAGTAATGTACATACTCTACCCTTGGTTTATGCCTCTGTTGTTCATCCTTGCAGGAGTCAGTGCACGATATGCCTTGGAAAAACGGCCTGCCAAGGAGTGGTTCAAGACACGTACAAGAAAACTCCTTGTTCCATCAACAATAGGAATCTTCTTCTTGAGTGCGGGTATAGGATGGATAAACACCATGACCGGACCAGCTGCAGAAAGTATTGCGACACTCCCAGGTCCTGTAAAATATCTGATATGGTCTATCAGCGGCATCGGTCCGTTATGGTTCATTCAGGACCTTTGGCTGCTGTCTCTTGTTCTGCTCATCGTCAGGAAGATGGATGCAAAAGGCAAGTTCATGGAACTCTGTGGCAAGACAGGGTTAGTTGCACTGATATTGATGGGCGTGTTCTTTTGGCTCGGTCACCAGACCCTTATAATGGAGCCTGATCCTGCCGGTGCAAACGGACTATGGAACCTCTACAAGCCTTTATTCTACCTAGTTCCTTTCCTCATGGGATATTTTGTATTCTCCCATGACAGGGTTCAGGAAACTGTGGGCCGAGCATGGATTCCTCTCATGGCATGTGCGCTGGTCTCTGGCATCATCCTGACGGTAACAGGATTCGGTCAGGACAACACATTGCCGAAGTATTTGAGTGCTCCTCTGAACAATATCTACGGATGGCTTATGTGCCTTGCGATGATGGGCTGGTTCAAGACCTCGTTTGACAGGACAGGAGTATTCGCCTCATATATGACACGTTCGAGCTACGGCATCTACATCGTACACTATCTAGTAATCGCCACAGTCGGCTATTTCCTGAAGGTCAAGACTCAGTTGCCTCCAGTGTACATGTATATCATTCTGACAATTGCTGTATTCACACTCTCACCGATTCTCTATGAGGTGCTCAAGCACATCCCGTTTGTAAGATGGTGTGTATTGGGTGAAAAGAAATAAGATAAATTTGATTTGTGTGTCACAAAGAGAATACAATGTGCATCTTATGGAAGTATTTCTAAATGTACTAAGTTATATCTATAAAAAAGTCTATGAAACGGATTATATTATGTGCTCTTGCTGTTCTGCTCGCAATGCAGGCTGAAGCCCAGGATTGGAGGGAACTGCGTAAGCAGGAGTTTCTGGATAATTTCCCGTATAAATATGAGGTGAGACTCGGATGGAGCGGATATCCGATACTTGAAGCCGCGAATTTTCCCAACGGCGGAGGCAGCCCATTTATGAAGTATGATGTGGATCCTTATTATAACTATGCGTCCCTTAATAATATGTATGGAACCTATCAGGGGCCTGAATATATGACTGGACTCATTTCCGGAGAATTCAGCATACACTTCAGAAGGTGGTTCACTCTTGCAGTGGAAGCCGGATTCAACGGAATGTGGGGACGAGTATATGACAAATCTGATGGAAGTTTCGTAAGAAACACCAGTGGAATATCCTTCACACTCATGCCGCATGCTCGATTCTACTGGGCTAATGCTAAGAATGTCAGATTCTACAGCGGAATTGGCCTTGGTCTCGGTCTTGGTCAGTACGATAAGTATTTCGAGGTCTACCCTACCTTTCAGTTTTCTCCAATAGGATTCACTGCCGGAAGGAAAATCTTTGCATTTGGTGAAACTTCTCTTGGAACAGCATATTTTGGAGGTAAATTCGGTATCGGCTATAGATTCTAAAAAGGAGGAAAGGATATGAAAAAAATATATATAATTATATTTCTTGCACTTTGCACAATTTCATGCCAGGTCAGTGATCCATCATCTAGGATTGTGAATTGGCGTAACATCAGAGATTATTCTCTCTTGAAGATGGGAGAATGTGTAGTCATGCCAGCAGAAGTATTGGAGACCGCAATAGAACTTGACAGATATCTCAATGCTACAGATGAAGAAAAACTTGCGGACAAAGAGTTCTATGGTATGATTTCAGACTACGGCGAGGGTACTTATGGTGTCAGAAGCAAAACTAAGAATATTTCCTTCACAGTTGCGACAGAAGGCAAGTCAATTTGGGATGATGATGCTCAATGGCAATTTGCAAGAATCGACTATTATGATCATTACTCTGGATCGGACACCTATGTGGACTATTATTTCAATCTTCCCGAGGGACCTACACTCATTAAGGAAGCACAGCAAGACAGCACATGGATATTCACAGTCGAGGATAAGCTTACAAGCCATATCAGGCTGATGCCGTCAGACTCACTCAAAAGTTGGAGGGTAGTTGCGTCATGCAGAGAGACAGCAAAGAACGGGATGAGTTCTGTAGCATCAACCACTTCTGAAGGTATCATTACACGCAAGGTTTGGGAGGGTGCCGGCACATCATATCCTTACAAGATAAACACCTTTAGCGGAAAATTCATAACAGAAATCTATAAAGAGAACGAACAGGTTGATTACTGCACAATGAACTTCCGTCCGGGTTTCACACCGGCATACACCACTAGCAGAGACGAATAGACACTGCCGGCTTCGAAGATTATATTCAATCATATCTTTCAGAATTGAGGCAAATCGCCAAATTCCAATTCAAGCGTACGATATTCATAGCCTTCTGCATCTGAACGACTGAATAATACCGGTATCCGGTATTATTCAGTCGATGATCTCCGGCACAAGCAGCTTGATCTTCTCATAATGCCTCAGAGCCCTCACAGTGACACGACAAAGGCGTGAAAACTCCCCGATTTTTAATCCATTTCTATTCATAACGCGTTATTTGCCTTGTTGCTATTCCTTGCTGTCCCGCTAATCAGATGATGAACACCTATACATTTCCCATAGGATGCCCTCAGATCATCTTATATAAGCGGATGCCATAGTTTGAGAACGCTTACACACTCTGTAAGTTCGACTCAGCCTTGAGAAAGTTGACTTATGCAGGAATGTAAAATCCCACAACGATTCACATCGTTGTGGGACACTACACAAAACTAACTATGAAAATCATAAGTACATCTATTTGAATGTCAATCAATATTCATCTTCATTCCACAGAAAATCTTCCTTTGTTGGATAATCTGGCCATACATCTTCGATACGTTCGTACAGTTCATCTTCAAGTTCTTCCAGGTTCTCCACTACTTCAAGTGGAGCGCATGAGCGTATGGCGTAATCTATAAGTTCGTCTTTTGTTGCCGGCCATGGAGCATCATCCAGATGATAGGCCAATTCTAGGGTCCAATAGGATAAAGGTGTAATCCTTTCGGATAATATATCGGCAGTGTTATACTTTATGTAACCAAGCATTTGCAATATGTTCACAGATAAGTTACATGGTACAGACATTGTTTATATAGCACAGAATAGTTTTTCATAGGTTAAGTTTTAGGTTGGGTGTCTTCTGATGTGAATCATGAGACACCTTTTTCAGATTGATTGTGTTGTATTCTCTTCATATCAAAAAATGCAGCAACTGCAATGACTGTTGAACCTGCAAAGTCCAGTATAAGGTCTTCCATTGTATCCTTCAATGCTGCACGTCCTTGTAAGGGAGTCGTAGAATCAAACGTTCCGCTGCTTATCAGGAATTCCTGTGAATTGAGTCCGAAGATGCCATCCGTAGCATATTCCCAGATCTCCCACATCGCCCCAGCTGCCAACGCAAAGCATATTATCCAGACTGACACCCATATCGGTGAAGATGTATCACTTGAATTGAAGGTAGTGTATATGGCATAGCCAAGTATGCCAAGCATGATTCCTGAAATCGCATGCAGAACAATATCCCACCATGGGAACCGACCATAGAAATCAAACAGATCACCCATTACCAATGAGGCAAAGCAGAATCCGACAAAGGCAATTTCCATTGCTTTTGGGATCCCTCCCTTGATCATCTTACCGAGTATGAGAGGCAGCAGAGTCACAATGATCATCAGAAGATTCTCAAACAGCTGGAAGGCTATATGTCCTACAGCAGCATCGTCAGATAAAAAGATGACAGACACGATCTGGGCAATCAGAAGCAGGGTGGAAAGAGTAAGTATGATTCTTGAAAATCGGGTCATTGCCTTAAGCCTTATTGTTTAACCTACTGATTATATGATCGATTATCAGCCTACATGAGTCCATTGTTCTGTTATCCTTTTGAGCGTCCGACATCGTCTTTTGGCACACCTTATCATTGGACAACTTTACAGCATATCCAGCTGCACTCCTGTAGTCATCGCTATAAAACGAAATATGTCTATCACTATAAAATCGTGCATTTTTGTCTTCTACGCCTTTTATCGGCAAAGTGTGCACCAATGGTATTCCCCTGTTCATTGCTTCTGTGCTTGTCAGTCCGCCGGGTTTTGTCAGCAGTACGTCACAAGCATCCATCAGCAAAGGAATCTTATCTGTATAACCTATGATCCTTACCATAGACGAGTCCTTGAATTTCTTGCCAAGACTCTGTTTCAAACGTTCGTTCTTTCCACAGACGCATACGATCTTATCATCTGCAGCACATGAGTCCCGAAGGTAATTTATAAGATTCTCAAGATTTCCGAATCCCATCGATCCTCCGATTATCAAAAACCATTTGCCGTTATATGAACTGCAATCCCACCAATATTCCGATTCTATTTTCTGGCGTGCTTCAGTACGAGAAGTTTTTGCATACAATGCTCCAGAGAGACAAGGGATACCGGTCGCAAAAATCTTTTCTGCTGGCATACCTTTTCTGGCATATTCGGGTATGAGATCGGAATGTGCAATCATATATCCTTCCAAGTCAGTCTCAGCAAGAAACGGATAACAGGTGTAGTCCGTTGAAACAAAGAAAGCCGGTATATGCAATTTGTTTTCCTGCCTCAAGTATGTCAGCATTTCTGCCGGAAACAGATGGGTGCATATGATGGCATTATATGCATTGTATGATATGACCTGTGATAGCCTTCCCCGCAATAATTTGCATAGGTGATAGACCGGTGATCTACCATTATGTTTTCTGTCGCTGTACCACTCGCCCAGTGCATATATACTGCTGAATAAAGAAAGCTTGACTGAAACATCATACAAACCAGATACAAATTTTGAAATCCTGGCATTTTTAAGGCTCAGAGCATCAAGCACATCACAGTCTATTCCGACTGAGCGGGCATAGTTCTGAAGCGCCTTTGCTGCGGAATTATGCCCCTCTCCTGTGTTACAGGACAATATGAGTATCTTATAAGACATAACTTATGCTCGGTTCTTGTCTATCTTTATAAACTCATTCATCAAGTCTTTCATCCGATTCTGAAGGATTTCGGTCTGTTGACCAACATAATCAGAATTCAGGCCATAGATGGGAGGATCAAGTCTGAATGGCGGAGCAACTATCAGTTTGGCTCGTTTCCTCAAGATCTTGTGCGGGCCATCGATATACACCATTACAATCGGAACCTTGGCAAGTGCGGCAAGCATGACCACTCCCGAGTGGAACTGCAGCTGTTCGCGGTGTTTTCCGTGAGCTCCTTCTGGAAAAATGGCCACGCTCTCCTTCTCTTCATGCAGCACCCTCAAGGATTCGTGCACCCATGAGAGGTCCGGATTGTTTCGGTCGATAGGAATGCATCTTGTATGGCGCAGAAAGAATCCGAATCCTTTCTGCTCGAACCTGTCCTTGGCCGCAAGATTATGAATGCGGTCCTTACGGAAAACTGTATTGACTATCGGGCCGTCGAGATGGCTTGTATGATTGATTACGAGTATGGACGGTTCAAGCAACTTGTCAGCCTGCTTCTCCTTTTCAAGGAAATAGGGTTTAGGGCGGAGGAGCAGGCGTACAAGCGCAGAAGTCGTCCTTTCTACGGCTTCTGTACCTTTCTTCATAGTGTCTTCAATGTGATATATTCAATGACTTCTCCCACAGACGTGAACTTCTGCACGGTGTCGAATTTGAATTCAAACCGCTTCTCGATGGCAAAGCTCATAAGGAGGATTGTCAATGAATCCAATCCAAGATCTTCCATCAGCCTGGTTTCAGACGTCACCTTGTCTGTGTCTATTTTGGGATTGATCTGTTTAAAAATGGTCTTCAGTTCATTCAGTATGTATTCCTTGGTCATAGTATAAAAGGTTAGTTTCGTGATACTTTCAGGGTTCCTGTTCGCTTGAAGTCATCCTTACGGACGGTAAGCTTCGCTATTCTGTGGGTTGAAGGCAGAGTTGCATTCACCTGTGCAAGGACATTCTTGAAATAATTCTCCACTTCCTCCCATTCTGCTCCCGTGAACTCTTCCATACGAGGCAGAATCTCGATGGCGATTACCCCATCTTCCTCCTTTACAAGACAATCTCGAAGCTTGTCACATTTGTAGAACGGCTCTTCAAGACTCTCCGGACTTACATTCTCACCGTTTGAAAGGATGATGAGATTCTTGATGCGTCCTGTGATGTACATATATCCCTCGTCATCAAAACGGACAAGGTCACCTGTCTTGAGCCAGCCGTCCTCGGTAAGTGTTTCCGCAGTCTTCTCCGGATCGCCATAATATCCAAGGAACACGTTGTCACCTCTCATCCACAGCTCTCCGTCAACGACCTTGACTTCCTGGCCAGGGTATATCTTGCCGACAGATGTCGGTTTCTCCTTGACATCCACATTTCCGGAGGTAAGATTACCGCCTTCGGTCATGCCGTATCCGGCAAACAGGCTGATGCCGATGGCATCGAATTCATTTATGAGCTTAGGCGGCACATTGGCTGCACCAGCAATTATGAAACGGAGCTCTCCACCAAGGAAATCCTTTCCGTACATCTTGATAAGCCCCATCAGGATCTCGCAAATGCCTGGTACGGCAACAAGGCAGGTAGGTCTGATTGCTGGTATCTTTCCCAGAGTTTCCTTCACATTCGCTCCAGAAACCCACAGACCACCGGTGTATAATACTGACATCGTACCCCTGATAAGACCGAAAACGTGACTCAACGGCAGTATATTGGCATACCTGTGACATGCGAGTTGCTTTCCAGGACCGTAGCATCCGTTCAGAGAGCCGCGCATGATCGCTCTATGAGGAAGAATCGCTCCCTTTGGTGCACCTGTGGTTCCTCCTGTGAAGAAAATTGCAGCTGGATCATCAGGACTGACAGATGCTGCAGGAGCAGTCTCGTTACCCAATTCATCGATCTTCAATGTCTTGCACGGAACAAGTTCCGCCACACTGCAGAATGCTTCCCCATATGCAAGCACCTTTACATTGAATTTCATGCAGCAACCGATGACAGCCTGTTCAGGAAGCTGTGACGGAAGATTGATTGCGACATAACCTGCAGAAGTAACTGCGAGAAACATCTCGACAGCCTCTGGTGTCGTATTGTCAAGGATTGCAACCTTGTCACCTTTTTCAAGGCCGAGAGAATTAAGTAATGCTCTTTTGTGTGCAATGTCGTTACACATCTTCGCATATGTAGATGTACTCACTGTATCAGATAGAGCAGGCAAGTCGTGCCATTTCTGCTCAACCCAGGTTACGAATTCCGGAATTGTCGGAATGAATTTCAGCTGTTCCAGCTCTTCTGCCGGCAGCATGTCTTCGAAATATCTGTCCATATTTATATTGTTTGATTATTGTTTGGTCTATGAATAAGTTGGGGTATCTATTGCAACCTTGGAGTATGCGAATGTCTTAAAGTAACCGTTGCGGTTGAAAAGGCTGAACATAAGCCACAGATATGTATAGATGTTGCTTATCTGTCTCAGGATGCGGGGCATCGGAACAAGTCCTCTGAGAAATATCAAACCTACATTCAGTGCCATGAGAAAGTTCAGGAACCATTTGGTATCTCTGAATGTCACATAGTTTTCTGCTTTCTCTTCTACATTGATGTATGCCGTCGAAGTGAAGTGTGGGAATATGTTCTGGACCGTTACCTTGCAATGTCCCGATTCTACATCTATCTCCATTTCATCCCCAGCCAGAGTCCCTGAATGCTTTCCGTTGATGTAAATGTCACGCCTGGTGTGACGTGTCCACCAGTTTCGTCCGAATTCCTTGATTGTAAGTTTTGCCATTATTTGTATTCTGTTATATATGCTGTCATATTGTTGCCTGAAGATGAGATGGCAGGATCAGGTTTCGCGATGGAAAACAGTAAAAGTCCAAGCCATAATGCCAGAATCGCGATCCATAAGGCTTTCTGCCATTTCTTTTGGGAGAGCCACCAGTACTTCATCTGCGCCCTGAAAACGCACCAGCCTGCATGAATTTTCTCTCCCCACATCCTTAGCCTGTTTCTTTGCTCAGCTGGTGCGGCTTTCCTGTTGTTTGCCACGCGTACTATGACCTCCTGAGTCGCTTTCTTTCCGCCGATACCGGCCACAAGCCTGATAATGAACTTTCCATTGCAATTTGGTACCGCTATCCGTATTGATCCGGAATCCGAGACCACGATCTTGTCAATCTTATGACCTGAATCAAAGATCAGCATCAACGAATCCGGGCACACCGGGCAATCCCATCTGATGTCAATATATTCACCCTCCTTCGCTTTCCTTTTGTCAGTTTCAAGTGTCAGTTGTTTCTTCATATCAACATTTTTAGTGTCGAAGGCGAATCAGCAATTCATTTGCCATATGTGCCATGAGTAAACCTTTGGGATATTGCCGTTGAACTTTCGGATAACGAATGGAAAATTGGTGATTTCTTGGATTCAAGGCATTATCCCAAAGGGTGACAGTATTATCCCAAACATTCCCTGAATGCCGTATTTATGCTAAAGGGATTGAAATTTGTATGTCAAAAGGTAGATTGTCATGAATAATATGAGAGATTTGAAGGATTTCAATATCAAGACTCTTAAGGAGAGTTTCCCAATGTCATCTCAAGTGGGGCTTGGCGAGGATTTCTGCATATTTGATGTCAGATATGACACAGATATGAAGAAGGACTTCTCTAGACCCCTCAGGCTTGAAGGCAATATCATTCTGTTCTGTGTAAGGGGATCGATACGAATGTCAATCAACCTGGACGAATTTGATATAGTAGAGGGTAGCCTGGTAATAGTTACCGCACAGGATATCGTCAAGGTTGAAAGGATATATAGTCAGGAACCTGATCAGCTGCACTTCGTAATGATAGCAATGTCTGAAAACTTTGTTTCAGAGCTGAAGGTGGATTTCAGAAAGATACTCAATGAAGGTCTCACTTTGATTGAGACTCCTGTAATCAATCTGGACAATGATCTGCAGGAGGTATTTACGGACTATCTGAAACTACTTGCAAGGATTACCGACAGCGGACTGAGGATGAATCAGGACGCTGTTCGGTCATTGGTATCTTCCATGGCCTCCATTGCTGCAGGTCAATGGCTTGCCAGTGTTGACAAGATTAAAAGCAGAAGTCTTGTGTCCACAAACTTGAGAAGCGACCACAAGAGACTGGTATTTCATCAGTTCATGAAACTGATTCATGAAAACTATTCAAAGGAGCATCAGGTGATTTACTATGCAGACAGACTATGCATAAGTCCGAAATATCTGTCAAGATTGTGTAAAGAGATTTCCGGGAAATCAGCTCCCGAATGGATTGATGCCTATATAATGCTGGACGCAAAGAATCTTCTGAAATATTCCACAATGCCGATCAAGGAGATTGTATACAGGCTCAGCTTCTCAAATCAGACTGTATTCTACAAGTTCTTCAAGAAGCACACAGGCATGACACCTACGGAGTATCGTAATTCATAATTTTTGTAGAAATCTGGACATGCCACTTCTGACAATAACTGAACTGGAAAAGGCGACGCCTCTGTTTCGCGGAAAGTGTGGAAACGCTTTCTGTAAGGGTTTGATGCGTATGCTGGCTGTTGATAAGGTCAACGATCTGTATGATAGAAATTCAGGATTCAGAGGCCCTGAGTTTGCTTCTGCCGTTCTGAAAGATATCGGTGTGGAATATGAAATACATAATGCGGATGTTCTTGAACAACTTCCAGATGGTCCTTTTATTACCATAAGCAATCACCCATACGGTCATATAGACGGAGTTATGCTAGTTGATCTGCTCGGGAAGGTGCGTCCTGATTACAAGGTCATGGTCAATAAGTTTCTAAGCAGAATAGAGACCATGAAAGATAACTTCATCTGCGTGACCCCGACGACAACTGAAAGGACTGCCCCGACAAAAGACAGCATACAGGGCATCAGGGATGCTGTTGCACATGTCAGGTCCGGACATCCTTTAGGGATATTCCCTTCTGGAGCGATTTCTGACCTGAGCCTGAAAGACAGATGCATCAGGGACAGAGAATGGCAGGAGCCCGTCATACGACTGATCAAGAAGCTGAATGTCCCTATCGTTCCGGTACATTTCCTCGACAGGAATTCTGACTTCTATTATATGCTGGGGCTGATAGACTGGAAAGTCCGTCTGCTGAGACTGCCGTCGGAGGTGTTTAACAAAAGGAATAAAAGGACAAGGATAGCGCTTGGCCCTGTCATTACGCCTAAACAGCAGTCTGAATTTACTGACATCTGTCAGTTCAGAGATTTTTTAAGGAATAAGGTTTATAATCAATATTGACATGGAAAAGAACAATGTAGATGCACTAAGGATACAGACATCAGTCCTTAATGCGCTCGAAAAGAAGGTGTTGGTATGGCTGGCGCAGCGACAGCCAAGGTGGGTGACATCCGACATGCTGACGTATATAGGTGTATTAGGAGCTGTTGTGATTGCTGCCGGATATATCCTTGCTTCACATAACATCAATTTCCTATGGCTGAGTTCATTGGGCTTCATCATCAACTGGTATGGAGATTCGCTGGACGGAACACTGGCAAGAGTTCGAAATACACAGCGTCCGATATATGGATATTATCTTGACCATACGGTGGATGCCATCAATGAAGTAATGATCTTTGTCGGGGTCGGTCTATCCGGGCTGATGCATCTGGAGATTGCGCTGCTGGCCTTGGTCATGTACCTGTTGATGACTATCAATGTCAGCATCAACGCCCATCTGAAGAAAGAGTTCAATCTGACATACGCCAAGATGGGACCGACTGAGTTCAGAATAATAATGATCCTCATAAATACTCTGTTTGCCACAATCAGTCCTTTGAGGGAATTCTCACATAGTTTCGTGATATTTGGCAGCGAATTCACCTTCAAGGCTCTTGACTACATCGGTATAGCGATAGTCATTATATTGGCCATGATGCACCTTACGACTGTCCATAATGACATAAAGGGCTATGAGGAAATCGATCCTATGCCAAAGAGAGACTAACTGATGTTCAAAGTTCTGAAAAGATATTTGAAGTTCATGGGCACAGGCGCTGTAGGAAGCGTTGTGGACACGCTTATACTTTGGCTGTTGTCTGATTTTGTCTTTACGAAAGGGTACTGGGGAGAATATATCATATCACCTTTGATTTCGTTTCAATGTGCTGTCGTTGTCAATTATATGATTTCATACTTCTATGTATGGAAGGACAGGACCAGAAAACGGCCTTATGCATCGGTGAGGAGATTCTTTAAACTTTATAGTGTATATAACCTTACGTGTTCGATTGTATTCCTTTTAAGGCTTGGCGTGATGCTGCTTATTGAGAATTTCACAGGATGGGATGTTGTGATATGTAATCTTCTTGCAATGTGCGTCTCTGGGATTCTCAATTTCTGCATCGAGAACTTGTACATATTCAAGAAGAAAAGAACCGCATGATGCTGGAGACTTTGAAATACATATTCATTCTGACGGTTGTTCTCGGAACAATCTTAGTGATAATTACCGAAAACAGGAATCCTGTCAAGACTATTGCCTGGTGTATGGCTCTTATATTCATGCCATTCATCGGTATCATTCTATATATCTTGTTTGGTATGGACAACAGGCATAGGAGGCTGGTCAGAAAAGAAGAATATGACCGGCTCAAAGGTATGACAGAAACAATCCAGAGTGATGATATAGTCAGTGATATTCCGGACAGGCACAAGCAGTTGGCTACAATGTTATATAAAGCGAACAGGGCATATCCTCTTTCCGGTAACGATATAGAGATAATGACGGACTTCACAACCATGTCAGACCGGCTTGTGACCGACATCGAGAATGCCCGCCATCATATAAATATACTGTTTTTCAAGTTTGAGGACGATACAGCAGGAAGGAAGGTTGCAGATGCACTGATCCGCAGGGCTGAAGAAGGTGTGCAGGTGCGGCTGATTTATGATGAGGCCGGCAATATGATGGTTCCGAGACGATTCTACAGAAGACTCGGAGAACATGGTATTCAGGTCAGAGGGTTCATAAGGATATTTCTGCCCATTCTCTCGCGAGACTATAATTCCCGCAATCACCGTAAAGTCGTCGTGATAGATGGCAAGGTCGGATATATGGGAGGAATGAATGTGGCACAGAGATACGCAGAAGGCCTGAAATGGGGAATCTGGCGTGATACCCATATCAGGATAACCGGTCCTGCAGTATCGGAACTTCAGACATCTTTCCTCACGGACTGGAAGTTTGCCAAAGGAGATGATCCCGATCGTGATGTAATGTATCCATACAACCATCCCTGCGGCAATACTCTGATGCAGATAGTCACAGGCGGCTCGATGGACAGATGGAACATAATGATGCAGGCATATATGACTGCCATTGCTTCTGCCCGGAGTTATGCTTATCTGCAGTCACCGTATTTCATACCTCCGGAACCTCTGATGCGGGTCCTTCAGAACGCAGCGTTGAGCGGAGTGGATGTCAGGATAATGATTCCATATCGCGGCGACAAAGGCATCCTCCCTCCGTTGGCGTCAAAGTCATATATCGCGGATGCATTGGCCGCAGGAATGAAGATTTATTTCTACAGAAAAGGATATATGCATGCTAAGACACTTGTCATCGATGACAGTTTTGTCACAATCGGATCTACGAACATTGATTTCAGGGGATTTGAACAGGACTTTGAGATAAATGCCTTCATGTATGATTCTGATTTGGCAATTCAGCAGCGGGACATTTTCTTGACCGATCAGGAGGATTGCGAAGAGGTAATCCCTCAAGAGTGGGAAAAAAGGCCGCGCATAGAAAAAGCAAAAGAATCCTTTGCCAGAATCTTTTCTCAGGTCTTGTAGGTCTCCTCCACCGACTTGCAATTTCATTCAACATCTTATAGCTTTATACATACAAATCTAAATTTGCTATGCAATTAAAATGATGAAGATTAAAGTTTTTTCTGATATGGTATGCCCGTTCTGCTATGTGGGCAAGTTAAGGCTGGATCAGGCAATTGAGAGACTGGAGCAGACTGACGTGGAGGTGGAGTTCAAAGCCTTCCAACTACATCCTACCTCTCCCTCTGAATACTCTATGCCTATCTATGATTTTATCAGACAGGTCTACGGCCCCGGTGCAGTGGGAAATCCTGCCATGAAAGCACAGGTTCTGGGTGCGGGTAAGAGTGTTGGCCTCGATTTCAATTACGACATTATGCGCTCTTGCAATACCAAGAAGGCACACCGGCTGTGCAAGTGGGCGGGATCATACGGAAAGCTGAATGAAATGACCATTGCCGTGATGGACGGTTATTTCACCAAGGGTAAGGAATTGAATCATAACGAGGATTTGCTGGAGATGGTGAAGAATATGGGGCTGGATGTGCAGGAGGCGGAGAAAGTTCTCAACTCTGATCAGTACATGGAAGAGGTAAATGCCGATATTCGCGAGTCTTAGACGTATGGTATTCAATCCGTTCCCTTTTTCATTTTTGAGGATCGTCTGGCAGTTTCCGGCGCTCAGTCTGTGGAGGTCTTTATGCAGGCTCTGCAGAAGACCCTGACTATCTGCGAAGAAGGCACGACTTGCGGTCCTGATGGGTGTCCCCTTGGATAAATTAAAAAACAGCAAAAACAAAACCTCCCCGTAGCAATATGACATGAACCCCGAAAGTTAGACAAAAAACTTTCGGGGTTCACATCAAAACTACCAGGGAGGTTATTCTATTCAAGAGGTAATCGAATTACCACTCCAGCATTTCGGTCTTATTGATTATCAGTACTTTAGACCTTATGCGATAGAATAACGGTAGAAAATTTTTGTCAACATTTATCAGTAAATGTCACCTCTTTTACCTCATATTTTCATCACCAAAAAATTATGTTAAAATCGGAAAACATCAAAATACATCTATAGCTTTTCTAATCTTTAATTTTCGTTTAAAATGTCTTATTTGATTCCCACAAGCCATTTCATGTGCCAGTAGTTATTTAATAGCATAATTGTTGCTATGGTTGCAAATTAAACTATTATTACTATATTTGCTACACAATAGTTTATTTTTAATCTATTATGAAAGATTTTTACACACTATCTGATGTCCAACTTGTTAAACGTATTGGAAACAAGCTCAAAGCTGTCAGGCTGAAAAGAAACATAACACAACAGAGTTTGGCAGAAGCCTCATCAATCTCTCTGTCTTCACTCAAGAAGATAGAGTCGGGTAAAATCGGCACATTTGATTCTTTGCTACGTGTGCTTAGAACTCTTGGAATGTTAGAAAGCATCGCGACGCTTTTCGAGGAAGAGCAGATGAGCCCAAGTGAATATTATGATATGGTCAACAAATCAAAGAAGCAGACCCGCAAACGCGCAGTTGGACAGATTAAAACCGATAAGGAGGAATCAGAATGGTAGATGTAGCAAAGGTCCGAATGTTCGGACAAAATATCGGAACATTTGTTTGGGATGATTCTTACAGAGTTGCACGATTTGAATATGACAATGATTTTGTCGGCAAAGGTATTGAGCCCTCCCCTATTATGATGCCAGTACAGCAAGGACGCATATATTCATTCGGAAGTTTGAATTGGGACACATTCAACGGCCTTCCTGGCATGTTGGCAGACTCACTGCCTGATACATATGGACGTGCTTTGTTCGATCAGTGGCTGACAATGACAGGTAGAACAACAAGTAATCCTGTGGAATCACTATGCTTCCTTGGGCAGAGATGTATGGGTGCACTTGAGTTTGAACCTGCAACCGGTCCATCATCTGATGCAAACATGAAGTTTGAGATTGACTCTCTGATAGACGTAGCTAGAGAGGCACTGTCAAAGAAGAAGGACTTTGGAGTGAATCTGGATGTAGACAGGAAGTCTGCAATAGCGGAAATACTCCGATTAGGAACATCTGCAGGTGGTCAAAGAGCCAAAGCGATCATTGCATATAACAAGGAGACCGGCGAAGTCCGTTCCGGTCAGATTTCTGCTCCGGAAGGATTTGATTACTACCTGATCAAACTGGACGGAGTAACAGCAGAAGCCGGATTTAAAGAAACTGAGAATTTCGGTCGCTTGGAATACTCATTCTCTGAGCTAGTCAAGAACTGCGGTATAGACATGACAGAATGTTCTTTAATAGAGGAAAACGGAAGAGCTCATTTCCTTACCAAGAGATTTGACAGGGAAAACGGTAAGAAGCTACATATGCAGACCCTTTGCGGAATGGCTCATTATGACTTCCGACTTAAGAACGGGCATTCATATGAGCAGGCATTCAATGTAATGAGAAGGTTACGCCTTCCATATTCCCAGGCTCAGGAGATGTTCAGAAGGATTGTGTTCAATGTGGTTGTCAGAAATCAGGATGACCACACAAAGAATATTTCATTCCTTATGGACCCATCTGGACAGTGGCGTCTATCTCCAGCTTATGATATGGGATTTGCATTCAACCCTAAAGGAGCGTGGACAGCAACTCATCAGATGTCTATAAATGGAAAATTTGACAACATTACCAGAGCGGATCTTCTGTCATTAGCAAAAGCCAATAATATTAAGAATGCCTCAGAAATCATCGATCAGGTATGTGAAACTGCGGCTGGATGGCCTGAGCTTGCTAAGAGCTGCAGAGTACCTCAGAAAATGATAGACGGCATTGTTCCGCATATGCTTCTTAGCATATAATTAAATCCACTATCAGAATCCACCATCCACATTGCACATCATCAAACTTTCTTGGAAAAATGTAAAATTTTCCTAAATTTGCATTGGAAAAATGTATGCATTGTAAGAATAAAGCACTGCAAAAGTGTAAATGCTATCTAATATGGATATAAATTATACAGATATGCTATCAAGAAAACTTGACAACTTCATTGAGAAGCATTACGCAAACAATAAGTCAGCATTACTTCTCAAGGGAGCAAGACAGGTCGGCAAGACT
>JBGVNX010000057.1:0-18540 GCA_045126075.1 Candidatus Cryptobacteroides sp.
GCAAGCATCCGAAGAGCTATTTCATGATTCACCCTACCAACTATTAGTAAGCAAACCCTCTTATGCGATATAATCCGGCCGGAAAGATCGATGTGCCTTTCAGACCGGATTATTTGTTTCCTGGCGGACTTCAGACGCTTTCGTTATTCCAAATATTCCCAGTTGTATCTGAAAATATGCAATATGAGACTCTGTCAAACTTGTGAAAGATTTTTCTTTTAAACACTATTGTAACTTATTGATAATCAATAGTGGCTGTAAGACTTTTGTAAGACTGTTTTTTTTGATGTCAAACTATGAATGCTTAACTTTGTATCCGGTGGATGCCCTTTTGACGCATCCGGAAAGTAGTAAGTGTTAATATGTTTGAATATGGGTTATTCTTGTAGCATGACGACTGTCTGTGTGATGATGGGTGTCGTTGCACTCCTTCTGTGTGCCATCCTTGTGACGGCAGTGGTGTTTATACGCAGGGCCGGGTCTACAGAGGGATTGTTTCTGTCCAGAATGCAGACAAGGGAGGAGCATATGCTGGCTTTCCAGAAGAAATATGACGACCTTTGCCGCCAGGTCCTGAATGTGGAGCGTAACATCGCAACTCTGAAGAACTCTGTAAAGGACGGCAAGGCGTCGTCGTGTTATTCCGCATATCTTGCACAGGTCGTCGATCTGAGACGTTCCTGGGAGTCTGTCACAATCTATTTGTCCCTGTTCTCCCGAGTCAGACATCTGGCCGAACTGGACAGGGATGACATAATGGCCAGAATGATAATGACGCATCTTTCAGAGACGGAGGAACTTTGCTCACGCATTAAGGGTGACAGAGATATGTATCCTCTTCAGAGGCGTCGTCTTGTCAACTATATGAAGGGGGCTATGGAAGGATATGTCTTCCCGTTGCTTGATGGTCTGCATTATCAGGGTGGTGACGAGTTCTACGTAGCTGTTGAGCGTATCAGAAAGGATCTGTTTTAGCGTATAGTGGTAAAAAGTGCATAATTACGTGTCATTTCTGCTATGTATTATGTCGTTACATATTTAGTGGCTATATTTGTATTGAATTTCATCCTATCATCAGTAGATTATGAATACCAGGCACATATTATATATATTATTGTCGGGATTCCTTCTTGTATCCTGTGCTGACACTACGGAAGTGGAAAGATATCTTGATGCTGCAGATGTACATTTGGAGGATAATCCGGAAATGGCTCTCGAGACTCTGGAGTCCATAAATAGGGAAATGCTGACCACCCGTAAGGTCCGTGCCCGATTCGCATTGCTCTACACGATGGCGTTGGACAAGAATTATATTGATGTGGCAAGCGACAGCATCATCGCTCCAGCTGTCAAATATTATGAGAACCACGGGACTGCCAAGGAGAAATTACTTACTTATTATTATAACGGGGTGGTATCCTTGAATGCGGGTGATATGGAACGAGCAATGGAGAGCTATGTAGAAGCTGAACAATATGTTAAGGATTGTCGTGACTATGGTATAATAGCCCGTTTATATACGGCAAAGATGAGTCTTTATCAATATTCCTATGATTTTGAAAGTGCCTTGAGTCAGGAAGAAGTCGCATCATCATACTTTCTGAAATCAAAAGATACTCTACAATATATAGCCACGCTCAATGATATGGCAAGTTTGCATATGCAGTTGGGACAATACGTTAAAGCTTATGAACATCTTGATATAGTGAAGTCGCATTGGCAGTATTTGAATGAATATAATAAGAGCCGATATTTTTCAAATATGCTGTATTTGTCACAGATTGATACAGTAATCAGTACTGATTCTATACTCAATGAGTATATTTCTGAAATATCTTCGCCCCAATATATTAATTGGATTAATATATCAAATGCTTATCTGGAAATATCTGATTTTGATGCTGCATTAGATTCTATCTTAAAATATCGTGATAGTGGTGGTTGTCTTAATGCTGCTTACTATTGGACTCTTGCCTTGGTATATGAGGGGTTGAATGATTATGAAAACTCAATAACTGCATTCAAGGAATATTTTAGTATTACTGGCAAAGAGAATGTCAATATTTTGGAAAGTGATACTAAGTACGTGGAAGATAAATATTTGGCAGAACTCAAGTCTGTCAAACAAACCTTGTATATAGTAGTAGTCACCCTATCCTTGATTGTATTTATTCTCCTTTTTATAATTCTTTTCCAGAGAATGAGAAAGATTAAAGAAGAGAAGCGCATTCAAAAAATCAAATTCGATGAAGAACGAAGGACTATTGTTGGAGAAAAAGAACAGGTTGAAGCAAAGTGTGTTCTTCTTAGAGAAGAGAAGGAAGAGACTGAGCGGATGCATGCTTCACTCAAAGCCGAGATAGAGCAGCTCAAGAAAATCAGGAAAGATAAATCAATAGATAAGGATATTCTTGCTTCTGTCGAACAGAGGTTGAATGTTCTTAATATGTTCATTCTGGCAGAACTCTCAGATTCCTTTGAAAAGATAGCGTATACTGAACTCGGAAAATTGATGGAGAACAGAGAGGGTTTTCTGGAATCCACAAAGAAGACCTTTATGATCTCTCATCCGAAGTTTATGGCATACCTTCGTAAGAGAAATCTTACAGAATGGGAGATCGGCTGCTGCTGCTTGTATTGTATTGGTTTCAACGGAGCCGAGATTTCAGAGTATCTTAATCGCAAGGCAATCTATAATGTTAACAGTACTATTAGACAGAAATTGGATATTCCAAAGGGTGGAACGCAGATAGATGTATTTCTTAAGCAAAAATTGCAAGAATTTCATACATAGTAGTCTCACTTTGAGATAGCATAGTCTCACCTTTGTAACTCCCCGATAATCAAGTGGTTATCGGGGAGTTTTTCTATATGTATCTAAATGCTTAGAAAATAACGGGGGGGGGTAAGTCGTTATAAATCAATATCTTACCGATTTTTAAAAGTGAGACTAAAAATTTGCAGGTGAGAATGAGGCCGCGATACTTTTGCAGCACAAACCAAAAACAATTCGAAAAATGAAACGCTACATTATTCTTATTCTCGCTGCACTATGCAGTATGACAGTAATGGCTGATGATGAAAAGCCAGAAAGAAACCAGCAGACAATAATATTGATTGGCTCGTCTATGCCTGATGGAGGACGAATAAGATCATTAATTAACCCTGTTGAAGCTACCCTCTACTATTCGACCTCTTCTATCATTATTAATATGGGTGAAATCGGTGCAGGAGAAGTAGGTGTTGTTGACAGTTACGGTAATCTTATTGAAAGTGCAATTGTGTATGATGGGATGGTATCAATTACATTGCCTGCTCCGGAGATTGATGGACATTACACTTTATATATTTCGTGTGAGTATTATTATGGTGAGGGATATTTTACAATAGAATAGGATAATTTCATTATAACATGGGAGGAAACCGAAAATCCCGAGACAGAGTAGGTAACCAATTAACATTTTCAATTATGAAAACTAAAACTCAGCTTTCAAAGAAGCAGATGAGCGCCGTTAAGGGCGGAAACAACGATCTCACAACATTCGAATGTGTCGCATTCCTTGCAGATGGAACAAAGGAGATTCATCACGTTGATGCTACTGGCCATGTTGCAGCAGCTGACATCGTCCATGGCATCACTGGTGCTGGACAGGTAAATTGTACAGAAGACTAGTTGCATCATTGTATTCCTACTGGTACTCATTGATATTTGAGTTCCAGTAGGAGTGCAATTATAAAGTTCTTATGTATGAAATTTCAGCTATTATTACTCACTCTCGTCTTTTCTGCCACATTTAGTGGAAGTGCTCAATATCGAGAAAGGACGCTGAAAGATTTTGTTACAAGACCAGGTTATGTCATTTATCAAGATGTCTATCGATACTCACCACCAATGTTTTCACATTGCGATTTAAGCAATCCTTTGAAGATCGGAGACAGTAAAATTCATATAGAGTATGAACTGATGGCTTTGTGTGATACCTTGTTCACGACTAAATATCAGGATAGGGTCATATGTCTTATTGGCGATGAATATAGTTGGACATACGGGGAAAGCACTTGGAGAACCAATATGCTTTATACACTTCCCAACGGGCATCCGGATGAAAAGAAATATAAGCGTAGCAAAGGGTGTGAGGAAGTAATGGCATCGTCTGTATATCGCAACCTTAAGACAGGCAATCTGATCAATTATGGTCTTGTTCCAGAGGTTAAAAATACAATGTTCAGGTATGATGAGAAGTTGCCGAGAATGAATTGGGAATTGACCGGAGAAACAGAGGAAGTAGCAGGATATATTTGTCAGAAAGCCGTTACAAAGTATGCAGGGAGAGTGTGGGCGGTATGGTTCACTCCTGAAATTCCGGTCGATTGCGGACTATGGAAGTTCAACGGTTTGCCTGGCTTGATAATGAAAGCAGTGGATTCAAATGATGAATATGTATTCAGTCTTATCAGTATCGAACAAAAGCGAGAAGAGATAACAAGATATCCTAAGAGAGAGAAGGTTGTTTCAAGGGAACAATACAGAAAGATGGAAAAGAACGCCCACGATGATCCGATACTTACAAGTGATGGTGTTGATGGATATAGACTGATATATGATGAAACACGAGGTTTAACTTCGAAAGAAGTATTTTCTTCTGGGCATTTCTTATACCCATATAATCCGATAGAAAAACAATAATTTGAAGTATGCATAATTCCGACACAACAACTAGACTCATTCATCATTGTATTGCAGAGCACGGCATATGCCGCGATTGCAGTACAATATCCCAGATTTATCATAGACACCCTATGCCTAACAGCATCAGGTCGATCAGTGATACTTTGGATGAATTGGGTGTCGTGAATTATGTGTATTACTTGAATCCTGATCAACTCACATCAATCGTCTATCCTGCAATTGTCCCCACCACTGGAACCCGAGCATCTTTTGTGTTGATCAAAGCCGTTTCGAACGAAAGTGTAACTATAGTCGGAGAGGATGATAAGGAAATTATCGTTCCATTGGAGGATTTTACAAAAATATGGAATGGTTATATCCTAACAGTGGATCCATCTAACAAGCAAAGTTCAAATAAATCAGCATCATATTATTTAGGCCAACTGATGTGGCACCTGAAGGAGAAGGCTGTATTCTATTTATGTGCGTCTTTGCTAATATTAATCTGCTCAATATTGAGTTTTGACGGCTTTCAGAATGTCCTGTTTCTAGCCAGCGGACTTGCTGGAATAATCATATCAGCAGCAGTATATCTTAAAGAGAACAAGATCAATAACCCTTTGGCTGGGTTATGCAATATTAAAGGACACGACCGTTGTCAGGAAGTCATAGGCTCAAAAGGATCAAAAATACTGGGGCATATTTCAATAGGTGACTTATCCTTGACATATTTCATCACTATAACATTTGTTTCCTTTTTACCTGATTATTCCATTGGCGCCGTCTCATTATACCCATTGACAGCAATAGCCTTTGTCATCTATTCTGCAATATGGATGTTCGTTAACAAGAAAGCTTGTCCATTGTGTATAACAATTGACTTGTTACTGGTCGGTCAATCCACATTGGTTGTCTCCTCATTAGCAGAGATAGAGTTTACCAGACTTACATTGACTTATGCTGTCGCATTCTTCATTGTCTTTCTGGCATTGATCAAGTTGAAGGATTTATTGAATAGCGAGAGAGATCTGAAATCTTTGAAATCTGTTAAAGAAGCATTAGTCTCAGACACGAACATATTCTGGGGACTTATGAGACAACAGCAATGTGCAATTTCAAAGATACCGGAGCATACAATCTCGAATATAACAGACAATTCCAAACCCACAATTCTTTTAGTCATCAATCCTCATTGTCCGTTCTGTCATAGGATTCACAAGAAGTTATGGCGGTTATCTGATTATAACATAGAACTCATATTTCTTACCAAGAAGAATGACCGAAGAGCCGAACTGGTAGCAGCTTATATCCTTGAGCAGTTTCATAATGGGAATTTATCGTGGGAGGCTGTAAATGCTCTTATTGAAGATTATTACAAAAAGTCAAATATACCTTTATCTTGGAAAAGAGATGACAGATATTACGATATACTTACTCAGCATCGGGCATTCTGCATTGAAAACAACATTTCAGGTACTCCTACAGTGTTGATAAACGGACGGAGAATACCGGAACAATATATCTTGCCAGACCTTGAATATATCCTGTAGCCGACATCAAATGAAGAATCATCTATACATATTCCTGTTGTTTATGACTATGACTCTTTATGGTCAGAACCCCGTCGTGGAGAGATCTATTTCCGGTGCGGTTGCGGAGAGGAACGGCGAGGCGGTTGCCGGGGCTAATGTGCTTGTGCAGAGTACAGACGGGAAGAGACTTTATAGTTATGGCAGCAGCGATGGTGCGGGTCGGTATGAGGTGAGATTCAGGTGTGAGGCTGATTCCGTGAGGGTTACTGTCACAGGGTTCAATCTCGGGAAGGTCAGCAAGGATGTTCCGGCTGGCGTTGGAAGATTGGATTTCGTTGTGGAGTATTCTGCTTTGAAGATCAAGGAGGTGAAGGTCGAGGCAAGTGCGATCGAGAGGAAGAAGGATACCGTGTCTTACTATGTGGCCAACTTCAAGGATTCTACTGACAGGAGCATCGGCGACGTGCTGCAGAAGTTGCCGGGAATCGAGGTTGCTCCGAGCGGACAGATCAAGTATCAGGGAAAGGCTATCAATAAGTTCTATGTAGAGGGGATGGATATGTTGGGCGGTCAGTATGGCATTGCTACGAATAACATTCAGGCTAGCGACATTGCAAAGGTGGAGGTGTATGAGGACCATCAGCCTATCAAGGTACTGCAGGACTGGGTGGCTTCTGACAGGGCTGCTATCAATCTGATTCTGAAGTCCGGAGCGAGAGGTGCCTGGAACGGAGTGGTTCAGGGTGGAGCCGGTTATCAGCCTGTGTTGTGGAACGGTGAAGTGACTCCTATGTTTTTCGGCAAGAAGTTCCAGACCATTATGACTTATAAGACGAACAATACCGGAGAGGATGTTGCGAGGGAACTGGAGTCTTCTATGGGTATGGGCTGGGAGGCAGAGAGGCTGACCGGGGTGCAGGAGCCTGGCAATCCTCCTGTGAACGAGAGACTTTATCTGAGGAACAACATCCATTCGGTTTCGATAAATACCATCAACAAGATCGGTGAGGACTCTGATCTGACTGTGAACGCTTATTATATCCACGACAGGAGGAACGAGTCTGGAGAGAACAGTACTTCGTATTTCATTCCGGGGCAGGATCCGCTGGACATCTATGAGAATATTGATGCGGAGAATATATCTGACAGGCTTCAGGTGGCTTTGAAGTATATGAATAATTCCAATAAGAACTATCTGAACAACAGGTTTTCGTTCAACGGCGGATGGAACAGGAGCAGCGGTACTGTGATTGGTGATGAGGAGGTTTCGCAGAGTCATAAGCAGCCGAGGATCACTTTGAACAATGAGTTAAGATTGATACGCAGGTTCGGCAAATGGCAGGTGGATTTTTCGTCGAATACTGACTATAACAGGCTGACTTCAGAGCTTCAAGTAAGACCCGCTGTGTTCTCTGAGTATTTCGATGAAGGTGCAGGACAGGAAGGTACGCAGCAATATATCCGGGCAGAGAAGTTCAGGACTAGGAATTATGTTTCCACTTCATATAGGGCGGGATTCTGGAACTTCTATCTCAAGGGAGGATTCAATGCTAATGTGGAGAATCTGAATTCTGTTCTTTCTCCTTTGGAGTGGTCCGGAAGCGTTGCCGACAGTCTTATGAATGATTGCAGATGGAGAAGGTACGATGTGTTTGTGGAGCCGCAGATCGCTTATTCGAAGCATAGTTTCAATATGAGTTTGGCGAGTCCTCTGGAGCTGGCTATCATCAATGGCAAGGATCATTTTCTTGCACGGCCATCGTTGTTTATGAACTGGAAGATTTCGTACAATCTGAAGATGAGCGCTTATGGAGCATATAATGTGGATCTGGGGGATGTATATGATGTTTACCGCGGATATATAATGAGGAATTACAAGTCTGTGAGCAGAAAGGATGGAGAGCGTGCTAGGACGAATACGCAGAATTACGGTTGGGATATATCTTATTCGAATCCGATGAATTCTTTGTTTGCTTCGGCTGATGTGTCTTATTTCAGGTCGAGCAGGAGTCAGACTGTGAACAATCTGTATGAGGGTGATTCATTCATTGCGGAGGCTATTGACAGGAATAATGTGTCGTCGGGATTGTCGGCGAATGGTAGGGCAAGCAAGCGGTTCAGTGCAATTTCTACTTCTGTCAGCCTTAATGGAGGATGGTCGAGGAACTGGAGCGAGACAATGGTGCAGGGTGAGGTTACGCCCGTGACGATGGACAGTTATCGCGTCGGGGCAAATGTGAATTCAAATATCGGGAAGTACGTGATCCTGGATTATTCGGGCAGTTATTCGGTGCATTCGGTTGATGGATATAATGATGTGGAGCCGGTTGGTACGCTGAGGCAGAGCGGAGCGTTGAACTTTGTGATTGCAAAGCGGGTGCTGCTGAATGTGGGTGCGGAGCATTATTTCTGTGGAGAGATCGAGGGTGATGACAGGAATATGGTGTTCATGAATGCTTCGGCTTCATATAAGTACAGGAGGTTCGAGTTCATCCTTGAGGGAAGGAATCTTTTGGATAAGAGGTCTTTCAGTGCTATTGAGTATTCGAATACGTTCAGTTATGCTTATGCGTATGAATTGAGGCCGTTGTCAGTTATGTTTAAGGTTCGGTTTAGTTTGAGATAAGAGAATGATATGTCACGCAATAAAATGGAGAAAGCCGAAAATCCTTTAAAGAGTAGGCATTGTATTAATCTTTAATTCATGAAACGTAAAAATTTTGAAATCGTTAGTCCTGGAATATCTTCTCAGGAACTTTCAAACCTTGACATGCAGGGTGTTAAGGGTGGGGTAATTTGTCCAGAGTACAATATTATTTGTCTTGAGGACACATGCTCAACAAAGTTTATTACAACTAAGCCATGTCTTACAAAAGACATCGTTATTAATTAATTCGTTTTTGAGAGTGGCATCGAGACACTTTGCCACTCTCATTAAAAACACGTTGAATATGAATTGGAGTAAATACACCAAGTTGTTCTATTCAGAAAAGGCTTCTGCTTTTTTGCTGTATAGCACATTATCGAATGCGTTAATTAAGGTTGATCCAGAATTATATGATGAACTTGTATCAATAATGGAGTCTCCATCATCAATTAAATCCGATGACGAAAGGTATAAATTTTTGTTTGATGGAAGATTCATTGTTGAGTCGGATGATGCAGAAATTAATAAGATAATACTTCAGAATTTAAGAAGACGTTTTTCCACAGACTCATTAAGTCTAACGATTGCTCCCACACGTTATTGCAATTTTGCGTGTCCTTATTGTTATGAAAAAGGCCGTATCATGCGCAAGGAAATGAGCATGGAAGTAATGGATGGCATCATATCTTATGTTAAGAAAAACTATATGGATAAGCCGGTTTTTGTTACTTGGTATGGTGGCGAGCCTACGGAAGCAATTGATTCAATAGTATATTTAACTACGCATTTGAAACCAATATGTAAATACTCTGCTAGTATCATCACGAATGGTTATAATTTAGATAAATTGCTACCTATTATTGATGATCTGAAAATCACAAGTGCGCAAATTACTATTGACGGAGCTCGACAGAGTCATAATAGAACCCGTATTCTACGCTCTGGGCAAAACTCGTATGATAAGATTATGGACAATATTAATGCTGCAATCCAGATAAAGGATGATATGAACATATATGTCCGTATGAACATTACAAAACAAAACTCTACTGAATATGTGGATCTACATAAAGAGATTCGGAGTCGTTTTGGAAGTCGTGTAATACTATATCCGGCTTTTGTCCATGACTATACTAATACATGTAGTAATAATACTTGCTTTGAGTGTGCTGAAGAAAAGTCGTCATTCTTGGCAGAACTGTATGAAACTCATGGAATATATACAAATGAGTTGTTAATATCTCGTAGAAATAAAGGATGCGGGGTTCAGAGCCAAAGCAGTTTTGTCATTGGACCCGAAGGTGAATTGTATAAGTGTTGGCATCATATCGGAATGTCTGATAAAGTAATAGGCAATATCTTGGCCCCCAATATTATAACCGATATGGATCGCTATGCAACATATACATTGGGAAATGATAATCTATTAGATAAAGACTGTCATGAATGCGTTTTATTCCCCTCATGTACTGGAGGATGCGTAGATATGAGAAATTTGAAGCAAGACTACTGTATGGTAGCAAAATCTAATTTGGAAAAGTTCATTGAACTGCAGTTTATGCATAATTCTCAAAATTAAAGATTATGAAAAGAATTCTATTACTGTTCGTCTATTGCTTATCAATATATACATCTTTCGCTCAAGAGTTTCCATCAGTATCGTATCCTTTGATAGAAACTTCAAGTCTATATCTTGATGGGAATAAGTATCAGAAAGACCTTCTGCTATATAGCAAAACCTTCGAACTATCACATCCATATTATGCCGACAGGAAGCATGTGAAGGAATTAAGGAAGGATACCAGAAGACTGTATAAGGAACTGGCTGGTGAGGACGACTTGAAGGCATTCCGCTGCGGATTGCAGGAACTGACTTCACATTTGAACGACGGACATTCGCAGGTCGCTTCCGGATTATCCAAGGAACTCATTTATCCGATATACATTATGTTCGACACAAAGGATTCAGGATATCTGTTGGCTGTCGAAGATGATTACAAGGAGGCTCTTGGCAAGAGGATCGCTATAGTGAATGGCTATCCGCTAAGCGACTTGATGGCGAGAGGTCAGAAACTCATCAGTGGAGACAATGAGATCTTCAAAAACAGTCAGTTGAGCCAGATGCTTCAGATGAAGGACTTTTGGGAGATGTGCGGATATGATGATGACGAGATTGTTCTGATATTCGAGGACAATACTTCTGTGACGATTCCACCCTGCACAGGGCATGGTCTGGTCATTAAGCAATTGGATATGGAATTCGATTCACCTACCGCACTGAAAGAAGTTCCTTTCTATTATGGTGTGATAGATTCATTGAGTATCTGCTATCTCCAGTTCAATATGTGTTATGACAGCCTGAACTATCCTCAGTTAGGACAGCGGTTTGATGATTTTGTCGAGGGAATGATGGCTGAGATTGAGAACAAATCCATTCAAACATTGGTCGTGGATGTCAGAAACAATGGCGGTGGAAACAGCGGACTTTGCGATCTGCTTCTGTCATATCTTACTGATTATGACAAGATGAAGAATCTGGGCTGCAAGGTGCGAATGTCTGAGCTGTTGCTCAAGCATCAGCCAAACCTTTCCGGCGTGGAACTGAATGACGGTACAAAGCCTGACTATGGAGATGTGTTTGATTACTGGGAAATCAAGAGAGAGAATCCTGTAGAAGCCGCTTCGGTTCATAGGATAAATCACGACCCGGATAAGATTTTCAAGGGGAATGTCATTTTCATCAGTGGCAGGGGTACATTCAGTTCTGCTGGACTTCTCCTGACTCTCGCTCGCGATAATAATATCGGAACCATCATCGGTGAAACATCCGGCCACAGGCCTTCTCATTATGGGGATGTACTGCGCTTCAATCTGCCGAATACTGGTACCAATGCAACTGTCAGCTGCAGGCATATCACTCGTCCGAATGAGAATCTGAATAATGAGATAGAACTGGTCCCAGATGTGGTCTTGAATCTCTCGGATTATACAATGGAAAAGGATCCAGCGTGGGAATATATCGTCGAACATTATCAGGAAAATCAATAAACATACAATCTAAATACAGCATATAATGACTTACCCATCCTATAGGCAGCTAGATACCATGGACTGCGGTCCTACGTGCCTGCGCATGATCGCGCGGCATTACGGCAGGAGCTACAGCCTCCAGAACCTTCGCGAGCGGTGCCACATCACCCGCGAGGGGGTGTCGATGCTGGGGATAAGCGATGCGGCGGAGAGCATCGGCTTCCGTGCGACAGGCGTGAAGATCACCTGGGAGCAGCTCCGCGAGGAGATGCCTCTGCCGTGCATCGTCCATTGGAACCAGAGACACTTCGTAGTGGTCTATGAGATAAGGAAGAAGCGTGGCGGATATGTCATCAAGGTAGCTGATCCGGCATCTGGACTACTGACCTATACCGAGGATGCGTTCTGCAAGGCCTGGCTCCAGGTTGGGAAAGATAACGTGAGCGAAGACGATGCATCTGTAAACACTCACGGCATAGCCCTGATGCTGGAGCCGACTCCGAAGTTCTACGAGGAGAAGGGTGATGAGGAGAAGAAGTTCGGTTTCGGCTACATCCTCGGATATCTCCGCCCTTACAAGTCGTTCATCGTCCAGATACTCCTGGCGATGCTAGTTACCAGCGTCATCAGCCTGATACTGCCGTTCATCACTCAGTCCGTGGTGGATACCGGTATCGGCACAGGCAACCTATCCTTCGTGGTTATGCTTCTGATAGCACAGCTGGTGCTGACAATCGGTCAGATGGCCAACAACCTTATCCGCAGCTGGCTGATGCTCCACACTACATCCAGGGTGAGCATATCGCTCATCTCGGACTTCCTGTGCAAGCTGATGAAGCTTCCGATAGCGTTCTTCGACTCGAAGATGGTCGGTGATATAATGCAACGCATCGGTGACTACAACAGGATCCAGACCTTCCTTACCGGTTCTCTCCTGAGTATCGTCATCGCTGTCGTGACCTTCCTCATCTACGGAGGCATAATGGCCGGTTATAACATCGGTGTCTTTCTGGTGTTCTTCGCAGGAGCTGCACTCTACATCGGATGGGTGCTCCTGTTCCTCAGGAGAAGGCGCAAGCTCGACTATATGAGGTTCCAGGAGGCATCGGCCAACCAGAGCAACATCGTGCAGCTGATCGGAGGAATGCAGGACATCAAGCTGAACAACTGCGAGAAGCAGAAGCGCTGGGATTGGGAGAGGATACAGGCCCGCCTGTTCAAGGTGAGCGTCAAGAGCCTCTCGCTGGGCCAGGCTCAGGAAGTAGGAGGCACGTTCATTGACCAGACGAAGAACATCCTCATATCGTTCCTTGCTGCGAAGTCCGTCATCAGCGGCGATATGACCCTCGGTATGATGATGTCCCTGCAGTACATAATGGGACAGCTAAACGCTCCTATCTCACAGTTCATCTCTTTCGTGCAGGCAACGCAGGATGCTTCCATCTCCCTTGAGAGACTCGGAGAGATCCACGACATGAAGGACGAGGAGCCGGAGGGCGAGCAGAAGATCAGAGACATCCCTCAGGACGCGGACATAGTGTTCGACGATGTGACCTTCCAGTACGACGGTCCCCACTCGGCCAAGGTGCTCGACGGAGTGTCTCTGCGCATACCGGCCAACAAGGTGACCGCGATCGTCGGAGCCTCCGGCAGCGGAAAGACCACGATGCTGAAGATGATGCTTGGCTTCTACAGGCCGGTCAGCGGAGAGGTGCGCCTCGGTGGAGCATCGATCTCTGCCTACAGCGAGAGGGTCTGGAGGTCGCAGTGCGGAAGCGTGATGCAGGAGGGCTACATCTTCTCCGACAGCATATCGGGCAACATAGGCGTCTCTGACGAGACTCCGGATATGGCGCGTGTGCGCAGGGCAGCAGAAGTGTCGAACATACGCGAGTGGATCGAGAGGCTCCCGTTGGGGTACAACACCAAGATCGGAGCGGATGGCCACGGCCTCAGCACCGGACAGAAGCAGAGGATCCTCATCGCGAGAGCCGCGTACAAGGATGCTAAGTTCCTCTTCTTCGACGAGGCGACGAACTCTCTTGACGCGAACAACGAGAAGGCCATAATGGAGAACCTCGACAGACTGTTCGAGAATAAGACGGTAGTGATCGTGGCCCACAGGCTCAGTACCGTGCGTAACGCCGACAACATCATCGTGCTGGACAACGGCAGGATAGCGGAAGAAGGAACGCACGAGCAGCTCACGGCAAGAAGAGGAAAGTACTATAAACTGGTCAGGAACCAGCTCGAACTTGGAAACTAAAGAAACTATATAAAAATATACCTTGGCCAAGGAGGAGTAACCGAAAATCCGATAAAGAGTAGGAATGATTTATTAAATTAAATTTAATTGTATGTCAAAGATTTTAAAACTTATTATGTCCTTTTTAGCTTCAGCCTTAGTATTAAGCTGCTCAAATGAACCAGTATCTGAAGCAAGTAATAATAGTTCAATGCCTAAGGTGTCTATGGGAACTATGCATAACGAACTCTTGAATGAATTTTTCAAGACTGCCACAAGAACAAATTCTGCAAAAGAAATCAATTTTAAAGAAATCTTGTCTCTTAGTTACGAAATCCTATCACGTCATGGAGTCGATGAGGTTCTTACATTAGAGATGCGGAACGAGTGTGAAGAGCTTGTTGAAGATTTTGTACACAACTGGAATACACAAGGCTATTCATCTCTTTCTTCTTACTTTGAGTATCTTGATCTGTCTCCTTCTATTGTGGATGAACTACGCACTGCATATGTATTAGACTGTTCAAATAATAGTGGCTTGTTTATACAAACATTACAAAATATTTATTCTGATCAGATATATAATAAGAGTTTCAGTGACTTTTATTCAGTTTGCATCTCTTCATACGATTTTTGGGGAACGCTTCAAACGAGAAGTGAGGGAAAAGTCAATGTTGCTGCATATGTTGCAGATGCATTAGGAAGTCTAGCTGGTGGAGCAATTGGAGGCGTTGTCGGTGGATTGGCAGTTTCGGCTATTTTCTCACTTCAAGTAGATACATATGATCCATCAACACCTCCAGGCGAAGTAGATTAATCATGAAAGAGCTTGTAAAATACTACATCATTGTTCTTTGTTCAGGCATAGCAGGATTCATAATATTATGTGCGTTTAACAAAGAGCTATTTAATAAAGAATCAATTATTATTGCTGTATTGACTATATTTTTAATTGATTCACTAGTTTGTGGAATTATAGCTTTACTTCGATACATAGTATCTCACAGAGCGAAGCGGTGATGTACCTTTAGTTTCGCAAGTATTTGAAGTTTGGATGTAGATACTTGCGAAACTATTTCTCAAGCGTTCTTTTGAAGTGCGAGCATTTTTTATGGCACTCGCTATAATTGTCACCGGTATTTCGCAAACTACTTATCCGAAGTAATTCAAATAGCGATGATTATATCATTGGGACTATTGAAGGAAATAAGATTAGTATGAAAAGAAAATACTACCACAGCGAACCCGTCCAGGAGATAATGGGTACTATCCCTTCGTGGATCACCCGTTGGGGCGTGACCGTAATCTTCGCGGTCTTCACGCTCATCGTCATCGGATGCTGCATCATCAGATATCCCCAGACGGTGGATGCGGGCATCTCGATAACCTCCTCCTGCCCTCCGTCGGAGCTGACGGCCAGATATGACGGACTCATTGACAGGGTATGCGTCATCGACGGACAGAAGGTGCAGGCGGGAGAACTCATAGCCCTGCTCTCCACACCGGCTAGGTACGAGGATGTCATCTCGATGAGCGCCTATCTCTCGATGTCGGACACGCTGAACCTTGACAGGATGGCACAGATGTCTGTCCTCTCTGCGGATCTTCAAGTCGGCGGACTTCAGGGTCAATGGAGCACGCTCCAGAAGGCGTTCCGCGACTACTCCCATTATCTTGAGACGGACCAGATAGCCGTCAGGAAGGGACTGCTCCGTCAGCAGATAGAAGGCCAGAGGTCTCATCACACTACGCTTATGAGGCAGAAGGCCCTGCTCGACAGCGAGGTGGAGATGGAACGCGCGACCCTTGAACGGGACTCCCTCCTGTATGCGAGGAAGGCAATCTCCCAGGCAGAGTACGAGACCTCACGCAAGGGCTTCCTTTCCAAGATGAATACGGTGGCGGGGTTCGAGGCGAGCCTTGAGGCTACAGCCCTCGGCATACTCCAGCTGGAGCAGCAGCTTGTGGAGCTCGACCTTCAGAGAGTGACAGAGACAGAATCTCACGAGTCGCAGATCAGCCAGCAGATATACCATCTTAAGGCCCAGGTCGCCACGTGGCTGGATACATACGCGATCATAGCACCATCCGAGGGCGTAGTGTCCCTGCAGGACTACTGGAGTCCGGGGCAGCACGTCAACGTCGGGGACGTGATAGCCAACATCACCCCGGAAGACCCGTCCGAGGTCACGGGCAGGATGAAGGTGCCGTCGGCAGGCTTCGGCAAGGTAGCCCTCGGCCAGACGGTCAATGTCCGCCTGAACGGGTTCCCGTATATGGAGTACGGCATCCTGAAGGGCGTGGTGGCGAACGTGGCATCCGTGCCAGAGAGGCTTCAGGACGGCAGCGTGGCGTACACCGTGGCGGTGGACTTCCCGGACGGGCTTGAAAGCACATACCACAAGGAGTTCCCGCTGATCCAGCAGATGGACGGCGAGGCTCAGATCATCACCAGGGACAGAAGGCTCATCGAGCAGTTCGTAGACCCTATAGTGTCACTCTTCAGGAACAGATAGCATATGCGTACGATGACGGTCATACTGGCAATGCTTGCCGCAGGAACGCTCTGCGCCCAGACCCCTTCCAAGGTCTGGATCCTTGAGGAGTGCATAGGCTACGCCCTTGAGCATAACATAGAGATCAAGAGGCAGGAGCTGGGCGTTGACGACTCTGAGATCGGTCTCTCGGAGAGCCGCTGGGACTACGCGCCTTCGTTGTCAGCGGGAGCGTCATACAGCATCTCCTCCGGAAGAGTGCTCGACCAGACCACATATGAGTTCATAGAGAACAACGTGGTGGGAAGCAGTAGCGCGTCCGTGTCAGGAAGCGTGCAGATCTTCTCGGGAATGAGACGGCACTATGCGCTCAGGAAGGCCAAGGCATCGTTGAAGGCCTCGCTGGCGGATCTTGAGAGCGTCAGGACTGATGTAGAACTGAACGTCACGGCAGCCTATCTTCAGATACTCTGCGATCAGGAGAACCTCGCATCTGCAAGGGAGATGGCCTTGATGCTGGAGTCGCAGATGGAGAGGATACAGACAATGGTGGATCTGGGCCGGGTGACGGAGGCGGACCTATTGCAGATAAGGTCACAGCACTATGCTGCGCTCAATGACGTCGCAGCAGCAGAGGGTCAGTGCCGGCTGTCGAGGATGGAGCTGTGCCAGCTGTTGGAGATACAGGACTGGGAGGACTTCGCGGTAGAACCGATTGAAGCAGATGAGTATGAAGGAATGCAGTTGTTCCCGTCCACGGACTCGATAGCTGTAGAGAACAGACCTGAGTACCGCTCGGCGGAAGCCGGTGTGGAAGTGGCCAGGAGGAACCTCCAGATCGCAAGGTCGTCATACTATCCGACTCTGTCGCTGTCGGCGGGATATGGCACGAGCTACTCGGGCGCGAGGCAGAAGGCCGTGCAGAACCCTGACGGCACCTACCGCTATGAGGCGTACCCGTTCTTCAGGCAGTACCTCGACAACGGCAGTTCCTACCTCTCGCTGAGCCTGAACATCCCGATTTTCTCAGGGATGTCCGCAAGGAACAGCGTCAGGAGGGCGAGAAACGCCAGTATGGATGCCCAGTACGCGCTTCAGACAGTCCGCAAGCAGCTGTCAAGGGAGTACGAGCAGGCGCTGATCAAGTACCAGACCTCGTGCAGACAGTACGAGACCGCAAGGGAGCAGCTCGCATACGCTGAGGAGGCAGCGAGGATGATGACCGAGAAGTACAACCTCGGCAAGACGGACTTCACCTCCTGGAATACGGCGATAACGGAACTGGCGAAGGCAAAGTACGCCTTGAGCAACGCCACATACAGGAATGAGTTGGCAAGAAGGACAATCAATATAATACGGTGCTTATGAAGAAGAAATGGATCATACTTACAATCACCTCGCTCGCGCTGCTGCTTTCCGGCATAGTGTGGATCAGACATTCACAGCTTGAGAGGAGGAACTCGGAGGCGAGAGAGTCCCTGAAGGAGGTATATGAGCTAGAGACGGCTTACAGGGCGATGTTCGGGCATTATACGGACAACATGCATGCGATAGTCTATATCCAGGACGCGCTGGTGACCGAAGGGGGAAAGGCGAATTACCTTGTCTCGTTGCTGGAAGTGACCGACTCGACCTTCACGGCGGCGGCTGTCTCCGTGGTGGACTTCGACGGTGACGGACAGTTCAGTCAGTGGATGGTAGACGAGACGGGAACCATAAAGGAAATAGTCGAAGACTAGAAGATATAATGAGTTGCGCAGCTCAAAGAGGAGGTGTCCTGAAAAATCCTATAGAAAAGAGTAGGGAACAAAATCTTAGATAAACATGAAAAAAAGTTTTATTGCAATTTTTGTTGCGTTATCAGCCCTAATGGCTTGCAATAAAGATAACGCATCACCGATTTCGGTTCAAGAAGAACAAAC
>JBGVNX010000058.1:0-39934 GCA_045126075.1 Candidatus Cryptobacteroides sp.
GACGGTCCTTCCCACTCTGTGGGCCCCTTTCGGGAGCCAAAGCCGTCAGGTGGCGACTGCCACTGTGTTCAATATAAATTAGTATACGTATGTCTTTACATCCTGGGCTGTGATAGACGAGCCGGAAAGAATGAGAAGACGTTCTACAACATTTCTGAGCTCTCGGATGTTTCCTGTCCATGTCTTGTCAACAAGCAGTTTCATCGCCTGAGGCTCGATCTTTCGCGGCTGCATGCCGGTCTCCGAACATATCTGTCCGATGAAATAGTCAACAAGAAGAGGGATATCCTCCTTACGCTGGTCAAGAGTAGGAACATTTATCACGATGACACTAAGTCTGTGATACAGGTCTTCCCTGAATGTACCCTTGGCGATTTCCTCCTTAAGGTTCTTGTTGGTCGCCGCAACAACTCTGACATCCACAACAATATCCTTATCACTACCCACTCTCGAGAGTTTCTTCTCCTGAAGAACTCTGAGCACCTTAGCCTGAGCGGCAAGCGACATATCACCGATCTCGTCAAGGAAGAGAGTACCTCCATCCGCCTGCTCGAACTTTCCCTTATGCTGTTTGATAGCTGATGTGAAGGATCCCTTTTCATGACCGAAGAGTTCGCTCTCGATAAGTTCTGAAGGGATTGCAGCACAGTTCACCTCAATATATGGCATCGCTGAACGGTTGCTCTTCTGATGGAGATTTCTGGCAACAAGTTCCTTTCCTGTTCCGTTTGCTCCGATCACCAATACTCTCGCATCGGTCGGAGCAACCTTCTCGATCATGTCCTTGATTGACTTGATCGGTGCGGACTCTCCTATCATCTCCTGACCATACACCTTCTTCTTGAGGGTCTTTGTCTCCTTGACAAGGTGCACCTTATCATTTGCGTTCTTGATTGTAATGAGTATTCTGTTCAGGTCCAGGGGCTTCTGGATGAAGTCAAATGCTCCTTTCTTGATACAATCCACTGCTGTGTCGACATCTGCGTGACCGGAAATCATGACCACAGCAGAATCAATTCCCATAGAATTAAGTTTTGCCAAGGTTTCCACTCCGTCCATCACAGGCATCTTGATATCACAGAAAATCACATCATATTTTTCCTTTTCCACCATCTCACAGCCCTGCTGGCCGTTTTCTGCCACATCCACTTCATAACCTTCGTCCGCAAGTATCTCCTTGAGCGAGTTTCTGATAGAACGCTCATCATCTATTATCAAGATCTTCATATTTTTTAAGGTATTAGTTCTAATTTATGTTTGTTACAGCGTAATAGCTTGTACAAATATCGACATTTTTGGGAGTTTAGACAATATTTTATAATTTTGCTCGATTTTAAGCAAAATTCATGCAAATACCTGATATCATAATAGCTATTGACGGCTACTCGTCTACCGGAAAAAGTTCCTTTGCAAAAATCATAGCAAAAGAATTCTCTTTCCTATATCTCGACTCGGGAGCGCTTTACAGAGGCGTTACCCTTTTCGCCATTGAGAACGGCTACATCGGTGAAGATTGCACTATCGATGTTCCCGGTCTTGACAAGGCTATGATGGATCTTGACCTGCATTTCGGTCCTGAGGGTACATACATCGCTGACAGATGCATAGAGAGGGAGATCCGTTCTCTGGCGGTTGCGGGTAAGGTAAGCCCTATAGCAACTGTTGCAGAGGTAAGAAAGTTTGTAGACAAGAAACTGAGAGAGTTCGGCAAGAGCAAGAGAGTCGTGATGGACGGCCGTGATATCGGTACAACAGTATTTCCAGATGCAGAACTGAAGATCTTCATGACAGCCGATCCGATGATCAGAGCAGAAAGAAGAGCAGCAGAGATGCGTGCAAAGGGAGATGAAGTCAAGATTGAAGAAGTACTGAAGAATCTTCAGGAGCGTGACTACATCGACTCCCACAGAGAAGTATCCCCTCTCACTCAGGCTGCAGATGCCATAGTACTTGACAACTCTCACATGACTATGGAGGATCAGATGAATTGGCTTAAGGACATCATCACCGAGCGCTTCGGATGCTAAATTCAGGATTATGCTTACTGTAGATATTGACAGCAATTCAGGATTCTGCGCAGGCGTCATCAGAGCCATCAGCAAGGCAGAAGAATTCTTAAAGGACGGAGAGAGACTTTACTCTCTGGGGGCAATCGTACATAACGATGCTGAATTGTCACGTCTTGTCGATAAAGGCATGGTTACCATTGACAAGGAGGATCTTGAAGAAATGGTGGATGCTAAGGGAGAAACTCTTTTGATAAGGGCTCATGGAGAGCCACCACAGACTTATGAGACAGCAGAGAATCTTGGATTCAAGATCATAGACTGCACATGTCCTGTAGTTCTCCAGCTCCAGAAACGTATTAAAGAGGCATATCTGAGGATACAGGCTGAAGGACAGGGTCAGATCATCATATTCGGCAAGATCGGACACGCAGAAGTTCTCGGTCTTGTAGGCCAGACAGAGGGCAACGCCGTTGTGGTTGAAAACATCTGCATGCTTGAGGAATATGTAGAGACCGGAGTACTTAAGCTTGATGTACATACCGAAGTGTTCAGCCAGACAACCAAGAGTCCTGCAGAATACTCAAGGCTCTGCGCAAGACTTGAGGAAATGATGGCCTCATACTGCGAACTCCCTATCGAACGTTTCAAGGGAAGAGATCTACTGAATGTACATGACACAGTCTGCTCTCAGGTAGCTACAAGACATGAAAGACTGTCAAAGTTTGCTCTCGAGCATGACATCATAATATTTGTATCAGGCAAGGCAAGCTCGAACGGAAAAGTACTCTGCGACCTGTGTAAGTCTCTCAACATCAGGACATATCACATAGATTCCGTGTCTGAAATCAAGAGAGAGTGGTTCAGAGCTGACGACAAGGTGGGAGTATGCGGAGCGACATCGACTCCGAAATGGCTTCTTGAAGAAGTCGCAGAGCACATTCTTGACCTCAACAAGTATGTGCCGGCATGGGAAGAAAAATTCATTAA
Source organism: Candidatus Cryptobacteroides sp. (assembly GCA_045126075.1). Classification (GTDB taxonomy): domain Bacteria; phylum Bacteroidota; class Bacteroidia; order Bacteroidales; family UBA932; genus Cryptobacteroides. The sequence continues at coordinate 2,997 of JBGVNX010000058.1, forward strand.
CTAATAAAATTTATTTTATGGCAACAACAGCTGATTTCAAGAACGGACTTTACCTTAGCTTCAACGGCAAGCCATGCCAGATCGTATGGTTCCAGCACGTTAAGCCAGGAAAGGGTCCAGCTTTCGTAAAGACTAAACTTAGAAACCTCGAGAACGGACGTATCCTCGAGAACACCTTCACTGCAGGTGCAAAGATCGACACTATCAACGTAGAGAGAAGACCTTACCAGTTCCTTTACAAGGATGAGGACGGATTCAACTTCATGCACGAGGAGACTTACGAGCAGATCCACCTCGACGCTGCTCTCGTTGACAACGCTGACCTCATGAAGGAGGGCCAGCACGTTGAGATGATGTTCCTCGCTGACGAGGAGCGCTGCCTCACTTGCGAGCTTCCTACATATGTAGAGCTTGAGGTTACTTACACAGAGCCTGCAGTAAAGGGTGACACAGCTTCTACAAACGCTCAGAAAGAGGTAACTCTTGAGACTGGTGCTATCATCATGGCTCCTCTCTTCATCAACATCGGCGAGAGAATCCGCGTAAACACAACTGACCGTTCATACGGCGAGCGTGTGAAGTAATCATACTGCAACAGCACTGAAGGCTGTTTATCCTGACGATCCTCCCCACTCCGTGGGTCCCCTCTTTTCGGGAGCCAATGTCGTCATGATAAACAGCCTTCAGTGCATATAGTGCAGTATCGTCGTCAAAGAAACTTGCAATTCTTTGACGACGATGATCGTTTTTGAGCAAAATGTCCTGTTTTGGCGCAGTGTCGTCAACAAAATGACCATTTCTTTGACGACGCTACGCTGTGACGGAGTGGAGCAAGAGAAGGGCAATGCGTTGTCATAGCCCAACAGGGCTAATTGGGTGCGGCACGGTTACTTTGGGGTTTCCATTCCGAGGCAGCGGGCAATCTGAGCCATTGGAGCAAGATGCTTTCGTGACAGGTGTTTAGCAATCTGCCTTTTGTCTTCTAAGGAAAGGGCATATATGGAATTCTTGCCCAATGATGGGAGAATGACCATATCGATATCATGACAGAGTTCCTCGTCCGAAATTGCATTATAGTTTGAACGTCCGTGTTCATTTCCGAGCATTGTCCTGATGTCCTGATACATGATTCCATTTTCGATCGCATCCAAAGTTATCGGAGGAAGCGATATTGCATCCTGCGACTGCTCCTTCTCCCAATTTTCACCGGACAGCCTGTTCATATAATATAAGAATGTCCTGGCTGTAGAGAACTGATGCTCCACATCCGCAAAATCAATCGCACTCCTAGGATGTATCATTCCACTGCTGGTCATTCGGAGCCCTGCTGGAAGCCGTCTGTGACTTGGCAGATGGTGGTATGCATATTTCCCTAGAAGTTCTTCAGCCGGATCTTCTTCCCAACCGAAATCCTTTGGGAAAAGAGAGCGGATTGATGTATATAAGTATCCGAAAGGAGTTCCTGTGACACCGTGATGCATAGGGTTTCGCAGAACATATGCAATGCATGTCAGAAGGTGGTACAGCCCGTGGATTTCCATTTGAAAGAAAGCCTTCTCTCCCAACCTCCCCACTCTTCCATACTTGGCATTGAAGTACCTGTTATACGGATACCAGAAAGCCTTCATGAACTTCTCCGGATTGTCTGTCCGGACACAAATGTGCACATGATTGGACATGAAGGAGTAGGCTAAAAGAGATGACTGAGTCTTGATTGCGGCCAGACACAGACAATTTATACCTCTGATGAAATCTTCTCTACATCGGAACATGACCTCGTGTTTACCAGACAGACATAAGTGATAAGTTTTCTTCATGTTTTTTTTGTCATGAAGCTACATGAAGTTCACAAGAACCTGTTTAAAAAAGAGAAAAACTTTGTTAAAGAAACAGAAATAATTTAAAGAAAAAGAAAAATGTGGCGGAACTGTATCACATGTCCCGTCCATGTCCCGTCTAAAAAACATCGTCGTCAAAGAAAGTGAGGTTTCTTTGACGACGATATTCGTTTTTGAGCAAAATGTCCTGTTTTGGCGCAATGTCGTCAACAAAATGACCATTTCTTTGACGACGGGACAGGTGTTATGTTATTCTGCTGTTTCCTGTTCTGCAGTTCCTGCTGAGGCTGCGTCAGACACGGCCTGGGCTGCTGCATCATGTTCGGCCTGAGTGTTGATTCGCTGCGGACCGCCGGCTTCGGCACGAAGGAAAGCATCGGAGCGTTTTAGTACGAAGTTCGAGCCTAGGTACTTGGTGCGTACTTCGTCATCTGATGCGAGTGCCTCCGGGGTTCCGCTCTGGAGGATCGAACCCTCGTAGAGCAGATATGCACGGTCGATGATCGCCAGGGTTTCACCTACATTGTGGTCAGTGATGATTACACCGATATTCTTGTATTTCAGTTTTGCGATGATGTACTGGATATCCTCCACGGCAATGGGGTCGACTCCGGCAAATGGCTCATCCAGAAGGATGAACTTAGGGTCAATTGCAAGAGCTCTTGCAATCTCGCAACGGCGTCTCTCACCTCCGGAGAGCTGGATACCCTTGCTCTTGCGCACCTTATGAAGATTGAACTCGTCAAGAAGGTCCTCCAGACGCTGCTTTCTTTCCTCCTTGGTGAACTGCTTTGACATTTCCATCACTGACATGATATTATCCTCGACAGTCATGTGACGGAATACAGATGCCTCCTGCGCAAGGTAACCTACACCCTTCTGCGAACGCTTGAACATAGGGAGATTGGTGATCTCCTCATCATCCAGAAAGATCCTTCCAGCATTCGGCACGATCAGTCCTGTAATCATGTAGAAGCTTGTAGTCTTTCCCGCACCGTTAGGACCGAGGAATCCTACAATCTCACCCTGCTCGACTTCCATCGAGACACCCTTTACAACTGTTCTTGGTCCATATTTCTTTACCAGATTTTCACATCTAAGTTTCATGACAATACCTATTTAATGTCCAATCCAAGATCCTTTACAAGGTTCTTCACCTCATCATTTTCAGCCATAAGTTCCTTTGCCTTGTCCTCAGGCATATATGCTACCGGCTGCACTTCCTCATGCGGAGTGACATCTACTCTGAGGGCGACTCTTGACGAAGCAACAATCCTCTGGTATCGTCCTTCCAGATCGTGCAGAAGCTTGCTTTCCACCCAATCCTTCTGGGCTTCATTGTCCACCATGAAGGTAACTGTTCTCTTGCTATCGTCTCCTTCTATCCTAAGAGTAGTAGTCGTCAGCATGCTGGCCATACGCGGCTTATCCGCATACTCCTTGGCAAGTTCAGGCCACTTTGCCTTTATGAACTCCTCTGACGGAGCCTTCTCATCATTGATCTCCACCTTCTGCTCAGGTTCCTTGTCTACCATCGCCTTTACTGATGCCATGGATGTAGTCTGACGCGCAGCACGGACACGACGAGGCGGTTCTGCCGGAGTCTGCTCCTGCGGAGCTGCTGCCGGCTGAGGCTCAGGCTGCTGCGGAGCTGGCTGTTGCGGAACTGCTGGCTGTTGCTGAACTGCAGGCTGTTGCTGAACTGCAGGCTGAGACGCAGATTGCTGTGATACAGGCTGCTGGGCAGGTTGCTGAACCGGCTGACCTGCTGCTGGCTTGACCATCAGGAAGCTCAGGCGCATGAGCGCAAACTCAATATGAAGACGAGGATTAACGCTTGCCCTGTAACCGGATTCACAGGCAGTCGTCACATTAAGAGCATCATATAGGAACTGGAGAGAGCACCTGTCCGACTGCTCCTTATATTTCTTTTTAAGAGAGTCAGGCAACTCCAGAAGAGCCTCCAATCCTCCACTCTTGCTGACTATCAAATCACGCAGGTGAGACGAAAGGGCCGCCACGAAATGAAGCGCATTGAAACCCTTGGTCAGAATCTCATCAAAGGTGAGGAGTGCTGTAGGATAGTCTCCCTTAAGGAAGGCATCCACCAGTGAGAAGCTATACTCATAATCGAGCACATTGAGGTTGCGGAGCACATCCTGATACTTCACATCTGTGCCGCAGAATGCAACAGTCTGGTCGAAGATGGTCAAGGCATCACGCATGGCTCCATCAGCCTTGTGAGCTATCACATGAAGCGATTCATCATCGATGGTAATGCCTTCGTTCGAAGCTACCATACGAAGATTCTTCACAATGTTCTCTATAGTGATCCTGTTGAAGTCATATGTCTGACAACGGGACAGGATGGTCGGGAGTATCTTATGTTTCTCTGTAGTGGCAAGGATGAAGATTGCATGTGCAGGCGGTTCCTCAAGAGTCTTGAGGAAAGCATTGAATGCCGACTGCGAGAGCATATGCACCTCGTCGATGATATATACACTATATCTTCCTACCTGAGGCGGTATGCGCACCTGGTCCATGAGGGTCTTTATATCCTCTACACCATTATTCGACGCAGCATCCAGTTCATGGATGCAGTACGAACGTCCTTCTGCAAATGACTGGCATGATTCGCATGTGCCGCATGGCTCCATCTCATGGGAAGGATTGGAACAGTTTATCATCTTGGCAAAGATACGCGCTGTGGTCGTCTTACCTACTCCACGCGGACCGCAGAAGAGGTATGCATGCGCGAGCTGGCCTCTCAGGATCGAGTTCTTGAGGGTCTGCGCGATGTTGTCCTGACCGATAAGTGTTCCAAATGAATCAGGCCTGTATTTTCTTGCTGATACTATATATTGGCTCATATGTTATTATTCTGACTACCAAATGATCTCGGTTAACTTACAAATATAGCACTATTTTTGTAACTTTGCCTCCGATTGGACAACTACATTCATATATTGACATGAAAAAGCTTTTGACAATACTTGCAGTAGTGCTCATTCCTGTCATCGCAGGCGCTCAGGCACAAATCAACACAAAGAAGGTAAAGATCAGCGACTTCACAGAGAAGGTCACAAAGATCGTACTGACCGGTAACGACTTCTTCGACCTCTCGCTTCAGGACGAGGTGAAGGCGAGATGGAGAGTATCTCCTTATGAGTTCTGCACATGGGAGGAATTCATGAACGACAGAAACAGCAGCGACTATTACTTCCTCCTTACCACAAGCAGCCAGTTCAAGAAAGAGTCAGAGCCAGGTCTGGATCTTATCACATTGGTAAAGGGAGGCACAGGAGCTACCATCAACTCGATGATGGAGGTTATGTTCATGCCTTTCGCTTCAGCTGAAGATCCTTCAGGAAGGGAATATGTCTTCCTTCCTATATTCCTGGATATCATTCAGTCCCACACTCTCAAATCGATGGAAAAGGATATGAACGGTTATGTGGGACTCAGCGGATACTCAACCAACATGTCCCGCTCAAACAACATGCAGATCGTCTTCTCAGAGGACGACCTCAACAGCGAGATCACAAGAGAGTACATGGACCTGAATTTCGATTCTGACATCCTTGTGACAGACGAGGACAGCGCTGATGACTACATCCTCGAAAATGCTCCTAATACGCTTGTCAGCTATGTTGTGGCACCAACTGACGGAGCACCAGGATCTTATTGCTACAAGATGCTGATCAATGCTCAGACACATGAGATCTACTACTTCAGCAGACACAAGATCAGCAAGAAGTATGGTGTGGGATTCCTGACAGAGGACATCAAACGAATCAACTCATATAGAAACCGATAATGATTACCGGTAAAGCAGACTGTGGCATGCAGTATGCCGTCAAGCGCAGTGGCTCATCAGTTGCCTACTGCGCTTTGAGCGTTAAATGCGGAACCAGAGACGAGGACGGCTTCCATAGCGGCATAGCCCATTTTGTAGAGCACACCATATTCAAGGGAACAGAGCGCAGAAGTGCGGCTGTCATCAACGGTTATCTTGACAGACTCGGAGGCGAGCTCAATGCATTCACAACAAAGGAGGAAATTGTCTTTCATGCCACCGTATTGAAAGAAGACCTGGGCAAAGCTGCTTCACTGCTGCTTGAACTTGCAACATGCCCGACTTTTCCGGAACAGGAGATCAACACAGAGAAGGGAGTGGTGATAGATGAAATACAGTCATATAAGGACACTCCGTCTGAAGACATCTATGACAAGTTCGAGGAAATGCTCTTCAAAGGTCACCCCCTCAGCGGGAACATCCTCGGCACAAAGGCATCTGTCAGGAAAATCTCCAGAGACGAGCTGCTCAGGTTCATCAAGGAACAGTTCCATCCGTCAAGGATGGCATTCAGCATCGTTGCTGATATTGAAGAAAAGACGATGGAAAAACAGATCCTGAAACTATCAGGAAAGTATTTTCCAGATGCGCCTTACAACAATGAAGACATCATTCAGAGGAAGATATCAGTTCCGGCTGCAGAACCTTTCGACATCACCCTGAACAAGCGCAATCACCAGGCGAACTGCATTATTGGAGGTCTTGCACCATCACTGTACGAAGAGCATGAAAGACTCACAGCTGTACTGCTGTGCAACATACTCGGTGGCCCGGCAAACAACTCGATCCTCAACGCTGTACTTCGTGAGAAAAACGGATGGGTATACGGAGTCGAGTGCAGTTACACTCAATATACCGACACCGGCATTGTAGCTATCAGTCTAGGTTGCGATAAGAGTAACCTTGACAGATGCATCAACGCCATCAACAAGGAACTCACCAGACTCCAGGAAGAGCCTCTGTCTGAGCGCAAGCTGAAATCTGCAAAGAAACAGCTTCTGGGACAGCTGGCCATTAGCGGCGACAATGGTGAGACTCAATGTCTGTCTATGGGCAAGGGACTGCTGGCGTACGGCAAGCTCAACACAGGAAAAGAAAACAAGGCGCTTATAGAGTCTATCACTGCCGAAGACATCCGTATGATAGCCCAGCGCATCTTTGACAAGAACCGTCTTTCAAAACTGACATATATCTAATGGAGAAGATTTACAAATATATAGAAGACCACGTCACACCGCAGGGTGAGGCATTGGACTGGGTAGAGAAGCAGACCCATATCAGGACCAACCACGCCCGCATGCTTTCAGGAAAGCTGCAGGGCGAACTGCTCCGTATCCTTGTGCAGATCTCAGGAGCCAGGCGCATCCTTGAACTCGGCACATTTACTGGTTACTCTGCAATATGCCTGGCCACTCACCTGCCCCAAGACGGTCATCTCGATACACTCGAATTGAATGACGAGCTGGAAGACCTCATCCTTGAAGGATTCGAGCGCGCCGGTCTGGAAGAGAAGATCTCCCTCCATATAGGAGACTGCAAGGAGACCCTGCTCAGGCTCCGCTCTGAGATGGGGATCTCTGATGGAAAAGCAGTTCAGGCAGAAAAGCTATACGATATAGTCTACATAGATGCCAACAAACGCGAATACTGCGAATACTACGACCTCGTCTTCGACATGATCCGCCCTGGAGGTCTCATCCTTGGCGACAATGTCCTATGGGACGGCAAGGTATGCATGGATCCTATGCCTCAGGACAAACAGACCGTCGGCATCGCACGATTCAACGACATGGTCGCGGCTGATCCAAGGGTCGAGTCTGTCATCCTCCCTTTACGCGACGGCCTCAACGTCATCAGAAAGAAATAGCATGGCGATGCAACAATGCAGAGAGCCGCTGCATCTAATGGAAGGTTTTAAAATGAATGGATTATGAAACTTGTTCGTCTTTTACCTCTATTAAGTGCACTGGTTCTTGTATCATGCAGCTATGGTGACATGAAAGCAGACGGCTTCTTGCCGGATAGCATGGCTCCGGAAATGGGAGGTGACCCATCTGATGAAAATGGCAATGGCGGAAACTCCCTTGCAGGAGTAGTGACTGCAGGAGAGTGGAATGACCTTGACAACTGGGATTTCTGGAACGGCCTTATGGACGGACAGAAAGAGGAAAATTTCTATAGCTACCTCAACTATTGGAGCCTATATACCGACACCCGTTTTGCAGTTACAGTTGTCGATGCTGCAGGTGCACCTGTATGCGGAGCTAAAGTCGAACTTTTCGTCAACGATTATCAGAAACCATCATGGACAACAGTCAGCGACAACAATGGATCGGCTGAATTATGGTATAACATCGGCGGCTCAGCAGATACTGATGAGGTCAAGACCTTTACTGCAGCCGTAAACGGAGTAAAGTTGACTGAGCCACTCATCCCAACTTATGGTTCTGCAGAACAGGTAAGCATGAATACTCTCATTGCAGAACAAGTAACTACCCGCAACAGTACAGATATCGCATTTATCGTTGATGCTACCGGATCAATGGGAGATGAGATCGACTTCCTTAGGGACGATCTCCTGAACATCATCCAGAGAGCAAGCTCGGTTACAGACAAGCAACTCAGAACAGCAGCCCTGTTCTATCGTGATGAAGGTGATGAGTATGTGACCAAAAGTGAAGACTTCAATACCAATCCTGAGAAAACATTGAATTTCATCAAGAAACAAAGTGCCAACGGTGGCGGAGACTATCCGGAAGCTGTACACACCGCACTTGAAAAAGCCCTGCAGGACCTCTCATGGGGAGAAGACAATTATACCAGACTGGCATTCCTTCTGCTTGATGCCCCGCCTCATTATCAGCAGGACATAATCGAAAGTCTCCAGAAATCAATCAAACTATATGCTGCCAACGGCATCAAGATCATTCCTATAGCAGCAAGTGGAGTCGACAAGAATACCGAGTTTATCCTCAGACTCATGGCCATATTCACAGACGGCACCTATACGTTCATCACAAACCACAGTGGAGTCGGTGGCGATCATATTGTCCCGACAATCGGCCAATACCAGGTCGAACAGCTGAACGACCTGATTGTCCGTCTGATAGAAAAGTACACAGAATAGCTGGCAGTCCGTGTCACCTACTGACGGGTGATGCGGGCGCCGAGGGCATTGAGGCGGACATCGATATCTTCATATCCGCGGTCAATCTGGTCGATATTGCTGATTACACTGGTTCCTTTGGCTGACATTGCAGCGATAAGCAGGGCGATACCGGCACGGATGTCTGGAGAAGACATCTGACCTGCACGCAGCTGGTACTTGTGGTCATGTCCCACAACTACTGCACGGTGCGGGTCACAAAGTATGATCTGCGCACCCATATCAATAAGCTTATCTACGAAGAAGAGACGGCTCTCGAACATCTTCTGGTGGATCAGAACACTACCCTTGCACTGGGTCGCAGTCACAAGCATCACACTGAGAAGGTCAGGAGAAATACCCGGCCATGGGGCATCTGCAATATTAAGGATAGAGCCGTCAAGGAATGAGTCGATCACATAGCTTTCCTGCTCCGGCACAAATATATCATCACCCCTGCGCTCAAGATTGATACCCAAGCGGCGGAATGCATCTGGTATCATACCGAGTTCATCATATGCGACATCCTTAATAGTGATGCAGCTTCGGTTCATGGCTGCAAGCGCTATGAATGAGCCGATCTCGATCATATCCGGAAGGATAGTATGTTCAGTACCGCCAAGTTCAGAAACGCCGGTGATTGTCAGGAGATTCGAGCCTATTCCCTCGATCTTTGCACCCATACGCACAAGCATCCTGCACAGCTGCTGGAGATATGGTTCGCAGGCAGCATTGTAGATGGTTGTGACACCCTCAGCAAGACAGGCTGCCATCACAATATTTGCAGTACCGGTCACTGAAGCCTCATCTAGAAGCATATATCTTCCTGTAAGAGACTTGCCTTCCGGAACATGTAGATAGAATGCCTTCTTGTCTGTATCATACTCCTGAGCCGCACCGAGATTCATGAATCCGAGGATATGCGTATCTACCCTGCGGCGACCGATCTGGTCTCCACCCGGCTTAGGGAAATATGCCTTTCCGAAACGGGCCAGAAGCGGACCTACAACCATCACAGAGCCACGGAGTTTTGCACACTTTGCAACAAAATCAACGCTCATGATATAGTCTCGATCAATCTCGTCAGCCTTGAAAGTATACACTCCCTTCTCATGACGAGTAACCTTGACACCCATTCCCTCAAGAAGAAGTATAAGATTCTTGATATCCAGAATCTCCGGGATATTGGAAATCTTAACCTCTGCCTTGGTCAGAAGTACTGCACTGATTATCTGCAGAGCCTCATTCTTTGCACCCTGAGGCCTGATCGTTCCGCTGAGCTTATGCCCACCTTCTACTACAAATGAACTCATATATAGTCTTTATTTACTTCTAGATATGCTCCACCTCCGGATGGAGTACAATGTCAAACTTTGCTTTTACTGAAGCTATTATGCGACGTTCCAGACCGATGATTTCTTCCGGATAGGCTTCGCCTGTATAATTCACTATCACCAGCGGCTGCTTATCGTAGACTGCAGCGCCTCCACTGCGTTTACCTTTCCATCCGCACTGCTCGATGAGCCATGCAGCAGGAACTTTGACCATGTGACAGATTGCCACGTCGTCTTGCTCCTCGCAATGACGTCCTGAAGTCTCAACGATATAATGTGGTACCTTATAATCAGTTCCCAACTCAGCCTTTGCTGCAGCCTCGATACGGGCAAAATGGTCGGCGCTGATGACCGGATTCTTGAAGAAACTTCCGGCACTGCCCATTACAGACGGTTCAGGCAACTTCTCCTTGCGGATCTTGATGATCACCTTGCGGATCAGAGATGGTGTAAAGATTGCCACGTCGGGACTTTGTCCCTCCTCGCAATGACGTGCACTTGCAGCAATTACAGCATCACGAAGATGGCCATAATCAAGACGAGGCTGCGGTGTACGGGAAAGGGCGAAGACCACATGGGTCACGATGTAACGTCCTTTTATTTCGGGATCCTTGAAGACGGAGTCACGATAGCCGTACTCACAGTCTTCGACATCGAAGCTGACGAACTCCTCTTCGACTGTATCATAGCAATATACAGTCTTGATCACGTCCTTGACCTCAACACCATAGGCACCGATATTCTGAACTGCAGAAGCACCTACCTCACCAGGGATATACGACAGATTCTCAACACCCCAAAGACCTTCCTTAGCGGCCCAGTCGCAGAAGTCATCGAAGACTACCCCGGCACCGACAGAGACCAATACTGGTTCTACAGATTTCTCCACTCGCTCCGCTCGGTCGAAATGACAATCATCCAGGATTTCGATGAAGTTGATCTTTGAGTGGAGGATCGTTCCCTTGAAGTCATCTGTGAACAGAAGATTGCTGCCGCCACCGATGTGAATCACCGGACGGGCAAGTTCCTCAAACTCGATGTCAACCAGGTCGGTCACCGAATCATATTCCATGAAGCAGCGAGCCTTCACCTTCATTCCGAAGGTGTTCATCTTCGTAAGATCCTGATAGTATGTCGTATTTATCATATACCTGTATTCCGATTGTAGATTAACGTACCTTCTTTCCGAGATAATAGGTCTCCCAAGCATCCTTAGCATAGCCGTTGCCGAGCACCTGAAATGTCGAAGCGGACGATCCTACGACTTCCTTTCCGCAATAATATGCGTCAAAAGCGTCCTTGGCATAGCCGTCCGAAAGCACCTTGAATCCGGCAGTCGAAGCCTCTATCTCCTTTCCAAAGTAATAGACATCGAAGGAATCCATAGCATAGCCGTCTGCCAGAACTTTGAATCTTGAAGGATTGTCTGTAAGTTTCTTGCCGCAATAGAACACGTAGCGACTGTCCTTGGCATATCCCCAACCCATATCCTTAAAGGAATGAGCGTACGCATTGCTTACATGAACGCCGTTATAATACACCTTGTTACCGATAATCTCATATCCTCTTTCCTGATACATATGCCCGTGACCGGGTCCATGACCAGGATAATGACCATGATCCGGAGCCGGATTATAACCTGAATCAGGACTTGAACCGTTTCCCAAAATGAGCGACAACAGATCATCCAGACCAAAATCCTGAGATCCATGATGAGGCGGAACAGGGCCGGCATGAGGAGTTTCATGTTTAAGCCTGAACGTCATCGGATCGACCAGAGGCAGGATCCTTCCCTCGAACCATACATATTCGTTATCTTTGGCATAACCATATCCAAGGTCCAGAAGTGTCTGTGGATCAGCCTCATGCATGATCACATTGTTGTAATAGACCTTGCCGTTCAAGATTCTATATCCGCTCGGATTCTGTGCAATAGCAGCCACAGCACTCAACATGAGCACTGCGACCGCAATGAATCTTAATACGCTCTTCATAAGAGATTATCCTATTTCTGCACCATTGCAGAGAGTTTCCTGTGGGGTGATGAAACGCATCTTGCCATCATTCTGGCGAGCCATGAGGATCATACCCTTAGACTCGATTCCACGGATCTTACGTGGAGCGAGGTTTGCCAAGATGCAGATCTGCTTTCCGACCATCTCCTCTGGAGAGTAGTGTTCTGCAATACCTGATACGATCACACGCTTGTCGATGCCTGTATCGATAGTAAGTTTGAGAAGCTTATCAGTCTTAGGAACACGCTCCGCCTCAAGTACAGTTGCAGTACGGATGTCCATCTTTCCGAAATCATCGAATGTGCACTCCTCCTTCTGTGGAGTCACTACCGCAGCCTCGGCAGCCTTTGCTGCAGCTTCGCGCTCAGCGCGGATAGCCTCGAGACGGGCGATCTGTGCATCCACGACCTCATCCTCGATCTTGCCGAAGAGGAGAGTTGCAGGGTTGAGCTGGTGGCCTGCAGGAAGAAGTGATGCATTGCCGAGGTCGTCCCATGAGAGGGAGATTGCCACGTCGCTACGCTCCTCGCAATGACGTGAGGAGGTATGAAGGGCTGCACCCTCGGCAGCGGTGTAACGGTTGACGTAAAGAGATTTCTCGACTTCGCTCGGGATGACAGTGAACTCCTCACCTGCACGGTGGTCAGTTCCGGCTACGATGCCCACATTGAGGATACTGCGGAGTTTCTCAGCCGAGAACGGAAGGAACGGCTCGAATGCGATTGCAAGCGACGCACAGATCTGGAGAGAAACGTTCAGGATTGAAGCAGTTCTGTCCATATCTGTCTTAGCTACCTTCCAAGGCTCTGTATCAGTAAGGTACTTGTTACCCAGACGAGCTATATTCATAGCCTCCTTGAGGGCCTCACGGAACTTATATCCCTCGAGATACTTCTCCATAGCCTCGCGGAGCGGCTTGATCTGAGCAAGAGTCTCCGCATCTACAGCCTCAGGTTTGAGGTCAGCAGGAACCTTGCCCTCGAAATATTTGTGAGTAAGAACCACAGCACGGTTCACGAAGTTACCGAGGATGGCAACGAGCTCGCTGTTATTACGTGACTGGAAGTCCTTCCATGAGAAGTCATTATCCTTTGTCTCTGGAGCATTTGCAGTAAGAACATAACGAAGAACATCTTCCTGTCCAGGGAACTGCTCGAGGTACTCGTGGAGCCATACTGCCCATCCGCGTGAAGTCGAGATCTTATCACCTTCGAGGTTGAGGAACTCGTTTGCAGGAACGTTGTCAGGAAGAATATAGCTTCCGTCAGCCTTAAGCATTGAAGGGAACACGATGCAGTGGAACACGATATTGTCCTTTCCGATGAAGTGAACAAGCTTTGTATCCTCGCTCTTCCACCACTTCTCCCAGCTCTGAGGAAGAAGCTCCTGAGTATTTGAAATATATCCGATAGGAGCATCGAACCATACGTAGAGAACCTTTCCGTCAGAACCCTCTACAGGCACTGGAACACCCCAGTTGAGGTCACGGCTCACCGCACGTGGCTGAAGGCCGCCGTCAATCCAGCTCTTGCACTGTCCGTATACGTTGCTTCTCCACTCCTTATGTCCGTCAAGAATCCACTCAGAAAGCCACTTCTCGTACTGGTCGAGCGGAAGGTACCAATGCTTGGTCTCCTTCTTCACTAGCTCGCCGCCGCTGAGAGCTGACTTAGGGTTGATGAGCTCGTCAGGGCTGAGGGTTGCACCGCACTTCTCGCACTGGTCACCATACGCACCTTCTGCACCGCAGCGTGGGCATGTACCTGTAATGTAACGGTCAGCAAGGAATGTCTTTGTCTCCTCGTCATAATACTGCTCGCTCACCTTCTCGATGAACTTGCCCTCATCATAAAGCTTGCGGAAGTAGTCCGCAGCGTTCTTGTGGTGGGTCTTCGATGATGTTCTCGAATATATATCGAAATTGATACCAAGACCTGTGAAAGAATCCTTGATGATCTTATGATATCTGTCCACGATGTCCTGAGGAGTGCATCCCTCCTTCTGCGCCTTGATGGTAATTGGAACTCCGTGCTCATCCGATCCGCAGACATAAAGCACATCCTCGCCCCTCATACGCAAATATCTCACATAGATATCTGCTGGCACATAAACACCGGCAAGATGGCCGATGTGAACCGGACCATTGGCGTACGGGAGCGCACAGGTCACAAGCGTTCTGTTGAATTTCTTGGTCATATCTTTGTAAATTTTAACATTTTCAGTCTAAACCCTGCCAAGCTCATTATTGAGCATTGTCCTTATCTTGTTCAGAGAGGTTATGTCAGTCAAGAGTTCTATCTGACGGGTCAAATCCTGGGTTGCGGCAAGTTCAGCATTCTTATCTCTGATGTCAAGGTCCACTCTCCTGCACTGGTAAAACAGGAGCGACCTTGGAACAAACATGGCCAGCACAGTCGACCTGGCTGTCATGGACTGTTCATACTGTTTGACTGTTATCTCATATTTATCAATCAGCACTTCCTTTGCAACAGCCGCGATCTCTTCATCGATATTGTTCATCAACCTCTGCTGTATCTGCTGCTGTGTGAGGCCATCCTGGTACAAGGCGAAGTAGGCCTCATATGTCTTATCATAGGACGAATTCAGGAAAACCAGCTCTCCGTCGGCAAGAGTGCCATCTATGAAATCTGCAACTGTAACAGGCTCCGGAGAATAATACTTAGAGTCGATATCGAACTGCAGCTCAGAGCAACCGTCCTCAAGTATGAACCCGAGCAGTTCCCTCTCGCAAGCCTCGACATATGGTGACTCCAGCTTGATCACGCTATGAACGGCATTCTCCGCAGGCGGAAGGTCATACACATCGTAAGAACCATAATCATCCGGCGCTGGTGGCGGCGGCATTTCTCCGGCTAGTTCCCTTGCCTGTCTGATTTCGCGCTGTTTCTCGTCAGCCAGAATCATGTTCTTCCTGTTCTTGGCGATCCTGTCTGACAGTATACCCTCATCTATCTCAAACCTCGCTGCAGTGGCTCGTACATATACGGCCCTGACCACAGCATCCGGCATGACTGCAATTGTATCTATAATCTCGTTTATCAGATTTGCTCTCTTAAGCGGATCATTTCCAGCCTCTCCAAGAAGCAGTTCTGTCTTGAAATCTATGAAGTCCCTCTCGTTGGCGGCAATATATTCCTTGACCTGCTCCAGAGAATGCTTCTTTGCAAAGTCATCGGGATCCTGGCCATCGGGAAGAAGAACGATCTTTACATTCAGACCCTCCTTGAGAACCAGGTCAATACCCCTGAGAGCAGCCTTGATTCCTGCACCGTCACCGTCATAGATGATTGTGACATTCGAGGTGAACTTACGGATGAGCCTTATCTGTTCTACGGTCAGGGACGTTCCGCTTGAAGCGACCACATTGGTGATACCAAGCTGGTGCATAGAGAGGACATCAAGATATCCCTCTACAAGGATACACCTGTCCTGACGCGAAATCTCATTCTTGGCGAAATATATTCCATAAAGAGACCTGCTCTTTACATATATTTCTGTTTCCTTCGAGTTGACATACTTCGGAATCGACTTGTCCGTCTTCAGGGTTCTGCCTCCAAAGGCGATGACACGACCGCTGGTAGAGTGGATCGGGAACATCACGCGGTCATAGAATGTATCAACAATCCTTCCGTCATCATACTGCTTGCACAGACCTGTATCAAGCAGATATTCCTCCTTGTATCCAGCTGTCCTTGCAGCCTCAAGAAATGCGGTCCTTGCTCCGGCCGGTGCCCATCCAAGTCCATACTTGCGTATGGTCTCGTCTGTCAGGCCTCTGCTTCTGAAATACTGATATCCTACTATCTGGCCTTCCTGGGTCTTCAGGCTGTCCTGAAAATATCTGCAAGCAAAATCTGACACCAGCAGAAGGCTCTCGTGGCGCTGTCTTCTTGCTATATCCTCTGCACTCTCATCCTTCTCAACAACCTCGACATTGTACTTCTTTGCCAGATACCTCAAGGCCTCAACATAAGTCATGTTTTCATGCTCCATCACAAAGCCGACAGCCGTACCGGACTTGCCGCAACCGAAGCACTTATATATGCCCTTTGACGGAGACACGACAAATGAAGGGGTCTTTTCATTATGGAACGGACAACAGGCCTTATAGGTAGACCCCGCCCTCTTGAGAGTGACAAAGTCCCCTACAACATCCTCGATCTGCGCCAGATCAAGTATTCTGTCTACCGTCTCCTGTGGTATCATATCTATTGTTCGTCTATGTCGTCTGTCGGAGTGTAATCGTCCGGATCCTTTGCAGATTTCACCTTGAAAGCTGCAAAGAGTTCTGAAATTCCGTAAAGTATCAAGGCTATTCCTGCAATGAGGCCTATGCTCTGTCCCAGAAATGCAGGATAGAAGAAAATGAAAAGGCCTGCAACCAGCACCAAGACAGGAAGCACGTAAGCAAGTAAACCTACATGCACACTCTTACGTACGCTGAACAGCACCGACACCTGGAAAATACCGAAGGATATCAAGACTATTCCGAGCAGATAGCTGATGAATTTCGCCACGAATCCAGCGAAAAGAAACAGCAGTACTGCGATGATTATATTTGTGATTGCGTTGAACGACGCCAAAGGCATCATTCCGTCTGCTTTCCTTCTAAGACCGACAACCATGGACACAAGACCCGCAGCCAGCATAAACGCTGCCATTATCTTGACTACCAGCTCCATAGCATCGGCTTTTGCCCATATCATCAAAGCACCTACTGCAATAAAGAGAATAGCTCTCAACGGTGCAGAAAACCTGGTATCATATCCGAATGTTATCATACTTTATTCAATTTATTCCCAACCTGCAAATTTAATAAATTTTCGCCAGCATAACAATATATAAAAAAGACAGCGGCTCCGAAGAACCGCTGTCTAAATATCATGCCTGTAATTGCACTAGAATGGAAGGTCGTCATCTGCAGGAGCAGACATATCGTCTGCCGACGGCATCGGAACTCCTGTAGGAGCGGAGTAGCCGCCTGCTGACTGAGTATAATCATACTGATCAGGGGCCTGAACAGCGCCCGCAGGCTCTATACGCCATGCTCTCACATCAGTATACCAGCGTCCGTTAAACTCTCGGCTGCTGAGATTGAAAGAAACCTTCACACGATCATTCACCTGATATTTATCAAGTTCTCTGACCTTATCCTCACCCCAGACATTCATGCACACCTGAGTAGGATAGTTTCCTTCCTGATACTCGAAAATAAACTCCTGCTTTGACCATGCGCCCCTTGCTGAGGTTCCGGTCTGGACACCTAGCTTACGGACAATCCTGCCCTCAAGTTCAAGTGCCATTATTACTCAGCCTCCTCTGGGATGAATTTATTTACAGAAACGATCTCGATATCGAAGATAAGAACTGAGTTAGGCTCAATACCACGGTTTCCTCTTGCGCCATAAGCAAGCTCAGAAGGAATGTAGATGATAGCCTTTCCACCCTCACCAACGAGACGGATACCCTCGTCGAAACCTGGGATAAGACCTCTTGAACCTGAAACGTGGCCTGGGATCTCACCCTCGTCGAATACTGTACCATCAAGGAGAGTACCCTTGTACTTAACTGTAACTGTATCGTTTACTGCAACCTTCTCTGAAGCACCCTCAGAAATGATTGTATACTGGAGACCTGTAGCTGTAGTGTCAACGTTCTCCTTAAGAGCATTGTCAGAGAGGAACTTCTCACCCTTTACGCGGTTGACTTCTGCCTTATAATCAGCCTTCTTCTTGAGGAAGTTGTTGAAGATATTGTTCATTTCGTAAGGGCTGATCTTGAACTGCTTTGCAAATGTAGTGTCGTTGTAACCCTTAGGAAGTTCTGCCTTGAGAGCATCTTCCATACCCTTCTTCATAAGAGCAAGGTCGATGTCGCTAAGCTTCTCAGCAAAACCGTTCTGCTTGAACATCATACCATAGTTAACACCAAGAAGGTAGCTTACTGAGTCAACCTCAGCTGCTGAAGGAAGCTCAACGTCAACCTTCACCTCTGATCTTCCGCATGAGATAGCAAGAGCTGCTGCACATGCTGCAATTGCAAAAAATTTAAGTGCTTTCATTATTCTTTTATTTTAATTGTTAATAATTTTCAAACATCCTGCAAATATAATGATTTTTTGAAATATGCTACAAATGGCCGCGGGTTATGATTTTCTTTTAGAGGTTTATTTGGATTTCTCGTTAAAATTTGCTTAACTTAGTATGTCAAAATGTCCGGACCATGGCAATAGATTCATCCGTATTACATGCTAAACTGAAGGAATTCTTCGGTTTCGATACATTCAAGGCAGACCAGGAGCGCATCATAAGACATCTGGTCGAAGGCAATAACTCATTCGTACTCATGCCTACCGGAGGCGGAAAGTCGTTGTGCTATCAGCTTCCGGCCCTGGTCATGGACGGAACAGCCATAGTCATATCACCACTTATTGCCCTGATGAAGAATCAGGTGGATGCCATCAGAGGATTCGTAGCAGGAAATGATGGCATAGCACATTTCCTCAATTCATCATTAAGTAAGGCTCAGATTGCTGAAGTAAGGAAGGATCTCTTGTCAGGAGCGACCAAGCTGCTATACGTAGCACCGGAATCGTTGACCAAGGCTGAAAATGTCGCCATGCTCAAAGAGATCAAGATCTCATTCTACGCCGTGGATGAGGCGCACTGTATCTCAGAATGGGGACACGATTTCAGACCTGAATACAGAAGGATCCGAAACATTGTCGAAGAAATAGGAACTGCACCAATCATAGCCCTGACTGCCACTGCAACTCCGAAGGTACAGAGTGACATCCTCAAGAACCTCGGCATGCCGGATGCTACGGTATTCAAATCCTCATTCAACAGGGCCAACCTGTATTATGAAATCCGAGACAAGTCTGACCCGAAACGAGACATCATAAAATATATAAGGCAGAACCCTGGCAAATCAGGAATTATCTACTGTCTGAGCAGAAAGAAGGTTGAAGAGCTTGCAGAGCTTCTCAATATCAACGGCATCAAGGCTGCTCCATACCATGCCGGTCTGGACGCAAAGACCAGAGCCGATAATCAGGATAAATTCCTGATGGAGGAGGTGGACGTGATTGTTGCGACCATTGCCTTCGGAATGGGAATCGACAAGCCTGATGTGAGATTTGTCATTCACTACGACATCCCTAAGAGCATCGAAGGCTACTATCAGGAGACCGGACGAGCAGGACGAGACGGCCGCGAAGGTCAGTGCATAACGTTCTACAGCTACAAGGATATCCAGAAACTGGAGAAGTTCATGCAGGGCAAGCCTATAGCCGAGCAGGAGATAGGAAAGCAGCTTCTTGTAGAAACCGTAGCCTATGCAGAGTCGAATTCATGCCGTAGAAAACTGCTCCTGAACTACTTCGGAGAGGATTATGAAGTAGAAAACTGTGGAGCATGCGACAACTGCCTGCATCCTAAGAAGCAGTTTGACGGCAGCAGGGAGATGGCACTCGTAATCGAGCTGATAGAGTCACTTCCTGAAAGATTCAAGATGGAACACCTTGCCAACATTCTTGCAGGCGAAGTAAACTCCATTATAAAGTCATACAAGCATGACAAGCTGGAACTTTATGGATCCGGAAGAGACCACTCGGTAAAATTCTGGAATGCTGTTATCCATCAGGGAATGGTACTTCACTTCCTGTATAAGGATATCGAATCATATGGACTGGTTTCAGTGACAGACGAGGGAAGAGCCTTCTTTGAGAAGCCTTACACCATCATGCTTACAGAGGACCGCGAATTCACAGAAGGAGAGGATGATGACGACGATATCGCTGCAGCAGCTGCAGCGGCGCGTGGCGGCGGAGGTGGCGACCCTACACTGCTGGCCATGCTCAAGGACCTGAGAAAGGACGTCGCACACAGGCGCAGACTCCAGCCATGGGTAATATTCGGAGATCCATCTCTGGAAGACATGTCCATAATGTACCCTATAACCTATGACGAGCTCAAGAACTGTCAGGGTGTAGGAGAAGGAAAGGCAAAGAAGTTCGGAAAAGAGTTCCTCGAACTCATCGCCAAGTATGTCGAGGAAAACGAGATCAAAAGGCCGGATGACTTTGTAATGAAGTCAATCGTCAACAAGTCTGTAAACAAGGTATATATTATCCAGAGCATTGACAGAAAACTGCCGTTCGAGGACATCTGCGACGCAAGAAACATGGAGATGGAGGAGCTTCTGGATGAAATCGAAGCCATCGTATATTCAGGAACAACCCTGAATATAGACTATTACCTTGAACAGACTTTGGACGAGGATGTCATTGAGGAAATCTATGATTATTTCCATGACGAAGCCGAGTCTGACAACCTCGCTGCTGTGATGGAAGACCTGAAGGACGATTATGATGAGCTTGAGGTCCGTCTGGTACGCATCAAGTTCCTCTGCGAGGTAGCTAATTAACAGCTGAGACATAGCACCGGCCCCAACGAAACAAAAAATAAGGGAAAAGTTTCGTTGGGGCCGGTGCTATATCTTTAATCCTGTCAGCAGACAGTGGATTTACAATTCCAGCCAGCGGATATCCTTGTCGCGGCGCCAGTATGCCATCTGGCGTTTGGCGTAGTGGCGGGTGTTGCGCTGGATGAGTTCTATCGCACGATCCAACGATGTCACCGGTCCGTCTCCCGGAGTTGTCGGTGTCCATCCTTCTGTTGAGACCTTGCCGTCCAGATAGTCGAACCAATCGAAGATTTCCTTGTAGCCCACTGTCTGAAGGGCTGCCAGGTCACGATATCCTGTCAAAGAGCGGACCTCATCGACCAGTCCATCGTCAACCATCTGAAGCACACGTCTGTTGCACCTGTCATACAGGACCTCACGTGGTCTGGTCAGGCCGATCTTCTCGATTTCGAAGTCGCGCTTCTTGCGGGTCTCTGTCTTGAAGGAAGAGAAAGGCTTTCCTGTCATCAGACAGACTTCCAGGGCACGGACCACTCGCTGACCATTAGCAATATCTATGGACGCATAGCTCTCAGGATCAAGTTCAAGCAGCTCCTTACGCAGAGACTCGACACCTTCCTGCTGAAGACGTGTCATGAGTTCTCCACGCAGTTTAAGGTCTGCTGACGGGAAGTCGTCCAGACCATTGACCAGGGCATCAACATAGAAGCCCGAACCTCCAGCCATGACAAGAGTCTCATGTCCCTCATCAAAAAGCCTGTTTATAAGTTCCAGTGCCTCTATCTCATATTTTCCTGCAGTATATAGCTGGCGGACTGTATGCGAATGGATAAAATAATGCTGAACAGCTGCAAGCTGCTCAGCAGAAGGCACAGCCGTGCCTATAGTCATTTCCTTATATATCTGACGTGAGTCGCAGGATATTACGGGTGATCCATATTTAAGCGCCAGCTCTATACTGTAGTCAGTCTTGCCTACAGCTGTGGGGCCCAATATGATTATCAATTTACGACTCATGTTACAGATCCTTCACTACGTTCAGGATGACAAATATTATTCAGGATGACAATTATTCATCGTCATCGTCTCCGTAGATCTCCTCTGTCTCGTCGTCGCCTTCGTCATCGTCGTCTTCGAAGTCGTCATCCTCGAAGTCATCATCATCCGGATCCTTCTTCTTGTCGTCTGGAAGATCCTCAAACGCGACATATCCGTTTTCGAAATCTATAGGATTAGGTCCCTTTGTTTCTACGAGAAGTGGATAAACTGCATTTCTACGCTCTTCTCCCTCACCTTCGAAGGTAACGATAACACTCTTGACATTAGTTGTATCGTAGAAATATATGAACTTATCTTCGCCTTTCTTATGGCACTCGCCTGCACTGACATGATCGATGGTACCGAAGCCAAAATCAGTGAATACGCTATATCTTGCAGCCACTTCCCCATCAGGTCCGAAAGACTTGAACAGCACAATCTGGTCCTGAGGGAAATCCATATCAGCCCTCATCTGCTTATGAAAGCTATAAAGCGAAGCTGTATCCTTCACCTCGTACACTCGCGCAAAACCCTTGATTCCAGGAAGGGAAACTCTATATTTCAGTATCATAGATAGTTAGAATTGAAAGTCACACAAAAATAGCCTCCAGTACCCTAGAAGCGAAGTCAAAGATAATATTTTTTCTTTGAGAGGGAGAAAAAATTTTTGAAAAAGTAAAAAATGATTAATTTTGATTTTCGGTATGGATAACACTCAGATCCGAGATTCTTACAAGAGCATAGCCGCCGAATCAAGGGGCTTGTTCAAGGACAATGGAAGTCGTTTCATTGCCCATGCTTATCCCGTTGAAACAGAAGATGAAATAAAGGAAATCGTCGCAGCACTCAAGAAGGAGTACTACGATGCGAGGCATCATGTCTATGCCTATCGTCTTGGATATCTTGGAGATAAGTTCAGGGCAAACGATGACGGAGAACCTTCCGGATCTTCTGGCAGGCCAGTCCTGGGACAGATTGATTCCAACGAACTGAGTGACATCCTTGTTGTAGTAGTAAGATACTTCGGAGGCATCAAGCTGGGTATTCCAGGACTGATCAGGGCATATAAGACTGCAACGGCAGATGCCATAGCCAATGCTGAAATTGTAGAGAAGATAGCCTGTAAAAGATTCAAGGTACATTTCGGATATATGGGAATGAACAACGTGATGAAGGTGTTCAAAGACATGGGGCTAGATCAGAAGAACCAGCAGTTCGACATGGAATGCAGTATGGAAACGAGTGTACGCCTGTCTCAAGTAGACGCTTTCCTCGAACGCATGAACGACGTCGAGGGCTGTCGAGTAGAAGAAATTTAAATTGTATATATATGGCCAAAAGTTTAATTTCAATCAGGGATTTTACAAAAGAGGAAATCCTGCATGTGCTTGAAACAGCAAAGGAATTCGAGCAGAACAGAGAGCAGAAGTTCCTTGAAGGCAAGGTGATCGCAAGCCTTTTCTTCGAGCCTTCTACCAGGACAAGATTGAGTTTTGAGACTGCCATCAACCGACTCGGAGCTAAGGTCATCGGATTCTCTGATGCCTCAAACACAAGCCAGAGCAAAGGCGAAACTCTCAAGGACACCATCAAGATGGTAGACAATTATGTAGATATGATCGTCATGCGCCACCCTCTTGAAGGAAGTTCCCGCTACGCTTCAGAAGTAGCGACAGTTCCTGTAGTCAATGCAGGCGACGGAGCCAACCAGCATCCGTCACAGACCCTGCTGGACCTTTACTCGATCCTTCAGACTCAGGGTACACTGGAAGGCCTTACAATCAACATGGTAGGAGATCTTAAGTATGGTCGCACAACTCACTCTCTCCTTCAGGCCATGTCTCACTTCAACCCAAGATTCATCTTCACATCTCCTGAAGAACTCAAGATGCCGAAAGAGTATAAGGACTTCCTGGATAGAAGAGGTATCGAATACATAGAGACTGACTCTCTTGATGCATACCTCAACGACTGTGACATATTGTATATGACAAGAGTTCAGCAGGAGCGTTTCACCGATCCAATGGAATACGAGCGCGTGAAAGACGTTTACACTCTCAATGCATCCATGCTGGCTAAGGTCAAGGACAACATGAAGATTCTTCATCCGCTTCCACGCGTTACTGAAATCGACCAGGACGTTGATGAGACCAAATATGCCTACTACTTCAAGCAGGCTGAAAACGGTCTGTACGTCCGCATGGCAATCATTTCATACTTACTCGGTTATCGTTAAACAGATATCTCGACTTAGCGCGAGATGACAAGACTATACAATTATGTCAAGAAAAGAATTAGTAGTAAGCGCATTGGAGAATGGTACCGTATTGGACCATATTCCTGCAGAAAACGTATATAAGGCTCTTGATCTGCTCGGTCTCAAAGACATCGAAAGCCAGATTACAATAGGAATCAATCTTGCCAGCAAGTTACACGGCAAGAAAGGCATCATCAAGATTGCCGACAAGTTCTTTGAGGATGAAGAGCTCAACAAACTCGCACTGATTGCTCCCAAAGCCACAGTCAACATAATCAGAGACTTCAAGGTTGTGGAGAAGAAGACATTGGTAATTCCTGATGAGGTTATTGGAATCGCCAGGTGCAAAAATCCTAAATGCGTAACTAACCACCAGCCGATCAAGACCCGATTCGCAACAGTGAAAAACAATGACAAAATCTCACTTAAATGTCATTATTGCGAAAAAATAACAAGCATCAAGCACGCATTATAAAATAATTTATTATCTTTCGGACCGCCTACGATTACAGACTGTAATCTGCGGTCCGCATTTGATTAAAAACACATAACATAACTGATAACATGAAACAAGTTCATAACTTCACAGCAGGACCTTGCGTTCTGCCACAGCAGGCTATCGATAACGCTATCGAGGCTCTCAAGGATTTCAAGGGAACAGGCGTTCCTGTAATTTCTATCTCACATAGAACAAAGGAGTGGGAGGCAGTCATGGATGAATGCCGCGGACTTTGGAGAGAACTGCTCAATATCCCTGAAGACTACGAAATCCTCTTCCTTGGCGGTGGAGCAAGCATGGGTTTCCTCTATGTTGCAATGAACTTCCTCGAGAACAAGGCTGCATATCTTGAAACAGGCGTATGGGCTAAGAAGGCACTCAAAGAGGCTAAGGGTCTTGGCAATGCATATGCAATCGCATCTTCTGCAGACACTGTCTTCAACTACATCCCTAAGGGATATGAAATCCCTGCAGATCTCGACTACTTCCACATCACTACAAACAATACTATCTATGGAACAGAGATCCATGAGGACATGGACTGCCCTATTCCACTTATCGCAGATATGTCTTCAGACATCCTCAGCCGTCCAGTTGACGTGACTAAGTATGCTATGATTTATGGTGGTGCACAGAAGAACGTAGGCCCTGCAGGTGTGACATTCTTCATCGTGAAGAAGGATCTCCTCGGAAAGGTCAGCCGCTACCTTCCTTCAATGCTCGACCTCCGCACACACATCGACGGCGGTTCAATGTATAACACACCTCCTGTATTCCCTATCTTCGTCATGAACGAAACCCTCAAGTGGCTCAAGGAGCAGGGCGGCGTAGAGGCTATTTACAAGGTGAACAAGGAGAAGGCTGCCCTTCTTTATGCTGAGATCGACCGCAACCCTGTATTCAAGGGTACTGCAGCAGTTGAGGACCGCTCTATCATGAACGTATGCTTCGTTATGGCAGAGGGATATGAAGGTCTCCAGGACGAGTTCATGGCATTTGCAAAGGCAAAGGGCATGACAGGTATCAAGGGCCACAGATCGGTTGGCGGTTTCCGCGCATCCATCTACAACGCATGTCCGGTAGAGAGCGTTCAGGCACTCGTAGACTGCATGAAGGAATTTGAAGCTTTGCATAAATAACGAGATCTCTCGACTTCGCTCGAGATGACATTAAGGATTTCGACCGAGATTACAGGTTGTCATTTCGACCGAGATTACAGGTTGTCATTTCGACCGAGATTACAGGTTGTCATTTCGACCGAGCGAAGCGAGTGGAGAAATCTACATACTATTATGAAAGTATTGGTAGCAACCGAAAAGCCGTTCGCAGCAGCTGCGGTAAACGGCATCAGAGAAATCGTTGAAGGTGCAGGTCACCAGCTCGCACTTCTCGAGAAATATACAGAAAAGGAGCAGCTTCTTGAGGCTGTTGCTGACGCTGACGCACTCATCGTACGTTCAGACAAGGTTACAGCAGAAGTCGTAGCTGCTGCAAGACAGCTCAAGATCGTAGTTCGTGCAGGTGCAGGTTATGACAACCTCGACCTCCCTTCATGCACAGAGAGAGGCATCGTGGCAATGAACACTCCTGGCCAGAACTCAAACGCAGTAGCTGAGCTTGCTCTCGGTCTTATGATCTACATGTGCCGCAACCAGTTCACTCCTGGTACAGGCTCTGAGATCAGCGGCAAGACCATGGGTATCCAGGGCTTCGGCAACATAGGACAGCTCGTGGCAAAGAAGGCCCTCGGCCTTGGCATGAAGGTCCTCGTCCTTGCACCTAACCCATCGGAGAAGCATCAGGGTTGGGAGGCTGTAGCGACTATCGAGGAACTTTACAGCAAGTGTAACTTCGTATCTGTAAACATCCCTGCAACTCCTGAGACAAAGGGAATGATCGGTTACGATCTCCTTTCAAAGATGCCTAAGGGCGGATGCCTCATCAACACAGCCCGCAAGGAGATCATCTGCGAGGAAGGTCTCGACAAGGCTCTTGCTGAAAGAGCAGACCTCAAGTATGTGACAGACATCGCTCCAGTGGCTTACGCTGAGCTTAAGGAGAAATATGGAAAACAGATCTTCGCTACTCCTAAGAAGCAGGGTGCTGAGACTGGCGAGGCAAACATCAATGCCGGTCTTGCAGCAGCAAATCAGATCTGCGACTACTTCGCAACAGGTTGCACAAAATTTCAAGTAAACAAATAGATCTCTCGACTACGCTCGAGATGACAACATCACTATCATGGTAAAGGTAAGACCATTTGCGGCGGTACGTCCGCCAAAGCAGTATGTAGAGGAAGTGGCTGCACGTCCATACGACGTCCTCAACTCAGAAGAGGCCAAGGCCGAGGCAGGAGAGAAATCCCTCCTCCACATCACTAAGCCTGAGATCGACTTCGACCCTATGATCGACGAGCACAGCCAGCCGGCATATGACAAGGCTGTGGAGAACTTCAAGGCATGGCAGGAAAAAGGCTGGCTCGTTCAGGACGACAAGCCATACTACTATGTATACGCACAGACAATGGACGGCCGCACACAGTACGGACTCGTGGTGTGCGCTCACACTGACGACTATGCTTCAGGCGCAATCAAGAAGCACGAGCTCACACGCAAGGACAAGGAAGACGACCGCATGATCCACGTGCGCATCCAGAACGCCAACATAGAGCCTGTATTCTTCTCATACCCTGACAACGAGGAAATCAACGCTATCGTTGCACGCTATGTTGCAGGAGAGCCAGAGTATAACTTCGTGGCTGAGGACGGTTTCGGACACCACTTCTGGGTAATCACTGAACAGGCAGACATTGACCGCATCACTGAGATCTTCGCAGGTATCCCTGCATTCTATGTTGCTGACGGTCACCATCGTACTGCAGCTGCAGCACGCGTAGGTGCTGAACTTCGTGAGCAGAACCCAGACCATACAGGTGAGGAGGAGTACAACTACTTCATGACAGTTGCATTCCCAGACAGCCAGCTCAAGATCATCGACTACAACCGCGTAGTGAAGGACCTCAACGGCCTTACAGAGGAGCAGCTTCTTGAAGCTCTTGCAGAGGATTTCGAAGTAGTTGAGGAAGGAACCGAGATCTACAAGCCAGGCAGACTCCATGAGTTCTCAATGTACCTCGGCGGAAAGTGGTATTCTCTCGTGGCTAAAGAAGGCCGTTACGACGACAACGACCCTATCGGCGTGCTCGACGTGACTATCCTCTCTAACCTTGTGCTCGACAAGATCCTCGACATCAAGGACCTCCGCACATCTAAGAGAATCGACTTCGTAGGCGGTATCCGCGGACTCGGTGAGCTTTCACGCAGAGTGGACAGCGGTGAGATGAAGGTTGCTTTCGCGCTCTACCCTGTTTCAATGAAGCAGCTTGTAGACATCGCAGACTCCGGCAACATCATGCCTCCTAAGACCACATGGTTCGAGCCGAAGCTCCGCTCCGGCCTCGCAATCCATAAGTTAGCATAAAGCTTTGGTGGCCAGCAAATCGCTGGCCACCAATGCTTTACCGCAATGTCCGTGCTCCCTTTTGGCAGCACGGACATTATAGTATATCACTATAAACCAAAGGGTTACGTGCCACACCTTGCATAGGGAATTCATATTGCGGCTTTGAGAAAAGTATAAAACTTCGTTATCTTTGCATGATGATATGAACATATATGAAGAAACTTATTCACATAATCATAGCTCTGTTTTGCGCTCTCACACTGCAGGCACAGGAAAAGAATCTGAAGTTCGCCTACGACATAGACTTCGAGATGAACTTCGACAACCGCGAGTTTTATCGAAGTGCTTTCAGCACTTCTATGACCATATTCGGCGCGCGACTTACTCCTGCTGTAGGTCTCGAGGCTGTGCAGCATGATGGAACGTCACACCGCATCATGGCAGGCATAGATGTAATGAAGGATTTTGGATCAGCTGACAAGAGAACCTTGTCTGTGTTTCAGGAGATTTCGCTCTACTACAGACTTGAAAAGGACTTTGGAAATACAGAAATGGCCCTCTATGCAGGAATCTTCCCCCGCAACAACATGTCCGGCAATTATTCAGAGGCATTTTTCTCTGACTCATTGAAGTTCTATGACAATAACCTGGAGGGCATCCTGCTGAAATTCAAACACCCTAAGGCGGAGTTTGAGATCGGCTGCGACTGGATGGGACAGTACAGCGAAAACCAGAGGGAGCGTTTCATGGTATTCACAAGCGGAGAGGGAAAAGTTGCATCCATACTATCCTTGGGATATACAGGATATATGTACCACTTCGCAAACTCAAGGCGCATCAAAGGTCTGGTGGACAACATCTTAGTGGATCCTTACGCCCGTTTTGACTTCGATCATCTCACAGATTTCCAGCGACTTTCACTGAATATAGGCTACCTTCAGGCTTTCCAGAACAACAGAAAACATGTAGGACGATATGTCTTCCCTGGAGGCATCCATGCTGACGTGGAGGTCAGGAAATGGAACGTAGCCATAAAGAACATGGCCTATTATGGCACTGACATCATGCCATACTACAACAACTTTGATGAAGGCGGAATAAAATACGGAAATGACCTATACCTTGGAGACCCCTTCTTCAGAGTACATGATGACAAGTCAACCGGGGCTGGTCTTTACGACAGGCTTGAGGTGTGCTATGAACCACGCTTAGGACAATATCTCAAGCTCCGCATCTCTGCTCTTTTCCATTTCCATGGAGCACAATACTCCGGTTGCCAGCAGATTGTCGGCCTCACAGCATCGTTTTAAACAGCCATTCTATGCCATAGTTCCGCCGACCAGATCGAGAATTTCGGCGGTGATTTCCTGCTGACGACCTTTGTTGTAGGCCAGCGTAAGCTCAGCTATCAGATCCTGAGCATTGTCTGATGCGATCTGCATTGCAAGTGTGCGGGCTGCATGTTCTGCGGCATTAGCATCAAGAATGACAGTGTACATCTTAAGCAGAAGAACCTGCGGAAGAAGATGTTTTACCAATGATATCGGATCTGGTTCAAGGAGATAATCAATAGGCTCATCTACACCTTCATCATAATCATGAAGCGGCAGAGGCAGGTAGTTCTCACGAACCACAGGCTGAGAAGCAGGAGATGCAAAATGGCTGTAGACAAGCACAACCTGAGCAACTTCACCAGATGTGAAGCTGTCGACCAGATCACTCGCAAGGTCTGCCGCAGCATCATATGAAGGCTTGTCGGCTATCTCCGACAGATCAGCCTTAATGGCATAGCCAGACTTACACACAGCATCTGCCATCTTGCGGCCAACTACGTATATATCAATATCTTCGCGATCGTAGCCCTGTCCTTCAAGGATCCTCACAGTCTCCTGATATTTCTTGATTGCATTGGCGTTGAACGCTCCACAAAGCGAACTGTTTGAAGAAAAGGCCACTATGGCAATACGCGGATAGACATCCTTGGTCGGAATCTGATCTAGCCCGATATCCTGAAGCACTACTGCAGAGTGGCCGTGAGGATTTCCAAATCCCAGACGATCATGCATTGCCTTCTGAAGGTCATCATCTTGAAGGAGTCCGGAGAGGATATGGTGCAGCTTCTGCTCATAAGGCAGCTTGCCGCCAATGGCAACCTGAGCCTTATGCAGTTTTGCTGATGCAACCATCTTCATCGCTGAAGTTATCTTCAACGTGTTCTTGACGGACGCAATCCTACTCTTTATTTCCTTTAATGATGACATCTTAACTTTCGTTTCGGGATAGTGGGTTTGAAAACCCTGGCCGCCCGTGGCCTGGTGAACGGGAGGGGCCCGCCGCGTAGCGGTGGGAGGGATTTAGTTTTCAAACCCACTACCCCGATCACTATATTACCTTAGTCCATTAACTATAGAAGCGGCTTCTTTTTCTATGATGGCGAAGATTTCAGAGTCGGTCTTGCCTTTCGAGAGAGGTTCCAGCACATCCTCAGCATGGAATGCCCTCATCTTCTGGAAGAACATAGTCTGGAAATCATCCACCTGATCGAGGGTAAGATCCCTTAACAGGCCCTTTGTACCGCAATACAGGATAGCGACCTGTTCTCCTACCGGCATAGGCGAATACTGAGGCTGGATGAGCAGCCTGTTGTTCTTTCTACCCTTATCCAGAGTCATAGCTGTAATAGGATCCATATCACTGCTGAACTTCGAGAACGCTTCAAGCTCACGATACTGAGCCTGGTCGATCTTCAATGTTCCAGCCACCTTCTTCATACTCTTGAGCTGAGCACTACCTCCCACACGAGATACCGAAATACCCACATTGACAGCAGGTCGGAATCCCTGGTTGAAAAGGTCTGACTCCAGGAAGATCTGACCGTCTGTGATCGATATCACATTGGTAGGAATGTATGCTGATACATCACCTGCCTGAGTCTCGATGATAGGGAGTGCTGTCAGCGAACCTCCTGCTCTGACCTTTCCTTTTAGTGACACAGGAAGATCGTTCATCTTCTCTGCGACCTCCTGCTGGCCTATGATCTTGGCTGCTCTCTCAAGAAGTCTCGAGTGCAGATAGAAGATATCACCCGGATATGCCTCACGGCCGGACGGACGACGAAGAATCAACGACACCTCGCGATAGGCAACCGCCTGCTTTGAAAGGTCATCATACACAACAAGGGCATGACGTCCTGTATCGCGGAAATACTCTCCTATTGCAGCTCCGGCAAAAGGCGCATAGTATCGGAGAGCTGCCGGATCTGCAGCTGTTGCGGCAACGATAATAGTATAATCCATCGCACCCTTCTCCTTAAGGGTCTGCACCAGACTGGCAATTGTAGATCCCTTCTGACCTACTGCAACATATATACAGTATACGGGTTCTCCAGCTTCGTAAGCCGCACGCTGGTTGATGATCGTATCTATCGCAATGGCTGTCTTTCCTGTCTGACGATCGCCGATGATAAGCTCACGCTGACCTCGACCTATAGGAATCATCGAGTCAATTGCCTTGAGACCTGTCTGCAGAGGTTCAGTTACGGGCTGACGGAAGATAACTCCCGGAGCCTTTCTTTCGAGAGGCATCTCGCAAAGTTCTCCCGCAATCTTTCCCTTACCGTCCAAAGGCTCACCAAGAGGATTCACCACACGTCCTACCATACCCTCGCCGACATTCAGCGAAGCGATCTTGCGGGTACGGCTTATGGTCATTCCCTCCTTTATCTTATCGGTAGGACCCAGCAAAACGGCTCCTACATTGTCTTCCTCAAGGTTCATGACTACGGCCTTGATTCCATCCTCAAACTCCAGGAGTTCGCCGGCCTCAGCCTTCTTAAGTCCATGAATCCTGACCACGCCGTCACTCACCTGCAGGACAGTGCCGACCTCCTCGAAACGGGGATCGGTATCAATATCCTTCAGCTGTGCCAGCAGGACTTCCGATATTTCGCTGGGACGTATCTGATCTGACATATTATACTATTCTGTTGTTATTATCTATTAATTCACGACGAAGCAGACGGAACTGACCTGCAACGCTGGCATCCATCCTGAGGTCCTCTATATTCAAGATAAAACCTCCTAAAACAGACGGATCCACTTCCTCATCAAGAAGCACAGAGACTCCTGTCCTTTCGCTGAGAAGACCCTGCAGCCTGTCTTTAAGACCGGCAACCGGAGCTGCAGTGACAAGCTTTCCCACAAGAATGGAACTGACACTGCGATACTGGTCGATGAACGAAAAGAACATTCTCTCCAGGTATTCCATACGCTTGTGCATGTATACAAGCACTATGAACCTGCGCAGCTGGGCATCCATAGGCTCTCCCAGAGCGGCATCAAGGATGTCAAGTTTCCGGTCCATAGCGACCTCAGGATGCTTCTGGAGTACATCAGCCAGCTGACGATATTCCTGCATCCTGTACGCAAGTACACATACCTGGGAGTAAGCCTTCTCCCCGGCACCTGTCTCCTGAACGAATTTCAGGAGCGCTGTCGCGTATCTATGTGCTATCGGACCTGTGTTCATGATTGATCAGATTTCTCCACTCACCTGGTTCGGTCAAAGTGACAAGTCCTCTTCCGAGGATATATCAGTCACTAATTTGTCCACCAGGTCTTTCTGGGCAGTGTCGGATGCAAGGTCACGACGGACCACCTTCTCAGCTATGGCAAGTGACATCTTTGCCACTTCATTCCTGAGTTCCTTCATGACATCCTCCTTCTCCTGGTCTATGCGCACCTTGGCTTCATCCAAGATCTTCTGAGCCTCAGCCCTTGCCTGGTCCTGCGCCTGTGCGATCATCCTGTCACGCTCGGCTGCAGCCTCCTGCATCAGCTTGTTCTGCTCTGCACGTGTCTCTGCAATGATCCTCTCCTGTTCCTCCTTGAGATGAGCTATAGCTTCTTCAGCGGTACGCGCAGCCTCAAGCGAATCGTTGATACGCTTGTTGCGCTTGTCGACCATGCCTGTAATCAGCGGAAAACCGAACTTGGCAAGGACAAAAAGTACCAGGCCGAATATTATGGTCATCCAGAACAGAAGACCGGTATCAGGGAGCATCAGGTTCATAAAAACACTATACTACTGCAAGAAGACAAACAAGAATTGCGAAAAGACATGCACCCTCCACGAGAGCACCGATGATGAGCATCGCTGTACGGATGTTGCCTGCAGCCTCTGGCTGACGTGCAATGGACTCCATCGCTGACTGTCCGATCTTACCGATACCCCATGCCGCAGCCAATGCTGCGATTGCTGCTCCGATTGCACCTGCTACCGGGCCCCATGAAATGGCTGCTGCCTGTAATAAGATTGTTGATAGTAACATAATTTTATGGTTTTTTGTTTATTGTTTTTTGTTATCAGATCCTTCGCTAACGCTCAGGATGACAGGGTGTAACGCTCTGGATGACAGGGTGTAACGCTCAGGATGACAGGGTTAATGTTCATCCTGCCGTGACATGCCTATGAATACCGCAGAAAGCATCGTAAAGACATAAGCCTGTATGAATGCTACCAGAAGCTCCAAGGCATTGATCACCAGACCGAACAGCATCGCTATCACTGTCATCGATCCGTTGATTACCGGTCCCAGCTTGACTGTTACAAAGATCACTGACACCAGTCCGAGTACCATCATGTGACCTGCCATGATATTGGCAAAAAGCCTGACCATAAGTGAGAACGGCTTGGATATGACACCAAACAGCTCGATAGTCTGCATGATAGGTATCGGAAACTTCAGAAACAGAGGCACATCCGGCCATAGTATCTCCTTCCAGTAATGCTTGTTTCCGAAAAGGTTTATGGCAAAGAATGTAAACATTGCCAAAACCAAGGTTACTGCTATGTTGCCAGTCACATTGGCTCCGCCCGGGAAGAACGGCACCAATCCCAGAAGGTTGCACAGGAATATGAAGAAGAACGCAGTAAGCAGGAATGGCGCATATTTCCTATATTCCTTTTCCCCTACTGACGGTCTGATGATCTCGTCATTCACCATCATGATCATCATCTCCATAAGGCCTGTAAATCCCCCTGGAGCGGACTCTGATGCATCATGTCTTCTATACCACCTCGCAGTGCCGAGAATAATAACAATCAAAAGGATTGCTGTAATCATCAAGGACGCCACGTTCTTTGTTATGGATATGTCAAACGGTCTCTTGAGTTCTCCATCAGCTCCACGCTCCACAATCTTATCCTCGTAACGACCTTTATCTGCTATGAACAATCCCTCATATTCATGTCCATGAGCTATCTTCGAAGACATGAACACATGCCATCCTGTAGAGCTATACACTATACATGGCAACGGAATGCTCACATGATGTCCTTTCCATGTAGTGACATGCCAGCCATATCCGTCCGATGTATGACCGAACAGGATCTCCGCCACATCCACATCTGCAGTCTGTGCATCAGATCCTTCGCTAGCGCTCAAGATGACAGGGAACATAGACAGAGCTAATGTCAGCAATATGACCTTCAACCACCTCATAGCTCCGCACATACTGTTACCTTGTTATACGCTATCTCGACAAAACCGGAACTTATGTCAACGTTCTCTTCCACACCATTGCTCATAAACATAATCCTCCCTTCTTCCAGCGACGAGATCAGCGGCGCGTGGTCCTTAAGGACCATGAAGCGTCCCTTGGTGCCGGGTAGGGATACCTTGCACACCATCTTTTCAAGGATAGTACGCTCAGGAGAATATATTATGAGATGTATGTGGTCCATCTTTTCGTTTCACAGATTCTTAAATACGCTTAGGATGACAATGCAGCTAGCATTTCCTCACCCTTCCTTATAGCTTCCTCTATGGTTCCTACATTAAGGAATGCCTGCTCCGGTATATCATCAACCTCACCATCCATGATCATTCTGAATCCATGGATAGTGTCCTCTATTGAAACCATTACGCCTGGAACTCCTGTGAACTGTTCTGCCACGGCGAACGGTTGAGACAGGAACCTCTGCACCTTTCTCGCACGATTTACAGTCAACTTATCTTCGTCAGAAAGCTCATCCATTCCGAGGATTGAAATGATATCCTGTAGCTCCTTGTTTCTCTGGAGAATCTGCTTGACTCTCTGAGCTGTATTATAATGATCTTCACCCACGATATTAGGGTCAAGGATCCTTGAAGTCGACTCCAATGGATCTACTGCTGGATATATACCAAGCTCGGCAATCTTACGGCTAAGCACTGTAGTAGCATCCAGGTGGCTGAATGTTGTAGCTGGAGCCGGGTCAGTCAAGTCATCCGCAGGGACATAAACCGCCTGGACGGATGTGATGGAACCGTTTTTTGTGGATGTGATGCGCTCCTGCATCTGACCCATTTCTGTAGCCAGTGTAGGCTGGTATCCCACAGCTGAAGGCATACGACCCAGCAATGCTGAAACCTCTGATCCGGCCTGTGTAAAACGGAAGATATTGTCAATGAAGAAAAGGATATCCTTCGGACCGTCAGCATCCTTGCTATCGCGGAAAGACTCCGCCAGGGTAAGTCCGGATAGGGCTACTGAAGAACGGGCTCCCGGAGGCTCGTTCATCTGGCCGAACACCATTGCAACCTGTGACTTCTCAAGCTCGGAATAATCCACCTTGGACAGGTCCCAATGGCCCTGTTCCATTCCCTTGAGGAATTCCTCACCATACCTGATAACTCCGGACTCAATCATCTCACGAAGCAGGTCATTACCTTCACGAGTTCGCTCTCCTACACCTGCAAAGACTGAGAATCCGTTATGTTTCTTGGCGATATTATTTATCAGTTCCTTGATCAGCACTGTCTTTCCCACACCTGCTCCACCGAACAGACCGATCTTACCTCCCTTGAGATAAGGTTCAAGAAGGTCTATGACCTTGATACCGGTAAAGAGGACTTCCTGCGATGTTGCCAGATCCTCGAATTTAGGAGGATCCCTATGAATCGGGAATGCGCCATCGCGGTTCAGGTCCTTCATGCCGTCGATTGTCTCACCTACTACATTCATGACTCTACCACGAATCTGAGGTCCAACCGGCATGGTAATGGGCGAACCTGTACACTCTACAGACATACCTCTATGCAGGCCGTCTGTACTGTCCATAGCAACGGTTCTGACAGTATCCTCGCCGATATGTTGTTGTGCCTCGACGACAAGGGTCCTGCCATCGGGACGGATGATCTGGAGGGCTTCATGAATTGCCGGCAGCTGAGCAGATCCGGTTATTTCGAAATGGACATCGACCACAGGGCCGATGATCTGAGATATATTACCTTTGAGTCCTGACATATCGACACATTTTTTCAAAGATAGTAAAATATCTCAAAACTCAAAACCTCAGATCGTGTTGGATGGCCTAATTCAAACCTGCATTCTCATTTTTATCCTTTTTGAATTTCATATCTACAAGGTAATCGATCGAGTACCTTCCAGGGCCTGTAATATAAAGGATGACAAAAAGTACAAGATAAATCAAAGAAAGCTCGCCATCTGGGAACATTCCATCATGTACATCAAAGAAAGCAACTGCCATAGCTGCTATCATAGGTATCACGGTAATCCTGACAAGAAGGCCAGAGATCAGAAAAAGCGAGCAAGCGAACTCTGTGAAAATTGCAATCATCAAGGACATGTAACTGCCAAGACCGAAGATACTTGGAAAAGAATAAGAGAGTTCATTGAAATTAATCATCTTATCCAGTCCATGTGTAAAGAACAGAATACCGAAAAATACTCTAAGTGCAAGAATGAGTAAAGAGATTACTCGACCTCTGCAATACTGGGGAAAAATAAAGTCGTAAAACATATAAGTCCGTATTAAAGTTCCCATCACACATTTCAAATTCTTCGCCAGATCACAATTAACAAGTCACGAAGTGTTATGCGGGCATGGACAGGCTTATATGCACAAAAAAAGCTCCGAGACTGTTGTCTCGAAGCTTTTTATAAGAGCGTGGCAGCTACCTACTCTCCCACCTGGTGGGGCAGTACCATCGGCGATGGTGAGCTTAACTTCTCTGTTCGGAATGGGAAGAGGTGGATCCTCA
>JBGVNX010000059.1:0-50625 GCA_045126075.1 Candidatus Cryptobacteroides sp.
GGCACCGCAGACGGCCATAAGCAAAGCCGTCTGCTACAAGACAAAAAATGAACAGCTCTGGGAAAAGGCTGCTCATTTTTTGCTTGTTGCCACCAACTGTTTTTATGCAGGTTTACCAACTGTTTTTTGCACCATTACCAAGACCTTCAGGGCATCACGCTTAATATCCTTGTCAATCTCACGGTATCGGGCAAAAGCCTTGCTGCCTTCCTTATGTCCGCTCATTGAGGCAACGATGTTCGGATCCTTCACGCGCTTGTACAGATTACCGCAAAATGTTCTGCGTGCCATATGGCTTCTGGCACATTCGCTAATCGGCATACGGACCTCACGCCTCGTGGTCGGGTCAAGCACAGTCACCACGCGGTTGATCCCTGCCAGTCGAAAAACCTCCTTGATGGCATCATTATATTTCTGTTCAGAGATGAAAGGGAGAATGGTTGCCCTTCCTGAAGATTCATATCTTTTCAGAATCTTCTTTGCCATTGTGACAAGAGGCACGGATATGGTCTTGGGATTATCATCCTTCGTCTTGCCTGCTATATAATCAAAAACATCCCCTTCCACATTTGATCATGTCATACGATACAAGTCACCTATACGACAGCCTACACAACATTGGAATACGAATATATCTCGTTGAACGGCCAATGCTGGACGATTCGAAAAGTCAAAGTCGGCGATCTGGCGCAGTTCCTCTGCCGTTATATAGACAGGAGTTCCATACACCGGTTCCGGTACCGAGAACTGCCTGAATGGAGATGTCGTTATATATCCCGAATCAAGACACCAGTTGAAGAATGTTCTCAAACGGGAAAACATATCTATGATTGCATTCTCGCCTCTCGGCTTGGGCCTGCGTTTCTCCGGTACGGCAGCATATATCTTCGGGTATGTATCGAAATGTTTATGTTCATCAGCAAAGAACTCACACAATTCTCCAAGAATAGCCGGAGTGACCTCGCGGACATTGAACGTATATGCCTTCTGCCCTTTGACTATCAGCCTGCGGAACAGTTCGAATCTCATCACCGCCCTTTTCAGCACCTGATTGTTCTTTGCCCTGACATCTGACACCTTATGTCGAAGCGTATATTCATTAAACAATGCAGAGAAATCCTGCGGATCAACCTTGACTTCATCTAGATATTTTTCCGGATTATAGTGACGATCGATTACCGTTTCCAGCCAGGACTTATCCACTTTTGCCCTGTCCGTCTTTTCATACTCGGTCTCAATCGCATTACGAAGACTCCGCAGATGCTCTGCAACCCCGTAACGCACCTCCACCGGACAAATGACTTTAGTCTTGATTTCCTCCCTCTTTTCATCCCACCAAAGAGGATTGACAATCAGTCTGGTCTGAACTGTCACATCAAGCCTTCTCCCATCTTTGAAGCGGACATAGACTCTTGCCTTTGCCTCTTCAACCGTCCTCCTACCCTCTTTCCTGATCAAGAATTTTACTGTCATATATCTTCTCTTTTTTGTCGTTTCTGCAAATATAGAAACTTAAAAATCTTTCCCCACATTTTCCCCACATCTGACAAATTCTATTAAATCAGGGTATATTCAATTAAGTTTAATTCGAGTTTATAGCATTGATTTATAATCACTTATCTATCTAACAACATTCCATATGATTCACTCTCGAACCAATCAGATTTAAAAATCCCGCCCCGGCTCCGGGTACCCAATAAAATGCAAGTACTTGATTTTCAAACACTTGCATTTTTCTTTTGGATTTTGCACCACGTTTGCACCACAGAATGGGCAATTAGAATAGGTTTCTTTAAGTCATCCGTAAAAACCTGCCATTTTACGGATGGTACGGTCATTTTTACGACTTTGTCCGTAAAACCACAGGATTTCACGGACAGACATGCCTTGTGAAGGACGATCAAGTGCATTTTTACAGGAAAACTGCTCTCGGTACCCTCTTTTTTCGGGGTATCAAGAGCAGTTTCGCTATGTTTTTGTACTCGGTTGGTTGGGGAATCGTGAGAAATACAAATTATTCCTAGTAGGAAAAGAACCCCGACATATACAGAGCCATTATAATCGACCAACTATGCGATAAGAGTTATCTCCATTGTCGATAATTAATCCGTTCTTTATTAAGGCTTCTTTATAACACCAAGAATAGTGTTCTACAGTATATTTATCGCCTAATTTCGCCGTATTATGGATCATATTTCCTCTGTTTTTATACCATCATTTAAGACATCTCTCTTTAGAGAAAACTTATTTCCTAATAATTTAACCACATGCACGTCATCTTCTACATCAAATAGCATAACTAGTATATACTCATCCACAAACAACACCACATCATTCCCCACTACATCCATATAAGCCAATGTATCATGACCTGATATCTTAGAATAGTCTTTACATCGGAATAATGCATATTTAACATTAAGACCATCGACACTCTTAGCTTCCAGGGCAACTCGAAGCCTTTCCTCCAGACATGGCTTTAAACGACTACCTAAATGCTCGGTCACAGAGACTCTCCAAACTACAGAACACCAAAAGAGCAATGCCTCAGATGGGGATACTTTAGTGTTTCTAGTGAGCTTATCTTCTGTATAATTAAGATTCAGGCTTTGAGCATACGGACTTTCTAAATTACTAAAATATCGCTCGCAATCTTTACAAAAGACATGATCCCTGACATCTAAGTTTTCTCTACTATATAATTTATCTTCATTGTCTGTTATGACCTTCCGCTTTTCCTCATATATATCGCGTACTTCTCAAGGACGCTTTAAATGACGGAGTTAAGTTTCTAGGATAAGATGTTCCGAGAAATTCATTACATTTACTCGAAATTAACCACATTCAAAAAGACCCTCTATGAAAAAGTACAATCGAGTAATGCTAGGAAGAGGCAGTAAGTACGCTAAAACCTGTCACGAGAATGGATATATCGGCGCCAACTTTGACATAAATATAGATCTGTCTGATTTCCTTTATGACAATTGGAGAGATTTTAATGCGAAGTTCATCCCAATTTGGATGGAAAATGTTCCAGGTAAATCCAAAACCTCGGCCGGACTCGCTTGTGGATTCTTGTGGACAATTGTAAAAGGTCTTCAAATCGGCGATATTGTACTTTCACCATCAGGGGAAGGATATTACTATGTCGGGGCAATTGCAAGCGATTACTACTATGTTCCTGACAGCGAACTTCCTCATCGCAGAAAGATTAATTGGTTTGATAAAACCATACTCCGAAAAGCAATGTCTAAAGGACTACAGAACTCCAGCGGCTCAATTGGAACTTGTTGCGATATAACAAAATATGCTTCTGAGATAGACGATTTAATTTCAGGATGCATTACATCGCCATCTTCAAAAGTCCCATCGACAACTATAGTTAATCAACAATCTTTTGATGAGCGCGCTCTCCATAAGTTGTTCTGCAGTTCATTAAGGACCCGTAACATTTTTGCGAAGACCATATACCACGAAAAGTCATCAACAAAAGTGGATAGCGCACAAAAATGGGCACATCCAGATATAGTTGGAGTTCAATTTGAAGAATTCAAGAATGAAGCAACTCTTGCATTACTGAAAGCCACTGAGCCCAAAGCAACTATACACATATATTCTTATGAACTAAAGAAACAGATTGTTTCTGATTATCAATTGAAGCAATGCTATTTTCAGGCATTGTCTAACAGTAGCTGGGCCAACTTCGGTTACCTTGTGACTTTTGAAATAAACGAAGATTTGCGGGAGGAAATTGAGCGTCTAAATAACGCATTCGGCATTGGAGTAATATTAATGGAGGCTACCGGATATACTATTCTATGCCCTGCAAAAGAAAAAGAACTCGACTACACAACCATAGAAAAGTTAAATAACCTGAATCCCGATTTTTGTAAATTCATCACTAAACTCTCGAAAGTAATGAACGCATCAAAGGATTACACAGATGACGCGAAACAATCCTTTGTAAAGATTTGCGACAAGATCTTTGATTCAGACGATGACCTTGAAAAATATTGCAAGGAGTATAATATTCCGTTCTGATTCTATGTTCAATTTATCATACGTTTTCCCTATCCTTTCAACGGATAGGGATTTTTCTTTCAAGACATTAACATTTCGGATACATCCCATTATGAGAACTATGAACTACCTCAAGGCTGGACATATGCAACTATGGGTGATATATGTATTAAAATTGTTGATGGTGATCATAATCCTCCTATCGCGCAAAAGACTGAGAGTAAATACATTATGATTTCATCTAAAAATGTTATAAATAATTCAATCACCCATTTAGATGATGTGAGATATTTATCAAAAGCTGATTTTGAATTATCGAATGCTAGAACACAGGTGTCTAAGGGTGATGTGTTATTTACATCTGTGGCTTCTTTGGGTAGGACTTGTATCTATGATTTAGATTATCCTATTACTTTTCAACGAAGTGTAACGGTCATATGTACTAAAATATTCAATAAATATCTAAAGTTATTCCTTGACTCTCCGATATATCAAAATTATGTTGTTGAGAATGCTCGCGGAACAGCACAAAAAGGATTTTATATCAATCAAATCTCAGATAGCTGGGTTCCAATTCCTCCTCTAAATGAACAAATAAGAATAGTTGAGAAAGCACAATCATTACTTGATGTCGTGCAAATTATTGAATATTCCAAGGAGGAAATTTCTAATAATATCTTAGCCTTAAAGTCTAAGATTCTAGATTTAGCGATTTCCGGTAAACTAGTACGACAAGTTAAATCTGATGAGCCTGCTATAGAACTACTTAAACGTATTAATGCCCAATATCAGCCTACCGATAACCGCCATTATGAGAACATTGAATTAAGCATACCTGAAACTTGGTGTTGGGCTACTGTTGGAGATGTGTTTAAGCACAATACCGGTAAAGCCTTAAATTCGTCTAATCATTCTGGTATTATGATGGATTATATTACAACATCCAACTTGTATTGGGATAGATTCGACTTATCTACTGTTAAACAGATGCCTTTTACTGAAAAAGATCTCGAAAAATGTACAGTTACTAAAGGAGATTTATTAATATGCGAAGGAGGTGATGTCGGCCGTTCTGCAATATGGAATTACAACTATGACATCCGGATCCAAAACCACATACACAGGTTAAGAGGGAAAGCTAATATCTGCGTAAGATATTTCTTTTACGTATTTATGCTATATAAACAAAGAAATTATATTGGAGGCAAAGGGGTTGCGATCCAAGGACTTTCATCGAGAGATTTAAATCGACTTGTTATTCCTCTGCCACCTCTCAATGAACAATATAGGATAGCTAAGTCAGTAGATAATCTATTCTCAACGATTGATAATATACTGTTGGAATTATAGTTCTGACAGTATATTATCTAAGTGCTTTAAAATAACAGATATTGTGCAAGCAATCCGACGTTGCTCTTCTAATGGAGGTAATGGGAAAACTATATCTTCTATTACGCTTTTGCCCACTCTTTGTTGCCCCACAACTCCATTAAATGTTCCTATGCACTGAGCAATAAAGTAGTCAGACTTAAAGAAATACAATGCATATCTTGCGTCAACAATAGAAGATCTGAATACATGTAGTTCAGTTGTACCAGCCCCAATCCCATTTGGAAGGCCTTTGAGAATCATAGATTTGCGGTTCTCTAGACAAGGAGATATTTTGGCAACTGCGATATCTCCATCTTGAAAATGAGTGAATCCGGCTTTAATACTTGACCATTCTCGGGTTTCATACTGATAAGAGTCCACATATCCCTCATTGATCATTGACATGGAGACAAATCCTGCCATATCATAATCATTTGCCCTGTTTTTCGGATTAATTATAAAGATGTCTTTAATCTTTGCAAAGCACCATCCTTTAGGCACATTCTCATAATGGCGGTTATCACAAGGAGCAAACGACGGATTAATGCGTCGGAGCAACTCTAATGCAGGTTCGTCAGAGCAATCTTGAGCCGCTAATTTTCCAGATATTGCTAAATCAAGAATGCGTGATTTCAATTGTAGAATACTCTTTCTTATTGCGTGCTTCGATTGATCTATTTCTGATAAAGTATCTAAAGACTTTTCAATAGCCATTGAGATACGATGTTGTTCATTTATTGGGGGTAATGGTATAGGGACCTCATTAATAGTCTTAACAGCTAGACCTGGCTGAGCGGTGGCCGTAGCATATTGGTTAAGATTTAATTGAATCAGGAAATACACGAACAATTGAATGTCTATGTTAGCAAATGTTTCTACAACCACAGCGTGCT
This sequence comes from Candidatus Cryptobacteroides sp., assembly GCA_045126075.1. Lineage (GTDB taxonomy): Bacteria > Bacteroidota > Bacteroidia > Bacteroidales > UBA932 > Cryptobacteroides. Next base: position 6,285 of record JBGVNX010000059.1, read on the forward strand.
CAGTTGCGTAAAATTTACCTTCAGCAATATTTATATTTCCACATAATGCCCCTTGCCTACCAATAATTGGGAACAATCCATCTCTATTGTATGATTCAACATAACCTCTTAAACCATTGCCGCCATAGCAAGGATATATATGTGTAGCATCTTTGCAAGTGCTAATTTGTGGCGCTTCAATAAATTTTCCTGCCTGAAGCTGAAATAATTCTCCAATAGTTGTCCAGCACCATCCCTCCGGCACTTCAAACGGCACATTCTCATAATGGGATTTACTTGAATTATATTGTTGCCGTTAACATTAATGTAAATGTTTTATGGTAAACAAGTTTCAATCGTTCTTGGCGAAGTCAGACTTGGCTAAGAACACGGTGCAGTCATACGTCTGGACCGTATCACATTTCATCTCAAACTATGGGGATTTTAACAAGGAGAACCTTCTTGCTTATAAGGGATTTCTTGTAGAACATTTCAAACCTCAAACGGTAAACTTGCGATTGCAGGGAATCAATAAGTATCTTGAGTTTATCAAGAAAGAGAGACTCAAGATGAAATTCGTAAAGGTTCAACAAAAGAACTTCCTAGAGAATGTAATCAGTGATGCAGATTACAAATTCTTGAAGGCAAAACTTAAGAAGGATGGATTCACCGACTGGTATTTTGTTGTTTGGTTTCTTACTGCAACGGGCGCGAGGGTAAGTGAACTCTTGCAGATTAAGGTAGAGCATGTCTATGCAGGATTTCTTGATCTTTATACGAAGGGAGGGAAGATCAGAAGAATCTATATTCCAAAGAAGCTCATGGAAGAGGCCATCAAATGGTTACAGGAAGATAATAGGAAGACTGGCTACCTCTTTCTAAATCGATTTGGTGAACGAATTACCTCACGTGGGGTAGCTATGCAATTGAAGCACTTTGCTGAGAAATATGGTCTTAATACTAAGGTCGTATATCCACATTCTTTCCGTCATCGTTTTGCTAAGAATTTCCTCGATCGCTTCAATGATATCGCTCTTCTCGCGGATCTCATGGGGCACGAAAGCATAGAGACGACAAGAATATATCTTCGACGAACAGCAACTGAGCAGAAGCAAATAGTAGATAAGATTGTAAACTGGTAACTATATGCCTCCCTCGGTATCTGGACCATGGGAGGCATTATATCTTTGGAATAACTATTTTGCAATTTTTCCCAAAGGGATATTTTCCGAATGATTACAATTCTGAAGAAATCTGTTCAAGTTTATGATAAATCTCATTAACAGATTTAACTATTCGCCTCTGTTCTTCGTAAGGTGGCACAGGAATCATTGACTTTAATGCATCAGCAGTTCCAAGTCTAGGCATCTTAACACCGTATCCTAGAGAAATCGTGTAATCTACATAGTATCTTGAACGCAGTACGTGACAAAGGTATTCTGGTACTATGCCTGGTACACAGGTGATTGGAATAATTTCAGTTGTACAGTATCCGTCTTGATCTGCGACCAACACCTTGTTCAAATAAGTTCTAAGTTTGCTGTATAGAACATCGCCTTTTTGAAATGAATGTCTTACTCCATTTATGGTCCTATCTGATTTTCTCATGCGTTGAAGTAAACTGCCAGAGTCTTTCTCGATATCTTCGAGTTCAAGAACCCAAGATTCGTTTGATATTTTATCAACAGAGACATTAGCACACTCCCCATAATTTGAGATGTCTGACAGTGTAACCCAGAGCCATGTTTCAGGTAGTTCAAAGGGTATGTTCTCATAATGGCGGTTATCACAAGGTTTGAAGGTTGGATTTATCCGTTTTAATAGTTCAATTGTAGGCTCGTCATCCTGATCCTGTGGAATGAGTTTCCCCGATAATGCCATGTCAAGAATCCGCTCCTTGCAAAGCTTTATATATTGCTCTAATATAGCCTGATTCAAATCAATTGTTTCAATAAATGTAATCAGACGTTCAATCTCATCAGCAATTCTATTCTGTTCTGCAATCGGAGGAATCGGTATCAAAGTACTTATAATCTTTTCTTTTGATATATTAGGCTGGGCTCCACCTCCTCCCATCTTCACAAATTCTTCCTTATGTGAAAGGAGAAAATAGAATAGATATTTTGGGGTAACAGCTTTATAATCCACACATGCACAGCAAGCCTGATTCGTTGTGGCCGGAAAAGTTAGAATGCCGATTTTACCTATTGTAGCACCATACATGGCAATTAGTACACTGCCAGTTGGGTTCAATTTAACGGAGGTTTCTTCAAGTGCCTTATCTGTGATAGTTTCTGGTATTTCATAGATATATCCATCAGTTAAATCACCTGTTTTAAGCCAAGGTATATTGCCGCCATAATAATCTTTCCTCATCCTACTTGGCGTCGCTCCGGCTTGCCAATTACCAATCTCACCCAACGTCGTCCAGCACCATCCTTCCGGCACCTCAAACGGCACATTCTCATAATGGGATGTATCCGAAGCCGCGGACTTCTTGCTGCGCTTGATTTTCCCTTCCTTTATGAGCTGTTCTTTCTCTGCACGGATTCGTTCGAGCAATACGGATGCCGGCTCGTCATTCGGATCCTGTGGGACGAGTTTTCCTCTGATCGCGAGGTCAAGTATTTTCTGACGAAGTTTCTTTGTATCCATTACTCCTCGATGTTTGCCATTAGTTTCTGCAATTCTGCTACTGCCTTAGATATGTTGTCGCTCTTCTCCTGGATCATTGACATAAGTTCTGCCAATGTGTAATCATTTTCATCATCTGACTGCTTTATCCATGTGATATCGAGGCTGGTCTTATCGCGCTTGAGGATCTCTTCGCAACTATATTTGCGCCAACGTCCATTAGGATTAGTCTCTGCGTTATAAGTTTCTTTTCTCGATGAGAGGTTGTCTGATTTATAGCACTCTACAAAGTCATCAAGGTGATGTCGCTGCATCGGATTGGTTGCAAGTGTATGCTTGATGCCTGTTCTATAATCGTAGAACCAGATGTCCTTGGTTGCTATTCCCTTGCTGAAGAAAAGCACATTGGCCTTGACTCCCTGAGCATAGAAGATACCTGTAGGCAATCGAAGAATGGTGTGCAGGTTGAATTCGGTAAGGAGTTTTTTTCTGATGACTTCACCGGCTCCACCTTCAAAGAGGACGTTGTCTGGAAGAACGACAGCAGCACGGCCCCCATTCTTGAGCATAACCATCATATGCTGGAGGAAGTTGAGCTGGTTGTTCTTTGTCTCTACATAGAAATCATCTCGATTGATCTCAACAGAGCCAGACGGACGGGTGCCGAATGGAGGGTTGGCGAGAATTACGTCAACAAGAACAGATGGGCTCTTCTCAAGCGAGTCCTGGCAGAGAATAGGGCTGCGGCTGGTGCCGATTCCGTGAAGGTACAGGTTCATGGAAGCAAGAGTCACGACAAGCGCAGTGTTGTCATAGCCATGAAGGGCTTGTTCTCTAAGGAACTCGCTCTTCTCCTTGTCTGATGACTGCACTTTCATATAGTCATAAGCTGCAAGAAGGAATCCTCCTGTACCACATGCCGGGTCGCAGACAGTTTCGCCGATCTGAGGACGAGTGACATCCACCATTGTAGAAATCAATGATCGTGGAGTGAAATACTGACCTGCTCCACTCTTCTTATCCTGACCATTCTTTTCAAGGATACTCTCATAGATAGCGCCTTTAACATCTCCATCCATAACAAGCCACTGTTCCTCATTGATCATGGTGATGACCTTCTTGAGATAAACCGGCTTGTCAATCTTATTCTGAGCCTTTGTATAGATTGTACCTATCAGATTTGGCTGATCGCTAAGCTCTTTGAGAGTCTTCTCATACTGTTCAATCAGATCCAGTCCGTCAAGTTCTATGAGATCACTCCAGCGATATCCCTCGGGGATTGCCGACTCTTCTGCAAAAAGTTTAACATTCTCGTCATCCATCTTAAGGAAAAGGAGATAGGTAAGCTGAGTGATATAGTCTGTAAATCCAACACCCTGACCAGAGAGAGTTGTTGCCAATGTCCAGACCTTCTTGGTCAGAGTCTGTTCGTTTGATATTTGTTTTGCCATAATTATGCTGCTTTTCTATAAATGAGGAACTGTGAAAGAGATGCGAGGGATTCGTTTGCAACTTCCGGCTTACTGTCAAATGCCTGAATAATCTGCGCTGCACAGGTGCGATCCCATTCGCGAATATCCTTTATCGTACAGGTTCCGTTTGATACGATGTAGTTTATAATCTGCTTGAGAATATTTTTCTGTGTGTCTGTAATGTTACGCCAAGTTTGGCCACACCAAAGATTGAAGAACTTATTGGCAGTCGGATATAGACTTTCTAGACGCGGTATCTGATTATATGCAAATCTTACCAACTGAATCAGGTTTGTCAAAGCCTCTTTTTCTTCTTTGGTTGAGAATTTAGTTACAAGTTCCGGCTTGACTATCGAGTATGTATTCCACAATAATGAAGGATTAAATTTGCTGTTGACATACCTCAACTTCATCTCAAGTTCTTTGAGCATTGAGTATGTAAGCGGTTCTCCCTGATTATTGTAGATAATACGAAGGGCTTCAATTTCGTCTTTATGCTCATTTACATATTTCTCAAAAGCCTGAGCTGTATCATTTGCCTCTTCTTGAGAAAAACCGCTGAAAATCAAAGTGTCTTCTCCTGGTTGCAGAATCTCTATAAATCCGGCATTGAGAATCAGAAGATATTCTCTTGCATCAGGATGGTTAGCAAGTGCTGCTACCAAAGCCTTTCTCTCTAAGTTTGGATCGTTAATATCTTTATATTCAGGCAGTTTCTCGCTTTCAAGCGCATTATATATACTTACTGCCATATCCTTCATGTCAGCAAACGCCTTCTCTGCAAACTCCTGTCTCTGTTTATTATTGCACTTATTATATATGCGTGACAAGCGACCTGCAAGAGTTCTTAAATAATCATCATCGACATTACCATGAGTTATCTTTTCAAGAAGTTCCTTCAAGGAAATCATATGCGGCTGTGGTTCTGTTCCTGGACGCGTAAGCTTCTTTATAGTTTCTGTCACCCCGACTGCATCTACAAGATAGAACATATCCTTACTATGAGCGTTTGGAGTTACATTTCTAAGTTGCTCATCTCCTATAGTACGCACGCCACGACCCTTCATCTGAACATAAAGAGACTCTGATTCCACATCTCTCATGAACATAACAACCTCGAGAGGTTTTACATCCGTTCCTGTAGCTACGAGAGTGACTGTAACAGCAATTCTGAACGCTTTATCATTTCTGAAGCGACGTATGAGTTCATTGCTGTCTCCGGCAGAGTATGTAATCTTCTGGACAAACTGATCATCATCTTCCTTACCAAAGACCTCTTTCGCTATCTTGACAATATTGCTCGCATGATTATCATTAAGTGCAAATATGAGTGTCTTTGGCAGATAGTCCATATTTGGTTCCCGTGGAGGATCGTTGAACATCTGTGTATACACTGAATCACGATATGTCTCCAGAATCAATTTTATCTGAGCCGGATTGACAATGCTTCTATTCAGTTCTGTACTTGTATATGTCTTTGCTTCGTCAGTCTTTACATTCTTAACTTCTCCGGTATATCTCGTTACTCGGTTAACTTTCTCACCTTCAAGGATAGCACCTCCATCTTCTGTCGCTTGGGTTTTGATTCGGAATACTCTGTAATCCACATTGACGCCATCTGCAATAGACTGTTCCAATGTATAATTCACAACCATATTGCCATTGAAGAAGGCTTTTGTTTCAGGAGCAGGCGTAGCGGTTAGACCAACCATCTTGGCCGAACTGAAATAATTAAGCACCTGCTGCCAAGATCCATATATCGAACGGTGGCACTCATCAATGATTATTAAATCAAAAAAGTCTGGCGGAAGATTTGGATTTTCCGGGAGAGATATGATGCCATTGTCATCATTCTCGCTATAGTTCTCATCGTCATCATTGTCATTCACATCCTCACCTTTGAGCAATGAGAATAAACGCTGGATTGTAGAAATTACTACATTGGAATCTGAAGGAATTCTTGCTGAACGAAGCCTATTCACTGAGAAGATAGTATTGAACGGATCTCCGTTTTCAGTAAGTCTGAACATACCGAATTCTCCTTCAGCCTGCTTGCCAAGATTGTTTCTATCGACAAGAAAGAGAACGCGCTTCATTGGCGTATAAGACAAGAATCGATATGCAGCAAGGCATGCTGTATACGTTTTACCAGCACCTGTCGCAAGTACCATCAACGCCCTATTCTGTCCACTTCTGAAGCTCTTTTCCAGTTCTGTAATAGCTTCAAACTGACAATCCCTAAGCCCAGATTTCTTAAGAGCAGGCAACGCTGAATACTCATCCGCGAGGCTAAGCATTCTTGTAATTTCTTTTGGTGTGTGAATACGATTAATTTCTTCGTATTCCGCTTCAGGGTCATTCCCATTCTTAAACAAGACTGTCTTTCCGTTTGACAGATATATCAGTGGAAGTGGCTTTGCGATTGTCTGGTACGTACCCGGTACTTTTTTGACATAGTTTTCAGCCTGTGCTTTTACCCAATCCGCCGAGACATCAACAGTTTCCTTTTTCGCTTCTAGCACACCGACAGCCTTTCCGTTAAGGAAGAGCAGATAGTCAGCTTCTAAATTTCCATTCAGAAGTCCTTCTTCAAGGGCAACAGCCGATATGTTTGGCACATAATGGTCACGGTCCAGAACCTGCCAACCGGCATTACTGAACATTTTATCTATGACTTTTCGGGCATTCTGTTCGGGTGTCATACGATAAGTTCTTATAATTTTACATTATCGGAAGTTACATAGGTACAGCGACTGCTGTGTTCTATGCGATTCTAATAAATGCTTAACTGATGTTGTGGTATTCTTGCTAATTTACAAAAATAAGTATTTTCATCGTAATTAACATATCTGTTGTCATATTGTACAAACATATGTAGATACTCATTCTGTCATTATGTCACCATCACACACAAGGAATAAATCTTGATACTATCTGCTTTAAACATTACTAACAATGAAACTAAGACCCTCATTCCCAGAAATCCCCACAGATAATCCATTTGCAAACTGCAAACTTGAAAGGGAACCGTTTGCTAAGATTCTTACTTCTGTAATAGATTGTGCAGAAGGAGGATTCACTTTGGCGTTGAATGGATCGTGGGGAACCGGAAAAACAACATTTGTCAGAATGTGGCAGAAGTATCTCGAAAAAGCAGGATATAAAACAGCATATATCAATGCTTGGGAGATGGATTTTGCGACAAATCCTTTAGTATCCATTTTGGGAGAAGTAGGTTCCCTGACAGGAAAGGACAGAAGGAAGCCCTACAGCAATTCCGCTCTGAACTTCAAAATTTCATTGAAGTCAATTGCGGAGGAAAACCGTTGGTATTTTTCATTGACGAACTGGATAGATGCAGACCAGACTATGCCGTTGAATTTTTGGAGAGAATCAAGCATTTCTTTTGCGTTGACAATATTATCTTCATCATATCAGTTGACAAAAGGCATTTAGCAGAAAGCGTCAAAGGACACTATGGAAGTGCAGACATTGATACAGACGAATATCTCAGGCGGTTCTTTGATATCGAATATGACTTACCAACCCCAGAAATCAGGGCTTTCTGTGAATATATTTTCAAACGAGAAAACCTAGACGGAGTACAGACAGACAAAGAAAAAGACATCCTTTTAGACATCATCCTTATGCTTGTTCAAAGCGAAAACATCACCTTAAGACAAGTGGAAAGGTATATCTCAACTGAAATTATGTTATGCCAGTTATAAGGAATTGCTCGTATGGCACGACTTGGCTGCATTCCTTATCTTCCACAAGCACTTCAATCCAGAGATATATAACAATCTGAAGGCATCAATGTACGATGTAAATAGTCTGTCAAAATTACTTTCTGACAAATATGAAAGTCGGCTATGAAAAACACCTGTTCCATTGATACACTACCCAATATGATTACTGTTTTCTGTTTATGAGATTCACGACGACCTTGACGAGAATGTCCATCTCGTCCATTCGGCTTTCTGCTATCATCAGGGTCAATGCGACAAGGGTACCATCGGCGATTCTTTTTGTGCCATCCGGACGGTAGAGGATGACGTTGTTCTGAAGGAACCAGAGGAACAGAGTCGCTGCAATCCTCTTGTTTCCATCGACAAAGGAATGGTTCTTCACAACAAGATATAGAAGCATCGCTGCCTTCTCCTCAACGCTTGGATAGAGTTCCTGACCCTCCCATGTCTGATAAATCTGACCTATGCTGCTATGGAATGACTTATCCTTCTCAACTCCAAACAACTGGCTCTCCTTGAACTTTTCCTTCAAACTTTGAATTGCATCCATTGCACTTTCATATGTCGCACGGAACTTCTCATGAAGGGTAGTATCAGATATTTCAAGACTCTGATAGTCATAGGCATCAAGAGTATCCAGCGCATAGGTATAATCCTTTACGACCGCAAAGAGTTCCTTAGCCTGCTGTTCAGCCATAATCAAGTTCTGCCCGAATACATTCTCCAACAAGCCCAAGGCACGCTTCAGGTCCTCGTATTTCTGCTCTGAAACAGCATTCTGGTTAACGGCGTAACCTTTAATCATGTACTGTTTCAGAATGGAGGTTGCCCACTTCCTGAAAGCAGTGGCCTGAACAGAATTTACCCTATATCCAAGGGATAGAATTGCGTCCAGATTATAATACTTAACTTTCTCCTCAGAAAGGCCTCTAACGCCACTCTGTGCGGTAATTAAAATTTCTTTAATTACCATTTCAGGTTCCAATTCTCCACTTGAAAATATCCTCTTAAAATGATAAGAGATATTCGGCACAGTCACCCCAAACAACTCTGCCATCGCCTTCTGCGTAGCCCATATCGTTTCATTGGAAGCATCAACTATCGCCTCCATCTTGACAAGCCCATCACTTGACTGATAAATCACAACATCGTTATTCATAAAGCAATCATTTTATATATCATTCTTCCTTCTTTCTATCAGCTCCAATAATCCTGCAGTCACTGCTTCTGACCAGGTCTTGTACACCTTCTGTATATTCGACCCGTTTAGATATGGCCTATATCCGGTCTTTGCGAACTCCGAGTAATGGGAAGTACCGACATAACCGTCATAGTCCTTCCACATCTTCATGCGGATATCATACAGGAACAGCGGTTCAGTTACCTTATCACGCATCAGATTATACAGTGGTGACTCGAGTGGAACCTTATGCTGAACCTTAAGCTTCTGCTCCGGTATCCACTCCGAATGATCAATCAGCTCTTGAAGTTGCTCGCGAGTAACTCCATATTCTTCATAATCACATTGATACTCCCACGGAAGTGAATATACACTGGTCTCAGCTTGCCAATTCAAGTAATTATGGAAAGTATGGCTTGTCAGGCGCACATAGTCAGTTTCCTGTACTGCTACCAACAGCCTCTCTGCGTCATCGATATGCAAAGGTGCTCCAGCCTCATATAAAGCAAGCGCCACCTTCAGACCATCCCAGATCTGCGCCGAATAGTTTACAGACACCCGGATAACCCACTTTCCTGGAACGGTATAATCATCAGCCAGTATATTTGTTCTAGAAAAGCCTAGCTCACCATAATGGTCATGGTCAAACTTCTGAAAGTCATCTTCTGAATCCAGATCCAACTCGTTTGGAATCTGATGAAAATGTCGCTTCCTATAGAACGCCACATCATCTATTGGGTCATTAGGCACTTCTTCAGCATTCAGTTCACGGAATGCTTCATATGCAACTCTGTAATACTTGCAGAAAGTCCTGATTGTCATCTTATCCAAAGGCTCTCCACAGTAGGTCTTGCAATCCTGGAGCATCTTGACAATCTTTTCTTTGTCCTCCAACTCCGGACGTCGCCAAGGAAGTATCCTATACAATTCCTTTCTTGGAATCCTTCCCTCACGAATCTGCTTCGGTAGATTTTCATCCACGTAGGCATTGTACGCGTCTACATCCTTTAGTACCTTTTTCACAAGAAGACGCACTTCATTGAGAAGGGACTCGAAATACTCGAAGAATACTGGATGAAGATAATGGCCTTGCTTATCTCCCCTATAATTTGCATAGCCCATTTCTCCATCATACAAGTGCAAAAACACATTGTTTTCATACACTGCAGTAGTAAGCCTGATCCACTGAGTCTCGCAAGGATAAGACTCCTTCCAAGCCAACTCATACTCCTCCCTGGTAGTGACATCTTCATATTCCTGAGCCTCTTCATAGGTCATCCAGTCAGTGATCTTTCCCCTTGGAACCTCCAACCATATTGACCTATTGTCATCATCGCCGCATGGCTCAAAAACACTCAACACATTGTGTAGCTCCCACGCTATCTCCTCCGCCCGGTCAGCCAGATGGTACTCACCTCGACAGCCATTCCGCAGCAGTCTATACATATTTGGTTGTACGAATCTCTTCATAATCTTATAAGTTATTTTTCCGTCCTCAGAGGCAAATCTATGAAACAAAAGCTAAATATAAAATATTGATTTTCAACGACTTTTTGCTTATATATAAATATATAATATACTATAAGATTACTATATATTTTTATATATAATACTTATACTAAATCTTAGTATAGCATCTATATAGCCGCCGGTTTTCGGTTCAAATTTACCTCTTCAATGTGCCAACATAGGACACATGAAAGGGACGCCTCCTGTCTTCTCCATAGCTGCCTCATAAATGAGTTCCAATGGAATGAATCCTCCGAGTTAAAGTCGCAAAATCGCAATCTCAACTCACTTTTATGTGAAATTTTCACATATTTGGCTGTTAAGATACTAAAACCGAGAATTCAACGTATTTTTATCTGATTTTGTAGAACAAAACGAATCAACCTATCATAAAGTTAAGAAATATTACTACATTTGCATATTATATGATATGTTAAGCATCCATTATGGGCAAAAGTACTATGGCAACACGTCTTCCGAGAAGATTGGAAGAAAATATGAAGATTGTAGGCGAGCAGATCAAGCTTGCCAGACTCAGGCGTAACCTCAGCAGAGCGCAGGTCGCTGAACGCGCTATGTGTTCTGAACTGACCGAAGCTCGAGTTGAGAAAGGAAGTCCGACAGTAGCTATCGGGATATATCTGCGCGTCTTGTATGCCTTGCAGCTTGAAGACGACATATTATTCATTGCTAAAGAAGACAAGTTGGGCAAGGAACTCCAGGATATAGCCATGATTAACCGCGAACGCGCATCTAAGAAGTAGAGGATATGGAAAGATTATATGTATATGCAGACTTTAATTGGCTTGAGAAGCCAATGCTTGTTGGAGAACTCGGATACGAAAGCATCAGAGGTTCTCATAGCTATTCTTTCAGGTACTCTCCAGAGTGGCTTAATCGTCATGCGAGTATAATTCTGAGTGAAGACATCAGAAACTATCCTGGTATACAATACACACAGCCTGGTAAAGAAATCTTCGGATGCTTTTCTGACTCACTTCCTGACAGATGGGGAACCACACTTCTGAAAAGACGAGAACAGACTTTGGCAAAAGAAGAAGGAAGGCCTGTGAGAAACCTCACATCATTCGACATGATTATGGGAATCGAAGATGAATCCCGGATGGGAGGCTTCAGATTTTCTAAATCTCCAGATGGTCAGTTCATAAATACCTCGGATAGGCTTTCTGTTCCACCAATCATCAGTCTGCGAGAGCTAATTGCTGCCAGTCATGCAATTGAAGAAGCAGAAGAAAAGGGCCTCCTAGTGGACCAGAAATGGATATACCAGCTACATAAACCAGGAACATCACTTGGTGGAGCAAGACCAAAGGCTAATGTCATTGACGAGGACGGACTCATGAAAATGGCAAAGTTCCCTTCTCGTAATGACACCTTCGATGTGGAGCTTTGGGAGCATATTGCCCACGTTTTGGCCAAAAAGGCACAAATCAATGTTGCAGAAACTCGAGTTGTCAAAGTAGAATCTCAATATCATACTCTCCTATCAAACAGATTCGATAGGACCAATGACGGTAGACGCATTCATTACGCATCGGCTCTGACTATGCTTGGTCTTAAAGATGGAGATGGCTCCGAAGATGGTTACGGATATCTTGATATCGTTGACTTCATAATCCGCAACTGCACAGATGTCGAGAAGAATGTAAGAGAGTTATATCGCCGTGTCGCATTCAACATCTGTATCGGAAACTCAGATGATCATTTCCGTAATCATGGCTTCCTGCTTACGGCGAAAGGATGGACATTGGCTCCGGCATTTGACTTGAACCCTACAATCAACAGATATCAGGGAATTATGATTACAAGATACACCAACGAATCAGATCTTGATGCCCTATTAAAAGCTGCAGAGGATTATTTCATCCCGAAAACTGAAGCCGAGGGAATCATCAAGAGCGTCAAGGATGCACTTAAAGATTGGCCGAAAGTCGCCAAAAGACTGGGCGCTCAAGAAAGAGACATCAATCTCTTTAGTCAAAGATTCATTACAAGCCAAGTGGTATATTAATCTCTACTTCATATTTACTCCTATGTGCTGTAATGAATATTTTGTATTAAATTAGCAGTCACTTCGCTTCAGAATGGTCGGGCGAAGCGTCCTTGTTTATTCAATATTAACAACTATATCATGAGAAAAGTACTTTCAAAGGTAATCGTGGCTGTTGCTGCCGTATTACTTCTTGTGAGCTGTGGTGTCAGCCAGAACCTCACATTCAACACAAACGTCAACCAGACTAATGTAGTTTTGTCACAAAAGAATTTCCATATAGTCAAGACCGTCCAAGCAGAGGTTTCTGCCACATATTTCTTTGGATTGGGTGGTATCAGCAAAAAAGCCCTTCAGAACAATGCAGTCGCAGAACTGACCAAAAAGGCTAATCTAAGAGGTTCACAGGCCCTTGTGAACATCACAGTGAAGAACACAGGCACACTGTTCCTTTTCATTGGTAAAACCACATATTACGCTGAAGCGACAGTCATCGAATTTGACGAATAGTTCGAAGTCGCGGAATTTCTCTGCTACTCATAAATAGTAGCAACAATTCTACGTGAGCCGCCATAATTGCGGAACTCGCATAGGTAAGTGCCCTACCATGTGCCGAGGTTAAGACGGCCACCGGTGATGGGTATGGTCAGGCTGACGCCGAAGAGGGAGCACTTTGTATGGGCTGACATATCATTCAGCAATCCCGTCTGAGGCAGCAGCTGAGGCAGATGTTCAAACATCTCGCGGGTCACCAGATGGCATCCCCAGCGTTTTGCTGTAAGATTAAATGTTGTCTGACTAATCATGATTCTAAGGGTGGGCAAATAACTTCAACAATATTAAATGACTTTATTACAGCTGGGATATCTACATGCTGCTCATAACTTGTCAACTGTTCAACACTAATTAGACCTTTTCTACATGCATATGCTTTACCTATATTCTGGGCAAAGTCTGGAACTGTATGAATACCTAACACTAGTATATCAGTGTCACAATATTCCGCTCGCTGTTTCACCTCATACGATCCATCACCATGAAGAATAAAAAAGCTAGCATGCTTACCGTCAAATGCACGCACTTGCAGACAGTATGGAATATCTACTTGGGCTGTTTTTTGAGTTTCTACTTTTCTACCTGATCCAGTCTGTCTTTCTTCTTCACCTGATATTATATCCGGGATATTTGTCTGAGCTATTTTGACTAATATATCACTCTTCTGGTTATCAAAATTATAAAAATCCAATTTATAGAACTCTGCATCCGAGCGTATTGGACCAGTCTGCAACTCTTCAACAGCCCTTGCGTCAGAAGTTACAATCTCAATAATTTTATGACCACTACTGATTTTATCTTCACTACATGAACTTGTGACACAGACCTCAACAAAGATAACATCATCGGCTTTCTTTATTAAAATATCAGGCACCCATTTATCATATTTTTTCTCTTTTAAATATGAGACATTGTCAGCGATGTCAACTTCCCCATCTGGTGTGTTGATTATCACAGGCTCTCTCTGCTCAAGTCGTGACATCAGTATTCGTAGAAGCTCCTTGTGAAGCCAACTATCGTGATCACATTGTTGCGTAATAGAGAGATGACTAAAATGGTGTTCTCTATCTTCACCTTTTTTTGCCACCATCGTTTCTCTACAATTCACGCAAGCGTACTTTCCACCCCTCTGAGCGTTTTCTATATTGATTCTTTGCCCATCACTATCAAGAGCTACTGTCCAAAGTGCCATAAGTAATTTGTTATAATTAGATACTACTAGAAATCTTCTCTACCAAGTCCTCATCTGCAGGCAGCCACTTCACTGACATCAGGTTATCTGCACTGAGCCATGCAGCAGCCTGATGTTCTTTCAGGCAAATCGAATCAGACAGAAGCCTGCACCAGAAGCAGTGCATTGTCAGATGAAAGTTCGGATAGTCCCATTCAACTGTCTCCAGCAGCTCCCCCACCTCGACCTCAGCCTCAAGTTCCTCCCGGATCTCACGCCTCAGAGCCTCCTGAGGCGACTCCCCAGTCTCTATCTTACCTCCAGGAAACTCCCACCATCCCTGCCATTCACCATACCCACGCTGGGTACAGAACACCTCTCCCTCACGCACTATTATCGCTGCTACTACTTCTATTGTCTTCATGTTACTACGTTTACCTGCTACTCAACAAATTTACGAAAATATTCATTCACCTGACATCCATTATAAAACTGCTGGAGGACACCTTGGACGGAAATGAGGCCCAAAACGACCGAGGTGTAGTGAAAAGGGGCTTTGGGAAGGGGTTTTAGGGACACCTCGGGCGGAAAAGGGCCGAAAAACGACCGAGGTGGGGCGGGACGGAATCAATAAATCACATCACCGTATTTACGGATGATGTAGTTTTTGAGGTTGCCGGAGGTGATGACTTTGTATGCTTGGATTTTTGCTTCTTCCAGGTTGGGGTAGCGTTTTTCGCTATTCAGTTTTTGCCATTTGTCGGTCTTCTGGTTATAGAAGGAGATGACCAATCTGAAATTCATGTATCCGTTGTCCCAAATCTCAATTTTAAATCCGTCCTGGTCTATGAAATAGCCATTCTTTCTGTTTCGCCATCTTGATGATTTTATGAACCGGGATAACTTGTCTGCTTCCTGCCTTCTGTACTTTTCGTATTCAGTAGCTTCATCGGATCCGGTCAATCTATTGGCGCAGCCTTCACCCACAGTAAGGAAGCCCCATGACGGGTGATATATTATGTGTTCATATCTGAGCTGGTTTCCACAGCATTCGCACTCGCCGGTCAGATCTCCCAGATCATTATACGAATCATATGTCCAGCCGCTTTGAGGCATGATATGCCCGTGTTCCGCCGCATGACAACCCTTGCATAGAGTAATCAACAGCTCATCAGGATAATCCCACGGAGCTCTGCCTGGCAGATATCTGGTATGGTGGAGGTGCAGCTCGGCTTCATCAAATGTTTTCCCACACACAACACATCTCCAGGAGTCACGGGTAAAGATTCTTACTCGGAACTCCCTCCATTGCTTTGAGCGGTAATTTGAAATATGTTTCATTAGATTCGGATAATGTTAATCTGCAAAAATAATGAATTATTGTGCCAGTCCAAAGCACATTAAACCTTTCACTTTGCGGCTTGTCTAAGAAGATGAGTACTCAAGAAAGACTAATTGTTGAACCCATTAAATTGACAAAGCTATGATACTCTTACTTGGTTCACAGGTAGACGTGTTCGCACAGAAGAGATTTGAACCAGATCAGAAGAGACCAGGCATGGAAATGAGAGATTACAGAAAGCCATGCAGACCTATGGATAGAAAAACTATTAGTCAGGGTGAGATTTTAAGACTTCAGGACTTTTATTGGAGAAAGTACAAGATGAAGATCTCAAAGAAAGAGGCTGAAAGGATTCTCCTTGCAGACGCAAGAGACAGACACGATTTCAGGCACAGACAGCCGTTCGGTCCAGGCAGGCCTCAAGGAACACCCAGAAGGTAATCATAACACAAGCAGATCAGCCAAAAGGAACACTACCGTTCGTTTTGGCTGATCTTCTTTTATGCAGTTCGCAAATTTTCCATACCTTTGTGCCGGATCGTGGTGAGACTACAGTCTTGAAAAGGGAATCCGGTGGAAAGCCGGAACTGTGCCCGCAGCGGTATATCCTGTAACACCTTGCAAGATGCCATTGCAACTCCTGATGGGTTGTGAGAAGGCGCAATGAGTGGGGATGAGTCCGAAGACCTGCCACGGTAAGTCAAACTATGAGGCCCGGGGGCAGGCTTCCGTAAGGCGTTACATAATGTTATTTTCAATTTTGATTTCAGCGGGGCTGCTGTTGGCGGACCGCACGGCTGAACTTGCAGAGCAGCCTTCTGATACTCTGCATGCTGTCACTGTGACAGCAGACAAAGGTGTCGTAGTCTCAAGAACAGACACCCTCCACATCCAGAATCCATCCGACATCACAGGAGAACTCCAGCAGGTACCAGGCCTTCAGCTTGGTGACTATGGCGGGTTTGCAGGCTTGAAGACTGTAAGCCTCAGAGGCATGGGAAGCCCGCATACTGCCGTGTATGTTGACGGCGTGAAGGTCGGCAACGTGCAGTCCGGCCAGGGTGACATGGGTATGCTCGATATCGAGAACTTCTCGTCTGTGGTAGTGGATTATGCCCAGAACAGCGTTTCATTCAATACCGCCCGCCCGGTGTTTGATCACACGCCGGTGGCAGGAAAGGTACGCATCGCCGCCGGCTCATTCGGAAGCTGCCTCCCGTCAGCCCGTCTGGACTTCAAGCTATCTGAAACCCTCGCCCTATCTGCAAATGCTGCAGGTATCATAAGCAAGGGCGACTTCCCTCTTGCCGACGGCACAAGAAGGACCAACAACGACGTCCGTCAGGTGCGCGGAGGCCTCAACCTCTTCGGAAGCATGAGCGATGGCGACTACCACATCAAGACGTTCTACAACACCACAGAGCGAGGAACACCGGGATCAGTCGACTGGCCGTCGGAGGACAGGCAGAAGGACATGAATGCATATGTGCAGGCTGTCGTAAGGAAGAGATTCTCGCCACTATACACCATGAACATAAGCGGAAAAGGCGCATATGATAACATCTATTATACGAGTTCATGGGGCGACAGCGAGTATGGACAGACCGAGCTGCAGCTGAACAGTTCGCACATATTCTGGATCAAGAACTGGTGGACCATGTCGCTTGCCGCTGACGTTCAATGGGACAAACTCTCTTCGACAAATTACTCGGCGGAGAGACTCACCGCAGTCTCGGCATTGACGACTTCATTCAGGTTCGAGCGTCTTTCTTTGAATGTAGCTGCCGAGTACTCAGGGTATTTTGATAAGGACCAGCTTTCAAGGAATGTGATTTCTCCTTCGATGGACTTCAGAGTACATGTATTAGAGGGTTTGGATATCGTAGGATTTGGCCGCAGGGCATATAGGGTGCCTATGTTCAACGAACTGTATTATGTCGGTTACGGTAACCCTGAGCTGCTGCCGGAGGATGCGTGGATGACTGATCTGGGAGTGGATTTCTACAGGTCGGTATCATCAGCTTGGAACGTGAGGGCGAAGGTCGACGGCTTCCTCAACCTGTTGAGCAATAAGATCACATCAGCCCCGACAGCTGAAGACCCTAACATCTGGCTCCCTTATAACATCGGAAAGGTGCGCTCAACAGGAGTGGACATTGTAACTGGAGCAGACTACAAGTCTGGAGACTGGTCAGGTTCCATGGATCTGAGATATTCATTCCAGTCGGCCATAGACAGGACTCCTGACAGTTATTCGTTCGGCCAGCAGATCCCGTACATAGCAAAGCATACAACAATCGCGGACCTTAAAGCTGCCTGGAAAGGCTACACTTTAAATCCGCGATGGATATTGAAAACTGGTAGAAGCGACGGCGCTGGAAGCCTCGCAGACTGGAATACTCTGGACATCAGCCTCTGGAAGACCTTCATCTTCAGAAGTTCATATTCACTGGGCATCAGCCTCTCAGCCAAAAACCTCATGGATACCCGCTACGAGCTCGTCAGCGGCTACCCCATGCCCGGCCGCAGCTTCATCGCCGGCATTGAGTTCCGGTTTTAGGAATCTACTTCTTTCTTCCGCGGCCAGAGGCGGTCTTGCGGGCCTTGCGCTTTGATTCCTGGATGGCTTTGCGGACTTTCTCCTTGCGGGCGGCCTTGTTAATGCCTACTGTGACGTTATCGAAGGAGCCGTCCTCGCCCTTGATGAATGAGGTTCCGCGGCCGTGCTCGTAATCTATACGGTCATAGATTCTTTCCTCAAGACCGGTCTCGATCAGTTCATAGTCGAGAAGCTTCTGCTCGAGATTGGTCTTCTTCACGCGGATACGGACAGGGTCGCCAAGGTTGTAGACGATGCCTGTGCGCTTTCCTACGAGGCGATAGTGATCAGCGTCAAACTCAAAGAAGTCGCTGCGGATGTCGCGAAGAGGAACCATACCCTCGATCATGGTAGGCTCTACCTCAACATACATTCCCCATTCTGTAAGACCTGACACATGGCCTCCGAATGTACATCCCACCTTATCCTGCATGAACTCAACGAGCTTGTACTTGATGCTTGCGCGTTCTGCCTCGGCTGCGACGATTTCGCGCTCTGAGGCGTGCTTGCAGAGCTTGTCGTAAAGGTCTTTCTTGGCAGACTCTGCGCCGTCAAGATAAGCGGCCAGAAGCCTGTGCACGAGCATATCCGGATAGCGTCGGATCGGCGATGTGAAGTGTGTATAGTACTTGAACGCAAGTCCGTAGTGGCCAAGGTTTTCCGTGTCGTAACGGGCCTTTGCCATGGTTCTCAGTGAGAGGAGCTCTATGGCATTGTACTCCGGAGTATCCTTGGCTGCTGCAAAGAGGCTGTTGAGTTCCTTTGATATCTCTTTTCCGTTGTTAGTCGAACCCATCCTGTAACCGAAGTTGCCGATGAAGTTGCGAAGAGCTTCGATCTTCTCCTGGTTCGGCTCGTCATGGACACGATATACGAATGTCTTTGCCTGGCGGCGTGCGCCCTTGGCAGGAGCTTCGCCGACTCCCTTGCATCCTGTAGCCACGAACTCAGCTACTGTTCTGTTGGCCAGGAGCATGAACTCTTCTATGAGCCAGTTTGCTTCCTTGGTAACCTTCTGATATACATTTACCGGACGTCCCTTCTCGTCGACCTCGACCTTCATCTCAGGTCGGTCGAAGCTGATGGCTCCGGCTGCAAATCTCTTCTTACGGAGCTTGCTTGCAAGGCCGTGGAGCACAAGGACAGCATCAGCGACCTCTGCAGGAACTCCCTCATGGGTCACTCCAGGACCAGCCTCAATGATAGCCTGAGCTCCTTCATATGCAAAACGGAAGTCTGAATAAATCACCGTCTTGCCGAATCTCTGATTTACGACACGGCCAAGCGGTGTAAGCTCGAATATAGCCGAGAATGTGAGCTTTTCTTCATTTGGGCGGAGCGAGCAGAGCTTGTTGCAGAGCTTCTCCGGAAGCATAGGCACAGTCCTGTCGACCAGGTAGACTGATGTGCCACGCTCCTGCGCCTCCTTGTCGACGATAGAGCCAGGTGTCACATAGTGGGTCACATCCGCAATATGAACGCCTACTTCATAGTTTCCATTATCAAGTTTCTTGAAGGAAAGTGCGTCATCAAAGTCCTTGGCATCTGCAGGGTCGATGGTGAACGTGAGCACATTTCTGAAGTCTTCCCTACCCTTGAGATCTTCGGCTGTGATTTCCTCCGAGATCTGGTCAGCGGCATTGGCTACTTCTGATTCGAATCTGTATGGAAGCGCATACTCGGCAAGGATAGCATGCATCTCGGTATCGTTCTCGCCAGGCTCTCCGAGCACATCTACGATGTGTCCGCGTGGGGTCATTTCGTGGCGAGGCCAGTCGTCCACGACTGCCGCCACCTTCATGCCTGAGCGCACCCTCATCTCCTGCTTTCCGTAACCGTCCTCTCCGAGCTCGAACACCTTGTGAATGGCGTATGTATCGTCACCCAGAGGCTTGAGGTAGCCGGTCTCATCCTTCGGCTCAGTCATCGACTGACTGCGCACCTTGTGTCTGCGGTAACGCTCCTTGTCTGACTCAGTAAACGGAATTGTGATATCATATGGCATGAAACGGCTCTGCATGAGTACCCAGGCCTGATTTGCGACTATATGGAGAATGCCTATGAACGGCCTTGGAGACCTTTCGATAATCTCTACAATCTCTCCCTCTCTGCGCTGCTTGTCGAGTTTCTCACGAGTCACTGATACACGTACTATGTCGCCGTTAAGAGCACCTCTGGTCTTCGACGCCTTGACAAAGACGTCATCATCCTCTCCTTCTGCTATCACGAATGCATAGCCCTCGCGGGTCATCTGCACCTTGCCAACCACCTGTGGAAAAACCTTCTTTTCCTTTTTGCCACGACCTCGGCCGTGAGAACTTCTCTTTCTTGCCATAAAATATTTTATTTTATAGATATCTCCATTCACTTCGTTCAGTCGATATGACAGTCTTGTCTGTTCTTCGCTCAGTCGATATGACAGTTTTGTGTGTTCTTCGTTCAGTCGATATGACAAAAGAACTGTCATGTCGAGCGGAGTCGAGACATCTTTATCACAAATGTAAAGAGAAAATTGTATATTTGCGGCGTATAAATTGAAAAATGTAATTACTCGATAATATGGACAAGAAAGTACTACTTATGATCCTCGACGGATGGGGCGAGGGCAGACAGGATGAGTCTAATGTCATCTATACGCAGGGAGCACCTTACATCGAGGCTCTCCGCAAGCAGTACCCTATGAGCACACTGAAGGCATGCGGCGAGGCTGTAGGTCTTCCAGAGGGCCAGATGGGTAACTCTGAGGTAGGTCACCTCAACCTCGGCGCAGGCCGCGTGGTGTACCAGGACCTCGTTAAGATCAACATCGCAGCGCGTGAACACAAGTTCCTCCAGAACCCTGAGATCAAGGCTGCATATGACTATGTAAAGGCAAACAACAAGCAGCTCCATCTCATGGGCCTCGCATCTATGGGTGGCGTTCACAGCTCACTCGAGCACGTATATGAGTTCCTCAACGTGGCTAAGGAGTATGGCCTTGAGGACGTATTCGTACACTGCTTCATGGACGGCCGTGACACTGACCCTAAGAGCGGAAAGGGCTTCGTAGAGGCTCTTGAGGCTGAGATGGCGAAGTCTACAGGAAAGGTCGCTACAGTATGCGGTCGTTTCTATGCCATGGACCGTGACAAGAGATGGGAGCGAGTGAAAGAGGCTTACGACCTTCTCGTAGAGGGCAAGGGCGTATATGCAACTTCAGCAACAGAGGCTATCCAGGCTTCATACGACGAGGGCGTAACCGATGAGTTCATCAAGCCTATCGCTGTGACAGGCGCTGACGGCCAGCCTCTCACAAAGATCCAGGAGGGTGACGCAGTGATCTTCTTTAACTTCCGTAACGACCGCGCACGTGAGCTCACAGCTGTCCTCACTCAACAGGATATGCCAGAGTTCGGAATGCACACTCTTCCGCTCTACTTCTGCTGCCTTACTCCGTACGACGCATCATTCACAGGTGTTCACATCCTCTTCGACAAGGAGAATGTACAGGAGACTCTCGGCGAGGTAGTTTCGAAGGCAGGCAAGAACCAGCTCCGTATCGCTGAGACCGAGAAGTATGCTCACGTTACATTCTTCTTCAACGGTGGTGCAGAGGCCCTCTTCGAGAACGAGGACCGTATCCTTGTAAACTCTCCAAAGGTTGCCACATATGACCTTCAGCCTGAGATGAGTGCACCAGAGGTGACTGAGAAGCTCGTTGAGGCTATCAACACAGGTCGCAATGACCTTATTATATTGAATTTCGCTAACGGCGACATGATCGGTCACACAGGTGTTTACGAGGCTATCCGCAAGGCGGTTACAGCTGTAGACACATGCGTCGAGAAGGTAGTTGAGGCAGCTAAGGCACAGGGCTATGTGATCCTCATCACAGCTGACCACGGTAACGCTGACTACGCTGTAAACGAGGACGGCACACCTAACACAGCACACTCACTCAACGATGTTCCGTTCATCGTAGTGAACGCAGGTGACGAGGTAAAGGAGGTAAAGGACGGAAAGCTCGCTGACGTAGCTCCTACAATCCTCAAGCTCATGGGCATCGAGCAGCCTGCTGCCATGACCGGCGAGCCACTTGTATAAGTCTCACAAAATCAACAATTTACACATTTAAGGGTCGGAAAAATCTCCGACCCTTATTGTTTCAAGACATTGACATTCAGGAGTTTAAGAAATACACCCCGATATTATCCTCCTGAAGTCTATTTTACATCTATTGAGTTAAGCAGTTCGAGTTTACCGTCATCTATCAGCTTTATGATCAGTTCACCAAACAGCGTGTTCTGCCATGCAAACCAAGGTCTGGTGAAATCGTACGGATCATTTACATTGAAGGACTCGTGCATGAAGCCTGTATCTGCATCTGTCCGCATAAGCATCTCGATACATGCCTTGATTTCAGCATCATCATGAGATGTAAAAGCTTTCATCATGATGCTCATAGGCCAAGCCATATCGTATCCGATATGAGGGCCACCGATACCCTCTCCCTTTGATCCCCTGAAAAAATATGGATTATCTTCACTCCAGACGAATCTGCGGGTGTTTTGATATACCTTATCATTCAAAGGGACATCACCAAGATATGCCATTGCAAGAAGACTTGGGACATTGGCATCATCCATCAAAAACCTGTTTCCGAATCCGTCCACCTCAAAGGCATATATCTTCCCATACTTGGGATGTCTGACTATAGCATGCTTCTTCAGAGCCTTCTCCACCTCATCGGCTAGTCCCAGACACTCTGATGCTGTTTTCTCGTCCTTATTGACCTCGGTCAGAATCTCTGCAGCCTTTCTCAATGAACTGACAGCAAAGAAGTTGGAAGGCACAAGAAAATCGAATGTCGTAGCGTCATCGGAAGGACGGAATGAAGACACTATGAGGCCGACCGGGTTTACCGGGTTTCCCCATCCAAGGCAACATTTAGTGTCCAGCTGACGGTCCGTCTTCCTGAGGAATCTGTATGGACCTAAGTTTTCCTTTCTCTGCTGCTCCTTCAAAGTCTTGAGAATGTTTCTGACAGCTTCCTGCCATACCGGACCGAAGACAGACTCATCACCGGTTGTCTTCCAATAATGATAAGCCAGTCTTATAGGATAGCAATGAGAGTCTATCTCCCACTTGCGTTCATGAACCTCAAGTTTCATTTCCGTCATATCGCTCTGCCACTCACCACCTGTCGGTCCGTCATTGAATGCATTTGCATAAGGATCGATGTTGATAAGTTTGAACTGACGGTTGATCACTCCGGCGAGCATGTTGCGAAGATGTTCATCCTCGGGAGCAAGCTGGATATATGGCCACACCTGCGCGCCCGAATCCCTGAGCCACATGGCATGTATGTCGCCTGTGTAGACGAAAGTGTCATACAATCCGTCCGAATCCTCACCTTTGAAGTGCACTGTCGTATCTAGAGTGTTCGGAAAACAGTTTCTGAACATCCATGCAAGCTTCGGGTTTGTAAGCAAAGATGTAACTTCATCAATCTTTGCCTCTACAGCTTCCGAGACAAAAAGTCTGTTTCCCTCCGCTGGTCTGCCTGTCTTATATTCCTGCCCCATGGCAACTGCCGTCAGGCATGATGCAAGGGCCAATATCATCAATCTTCGCATGATTTATCTTTGATTGGAGAATGAATATGGTCTGTCCTGCTGTGACACAGAACGATTCTTTGAAGGCTCGTCAGACATAGTGAAATCTATCACTGTCCCTTTCCTCAACAGGTCATGTTCAAGGTAAGTGCGGGTATATTTCCTGCCGTTCACCTTCATGCCTGACACATAGAAGTTTTCCCTCCCGTTATCCGGGGCATTGATAAGCAGAGTCTTGCCATCTGACATTGAAACCTCTGCTTTCTTGAAAAGCGGCGTACCAAGTATGTACTGGTCAGTTGCCGGGCATACGGGATAGAAGCCCAATGCCGAGAACACATACCAGGCTGATGTCTGACCGTTATCCTCATCTCCGCAATATCCGTCAGGATGGCAGGTGTAGAACTTGTCCATGACTTCGCGGATACGTTGCTGCGCCTTCCAAGGCTGGCCGCTCCAGTTATAAAGGTAAAGCATGTGCTGTATAGGCTGGTTACCATGAGCATAATTACCCATGTTCATGATCTGCATCTCACGTATCTCATGAATTGTAAAGCCGTAATAGCTGTCGTCAAAATGCGGAGGTATGTCAAACACCTTGTCCAGATTTGCATTGAATGCATCATCCCCTCCCATAAGTGCGATAAGTCCTGCAGGATCGTGGAATACTGACCATGTATAGTGCAATGCGTTGCCTTCAGTGAAGTCACCACCCCATTTCAAAGGACTGAAATTATCGGAGAAGGCTCCATCAGCCTTTCGTCCGCTCATAAGAGATTCGTCATTGCGATAGAGATTGCGGTAATTCATAGCCCTTTCCTTGTACACTCCGATCTCTTCTTCCGGCTTGCCGAGCGCCTTGCCAAGTGTATATATACACCAGTCATCATATGCATATTCAAGAGTACGGGCAGCACTCTCATTTATTCCCACATCGCATGGAACATAGCCGAGCCTGTTGTACCATTCCCAGCCAAGACGTCCAGTAGAAGGGACATGGGGATGGACTGCATCCGCTCCGTGCTTTACTGCCTCCCAAAGGGTCTCGATATCATATCCTCGGATTCCCTTCACATATGCATCTGCGACTACGGAAGCCGAGTTATTGCCGACCATGCATCCACGATGTCCCGGACTTGCCCATTCAGGCAGGAATCCGCTCTCCTTATATGCATTGACCAGACCCTCCTGCATCTTCTCGTTCATTTCCGGATATACAAGATTCAACAGAGGGAACAAGCAGCGGAAAGTATCCCAGAAACCTGTGTCTGTAAAGAAATATCCCGGACAGACTTCGCCAGTGTGCGGGCTGTAATGCACCAGCTCTCCTTCTGACGTAGTTTCAGTCAGCGTGCGAGGGAAAAGGACAGAACGGTATAGGCATGAATAGAATGTGCGGATGTTGTCTATATTGTCATCCTCCACCTTGATTCTGCCCAAGACCTCATTCCAGCGTGCACGTCCCTCTGCCTTCAGTCGGTCAAAATCGCCGTCGCCGAGTTCTTCCATGTTGACAAGAGCCTGATCTACGCTTATGAAAGACGATGCAACCTTCAGGTTAACGCTCCTGTCCTCATCCAGTCTGAAGCCGACTATGGCTCCTGAATGGGCGGACTCGGACTCCATAGCCGCAGACTGGTCCACGCCATCACGGACAGTACGCACATAATCGAACGGAGCATCAGACTCTATCACGAACCAGTTTCTGAAATTTGAAGGGACACCTCCCGAATTTTTGGTAGTGTAACCTATAATCCTGTTCTCCTCCGGGATCACCTTGACATATGATCCATTGTCAAAAGCATCCACTACCAGATATGGACTCTCATCTTCCGGATATGTTATACGGAATGCTGCTGCCCTCTCGGTCGGAGTAAGTTCAACATACACATCATGATCGGCCAGATACACCCCATAATAGTACGGTCTGGCATCTTCGGCCTTGTGTGAGAACCAGCTGGCACGCTCGTCCTGACTGAACACGGCCTCACCTGTGACAGGCATGACAGCAAACTGTCCATAGTCATTTATCCATGGGGACGGCTGGTGGGTCTGTTTGAAGCCTCGGATCTTATCTGCCGTATAACAATAGGTCCATCCGTCACCCATCGTACCGGTCTGCGGTGTCCAGAAGTTCATTCCCCAAGGACGGGCTATCGCAGGATAAGTATTGCCGGTGGAAAGTGAATGCTTGGACATCGTACCCACAAGGACGCTGACATGATCCACAGGGTCAAGTTCTGAGGCTGCAGGCGCATGCGAACATGAAACGGCAGCCAGACAAGCTAAAACGAATATTATTTTTCTTTTCATCATATGTTTATGGGATATCAATCTCTACAGTTTCCGAGTAATTCCATCTCTTCGTGCCGCTTCCTGCCGGAGTATCATAGTTTATTCTTGCTGCAGCACGGATAAACACCTTCCTCCCTGACGGAATAGGATTCTTAGGGTTTGAAGTAATGGTGATGGTCTTTCCGAACGAGGTGTCAAATTCCTTTCCGGTATACTTGATCTCATTAGACCATCTCTCGTCCCTTGCCCTATATCCGCAAGAAGACGACTGGCTCACAAACAGCTGGATGTCTGTCATGTTAAGATAAGAATCGTCATAGTTTCCACTTCTGGACACCAAGGTCTTGAAATCCTCTTTAGACACTCCCCTTGTCACCTTGACACGTGCTGTGATCACGCCGTCAGAAACCATCGCCATCTCGTCAAGCTCGACTTTCAGGAATGGAGACACTTCAAATGTGAGGAACTTTTCTCCCTTCAGATGTATGTCCTGTGTCTGGTTGACTACAGGTATGCCATCCTTATCCTCCAGATAAATAGGAAGGAACGGACCGTCCACCCTGACATTATAGTCCGCTTCAAAAAGCTTGGTGTTCTGGAATGTTCCATCAGGACGGCAATAGAAATCCAGCGGGGTGACATTTCCCTCCCAAGATGTCTCAATCAGTCTGACCCTGATTCCTTCGGAACCCTGATCTGTCAGGACCGGCTCCCCTGTGGCAACATCGACAACCTCACCACGCAGCGTTTCAGATGGGGCATCATAATTATCAAGCTGGAACAGCGAACATGAGGCTGCCAGCATCAGGCATAGAAGTATGGATATGTATTTTATTGTCTTCATCTTGAATTATCTGTTGGGTTGCTGATCTATATATGCACTCTTTGAAACCTCGCCTGACGGTATTGAGAAATAATAGTCAATGGTATTGAACTCAAACTCCTGAGGACGGACATTCACAAAGTGAGCATCAAAGAAATACTTGTCATTGACTGTTGA
Organism: Candidatus Cryptobacteroides sp.; assembly: GCA_045126075.1. GTDB lineage: Bacteria > Bacteroidota > Bacteroidia > Bacteroidales > UBA932 > Cryptobacteroides. The sequence goes on from JBGVNX010000059.1 coordinate 33,375, forward strand.
GTAGAACGGATACAATGCACGGAAGCGATACTTAGATCCGCTGCTGAATATGTTCTCATCCTTTTCCACTCCCCAGAACAGTTCCTTTGCTCCTTCGTGCTGGACTCTCCATCTGCGGAGGTCCCATTTGGTCTTGTGCTCAAAGGCAAGTTCCTTGCGGCGTTCGCGTCTTACTATGTTCCTGCTTGCCTCATCAGCAGCAAGAGGGGCCGTAAGCAGGTCTGCTCCTGCCCTTTCTCTGATGGCATTTATGGCTTCCGTTGCAACAACAAGCATATCTTCACCTTGCACAGGGCTGCTTTCGCCCGCAAGAGACAGTTCAACTGCAGCCTCGGCAGCAGCAAGAAGAACGTCAGCATAACGCATCAGTATGAACGGCTGATCGGACTTGCCTTCACCGATATCCTCTATCGTCATGTCTTCAGACAGATATTTGCGCAGATGAAGGCCAGTTATCGTTGATTCATAGTATTCCTGCCATACACCGCAAGAACCGGTTGCAGACATTTCCTGACCGTCTACCTCCACCGTCTCTATTCCCGATGTCGGTTGAGATCCAAGGAAAAGTTTCTTGTCACCGCCTTTGTAATACTGAAGGTCAGCATACTTGCTCTGCGCTGCTCCGTATGAATAATTGCCACCGAACAAGAGAGGAACATGGTCTTCAGATCCTCCGGTGAAGATGCCGGCACGGACTTCAATCACCTCCTTGCGGAATTCATCCATAGGGAATATCACATAGGCCCTGAGTCTCGGTTCGGCATTGACAAAAAGATCCATAGGAGAGTCGAAAAGCAGATATTCACCCTTGTCATTCGATGTGCCGGTCGTCAGCTTGAGCGTCCCATCCGGATGGTATTCAAGGCCATCGAAGAGCTCGACAAAATCGAGTGTCGGACAAGTTCCTCCTGCCAATGGAGAATGCCAGAGGAAAGGAGAGCTGTAAGCATCCAGACCATGCGCCAGAGTAGGATATTCATATTCACGGACAAGGATATTCTCTGGACTGGCAAGATCGGACCACATGTCAACCATGTTTCTGTACTGAGCAGTCTTGTCTCCCGCTGCCCAAGACTTCTTGTAAAGCGAGTATCCTCCTTCAGTCATCACTTCGCGGGCAGCCTTGTAAGCCTCTGCAAACCACTCTGCCGACAATTCCTGAGCATTGTCTCCAAATCCTATCACTCTATTGCCTGATTTGGATCCTATTCCGGTGAGGTTGCCGCTTACGGTGGAATTATACTTTGCTACAGATCCGGCATACAGCATGGCTTCCGCCTTAAACGCCAGTGCTACATACTTGTTTGCACAACCCCTGAGCGTACTTTTGGGCTGCATGAGTTCCGCCGCCTTATCAAAGTCGGCAAGAATCTGATTCCACGTATCCTCTTCAGATGCGCGGTACCTCTCCAGCTTGTCGCTTTCTGCAGGATACTGGATCACCTCGGTGACAAGCGGCACTCCTCCATAACGACGAGCCATCTGATAGTATGAGTATGCTCTTACAAAGTATGCCTGGCCGATATAATCATTATAAACAGATTCGCTGGAATAATTATCCTTATAGGCAGGCAAACCTTCGATCAGCTTATTCGCATCCCTTATCAGTGAATATGATGAACCCCACCATGGGTCATCCTCTCCTCTGAATGCAGTTGTAACTCCATCTCGGTTCACAGCCTCTCCTGTTCCTTCAACTCCCAGACAGCCCAGCCATGAGCTTCGGCGAGGAAGTCCCCACTGCGCCATATACTTGAAATCTTCCCATGGCATCTGGCTATACATACGCGCCATATATATGGACAGTCCCGCTTCTGATGACATGAGGTCTTCATCGGTCAGAGTATTTTTAGGAGGCAGGTACATGTCCTGACAAGAGGCCAGGAACAAAAGGCCGGCAAGAACATATAATATTGATTTCTTCATGATTTTTGCTGATTTTAATGTTTAGAACGATAATGAAAGACCAATAGTATAAGTCTTGTTAAGAGGGTACATTCGTCCCATGTCGCTGTCCGGATGCTCAGGATCCACAAACTTGACGGCTGTTATTGTCAATGGGTTATAAGCATTCGCGTAAACTCTCAGACTGAAGTTCTGAGCTTTCTTGAATTCAGGTATAGTATAGCCGATCTCCACACTTTTCAGCCTGAGGAATGCTGTGCTTACACGGTTGAATGATGAATTTTCGTCCGGATAGTGTCCTGTAAATCCATAATAGCCAGGAATCCATTCCGTTTCAGGGTCATATATGTCCGCACCTGTTTCAGCCGGATGCCATCTGTCCAGATACTGTACCAGCGTTCCGCCTCCTGTGCTTCCCCATATATTGTAGAGTGGCTCCGAATACTTCATGGATCCGAGAGCGGAACCCTGCCACAACATGCTGAAATCCAACCCTTTCCAGGCAAGATTGAATGACAATGAATAGTTCATCCATGGAGTCTGGTCAAAGGCAATCGGATGAGCGTCATAGCCGTTGATTTCACCGTCACCGTTCCAGTCAAGATATTTATAGTCGCCTGGCAGGAGATTGTTCTCCTTGTAGATGTCGTAGCTCCATATGTCTTCCCAACTTTCATATCGTCCTGCAGCCTCATATCCGAACTGAACTCCCTGATAACGGTTGTTCATGTTGTCATTACGCCACTTCTCATAAGAGTTACCGTATCCTCCGTTCTGAGATGCCACAAGATGCTTCTGTCTTGTCACAGACATCATGGTCTTCACCTCGTACGAAAACTCGCCTACCCTGTTCTTGTGATAGAGTTCCAGTTCAAGACCCAGGTGGCTGTCGCTGTCAAGGTTTTCATATGGGGCAGAAGCACCGACAATTGTAGGCAGACCTACAGAGTTGCGGCTGAATATTCCCCTTCTGATTCGCTGGAAATAGTCGAATGAAGCTCCCAGCTTGCCTCTCCAGGCCTCAAAGTCTGCACCTATGTTAAAGGTTGTGGAACGAAGCCATGTAATGTTCTGATTAGGAAGAGAGGATGGATCAACCGAATAGACGAAATTACCGTTGAACATATATCCAGGCGCATATCCCTGGTACCATCCCTTTCCATCACCCGCAGTCTCACCGCCTCGGAATGTATAACCGGAAATCCACTCATAGTTCATGCTGTTGTCATCTCCTAGGACTCCATAGCTCGCTCGTATCTTGAGCTGGTTGATGAACGACAGGGCAGAGTCCTTGAAGAAAGGTTCCTCAGAGATACGCCATCCCGCTGAAACTGACGGGAAGAATCCCCATTGATGTCCAGGAGCGAATTTTGAGGATCCGTCATAGCGGAACTGAGCCTCAAGAAGATATCTGTCCGCATAAGAATAGTTGAGACGACCTATGAGGGCCTGGTACATCACCTCATAAAAGGCTCCCTTGTCTATTCCCACCTGCTGGTTTTCTCCAGACAAAGATGTAAAATATGGAGTGCCGAACGCAAGGTCTCCTGATGCATAATAATTGTCTGCATCGTGCTTCTGCATCTCGTAACCGATAAGTGCGCCGACCTTGTGCTTTTCAGCGAAGGTCCTGTCATAGTTGATGATGAATTGAGCAAGAGTCTGCTGCTGGTTGTATGATGCTCTGGTCAGATTGTTCGGTGTACTTTCATTGTACACCTGTGAATCATACGACTGGGACTTTTCATTCCATGCATACAGATAATATTCCTTTCTGAACGACTCGTCCTGATTATATTTGAAATCATAACCGAACAACGCCTTCGCGCTCAGACCTTTCAACACATCGGTCAGGGTACCGAAATCATATTCCAGAGACGCAGATGACTGGAAGTATTTCTGGTTATAAAGATGATAACCGGAAATGTCCGAGGTCATCATGGCTACAGTGTTCTTCTGGAGGTCGAGACCGGCATAATTCAGCATTGTCTGCTCCTTATCTGCGAACGCAGGATTGACAACACCCTGAGACCAGTAATTTCTGATAATATCCACCGAACTTGAGTACGGTGTGTGACGCTGGTCGATCAGTCCGCTTATATTGAGGTTCAGCTTCATTCCATCTATCACCTCGGCTGTTATGTTTGAACGCAGATTGTATTTGTCATACCAAAGGTCACGTGACTTGAAGAATCCCTCCTGATAGAGATATCCGAAGCTCAGGTAATACTGTATCTTTTCCGTTCCTCCCGATATGCTCAGGTCATGCTGTGTCTGAGGAGACATCCTGGCCATGATAAGGCTGTTCCAGTCGGAAGACATCTTCTTGCCGGACCTGTAATCTTCGTAATCCTGTTCGGTGAATATCACCGAGCCGCCAATGACAGCATTCAGATTCTTCTCATTCCACAATGTCATAGCATCGTAGACATCAGTGAGTTCCGGCATCTTTGAAGGGGTCTGGAAAGTGAATGATCCGCTATAGTTTACCTTTGCTTTACCTTCTGAACCTTTCTTGGTCGTAACCAGAACGACTCCGTTTCCTGCCCTGACACCATAGATTGCCGCTGAAGCATCCTTCAGTACAGAGACATTGTCAATATCCGAAGCATTAAGCCTCTGAAATTCCTGCACGGAACGAGGAACTCCATCGATGATTACCAGAGGAGAGCCCATTCCTCGTATGTCGAAACTGGCGCTATATGTTCCAGGTTCAGCGCTCTTCTGCCATACACGAAGTCCCGGGATCTTTCCGGTGAGCATATTCTGCGGATTCTCCGACTTGGTTGTAAGGATGTCGTCTGAACCTACGCCGGAGACAGCACCGATTACAGAACCTTTCTTCTGGGTGCCGTAACCTACCACAACGACACTCTCAAGATAGTTGTTGTCCTCGGTAAGAATAACATTTATCTGAGTCCTGCCGCTTACCTTCTCCTGGACTGTCGCATATCCGATATAGGAGAATTCCAAAACGGCATCAGGGGAAACCTCGATGACATAATTGCCATCAAGATCAGTTGGGACTCCCTGGGACGTACCTTTGACCATCACACTGGCACCTATCACAGGCAGAGAATCAGAGTCGAGCACCATACCACGGACTGTGACTCTGTTCTGCGAGTATGCCGTCAGCGATGCCATCAGAAAGGAGATGGCAGCACAGGCTATCCTAAGACATGACTTTATATTTTTCATATATTAATATTCTGTTTTAAATCTGGCAAGTGCCGCATATTCTGCAGCAAATGCAAACATGAACATACCTTCGACATTCTGCTTTGTCCGGTCTGAACCCCAACCTAAAAGAAGGTTGGTCGGAAGCATGCTCTCATACATATGCTTCTCCCACGAATAATCAAGATTATCCTGGAAACTCTGGAGAGGGGTCTCTGCATTCATATCATATGGATATGCATCAAGATAGCCGCGCATGAGCACACCATTGAACCAGTTGTTGAATCCGGTGACATCGTATGAATAAAGTCCCGGCTTTTCCTTATCAAGCTTTGCGAAATACTTGAAACTTGCAGATACCAGGTTCTGGAGGTCGCTGAGATATCTGCTGTCGCGGACCACCCGATAAAGATCAGCGGCACCGGAAAGCATTGTACCGCTGTTGTAACTGTATGCAGGTCCGATACGGTCTTTGAGATTGGTGTGCCTTCGATATCTTTGTCCTCCCACCTCTTCGTAAACCACCTGCCCATGAGTGTCGTCTCCACCCAGCATGTCGTCATATACACCATCCTGTCTCAAAAGGTGATTCCTCTGAAAATCATACACCTTCTTTGCGAAGTCGAGATAGTAGTCTGATTTTTTGACGGTCTTGGAAGCGCGAGACTTGTCTTGTTTCACATATCCGTAAGTAATTGTCTCTTCACTGTCCTTATAGATCTCGTACAGCCACACAAGAGGACTCACGAACGGTCCGTTGCTGCATGAATGTTTTGAAACATATCCAGGGCCCCATGTGATTCCGCCGTATTCCTTTCCAGCGGAATCCAAAGTGCAGTCCCAACCGTCAAGGACATACTGAGCCAGATATTCCGCTTCATCCAGATATTCTCTGTTTCCAGTCAGATGATATGATTCCAGGAGCTCCCTCACAAGCCACTGCTGGTCATCATATACATTCAGGATGCCGCTGACGTCAGCAGTTCCGGGAGCACCGGCACGATTGACAGCGTACACAGACCATTCCCTGGTCTGGGTATATGAAACAAGCCGGAAAGATCCTTTATAATATTGAAGACCGTCAAACAGCTTCTCCAGCAGCTGGACATACCTGACATGGTGCTGGTCATACAGCGCCGTATATCCGAGGTCACTTTGCGTCTTCAAGGCCTTCAGGATGGAATTAACAGCCTCAATGGCACTAGTATACATCCACACACTGGCTCTCTCCTGAGAGGACACTTGAGTATATGGATTATAATATCTGGCCATAGACATGGACTCGTTGGAGAAATAGTTCCCCACCGCCGCATCCACCAGTTCCATGGAACGGAGAAGATTCTGATCTGCCTCGTTCCGAGAAGAGCCACCCTGCTCCGGACCGGATTCATTAGAGCAGGACAAAATGCAGAGGCATATCAGAAGGAGGGAAGCCAGAAACCGTACTTTATGACTATTCATTTCAATTATCTATAAAACCGTTGCAGGGCAATGATGTCCTGCAACGGTATGACTGAACATGTAAATTAGTTGAGAGTAATGCTGTACAAGCAGAGCTTATCCTCATTTCCTGAGTCTTCACCCTTAACAACACCGAGAGCGAGAACTACATTCTTTCCGTCGAATGCAGAAAGGTCATACTCGAATGTAGCATACTTTTCGGGATTGCTCTGACCTCCATCCGCATTGATGAACTTGAAGAGCTGACCACCTACGGCTTCTCCGAGATAATTCTCCACACCCTCACCTGCAGTGAATGTCGGTATGACAGGAGTTACTGTCATATCCTCAGTTATGACTACCAGACCGAAATAAGTAGGATTTGTAGAACTGAAGTTCCTTGCCTTGAGAGTAAGTTTGTCCGCACCGGCTGCGATGGCATACTTGGCATAGAAATAAGCTTCAGGCTTAGTAAGATCTACAGAAGCATCACCTCTCGTCTTGATGACGAAGCCTTCGCTTGGGAATGGCTCCGGATCCTTCTTCACCGGCATGAAAGACCACCAGTATCCGATATGACCGGCATCCTTCCATGACTGGTAAGCATCTCTGTAATTGTCGCGATCTCCGCCAACTGTACTTACGGCTGTTATTGATGTCTGTGCTACAGGCATAGTCGAGCGTACCATTTCCTGAGTGAGGTGCCATCCTTCAAGACCTGTAATCTCTGTTCCAGAAAGCCAGTTCCAGTCTCTAGTGGATTCAGGACCGAATGCAAGGCGACGGAGAACAAGCTGCTTGTAGTAATCACCTGTTTCCATGCGGAAAGTTCCGATAGCAATAACGACTTCCTTGCCGACATAGGCACTGAGGTCGAAGTCGATATCAGTATAGTTTTCACTTGCAAGAGTCTGCTTTCCACCGACAAGGACAGCAGCAGAATTTGCCTCCGAAAGGTCAACCACCATTACTCCCCAATAACATGGGGCGTCCTCTGATGCACTATGTGTTCTTGCCTTGATTGTGAGTATCTTATTATCTGCAGTAATCTGTTTGCTTCCATAGAGGAAAGAATCAAACATCTTGTCATCTGCAGGACGCTCCCAGTCGCCATCCTCCTGACGGTTCCGGATCTGGATAGTAGTTCCTTCATTCTGCTCTTCCCACCAGCCTACGAAGCCATGGAGAGTACACATGAAGTCTGTCGACCAGTCAAAGTGAGGATAGTCGTCTCCGTTTCGTCCTCCGCGATACGCGTTGTAGTACCATTTTTCAGCATTCTTAAGTTCATTGATGGTAAGTCCGCGAAGAATTTCCGATGCTCCCATACCGAAATCGGCAATCTGAGCCACGCCGTCTACAAAGTCAGATGGTGCGATTGACTTGGTCGCTGTCGGATACCCCTGTTTTGTAAATGTAAGAGTGTAATCCTGGATAAGAAGATCCTCAAAGAGGTAGGTTCCGTCCTCTCCGGTAGTGACATTTCTGGTCTCGCTGATGCTTACGAGCACGCCGGCAAGAGGAGTATTCTCAGCCTGGGCATCAAGGACTCTTCCAGAAATCTTTGCATTGGCAATCTGAAGTGTCACATTCACGGTTGCAACACCGTCAACAAACTTAGCTGCAGAGACAGATGTGCTCGCCTCAAGATATCCGGACTTTGTAAACTTGATGGTATGTCTGTCGATAGCGACATTCTCCACCTTGAATGTACCGTCCGCTGCAGTTGTCACTGTTCCTTCTACATCTGAGATTTCAACAGTTACACCCTCGACTGGATTTTCGAGATTATCAACTACAGTACCCTGAATCGTTCCTTTTGATTCTGGCTGTGGTGTAGGATCCTCCTGACATGCAGAAAGACCCGCAGTCATAGCACATACGGCGAAAAAGCCGGCTATGAGACTCGAGATTTTAGAGATTTTCATAAAAAATTGGTTAGTGATTGTTTGTGATTAATGGCACAAACATACACGCACCCGATTAATTTTAGGATTATTAATGGATTAACACTAAAATTAATTTTATTTTTATGACTTAACCCTATGATATCGTTATTCTATCAGGCTCTTGAAGTCATGCTCATATTCGGCATCATACATTGCATTGTATTCCTTGACAAATGCCGAATAACGAACCAGCGCATCTTCTGCCCGTTTAAGTCTGACAAGTGAATTGAGCTGACATATCAACGCCTGTTCGTTAAGAGAATCTGTATGGAAAATCACATCGGCAAGATCGAGGACATTGACATACTGCCTCCTTTCGTAGCACCTGATAAGCTCAGCGCTCAACATATTGATAAGCATAGATTCTGTCTTTTCCTTGAAAGAGTCAAATACGGGATCTTCAATAAAAGGAAGGAACTTGCCTCTTGAGACTATAGGCATCACCTTCTCCATATCCGGATGCTCCTTCAAAGATTCTTTGCGGAATTCCATCCAGTCACAACTGAAACTATCGGAATACTGCAATTTGAAATGACCGTTCTCACACACGAGGGAAACTCCATCGAAGTTATCCAGAAGACGCCTCAAATGGTTTATTGCAACACCTCTGGAGTTCTTTACCTTATCTTCTGACTTATCAGGCCACATGATCTTGCTCAAACGGACTGATGATATTCCGTCGTCAAGGCTGTATTTAATTATAAGACAGAGCATCTTTCTCTGCTGATATGGGAACGAAACATCATTACCGTTCACATCCAAGGCAGAGAACCCTCCAAACAGACAAATCGAGTTCGGCTTCTGGTCTACCAGATAACGTTTTCTACCCAAGATGGCAAGGGTACCCCGTTCCTTGCTGCTACCGTGACGGGCCTTGCTGTAAATTATTGAAACAACTACCAGAACCAAAAGCAGAGAAACGAGCACTGACACCCACACATGAGACTTTCTGGATGCCGCCAGATATTCCGCATCTGTCAGCGGAGGGAATGACAACGCATAGACTCTCAGATGCGACTGCACATCGTCAGGAGACTCCATTACAGTAAGAATCAGCAGACGCAGATCCTGGTCAAAATAGAGATTAGCATTGGTAGACATCTTGTCTGACCTGATAGGTATCTTATTGCACAGTTTGCTGTATGTCGCACTTTCAATGTCAAAGTAAAACAGCTGAAGATAAGAATTGGTATGGAACTCCGGATAACACATCGTATAGAAGCCACCATCATGCAGCACCATATTACGCACCGGTACCATATTCTCTTCCCTCCAGTCAAGAACAAGGTCCTTTCCCCATATTATCGCATTGACTCCTGTACTGAGATCAAGACGGTAGAGATCATAGAAATAATGTCTGCCGACTATCTGTTCCCCTGATTCGTTCCCCATACCGCCAAAGATATATAATGCATCTTCTGATGGGGAATATCCAAGTGAGGTGAAATATCTCGGATATATACGGTCTCCTGACGGTAATGTATCCTTTTGCCATTGGTAATCATTCAAGTCGCAAGAGTAAAAGTCACCATTGTATATCATGCTTCCGAAACCACCGAAGATAACAAATCTCTTTCTTTTTTCATCCAGATAAGAACTATGATGGTGAAACCTTATCGGCAAAGTACTGCAACTTTTCACCACCCAAGAATTATCATCCGGATCATATGCCGCCAAAGTCGGCATAGCCGGCTCCCCATTCTCCACATAAGGTTCGTAGACATAAAGCAACGAATCAGCAGGATTGACGAAACTGGTTCCCAGGTAGGGATTGACAGGACTGCAAGACTCAAATTTCCGGGCTCGAGTCTCCTTGCTTATGAAATCATATATATAAATGGAATCTCTGTTGTAATATACGAGATTCTTTCTGAATCTGTCATAATTCACTCCAGCTCTGCTCTGTGAAGAGAAGGATGCAACCTCGTCCCATTTATATGACTTGTGCATAAGCCACTGAGGATTTTTGACAACGCCATAAGTCTTGCCCTTGATCTCGTTCACTTCCTCCCCTTCAGACTCATTAAGAGGGAAAACGAACTTTTTCCTTCCATCAGATATTGTGAGATCCCTCACGGCCATGGAAGGGACATCTATCATATAATCACTTTTGCCGAAGTTAATGACTGGCCGCCATATAGAGGAGATAGGGTCAATGCACGTCTCATATATATAATCATCTATCTTCAATGTGACTTTTCCTTCTGCCATAGCAAATTCCAGCACAACATCCATCCACTTTCCCATTTCAATATAATCATGCGGAATATCAGTCTTGATTATAGTGGACTTACCTTCCTCATTCAATCTGAAAGGGCATTCGCGATCCCACTCCACACCGGAATATAATAAGTTGAATATTCTTTCATCCTCATTGTTCTTTATCCTCAAGATATAGCCAAAATCAGAAGGCAGATACATCGACAGAGAAAATTCAATCTTGAGGACATCTGTGAACTTTTGTTTCCGTGAAGAAAACACATCATATGAAGTACGTTCATCAATAGAGCTCTCCATACCGTTAAACATCAGGCCCTGTGCAGAAGACTGAAGGGTAACGAAAAGCAAAATAAAGGTTAAAATTCTGGCAGTCCTCATTAATTTCAAATTAAGTCTGGTGTAAATATAGTCAAATTTAGTTATTGTCCAATTTTCAAATGCCAGCTATTGTCGATTATATTATCCTACAATTATTTATTTGTGCTTAGAAATATCCTATCTTTGTATATTCACTGAAACTGATGACACTATGAAAAGATTTGTATTCTTCCTTTTGGCATTCTGCCTGATGGATGCCGGCTGCAAAGAGGTAGAGATTGACCCTCAACCACAGACACCTCAGATCGACCAGAAGCCTACGACGCCACAGACTGAAGTCAGGATTGAGATCAATAGCTTGGATACAAGGTCCGTCGACCTTACGCTTTCAGTCACGTCTACGGACATGAAAGCTCTGGACAGCTGGGGTATCGTCTACTGCGAGACCTCCAACAGGGAGCAGGGCAAGGAAGAGGCAGCGCCTGGCAAACCTTATGATGCCGGACAGCAGATGACGATAACCGATCTGATGCCGGACACGGATTACTATATCTGGGGATGGGCGGAAGATAAGGAGAGCGAAAGGGTGTGGACAGCCGAATACACTCTGGCCAGAACAAAACAAGAAATAACGCCAGAAAAGCTTACCGGCACGATCATCGGCACTCAGTATTCAGTTGACTATGACAAGGGAAATGTCAAGTCGACCACCGTCAACACCAAGGACAATGTCTTCGACGGCAACTTCGACACATATTTCGCTTCATACGACCGCTCGCGCACATGGGTGGGCCTTGACCTTGGCGAAAAGCATGTGATCACAAAGGTAGGATACTCCCCTCGCAAGACTCAAGGAAAACGCGTGGAGCTGGCTATAATCGAGGGAGCCAACAGCCCCGATTTCAGCGATGCGCTGCCTATATTCATGATCAAGAATTCAGCTTCGGAGGGTGTGATGCATTATGGACAGGTAGACTGCTCGCGAGGATTCAGATATGTGCGCTATGTCAGCCCTAATGACGTGCGATGTAACCTTGCTGAGCTTGAGTTCCATGGCTATCCATCAGAAGGAGATGACTCCAAGTTGTACCAGCTTACCAACCTGCCGACAGTGGTAGTGAACATCGCAAATGGCGAGGAGGTCATTGAAAAGGAAAAGAATCTCATCAGTAACGTCTATATCATTTCTGAAAACGGAACCGAGCTTCTCGCAACAAGCGGCACGGAGATCCGTGGCCGCGGAAACGCCAGCTGGGACTTCCCTAAAAAACCTTACAGACTCAAGTTTGATGAAAAGCAGAGCCCGCTTGGAGCGCCTGCCTCTGCAAAGAAATGGACGCTGATCAGCAATTACGGAGACAAGACCCTGATGCGTAACATCCTCGCCTTCGAGGTCAGCAGAAGGGTCGGACAGCCATACACACCGTTCTGTCACCCTGTAGACCTTATCATCAACGGTGAGTACCGCGGATGCTACCAGTTCTGTGATCAGGTGGAGGCGGCAAGCAACAGAGTGCCGGCTAAGGAAGGATACCTTATAGAGATTGATGCATATGCATATAGCGAAGACGTGTGGTTCAATTCAAGCAGAGGCACACCTGTAACCATCAAACATCCGGACGAAGACGACATCACAAATCAGCAGATTGCATTCATTACCGATTATTTCAACAAGATGGAGGCCGCTGTCTTCGCTTCAAATTACACCGATCAAAACAACGGCTACCGCAAGTATCTGGATCTGGACAGTTTCCTCAGGAACTTCATTGTAGGAGAATTCGGAGGTAACACGGATACCTATTGGAGCGTATACATGTATAAGGATGCTGCCAACGGCAAGTTATACACTGGTCCGGCATGGGACTATGACCTTGGATTCGAAAATGACTACCGCACATATCCGATCAACAGCCTGTCCGACTTCATCTACTGCACAAACGGCTCTACTGCCAGCGATGCAATAAAGCAGATGGTTACAAGAATCGTAAAGGAAGATGCACAGGCGAAGGCCCGCCTCATAGAAATATGGGAGACTGCTCTTGACGAAGGAGAGCTTGATGACCTGATCGCATATCTTGAAGAAACGGCAGATCTGCTCCAGGAGTCTCAGGAACTGAACTTCAAGAGATGGAAGATTCTCAACCAGCACACTCACATGAATTTCCAGGCTCTGGGCTCATATGATGCAGAAGTGGGCACAGTCAGAAACTATATTAACTCCCGCCTCACGAAATTTGACCAGCTCATCAGACGATAAAATTCATCGAATCTCCTTCACACCATTTTCCTTGATGACTCTTCTGGCATCAAGAGGACAGTCGGTGGTGATGTACATGATACCGAAATCAATGGCCTGGAGCATGTAGTCCTCTGTATTCACTGTCCAGATGTTGGTGGTCATTCCAAGCTCTCTTGCCTGTTCTGCCCATTCAGGATGATTGACAAAAACGCCGTGAGCATAATCCAGACCGTTCACTCCGTCAGCGAGAAGGTCCTTAGGCTCCTTGCTGCCGCTGAGGTACTGCACTGTGAAATCAGGAAGCAGTTCAGCTACCTTGCAAGTCATGTAATAGCTGAATGAAATGAACATTACCCTCTTAGGATTCAGGAGATTATACTCCTTGAGTTTTTCTATGCTGAGGTTTACCAGGGCATCCTCGATTTCAACTGACGACTGAGGCTTGAGCTCATACACAAGCATTGTCTCAGGATATTTTGCGCCCTGCTCCAGATACTGGTCGATTGTAGGGATGGTTTCTCCGTTTTCAATGACGATATCCTTGAACTCTGAATATGGGTGCTCCGAGAATTTCTTTCCGGCAACATTGTCGTCATGGAAGACAAGCAGAACGCTGTCGGCTGTGATGTTCACATCAAATTCACTTCCCCAGAAGCCGTTTTCCTGAGCACATCTGAGTGCTGCTACGGAGTTTCTTGCATAACCGGCTTCCTCACAGTTCCAAAAGCCTCTGTGAGCTACGATTCCCATCTTGCCTTTTTCTATTACTGCTGTGGATTCCGTCTTTCTGAGAGCGAGAGCTGCGACAGCTCCGCACAGTGCCAATGCGAGCACAATCTTAAATACCTTCATTGTCTTTTCCTTATTTTTATTATTCTGGAGTGGCGCAAATATAGCGTTTAATTAAAAGAAAAACTCTATCTTGTACTTTATTTATGGAAATTCGCTAAACGGCACCGAAACACATACATGAAACTCAACACAACACTTATCCTCGCAGCCGCAATGATCATGGCGGCATGCACAGGAAACACAGACCTCACATCTCCTGACGGAGAAATCAATGTATCATTCTCACTCAGCCAGGACGGCGTTCCACATTATCAGGTATCGGCCTATGGCCAGGCTGTAATCAACGAATCGGCACTCGGTCTGGAGGCGGAACAAGCGGATCTGAGGCAAGGATTCGCCATAACAAAGGTACGCCGCGGGAGCAAGGACGAGCAGTGGGAGCAGCCATGGGGCGAGAACAAGGTAATGAGGGACAACCACCGCGAGATGGCAGTGGAGATGGAGAACGGACAGGGCGTGAAGATGACGCTTCGCTTCAAGGCGTTTGACGACGGCATCGGATACCGATACGAGTATGACGCCACAGCCGTCACCGATTCTCTCACCATCATCGGTGACCAAACATACTTCAACTTCGCGCAGGACGGCATGAGCTGGTCTATCGGAAGCTACTTCTCAGGCTATGAGCTTCCATACAGGGAGCAGGCGATCAGCGCTACTGAGAATGCGAACACTCCGTTCACATTCAAGATGGGCGACATCTACGGAAGCATCCACGAGGCCGCCCTCTACGATTTCCCTGAAATGAACATCTACAGGCAGGACAGCCTGAGCTTCAAGAGCGAGCTTGCACCGCGTCCAGAGGGCACCCTTGCACGCGTGGGAGCAAAATTCACAACAGCATGGAGAACGCTGCAGATCGCTCGTAATGCTGTGGGACTGATCAACTCGTCACTGATCCTTAATCTGAACGAGCCTTGCAAAATTGCTGATGTATCATGGATCAAGCCTCAGAAATACGTCGGCGTATGGTGGGGAATGCATCTTGGAACACATGTATGGACAATGGGACCTCACCACGGAGCTACTACCGAAAACGCCCTGAAGCATATCGACTTCGCTGCAGCCAACAACATCGGAGGCGTACTCTTCGAAGGCTGGAACAAGGGCTGGGAAAACTGGGGAGGCAACCAGCATTTCGACTACTGCGAGCCTTATGAGGACTTTGACCTTGAGAAGATAGCCGCATATGCAGACGAGAAGGGGGTTTCCCTCTGGATGCACAACGAGACAGGCGGAAGCATCTTCGAGTATGAAAGGGACATGGAGAAGGCATTCGCGAAATATCAGAGCCTCGGCATCCATTATCTCAAGACAGGATATGCGGGCGGAATGCCGAATCACATCAGACATCACTCGCAGCGTGGCGTGCAGCACTACCAGAAGGTGGTTGAGACTGCTGCAAGATATGAGATTGCGATAGATGCTCATGAGCCTATCAAGGAAACCGGCATCCGCCGTACATGGCCGAACATGATGACACGCGAAGGTGCGCGAGGCATGGAATGGAACGCATGGAGCGAGGGCAACAGTTCAATCCATCTGTGTACCCTTCCATACACCAGACTCCTCAGCGGCCCGATGGACTATACACCTGGAGTCTTCGACATCTACTACAAGACAGGAAGGGCGATGGGCATGGATCATTGGAACGGAGACAACGCCAAGGTGTTCATCAAGACCACCCTGGCGCGACAGATCGCAAACTGGGTGCTCCTCTACTCCCCTCTCCAGATGGCCTGTGACCTGATCGAGAACTACGAGGGACATCCTGCATTCCAGTTCTTCCGCGACTTCAACCCTGACTGCGACTGGTCTGAGGCACTGGCCGGAGAGATCGGCGACTACATCGTCATCGCGCGCCGTGCAGGCGAGGACTTCTTCCTCGGCGCCGGCACCAACAACGAGCCGCGTACCGTTTCCGCAAAGCTTGACTTCCTCAAGCCTGGCGTATCATACGAGGCTACAATCTATGCTGACGACCTCAACGCTCCTGTCATCACCCAGCCGGACGGCTCGCAGGCTCCTGACAAGACATTCTACACAATAGAAAAGCGCATCGTCACTTCTGACGACACGCTCGAGATTTCTATGGCGGCCGATGGCGGCCAGGCTGTGGTGTTCAAACCGGTAGAGGAATAATCCTGGCTACCTTCTGAACACATAAGCATCCCCGGCTGCATCCATGATCACAGACGGGAAATAATCATACTCAGGATCACCGAAACGGTCTTTGCGGCTGAAAAGCTCGCAGTAGGCCTCTCGGTGATCTACTGTATGGAGCCATTCGTTTTCATGTGCAGGAATATATACGCATGAGGTTCCTTCCGGATTCGCCCTTATGTAATCCAGAACAAGAGGGTGATGAAGGCATCATATCCGGACTACTGCGGAAAGAATGACATAAACATCGAAAGAGACTTCTCTGATGTGGCGGACCTGGACTATGTCGCCCATCTTTTCGGACATATCCACAGCAAAAACGCTTATCAGTGCCAGAAGACCGACGGATCAAGGAAATATGACATCCTGATGCTAGGAGAAGCGTCCCTTGCCCTCCGTGGCACCGCCGTCAATGAAGTGGCCATAACACCCGGCAACATAAACGACATAGCCTTCTCCGCACTACAGATTGAAGTGCTGGAGAAAGCTATCTATCGTGTATCTTATGGAGCACATCTCAGATACGACTGCTCCAACTCCCTAAGGACCGAAAGGATTTCATATCGGTTTTAAAAACAGAAAAAATCATAAGAAAAAGAAAATTGTGGCGAAAGACGACTATGCAGGGACGAATGGCCGGAATTATAAAATTCGCAAACGACTGTTTTTCTTTATTTTACATAGTATCCTCCACAGACTCCTGAACTTTGCTCCCGTTAACTTTAAATTTTTTGTTATGGGAAATAAGATTCATGCAGAGAGAGAGCAGAGGTATGTAGACATACTCAGCAACGGAGGTTTCAAGGCGTTTTTCGGGGACGAGAGCAACAAGGAGGCGGTGATGGCGCTCCTGAACACATTGCTCCCGAAGCACAGACAGATCAAGGAGATCGACTATCAGCCTACGGAGCATCAGGGTCCCGTCATCGGGCAGAGCAAGGAATTCAAGTACGATTTCATGTGCAGTGATGTCTCGGGCGCGAAGTTC
>JBGVNX010000060.1:0-5653 GCA_045126075.1 Candidatus Cryptobacteroides sp.
TACTGGTATTCGAAAAGAATGAGAACAATGAGACGGGAATAGTAAGATATAGTGAGGATGACTTTGCTGACCGAGCAGGTGATCTGCTCCCAGGACAGTTGTGGCTTAATGGGGAGATAGGAGGCAAAAGATGGTAATTCAAGTCTACGTTGAAGGTGGGGTCATCAATGGCAATGTTGATGCTACCACTGCGTCTAATTCGGAAGCATTGAGAGAAGAACTGAACAGGTTTATGCAGAAAGCCTTGGGGAGAGAGGATGTTACTATTGTTGTCAAGAAATGCGCAGGGTATAAAAATGCGGTCAAGGAGTTCATTAATTCTGATGATATCCAATCGACATATCTCTACGTAGATCTGGATAGGGTTCCTGAGTTGCGTGAAGACTGGTTTAATAGCCTGGTAGAAGATGATATTTCTATTCCCGAAGATCGCAAGTCACGGATATGCTTCTGGATTCAGGAAATGGAAGCATGGTTTCTTAAACAACCTCAGGCGATAGAGGATTGGGCCAGTGATGAGGGATATCTGCGGGTTGCCGGCCAGGAGGCAGAAATTGCTGATCATCATTCAATAGCAGGCAAGGATATAGAGCACCTGCAGCATAAAGCTTCAGATGTGTTGGCAACGATACTCCGTCAGAAGTTTATGCTAGAACCTAGGAATGGTAAAAAGCAGAAACTGAGATATGGAAAGCTTCGTCATGCACCGGGTATCATAGCACATCTTTCACCTGCCGCTTTGATTAAGAGAGACAGCGAACTGGAACGCTTTTGTGAAAAAGTAAAGGACCAAGCAGATGATATGTGAGTTATGCCTTGAGACGGATTTAATGACAAACCGAATCAAGGCTTTTTGTTTGCCGAAATTTATAAATTATCTCGGCTTCACTCATTTGTATCCGCAAATGTAGATTCCTCTTCCGGACACATTCAAGAACCTCATTCTGCTAATCCGTCAAAATCTCCACGCACGCTGTGGTAGTATTTTGGCGGATTTTCTTGTCTGTTGCCGTCATCGGCCCTCTCGGGTGCTTCACAAATGAAGTTGAACCCGATAACGGATAACATTATGAATAGAATTCATCAGAAGATGTCCTTGGAGCAGAAGATACAGATGCTCAAGGAAGATTTCCTGGACAGAGACCAGACGACCTTCGTCAAGATCAGAAGAACCGGAAGACTGGGATGGGAGAGCTCGATCCCTGAAGGAACACCGTATTCCGACTATATGCTTTCACCGGCCTCGGACGAGGAGCTGATCAAGAACTCCTACCGCCTTGCAGAGGACATGATCAAGGTCATGGACACTCCTTTCAAGGTGCGTGTGAGAATATCACCAGACGGATCCAGGACTGACGGCAAGACAGTGTGGGTAGCCACTGAGGTGTTCGATGATACCGACCTTCCGATTGGTAACCGCATCGATACATTTCTGGGACTTACCATCCATGAAGGATGCCACCTGCTCTATACTGACTTCTCGGCATATCAGGGACTGACCAACAGGATAGTCAAGTTCCTTGAGAACCTCCTCGAGGACGAGAGGATAGAGCGAGTCCTTGGCGAGCAGAAGCCCGGCCTTGCGAACTTCCTGAAGGCATCCAAGTACTATTACTTCGACAGGTACGTGCAGAAGATGTCACAGAAGGAAGACCAACAGCAGCTGGACACGTTCCCAAGACTTCTTAACTGTATCATCTCGCTGGTGAGATACCCAAAGACCATCAACGAGACAGACCTTGCGGAGTTTGCAGATACGCTCATGCAGGTGCGTCCTCTCCTCACTCCTTATCCCGAGTCTACCGCTCAGTGCATAGAGGTAGCTGATAAGATCTACGAGATCATCAAGGAGTACCTCAAGGACGAGGAAAAGCAGAAGCAGAAGGAGTCTGCATCCGGACAGGGTGACCCTCAGGGAGACCAGCAGGATTCATCAGACGAGAGCAGTTCAAATTCTACAGGCTCAGGTTCAGGCAGCGGAAGTGCGGGACAGTCATCAGGAAAGAAGATGACTTCAAGGCAGATCGCCAAGAAGGTAGAGCAGGACATGAACGACGTCTTCGACTCGATCAAGGAAGCTCTCGAAAGCCTGACAGGAGATCCGGACAAGTCCAACATCTCATCTGATTCCCAGTCGGAGACCGTCAAGGCTGAAAGGAACCTGGTAGGCAAGATCTGCGAGGGCAGAGCCGAGCGCGGCACGCAGAAGGGATGTGTCGTCATCAAGGAGAAGCCTTACAAAGACAGGTATATGGATTCACTCTCACGAGTACGCAAGTACATACCAGCAATCTCGAAGTCTCTCAAGTGCTCGTCTATGGAATACAAGCTCATCCATAGAGGCATGCGCAGCGGAATGCTCGACACCGGCAAGATAGCCGAGGCGTTCCAGGGAGTCCCTACAGTGTACATGAGGGAAGGTCAGGTCAAGTCCGACAGGATAGCGGTCTGCATCCTCATCGATGAATCCGGCTCAATGTACGGAGAGGGTGAGACAGCTGCAAGAGATACAGCAGTCCTGCTGAATGAGGCAATCGGAACTCTTCAGAACGTTGACCTTTACATCTATGGCCACAGCACCGACGGCGGTACAGCTCTCTACGTCTACAGAGAGAAGTCTTTCTGTCCGAAGTATGCCCTTGGAAGTACAGATTCCAGATGGGGTAACAATGACGGAACGGCGATCCGCGAAGCTGCCGCGAGAGTGAGGAAACACACTAAGGAGAATGTCCTCTTCTTCATGATTTCCGACGGTGCTCCGAACGAGTCGGTAGAGACAGTAAGACAGGCAGTGCTTGATGTCGAGAAGCAGGGATTTGCGATTGTGGCTGTGAGCATCGAGCCGCAGTACGACCCTTCGCTGATGTATCACAGGAACGTCAACCTGACGGACATGTCAAGACTGGCAGTGGATCTTGGCAAGATGGTGAAGAAAGCCATTGCAGATAATACTAACCGTAAAATCCAATAATCATATGAATACAATTCCACAGACAAACATTCAGCAGACGCTCTTCAGCGGAGACAACGAGCTTATGAAGATTGACGTATATCTGGACACAAGGTTCGGACAGGGATCGATACAGGCCATTACACTCATGGCTGATATAGCGGAACTCAAGAAGATGCTTACTGAGGAAGTAGTCCACTTCGTCTTCGAGAAGACCGACGGAACCCGCAGGGATGCCTACGGAACCAGAGCCATAGATGTCATCAGGAAATACGATACAGGCTCTACATCCCAGAAGCCACAGAGGGCATTCAACGGAACATTCCCTTACTTCGACATAGAGAAAGGGGAGTGGCGCTGCTTCAAGGTGGACAGGTTCGTGATGATAGACAAGGATTACACACTCTAAAAGATTAACGATATGACAAGAAGTGATGAGATGATGCTGTCAGCTATTCGATTACGGGTGGCGATGCAGATGAACGGCAGGGACGTGTCCGTAGAGGGAGACCGCGTTAAGGTTTCTCTCCATGGAGTGCCTGCCATGGTGGTGAGGTTCGACAGCGGTGACGTGAGAGTCAACGGAATGCTGCAGGTGTCCCGAAAGAGCGCCAAGGTGCTCAATGCGGTGCTGAGGACCTATACGGACTGTACGGTAGCCTCGGTCGAGGGCTGCTGGGTGCTTGAGAGCAGGGACGGTCAGAGGATACCGATGACGGGTATCATGGCTACGGTCCCTATGACACGCAAGGCGAAGGCCTGCAAGATGGATAAATATGTAAACTATTAAATATCAATATTATGCCTAATTGGTGCTCAACAAGATATGCTTGTACTGGAGATCAGAATGAACTTCAAAGCTTATATGAAAGAATGAATAGACTGGCTCAGATGAAGGAACCACTTAAACCCAATGGGTTTGGCACGACTTGGCTCGGTAATCTGGTTGAAGATCTCGGCGTGGACTTCAATAAAGTTCAGTGCCGTGGCTCATGGGATGGTCTTGAGCTGGATGGAGGTGTCTTGAGGTTCTGGACAGAGACAGCCTGGTATAGATGTACGGAGGTGGAAGACCTGATAAAGGAGAAGTATCCTTCGATGGAGATTTTCTTCCTCTGTGAAGAACCGGGGATGTGTATCTACGAGAAGAATAGTGATGCATACTTTGACGAAGAGTACATTGTTGACTATTCTGCAGGAGATAGATATTATCTGTCTGAGGCTGATGCCTTGAATGAATTGTCTGAAGTCTTTGGTATAGACTTCGCTGATATAGATGAAGCAATGATTCTTGTTTCAGAACATAATGTTAAGGAAGACAATGATGACGATCAGATATATGTACATAAGTTTGAGTTGGTAGACTGAAATAGTGTAAAAGCAAAGAAATTTGCTTGCGAACGCGGAATAATATTTGAAATTGTTATCTTTGTGAAATCATCGATATAGCTATGAATAAGATATTGACTGACAATTTGGATAAGCTTCGTGAACTTTGCAAGAGATGCAAGGTCAGTAGCCTGTATGTGTTCGGCTCAATCAATTCTGCTTCGTTCAATGATGAGAGCGATATTGACTTTCTTATAGATTTTATTCCTGGAATTTCGATTGAAGAGTATACTGACTTCTACTTTATATTGAGAAAAGAACTTGAATTGCTCTTTAACCGTCGAATAGATCTTGTTACAAAGCGCTCCCTTTCTAACCCATACTTCATAGAAAGTGTTGAAAATACTAAGAGACTGCTGTATGGAGAATCGTAATGTAAAGAAATATCTGTACGACATCAAGCAGGCGATAGATTCCATCAATGAGTATCTTGGGGATAACCGAGATTTCTTCAAGTATCAGGAAAACAAGCAACTTCGTCGTGCTGTTGAAAGAGAACTTGAGATCATCGGTGAAGCTGTGAACAAGGCATTGCTCATCGAGCCTGAGTTGGTTTCCTCAATTCAGGATGCCCGTAGGATTGTTGATTTAAGGAATTACGTGATTCACGGGTATGATAAGATTGATGATGTAATCATCTGGGGTGTTATCAGTAAGAATCTTCCATTGTTGAAGAATCAGATAGAGAAACTTTTAGAATCATAGATAAGGTCAGCCAATAGGCTGACTTTCTTGACTAAACCTATTAATATTAAGATGAAGATTATAAGCGATACATTCAACTGTGGTGTCAGGACCGTAGTTGCCCAACCTGAAGGAGTATGCTCGCAGGCAATCGAACTCAAGCTCTTCGGTGACGAGATCGCAGAAGTTAACTTCTATGGTGGGTGCAGCGGCAACCTTAAAGGTATTGCAGCGCTTGTTAAAGGCCACAAGATTTCTGATGTACAGCAGAGACTTCAGGGTATTACCTGTGGTCCGAAGATCACCTCCTGTCCTGATCAGTTTGCACAACTTTTGAGAGCCATGCAGTAGATTGATTAAAGTTATTGATATAATGACTCAGCCAAATAGAACTGATTTTGTTTCTTTTGGCTGGGTTTTGTTATGGAAAGAGCATGATCCTGACATGTGTTTCTGTAATCTTTCTTATTGCTGAATGGGATTTTTTGCGTAAGTTTGTCTTGATTTAAAATTGAATCCCTTTTTAAGCAACAAAGCATAGACGATTATGAAAGAATTGAAAGGAACAAAGACGGAGGCTAATCTTCAGACCGCTTTTGCCGGTGAGTCTCAGGCTCGCAACAAGTACAC
>JBGVNX010000061.1:0-146459 GCA_045126075.1 Candidatus Cryptobacteroides sp.
GTTGCTCACGCGTTACGCACCCTTGCGCCGGTCGCCATCAAGACTTCGACGAATCTCCGTCTCATGCTGCCCCTCGACTTGCATGTGTTAAGCCTGCCGCTAGCGTTCATCCTGAGCCAGGATCAAACTCTTCATTGTATAATTTTTATAAATTTCTAGCTTGATACTGACACTTATAATTTCGCAAAGAAATTAACGCTTCTCGATAAATTGTATTTTCTCGGTACTTGCTTCTTGTACAGTTAATCAGTCTTTTCAATGAACTTCCTAAATCCTCTTGCGAGGACCCGTTTTTCGAACGGGGATGCAAAGGTACGCTTTATTTTTAAACTTCCAAACTTTTTCACAAAAATTTTTCATTTTTATTCTCAAGCGCCAGTCTTTTAAAGAACTTTCGGCCTTTACAGCCACCCGTTTTTCAAATGGGAGTGCAAAGGTACAACTTTTATCATAACTTCCAAACTTTTTGAGAATAATTTTTAACCTTTTTTACGTAAAAATACCCTCCTGAACATCTATCAAGCTGATATTCAGGAGGGTATATATATTAACATTCTTTACTAGAAATTGTACTTGACCATCATATTGATGCGATGGTTGCCAACCCAGTGAAGATTATCCGATGCCAAGCCTCTTACATCAAGGCCTGGTACGATCTTACAAGTTCCGTCAGAACAATCCTGAGCATCTACATAGTCACCATACTGAACACTTGTCCACTGATACTCCAGGCCAAGGTTCATCTTACCTATATTATATACGAGCTGTGGATTGATACGGTACATCTGATTGATATTAGAGAAACCATTACCACAGAAATACACATTCGACTTGGCGATAGGTTCATCGATAACACCCTCAGCAAGGCCGAAGTTCTTCACGTATCCGAGGAAGAGTACTCCCTGCCACTTCTTACCATATGTCATGGACAACCAAGACGACGAATTACGAAGCGAAGCATAATTCCAGCTTCCGTCCTCCTTATTCTCCCCTACCTTGGCATATCCGCTCATAAGGTTCATATGCTCGCCACCCTGACCATAGGTTGACTTCGCCTTGAGAGCAAACTTACCCTTCGTATACTGACCATATATATAATATAGGAGTGATGTCTTACGGTCTGAAACTCTCACTGTAACCAGATCCCCGGCCTCATCCGCTACCTGACCAAGGACGCGAGGCTTGATGCTGAGAAGATCTGCACCGACTCTTACAAGGTAATTCTTACCCTTGACTCCGACTGCTGCATAAACTTCTGGAGTCATACCATATTTCATATAGATAGCAGAAGCTCCTACAGGACCCTGTGAATTATACTGCATCTGCCAGATTGTTGCCGCAGAGAGTACAAGGTGTTCTCCCAGGTTTGCATCCATCTGCACAAGAGGTGTGCGGGAGAACGGACCGAATGGCGCACCAGCCTCAAGGCTGAAGATATGTGGGTGGTCAGCAGCCATTGGATGCCAAGCCTGACCGATCTTCAGACCAACTGATGCCTTCTTATCATCATTCATAGGAAGATCCTTCCATGTCACTGTAGCATAGGCCTGACGAAGACGAGCCTGAGCTGTTCCTGAAATCTTTGTATTTCCTGGGAAGTATGTACTTGCACTGGCACTCGATGAGTTCGACAGTCCTGAATAGAAGTCTCCTTCGATCTTAGCTCCAAAATGCGTGTTACCTATAGAATATCCACTTACATCGACACCCAGACGTGAAGTCAATGACAGATAAACGAACGATGGTGTATCATTCAGATCGATACCGTCCTTCATACTCACATCTTTAGGGAGATAGTAGAACAGGTCACCTGTACCTGACACGCTCTCGCGCGAATCAAATATAAAGTAGTTTCTTATGAAACCGTATAATTTGAAATTGTTCTTTGGTTGCTCCTGCGCAAAAGCTGAAGCAGTCAGGAGTATTGCAAAGAGGAATGTTAGAGTTTTTTTCATGTTTATTTTAGTTAGAGATCCCCGGTCAAGCCGGGCATAACGTTAGAATCCGATAAAGATGAGCATCAGGTAGCCGAGAACGAAGCCCACGACACCTATGATGATTCCCACTGTTGCCATCTGCTTTGTTGTGATCATACCTGTCGAGTGCGCAAGGGCATTCGGAGGTGTAGATACTGGAAGACACATCGCAAGAGAAGCTGCAATTGCAATACCCACAATCATAGCTGGTACGCCACCGAGAGATTCAAAGGATGGATTACCTGACATCGCCTTACCCACAACAATAAGAATCGGAACCACAAGGTTGGCAGCTGCCGAGTTTGAAATGAAGTTTGAGAGGAAGTAACATATAAATCCTCCTACCAACATCACAACCAAAGCATTCCAGCTTGCGAACGGAATATTCTGGATAAGGGTTGTAGCAAGGCCTGTCTGGTTAAGTGCAGTACCAAGAGCGAAACCACCGGCAACCATCCAGAGGACTGCCCAGTTGATATGCTCAAGATCACGCGCCTTAAGAATACCGGTAGCAGAGAATACTGCGAAAGGAATCATCGCCACGATATTTGAGTTTACTCCGAACAACTTCTCACCAACCCAGAGGATGATGGTAAGGCCGAATGTCACCCATACAACATATTTCTGGAATGGAGTTGTCTTGACTGGAGCACCTTCAATCTTCAGTTCGATAGACTTAGCTTTGAATGGATAGAGTTTCATCAGAAGCAGCCATGCTAAAACCAGCATGACGATTACATATGGTACCATTCTGATCATCCAGCCCACGAAAGTGATACCGTAACCTGCATCCTGAAGGGCACCAAGCGCAATGGCGTTAGGAGGCGTTCCGATCGGAGTACCCATACCGCCGAGGTTGGCTGCGATAGGAATTGCAAGGGCAAGCGAGATCCTTCCGCCTCCGTCCTTAGGTAAAGTCGCAAGGACTGGGGTTAGGAAGGTAAGCATCATCGCTGCTGTAGCTGTATTACTCATGAACATCGAGAAGACACCGATAACAAGAAGGACTCCGAGAAGGACCATCTTAGGGTTTGTTCCGAAAGGCTTGAGCATAACCCTGGCAAGCTGAACATCGAGTCCCACCTTGGTTGCAGCAAATGCAAGCACAAATCCACCGAGGAAGAGCATGATCACAGGGTCAGCAAAAGCTGCCATTACGTCCTTATAATTGGTCATCGCACCTACTCCCTCACCCATAAGGAATCCCAGACCCTTATTTGAGGTTGTAAGAAGGATGGAAACAATAGCAACCACTGACGTCGTCCATGTAGGAATAACCTCAAGGATCCACATCATTGCTGTAAAAACAAAAATAGCGATTACCCTCTGCTGAGTAGCCGTGAAGATAGGCTCAAGAGTCTCAGGATTAACGCCATAAAAAGATGACGGCACGAGTGCCAGGAAGAATGTAAAAACGCATACGACAAGGAAAGATAGGCAGCGTTTCAGGTTCATCGGATGACCTAGAAAATGAAAATAGGACATAGCCTGAAAGATTTATTAATATTATTGTGTTATTATCTCAGTTTAGCAATGTAAAGTTCATCAATAATTTTATAAAAAACAAGAGAACAGTCCATAGACTGTCCTCCTGTACATACATATTAAGGTTAGAATTAACCGAAGAATCCTGATGAACCCAGAACGATAAGCATTCCGTATCCGATCACGAGACCGAGAATACCCATTATGAGTCCTGTCTTGACCATATCCTTCTGCTCGATCATACCTGTCGACGCTGCAATCGCATTCGGCGGAGTCGAGATTGGGAGAACCATACCGAGTGATGATCCGATAGCCACACCCACGAGGAGAGTTGTAACGCCTCCGAGTGGAACGAGGTTAGCAGAAACTGCTGCACTTGCACCAACTGCTGCGAGGATTGGAACGAGGAGGGATGCTGTAGCAGTGTGCGAGATGAAGTTCGCCATAGCGTAGCAGATGAGTCCTGAACCGACCACCATTACGAGTGCTGGCCATGAGCCGAATGGGATAGCGTTGATGAGAGTCTGAGCAAGACCTGTCTCCTGGAGGCCTACACCGAGAGCGAAACCACCGGCAACCATCCAAAGAACTGACCAGCTGATCTCCTCGAGGTCACGCTTGGTAAGAACGCCGATGATAGCGCATACACCCACAGGGAGCATCGCAACAACGTTAGCATTGACACCTGTAGCCTTGTCGAGAACCCAAAGAAGCACTGTGCAGATGAATGTGATGTACACAACCCATGATCTCCAGTCCTTCTTGAGATCACCCTCGATATTGAGGTTGATCTCCTTAGCCTTGAATGGGAACATCTTGAGAAGCATGAACCACGCAAGAACGAGAAGAATGAGAGTGAAAGGAATCATGAAGAGCATCCACTGACCGAATCCGATCTCGATACCGATCTCAGACATATACTTGAGGGCGATAGCGTTTGGAGGTGTACCGATAGGTGTACCCATACCGCCGACGTTAGCTGCGATAGGAATTGCAAGAGCAAGAGCTGTCTTTCCCTTACCGTCAGCAGGCAGAGCCTTGAGGACAGGACCGAGGAATGTGAGCATCATCGCTGCTGTTGCAGTGTTTGAAAGGAACATAGAGAAGACACCTGTCACCATGAGGAAGCCAAGAAGCACGTATTTAGGGTTCTTGCCGAAAGGCTTGAGCATCACGCGAGCGAGGAAGAGGTCAAGACCTGTCTTTGAAGCTGCGATCGCGAGGACGAAACCTCCGATGAAGAGCATGATGATAGGGTCAGCGAAGCAGTGCAGAAGCGACTTGTAGCTTGTCTGAGCGCCAAGGACATCAGCTGGAGCATTCTCAAAGAACACAAGACTACTGTTCGAAGTAGTGAAAAGCAAAAGCACTACTACCATGACAGAGGTAGTCCAAGCTGGAACCGCCTCAAAGAGCCACATCATGATGGCGAAGAGGAAGATGGCGAGAGTTCTCTTCTGGATGATGGTCATGCCGTCGATCCAGTTCTCTACTGGAAGGCACCATACAACGAGAGCTGCTACAACAGCAATGATAAGACGTATCGCTCTTGACACGGTCTTATCCTCAGTCCTGTGAGCCTTCTTCCAATTGTGATACTTCTCTACGAGAGCGTATCCGGGAAAGATTTTAAACATAACTTGTATTTTTTAATAATAAAATTGCGCCCGTTAAAAAACGAGCGCAAAGTTAGTCTTTATTTATAATAAAGCAACGAATTAATTAAATAATTCCCTGCTCAAGCATTGCCTGAGCAACCTTCATGAAACCTGCGATGTTGGCACCCTTGACATAGTTGATGTAACCGTCTGGCTGAGTACCGTACTTGACGCAAGCCTCGTGGATATTAGACATGATTGCATGGAGTTTCGCGTCAACCTCTGCAGGGCTCCAGCTGATGTGCATAGCGTTCTGAGTCATCTCCAGACCTGAAGTTGCTACACCACCTGCGTTTACTGCCTTACCAGGAGCGAACATGATACCTGCCTTCTGGAATGCTGCGATAGCCTCAGGAGTACATCCCATGTTAGAAACCTCAGCTGCAAGCCATGTTCCGTTTGCAAGGAGTTCCTCTGCATCAGCACCTGTGAGCTCGTTCTGGAATGCACACGGCATAGCGATATCGCACTTGATGCTCCAAGCCTTCTTTCCAGGGTAGAATGTTGCTGAAGGGAACTTCTCTGCGAATGGAGCTACAACGTCGTTGTTAGAAGCGCGGAGCTCAAGCATGTAAGCGATCTTCTCTGCATTCATTCCCTCTGGATCATAGATAGCTCCGTCAGGACCTGAGATAGCGATGACCTTTGCACCAAGCTCGGTAGCCTTTGTTGCAGCACCCCATGCTACGTTACCGAAGCCTGAGAGAGCGATAGTCTTGCCAGCGATCTCCTTGCCTGCAAGCTGGAGCATATGCTGAACGAAGTAAACTGCACCGAAACCAGTTGCCTCAGGACGAAGGATTGAACCTCCCCAAGTAAGACCCTTACCAGTGAGCACTCCTGTGTTGTACTGCTGAGCAAGCTTCTTATACATACCGTCCATGTAACCGATCTCACGGCCACCTACTCCGATATCACCTGCAGGAACGTCCTGGTCAGGACCGATCACCTTCCAAAGCTCAAGCATGAAAGCCTGGCAGAAGCGCATGATCTCAGCATCTGACTTTCCACGTGGGTTGAAGTCTGAACCTCCCTTACCACCACCCATAGGGAGAGTTGTGAGGGCATTCTTGAAAGTCTGCTCGAAACCGAGGAACTTAAGGATTGAAGGGTTTACTGAAGGGTGGAAACGGAGACCTCCCTTGTATGGTCCGATAGCAGAGTTGAACTGTACTCTGTAACCTGTATTTGTCTGAACTTCACCTTTGTCATCCACCCATGTAACCTTGAAAGTAAGGATACGCTCAGGCTCAACGATACGCTCAACGATCTTAGCCTTCTCAAACTCTGGATGCTGGTTATATACCTCCTCAATTGACTCCAATACTTCATGTACTGCCTGGAGATACTCTTTCTCGTGTGGGTACTTGGCCTGGAGTTTGGCCATCAGTTCTTGTGTGTTCATTGTATTAATTGGTTATTGGTTATTTAACTTCCCAAGTGCTGCCGCTGCGAAGAAGGTCGTCAACGCACTGGATCTTTGATTTTGCCTTCTGCTCGAGAACCTGGTCTCTCACTCCGTCGTCATATGTAACGGACTTCACGTCACGGATGACTCCAAGAGCCACAGGGAAATCAGGATACTTCATATCTGCAAGCATCATATGGATGCCTACACTGTCAGAATGTGCGTCATGTGTAAGGATATCATCCTCTGTAACACCGTTTTCACCGATTGTCACGACTCTGAGACCCATACCGTCAAGCATCAGACCCTTATCACGGTTCTTTCCGAAGATCATCTTCTCTCCGTGACGAAGGATGATTGTCCTGTCAGCACGATACTCTCTGTCTGAAATCACCTTGTGAGTACCGTCGTTGAAGATGACACAGTTTACAAGCATCTCCATCACCGAGCATCCATCATGCTTTGCTGCAGCAAGCATGATCTCCGAGTTGAGCTTGAGCTCTGAATCCAGGGAGCGTGCGAAGAAAGTGCCCTTGGCACCAAGCACGAGGCTTCCAGGATTGAACGGATGCTCCACTGTTCCGTATGGCGATGTCTTGGAGATCGCACCGAAACGTGATGTCGGAGAGTACTGTCCTTTGGTAAGACCGTAAATCTGGTTATTGAAAAGAATGATATTTATGTCGACATTTCTTCTGACTGCATGGATGAAATGGTTACCACCGATAGCGAGTGCATCACCATCACCGCAGGCCTGCCATACGGTAAGGTCAGGATTAGCGACCTTGATACCGGTAGAAATTGCAGTCGCACGGCCGTGAATACTATGGAAGCCATATGTATTCATATAATATGGCAGACGGGATGAACATCCGATACCGGAAACGACAACATATCTTTCCTTGCTGTATCCCAATGCCTCAGTCACATCAGGAAGAGCTCTCTGAAGAGCAGCGAGCACACCATGGTCACCACAACCCGGGCACCATCTTACTTCCTGGTCACTTTTGAATTCTTTGAATGTATATCTTGGCATAACTTTCTATTTTCTAGATTTCTCCGCTCGCTACTCTCGGTCGAAATGACACAGAGCATACGAGGGTGACGGACTACATATTCTTCTTGATTGATTCTACGAGTTCCTGTACGAGGAACGGCTGTCCCTGTACCTTATTGCACTGCTCATACTTGAACTGAGGCATTACTCCACGAAGGTAGTTCACGAACTGACCTGCATTGAG
The DNA here is from genome assembly GCA_045126075.1 of Candidatus Cryptobacteroides sp. Taxonomy (GTDB): domain Bacteria; phylum Bacteroidota; class Bacteroidia; order Bacteroidales; family UBA932; genus Cryptobacteroides. The sequence continues at coordinate 7,769 of JBGVNX010000061.1, forward strand.
CTCGCATACAAGAATCTTGTCAAACTGCGAGAATACCTGTTCTGTGTTTCTTGGAAGAGGCATGATGTAGTCGAAGTGAGCGAAGCTGAGCTCGATACCTTCAGCACGCGCCTCCTGAACTGCAGAAAGAATGTGGCCATAAGTTCCACCCCAGCCTACAACAAGAAGCTTTCCGCTTTCAGCACCGTCAACCTTAAGTTCAGGGATATAGTCTGCAACTCTCTGAACCTTCTCGAAACGCTCCCTGCACATCAGTTCGTGATTTGCAGGATCAGAAGATATTACACCATTGTGATTCTTCTCAAGACCACCTACACGATGCTCGCAGCCCGCCATTCCAGGAACTGCCCAACGGCGTGCCAGAGTCTCAGGATCTCTCTGGAATGGTTTATATTCAACATTTGGCTGGGCAAATGGAGGTACGATCTTAGGATAATCCTTCATTGAAGGAATGAGCCATGGCTCTGATCCGTTTCCAAGGAAGCCCTCTGTAAGAAGAAGGACTGGGGTCATATGTTCAAGAGCGATCTTAGCCGCATTGAAGGCTGCGTCAAAGCAATCTGCAGGAGAATGCGCTGCCATCACGACCATAGGGCACTCACCATTGCGTCCATAAAGAGCCTGATTGAGGTCGGTCTGCTCCGTCTTGGTAGGGATACCTGTAGAAGGGCCAGCGCGCTGAACATCAACTACCACAAGCGGAAGTTCAGTCATTACCGCCAGACCGAGAGCCTCTGACTTGAGTGAAAGACCAGGACCTGAGGTGGTAGTCACTGCAAGATTACCGGCAAAGGCTGCACCGATTGCAGTACATACACCAGCGATCTCATCCTCCGCCTGAACAGTCTTGGCACCAAGGCTCTTATGGATAGCAAGTTCCTCAAGGATGCCTGTTGCAGGAGTGATAGGATACGATCCGCAGAAGAGCGGAAGATTGGCCTTCTCTGCAGCAGCGAGAAGTCCCCATGCTGTTGCCTGGTTACCTGTTATGTTTCTATACAGACCCTTAGGCTGCTGGGCAGGTTCGATGCTGTATGTGTTAGGAATAGCCTGGATGTTGGCTGCATAATTGAAACCATCCTTAAGGACCTTCTTGTTAGGCTCCACAAGCTCCGGCTTCTTCTTTCCGAACTTACGCTCCAGATATTGGAAGATGTACTCCATCGGACGGTTGTAGATGTAACAAGCCATTCCAAGGGTGAACATGTTCTTACATTTCTCTATGGTCTTCTTATCAAGACCGCTGTCTTTGAGACTCTCATGAGTAAGAGTTGTGATCGGAGCTACGATGATAGCTCTGTCTTCGATATGAAGCTCGGTGATAGGGTCCTCACCAAGACCGGCTCTCTTCAAGCCTTCCTCATCGAAGGTATCGGCATCCATGAGCACCATAGCGGTCCTCTTCAGCCATTTTGCGTTTGCCTTCAGGGCGGCAGGATTCATGGCCACCAACAGGTCACAGAAGTCACCTGGAGTTGTTATCTGCTCGCTACCGATATGAACCTGAAAACCTGATACACCTGAAACGGTGCCGTGCGGAGCCCTGATCTCTGCCGGATAATCCGGGAATGTGGACAGTCCATTACCAAAGATGGCTGACATATCTGCAAAAAGAGACCCGGTGAGCTGCATACCATCTCCCGAATCTCCTGCAAATCTAATGACAACATCCTTAGTATCAATTACCTTATGTTGCATAGTTAGTGTTATGATTTAAAATCAAATATTCAAATTGCAACAACAAATGTAACTAATTTTCCAATACAGATGACATAAATATCAAGTTTTTTAGTCAAACTTGCTGATCAGAATAAAAAAAGGCCGGAAACAGAGTTTCCGACCCATAATTATGCATTTTTTCTTAATTACATACCCTGTGCAGCCTGTGCCTTAGCCATCATCTCCGCCTGAAGAGTCTCCAAAGTTCTACCCTCAGGGATATTGAGCGCCGCTCTTACTTCTGCTGTGAGATCAATCATCTGAGCTGGATCCACATAGATGAAGCTGGCCTTATCAAGAACAGCTGTAATGTTCTTTGACTTTGCAAGCTCATTGATCACATTGTTAGCCTTCTCTACGATAGGAGCCTGAAGGTTCTGCTGAAGCTGCTGAAGCTCCTGCTGAAGGCTCTGCTGAGTCTGCTCGAGTCTTGACTGGATCTCCATGATCTCCCTTTCCTTGCTCTCGCGGATAGCTGGAGTCCATGTTGCCTGCTTCTGCTCGTACTGCTGCATCTTTGTCTGATATTCCTCATACATAGCCATGAGGATCTCCTCATTTGTCTTAGAATTCTCCTCGAGTGATGCTCTTGCCTCATCCATCTCAGGCATGAGCATCACAATCTCGTTAAAGTTCACGTATGCAAACTTTGTCTCCTGTGCCATAGCAGCTACTGACATGAGAGCCATCGCTGCGATAATAATCAACTTCTTCATAATTATTGTTTATTTATTACTTTACTTATATTAGATTCCTCGACAAGCTCGGAATGACAGTGATATTCGGAATGACAGTGATATTCGGAATGATAGTGATATTCGGAATGATAGGGGTGTTTAGAATGACAGGGGTATTTAGAATGACAAAGGTGTTTAGAACTGCTGGCCGATCACGAAGTGGAACTGACTCTTTCCGTTGACAGGGTCATCAAATCCCCATCCCCAGTCGACACCAAGCAGACCAATCATTGGCAGGAACACCCTCACACCGACACCGGCAGATCTCTTGATCTGGAAAGGATTGAAATCCCTGATATCTGCCCAACAGTTACCTCCCTCAAGGAAAGCCAGAGCGTAGATCGTAGACTGAGGCTGCAGAATCACAGGATAACGCAACTCGACAGTGAACTTGTCATATACGTTTCCGGAATAATAGTTTCCGGTAGAGCTGTCTGATGCTGCAAGCGGAGTGAGCGAGTAGTTCTCATATCCTCTGAGCGAAACAATCTCTGATCCATATGTATCATATCCTGACATACCGTCACCACCGACACGGAAGCCCTCGAACGGAGAATATCCCCACTTTCTGTTATAGTATCCGAGATATCCGAACTGTGCTCGAGCCATAAGGACAAGGTCACCGACAAGCTTTGTATATACCGCTCCCTTGAAAGACCACTTATGGTACTCGATCCATTTATAGTGATTCTGTGATGACTGATAGCTGTAGTCGATATCCTTCCAGTTCTTGACTATCGCAGGCTTTCCATCCTCGTCCAGCAGACCATAGTCCTTCTTTCTGAGAAGAGAGTATGGAGGAGTCAGCTGAAGCGAGAAGCTGAAGTCTGAGCCCTGACGCGGGTAGATCTGCTGGTCAGTAGAGTTTCTTGACAAGCTCAGCGTGTAGCTGAGGTTATGCGAGATACCTGTCTGGAACATGAACTGATATGCCCAGTCCTGAAGCTTATATGTCTGCCAGCTCAGCTGGTTGTAAAGCACGAAATAGTTGTCAGGCCACTTCAGACGCTTTCCAAGTCCGGCTGCAAATCCATACACCTCCATGTACTCGTCATTATTGAGGATATTATAATAGATGTATGAGTTTGTCTGACGTGTGTAGTACACCGACATATTGAGCGAGGTCGGCTTCTTACCGAAGAGCCATGGCTCAGAGAAGCTAGCCGAAAGGCTCGTATAGTATGTACCGTTGGTCTGGAAACGTACAGAAAGGTTCTGCGCATCTCCCAGCGGAACCGGACGCCATGCAGTCTTGTCAAAGAACCTGCGAGTAGAGAAGTTGTTGAAGCTTACTCCGACAGTGGCGACAAAGGTATTACCACCCCATCCTCCTGAGAGCTCAAGCTGGCTTGAAGGCTTCTCCGTCACGTTATATACAAGGTCTACAGTATTATTCAGCTGATTAGGAATGATAGAATAACCTGTACTTGGATCTGCGATTGCCTCTGGATCGAACTGGCCCATTGACGCGATCTCACGGATAGAACGCTCGAAATCCGACTGACTGAAGAGATAGCCCGGACGAGTGAAGACCTGACGACGGATGACTCTCTCGTTGGTAAGGTCATTACCATTGATCACGATGTTATTCAAAGTTGCAGGCTTACCCTCAACTATTCTCATTTCAACATCCACCGAATCTCCCTCGATGTTCATCTCGACAGGCTGGATATTGAAGAAGAGGTATCCGTTATCACGATAAAGCTTGGACACATCATACTCGGACTGCTTTCCACCACCGAAGAGACGCTTCTCCATTGTAACCATATCGTAGACATCACCCGGCTGAATCAAAAGGATCTCATTAAGAGTCTCGGAAGTATATACCGAGTTACCTGTCCATGTGATATCCCTGAAATAGTACTTCTTGCCTTCATCAATCTCGAAATCGATCTGCAGACGACCAGGCTCGATGTAGTACATGGTATCCTTGACGATTCTTGCATCCCTATAACCAGCCTCATTGAAGGCGCTGATCATGGCACGCTTATCGTTCTCATATTCTGACTCGTTGAATTTCTTTGAACTGAAGAAGTTCATGAAGCGGGCATCTCTTGTCTTCTTCATCGACCTTACGAGCTTGGTCTCCTTCACATTGTCATTACCGGTGAAAGTTATGGTCTTGATCTTTACCTTCTCTCCCCTGTCGACTGCGAACTGGACGCGGATGGCGCTTCTGATCACAGTATCGCGCTTTGTGTTGACATCAACCTCTACATTAAGGAAGCCCTTCTCCTTATAGTATCTCTTGATGATGTCTGAAGCAGTCTTGGCCACATATTCCGAGAACTCTCCTCCACGACGGAGATTAAGTCTTTCCATGAGTTCCTTCTGTTCTCCGGACTTGACACCACTGAATGTCCATCTTGAAACACGCGGTCTTTCCTGAATCTTGACCTTGAAGAATGCAGTATCGCGACTCGCTGCAAGAGAATCCACTACCAAGGCAACATCTTCAAAATACCTCTGAAGCCAAAGTCTGTTTACGATACCTGACAATTCCTCACTTGGGACAGTCACCTCCATACCCTTCTGAAGGCCGGTAATCTGGATGATCTGCTCTGGAGAGAAATAGTTGTTTCCCTCCACACTTACACCACCGACAATATATTTCTTAGGATTATTGTAATCCACTATCACATCATCGCCGCTCTGCTGCGCCCACGTAGGGAGAGCCAGAGCGAATGCGAATATGAGTGTGGCTATACGACTAAATCTCATCTTATTGATCTTAATTTCAAAACTGCAAAGATAAGCAATTATTTCACTTTTCCATAACGCCTGTCGCGTTTTGCATAGTATTCAACAGCTTTTCTGAACTCATTCTTTCTGAAATCAGGCCAAAGGGTATCCACAAACAACAGTTCGGAATATGCTCCCTGCCACAGAAGATAATTGCTGAGTCGGCATTCGCCAGAAGTCCTCACAATGAGGTCCGGATCCGGAATTCCGGCTGTAGAAAGGAAACGGTCAAAGCCCGAAACATCCATATCCAGCAGATCATCAACACGTTCCGGAGACTCAATCATCTCCACCGCCATCTTCTTGGCTGCCTGCAGGATATCCCACTTGCCGCTATAGCTAAGAAATATTATCAATGTCAGGACATCGTTATTCTCCGTACGCTTCATGCACGAGTCAATGGTCTCATTCAGCTCAGGAGCAAGTCTTCCTCTATTGCCAATGACCATGAAACGGACACCATTCTGATGAAGTTTATCCATCTCCGAGGCCATAGCCTTTACCATCAGTCCCATGAGGGTATCCACTTCCTCCTGGGGACGGTTCCAGTTTTCCTCCGAAAATGCATAAAGGGACAAATACTTCACTCCGGTCTCCACTGCTGCCTCTACGCAGGCACGTACACTCTCGACACCCTCAAAATGGCCATATACACGCTCCTTACCCCTTTCCTTCGCCCAACGGCCATTGCCATCCATGATCAGAGATACATGAACAGGTACATTGTTCAATCTGTCTGTCGTCATATGTTATTTGATGTTTCTTGCGTCCTCGCCCCAGAAAAGCTTTTCCGTAAGGGCATTAATGAAATTAGAGCTATTGAGCCGGACACGCTTTAGCGAAAATTGTGCCACACCCATCCTGATCAGAGTGTCCTCATCAATCTCCATCGTCCTTGTATCTGCAGTGAACAGAACCTTTTTGTCGCGCGAATGCACTCTGAATGAAACAGTTGCAGTATCAGGGACGATCAACGGGCGTATATTCAGATTGTGAGGTGCAATCGGGGTTATGATCAAGACCTTGGACTCAGGTAGAACAATAGGACCTCCTGCGCTGAGAGAATAGGCTGTCGAACCTGAGCTGGTAGAGACTATCAGACCGTCTGCCCAATATGTAGGAAGGCTCACCCCATTGACGTCTACATCGACGCCAAGCATGGCGGCACCACTTCGATGCACTGTAAATTCATTGAAGGCATATGGCCAGAATTTTTCTGCCTCATCAGAAACAACGCCCTCGACCGAAGCCCTCAGGACTGTTCTTTCCTCTACCTCATAATTTCCTGACAATAAAGCCTTTGCCACATCCTGAGGCTTGTTTTCAGACAGGAAGCCTACACGTCCGAGATTGACTCCTACTATAGGAACACCGCTGCTTACCGACAACGCGGAGGCTGCAAGGAAAGTACCGTCTCCGCCCACACTAAGTAAGAAGTCACAACCGGCCAGATCCTCTGCCCCTGCGGACAATATCTTGACTTCCCAACCGGCCGAACGCAGCTCTGTCAGAAGAGCGTCAAGCCTGACATCCGTTCCGGCATTCCCTACGCCTATATATACTGCTGCTTTCATCTGCAATTCATATGGATTCAAACTTCAAAAATAGCACAATATTCTTTATTATTGAACATTATTGCTTATTTTTGTAGTGTAAACAAAGAAACCATAGCATCATGACCAGACTTAGCGTCAACATAAACAAGATTGCCACCATCAGGAACGCACGCGGAGGCAGCATGCCTGACGTAGCTCTTGCAGCAGTCAACTGCGAGAAATTCGGAGCCGAAGGCATCACAGTGCACCCCCGTCCGGATGAAAGACACATCAGGTACTCTGACGTCAGACAGATCAGGCCACTGATCACCACCGAGTTCAACATAGAAGGCAATCCGATACAGTCTTTCATGGACCTTGTTCTTGAAGTCGTACCGGACCAGGTCACACTGGTTCCTGACGCGGAAGGCGCCATCACATCCAATGCAGGCTGGGACACGATCAGACACAGAGATTTCCTCAAAGAGGTATGCAGCGAATTCAAGAAGAAGGGCATCCGCACGTCCATCTTCATCGGCGCAGAACCTGCAATGGCAGAAGGAGCAGCCGAGTGCGGCGCTGACAGAATCGAGCTTTATACAGAGCCATACGCCACTCACTTCCCGCTGGCACCGGAAGCAGCGGTAGCAGACTTCATCAAGACAGCAGAAAGGGCAAGAGAATGCGGACTCGGAGTAAATGCCGGCCATGACCTCAATCTCGACAACCTCGAATTCTTCATCAGAAACATACCTTGGACAGACGAAGTATCAATAGGCCACGCCATAATCAGCGATGCGCTTTACATGGGACTCGAACAAACTATACAGGCCTACCTGTCCAAAGTTAAGATTTTTTAACTATCTTTGTAGATTATTAATTATTGTATAACACAAACACATGAAAAAGACAACTAAAATCCTCAGCGCTATTGCATTGAGCGCTGTTGTAGCATTCGGTGCAACCTCATGCAAGCAGACCAAGAGCGAAGGAACAGAGGCAGCCGCAACTGAGACATCTGAAGCATCAGCACCTAAGGGAGCTATCGTTTACATCGACATGACAGTGCTCATGGCTGATTACGACATGGCCAATGACCTCAGAACAAAGGTTGAGACAAAGGTACAGGAGATCCAGGCAGAGATCACAAGAAGAGAGAACAACCTTGCTACTGCAGTCAACAAATATCAGGACAAGGTACAGAAGGGTCTCATGACAAGAAGTGTAGCTGAGGTTGAGGCTAAGAAGCTTCAGGATCAGGAGATTGCATTCAATAACTACGCAAACCAGAAGAACGAGGAAATCAACGAAGAGCTTCTCGTGATGAACAATCAGATCAATGATGCCATCATGACCTTCGTAAAGAAATATAACGAAGAGAAGCAGTACGCCATGATCATCGTATCACAGGGCGATGCTGCTGACGACGGCATAGTGAACATCAGCGCTCCTGTACTCACAGCTGATCCTTCTCTTGATATTACAAACGATGTTCTTGCAGGACTCAACGAAGAGTACATCGCTGCAAAGAACGAAAGCGCGAAATAATTGAAAATAGCAATACTGTCCTGTTTTTACCCCTACCGAGGAGGAATCTCTCAGTTTAACGCATGCCTGTATGGTGAACTGAGCAAAGAACATATTGTCAAGGCTTTCAACTTCAAGAGACAATATCCTGAATTCCTCTTCCCGGGAAAGACACAGTATGTAACACCTGACGATGAGGCCGTACCGGTAGAGAGCACATCTCTGCTGGATACGGCCAATCCGTTTTCTTATATCAGCACATACAGGGAGATCCGCGACTGGAAGCCGGACGTGCTGATTGTCAGATACTGGATGTCGTACTTTGCCCCGTCGCTGGGATATATCACAAGGAAGATGAAGAAGCACTGCAAGGTGATCTCCATCCTTGACAATGTGATACCTCACGAGCCGCATTTCTTCGACAGCCCGCTGACAAGATACTTCCTGAAGGGAAGCACAGGCAGCGTCACCCTGTGCGAGGCAGTATCGAAAGACCTGCTTGCCCTCAAGCCGGACGCAAGATATGCTGTGATCCAGCACCCTCTGTACTCACATTTCGGAGCTAAACTTCCTCGCGAGGAAGCGGAAAGAAAGCTCGGACTGCAGAGCGGAAAGAAGAACATACTTTTCTTCGGACTCATCCGCACATACAAGGGTCTGGACATACTTCTGGAAGCCTTCGGCATGCTTTCTGAAGAATATCAGCTCATTATTGCCGGAGAGCCGTATGGCTCGTTTGACAAATACCAGCAGATCATTGACAGACTGCCAAACAAGGACAAGGTCTACACCAACTTGAAATACATCAAGGACTCAGAAGTGACAGACTACTTCTCAGCAGCCGACCTTGCCGTGCTTCCTTACAGAAGCGCAACCCAGAGCGGAATAAGTTCCGTATCATATCATTTTGAGGTTCCGATGATCGTCACCAATGTAGGAGGACTCAAGGAGACCATCGGCGACAGAGGAACCGGCATCGTGTCTGACCAAGGCACTCCGGAGGCCATATGCCAGGAAATCATAAGATATTTCAGCGATCCTCAGATTGAGGAAGACTGCATCAGGTGCATAAGGTCGGAAAAGGAAAGATTATCATGGAAAACATTCGCCCATAAGCTGTTGGAATTCACAGAAGGGCTGTAAACCATATTGAACACATGAACAGACTTACCATAAAGACAGTCAGGATCATATTCGCAGTGGCAATGCTTGCAGCTGCCGCTATAAATGCGTCTGCGCAGGACTATGTGGCACCACCTGTCAGGATATCCAACGACAAGGTCAAAATAGACGGCAAGGTATACTACAGCCACATCGTGCAGGAAAGGCAGACCATGTACTCGATCAGCAAGGCTTATAACGTAAGTCTGGAAGAAATCTACAATGCCAATCCCGGGCTCAGGGAGAACGGTCTTAAGAAGAACGCCATCATCAACATCCCTGTAGTAGAGGTCCAGCAGGAAACAAAGGCAAGACCTGAGCCGGAAGTCACTCAGGAAACAGCTCCGGCAACAAGCGGAGAGGTCCAGAAAGTCCACACCGTGAGATGGTACGAGAATCTCGGCGACATAGCTGCCAAATATGGAGTATCTTCAGAAGCGATCATGGCAGCCAACGGAATGACAGAGACAAAGCTCAGAAACAGACAGAAGCTCATCATCCCTTCGGCCGAATCAGCAGAGACCCTTATTGCTGAAGCGAAAGAGACAGAACATCCATCTGATGTCGCAGCAGTACAGGAAGAGGAAGACATGAATCTTGAAACCGCATTCGAGGATGACGAAGAAGAGACAGATGCGGCCGTGATCCGTACTGCAAAAGACCATATCAAGGCCATTGCACTGCTGCCGCTCAAGGCTACAGGCACATCAAGCAGCAAGAGTAACATGGACTTCTACTGCGGTATGCTGCTTGCCCTCAGGGATCTCGGAGAAATGGGCATCAACGTAAGCATGGATGTCCATGACATAGCAAACGGTTCTTTCGGAGCGACAAAGTATCAGCTTGAATCAAGTGACATGATCATAGGTCCGATAGCACCTGCAGACATCACAAGATTATATGAGATTGCACCAGGAATCAAGGCCTTGATATCGCCACTTGATCCTAAGGCTGAATCCCTCATTGAAGTCTATCCTACAATGATTCATGCACCGTCACCACGCCATCAGCAATATGATGACATCGCAAGATGGATCGGAGAAGACCTTCAGGCCGGAGATAAGGTGATCGTAATATCTGAAAAGGAAGCACGAAAAGGAGACGAGGGCGTACTCATGAAGGCTGCGCTTGACTCTGCCGGTATCGCATATACTGCATTCTCATACAGCATCCTCGACGGAAGAAAGGTACAGGAACCTCTTGAGACCAAGATGACCCTGGAGGGAGTGAACAGAGTGCTTGTGGCATCAGAAAGCGAGGCCTTCGTCAATGATGTAGTTAGAAACCTCAACCTTACCATACACGACAAGTTCAACGTAATTCTTTACGGATCTGCCAAGATCAGGACATTCGAGACAATCGAGACCGAGAACTTCCATAACACATCACTTCACGCCAGCCTGACATACTACACAGACTACGAGGCTGCTGATGTCAAGAAGTTCATCATGAAATACAGGGCTCTCTTCAATACAGAGCCGACTCAGTTCGCATTCCAAGGATATGATGTGACTAAGTACTTTGTAGGCATGAATGCAAGATACGGAGACAACTGGATGGAGGCATTGGGAAAAGACAAGGTACAGATGCTCCAGAACACATTCATGTTCACGACTGAAGATAATGAAGGTTATTCGAATGAGGGTATCAGAAGGATAACTTACGGTCCGGACTATACAATCTCAATATCAAGATAAAAGAGATTCCGCATTTGCTATGGCGGCTTCTGTCAGAACGGAGCCGCTGAGCATTCGGGCAACTTCCATCACCCTTTCTCTGTCAGTAAGACGTGATATTGTAGACACAGCTACAGATGTATCAGGGTTGATTTCCTTAGACACAAGATAATGTGCATTTCCCTTGGCTGCAACCTGAGGGAGGTGGGTTATTGCAAATACCTGCATATGCTCTCCCATGCGGCAGATCATAGATCCCATCTTGTCAGCCACACTTCCTGAAACTCCGGTATCAATCTCGTCGAAGATCAATGTAGGCATGGCTGTATATCTGGCCATCATGGCCTTAAGCGAAAGCATGATGCGGGACATCTCACCGCCAGAGGCACATCTGGCCACATCAACTGCATTCCTTCCTGTTGCCGAGAATCTGAACTGCACCATATCCCTACCTGTAGCGGACATAGGCGCATCGATGATTTCGACCTCGAATACTGCATATGGAAGTTCAAGATCGTGGATAGAGGAAGCGATAGCTTCCGCGAAATCCGCAGCAACCTTGCTGCGGGATGCATGGAGCTGGTCAGCTGCCTGTGCGAGTCTTGCCTCAAGCGCAGATATCTCGTTTCTGAGATCCTCTGCCTCCTCCTCAAGCTTGGCTGAATCAAACAGTTCCTCTGAAAGCTTATCTCTTAAGGCGATAAGTTCAGCCTCATCAGCGCATCCATGCTTCTTGAGAAGTCCATATATCATGGACATCCTTGACTCCACTTCTTCCAGACGGGTCTCAGATATGTCTGTACGTGCATTCATGTCTGAGATCTCTGACAGGATATCATCCAGTTCGAGTCTGCAAGAGTCTATCCTGCCGGCCAGTTCTGTAACAGAAGGGAGATAACGTGAAATTCTTGAAAGTATCTTTGCGGATTCCTTGAGCGAGGCATCCAGAGAAAGGGATTCTGTAGCAGATGCTGCTGTGAACATTTCCTCCACAGCGCACAGACCGCTCTTGATCTCTTCCGCATTGGCAAGCATCTTCTGTTCTTCCTCCAGCTCTTCAAGTTCACCTTCTCTGAGAGAAGCTGACTCGAGCTGTCTGAACTGCGCCTCATTGTAATCTCTGTCGCTTGCAATACGGGCGATCTTACCCTCAAGCACTGCGAGTGCCGATCTCATGGCTCCGAGTTCGCGCCATGCTGAAGCGCATTCCTCACGCTTGAGCATATTACCCGCATAATAATCGAGGATATCCAGCTGGAATCGCTTGTCAGACAGAAGAAGTGTCTGATGCTGAGAGTGGATATCTATGAGCTTTGAGGCAATCTCCTGAAGTACTGTAACAGGTACAGGAGAATCATTGACAAAGGCTCTCGAGCGACCTGAACGGTTCACTACCCTTCTTATTATAAGGTGTCCCTCGTCCCACTCTACCTCGTTCTCTTCCAGCAGTTCCCTCATGGACTCGTCCACAGCATCAAACTCAGCCTCAACAACGCAGTTGTCTGCTCCGTCAGATAACATGGACGCATCCGCCTTGGCTCCTGTCACAAGTGCCAGTGCGCCAAGAAGAATAGACTTACCTGCTCCGGTCTGTCCTGTAATAATGATCAGACCCTCCGGAAAATCAATCTCCAGAGAGTCTATCAATACGTAATTCCTGACCTGAAGCCTGGTAAGCATATGACTACTCCTCGTCCTGCTTAGCCATTCTGTATGCGATCGCTCCTTCCTGGAACTCCTCGATAGCTACAAGGCTTGGCTTTGGCTGTCTTTCGTAATATTTTGAGATTTCGATCTGCTCGCGGTTCTCGAATACTTCTTCCATAGTGTCGCGGTCGTTCTTGAAGTCCTCGAGCTTTCTTGTGAGTTCCTTCTTCTCCGCGATAGCGATCTGGTTTGCTCTCTTAGCGAGTACCACTACTGTCTCGTAGATGTTTCCTGTAGGAGCTGCGAGATCGCTGAGGTCTCTTGTCACTGTGTTTGTAGGTGTCTTCTTGTTTGCCATTTCTGTATATTTCTTAATAGTTATGGGGAACAGAATAATAGTCCCTCCATTTTATTATACCCGGGTATTTCACCAGGGTTTCAAATATTTTTACTGATTATCTGATTTTTTTGCTTCACGAAGAATCTTTCTTCTCTCCTTTGCAAAGTCTCTCTCGTCCATATCGGACTCAACCTCGAGAGCTCCATGCCTTCCGAGAGCCTTCTGCGCTCTCTGGTACACGGAATCAAGCTCCTTCCTGTACTGTGATTCAGGAATCTCACCGATGAAGTTCAGGTAATCATCCACGAAAGCCAGGTATCTCTCCTTCTGCTTCTCCGGAACACTCTGATGTGCATACTTATAGGACGACATAGCTATGTAATAAAGGATATCTTCTCTGTACATATTCTCTGCATCGTCCTTCAATACATTCTTGAAGGCTACGCGTGAAGCGAGATAATCCTCCATCTTATAATAAAGCTTTGCAGACTCATATGCCTTCTTGTCCAGACGCTCATTAAGTTCCAGAAGCATATCCCTGCACTCCTGCATATGTACATTCGAAGGATATTCGAGAATGTATGCAGATATTTCATTGATTGCCTTATAAGTTGGAGTCTGATCGAGTTCGTATCTCAATGTCTGGCGATAAAGACAGTCCAGACGAAGGTAACGTGCCTCAGAAGTGAACGGGCTGCGCGGATAGCTCTGGATGAACTGGTCGAAGTTTGTTTCGGCAGTGTAATAATCCTTGAACTTATAGTTGCTCAAGCCCCAGTAGTATCTTACGGTGTCGTCACGCTCAGTACCATCAGTAAGGACTGCCAGAGACTCGAACAGAGATGCTGCCTTTGAATACTTATTAAGGTTGAAGTACTCGAAAGCAGCCTCATACTTTGCATCTGCATCATTACTGTTGAGCAGGAGCTCATACTGAGACTTACATGAAGACATGGCGATGATGGCGCCAAGTACCACGAAAAGATTTCTCAATTTCATCTTACTGCATTTTAAGGAATTTCTCAGCGTCAAGAGCCGCACGGCAACCTGATGCTGCAGCTGTTATAGCCTGACGGTAAAGCGGGTCCTGGACATCTCCTGCCGCAAATACACCTTCTACATTAGTCTTGGCTGTCTTTCCGTCTGTCACGATATACCCTTCCTTGTCAACTTTGACCCACTGGCTGAAGAGTTCTGAGTTAGGGTGATGACCGATAGCCAGGAAAAAGCCGTCGACAGCTATATCAAAAACCTGGCCATCCTTTCTGAGAAGTCTCGCTCCTGTCACTCCGTACTCGTCTCCGAGCACCTCCTGGGTGTTGCAGTTCCAGAGGATCTCGATATTCTCGGTGTTCCTTACTCTTTCCTGCATAGCCTCAGAAGCTCTGAGCACGTCTCTGCGGACAATCATATATACCTTCTTGCAAAGACCTGCAAGATAAGTCGCTTCCTCGCAAGCTGTATCACCACCTCCGACAACAGCTACAGTCTTCTTTCTGTAGAAGAAACCATCGCATGTAGCGCAGGCTGAGACTCCAAGACCTCTGTACTTCACCTCAGAAGGCAGTCCGAGATACTTTGCAGTCGCACCGGTTGCGATGATGAGAGTCTCCGCATACACTTCCTTACTTCCGTCTATCACAATCTTGAACGGTCTTTCAGAAAGATCTGCAGAGGTCACTGCTCCTGTACGGATATCAGCTCCAAGGCGCACAGCCTGAGCCTTCATCGTATCCATAAGAATCTGGCCCGAGATACCATTCTCGAAGCCAGGATAATTCTCTATGTCAGTTGTGGTTGTGAGCTGACCGCCTGGCTGGATTCCTTCATATACTACCGGCGACAAGTCTGCTCTTGATGCATAGATGGCCGCAGTATAACCTGCAGGGCCACCTCCTATAATAAGACACTTTACAGTTTCCATAATCTGTTTATTTGCACAAACTGCAAATATAATGATTTTTCCCGGACTGACCACCCGGAATTAACCGATTGTGTACTTCTTTCGTGTCGGTCTGCCAATCAGTTGGATATCAAAGTTCTCGATCTTGTATCCCTTGACCCTCTTTCTGCTCAGATGCGACTCGATTATGCTCACGAGTTCGTCATCGATGACGTCCTTGAACATATGGTTTGCCTGGTCGTAGAAATGGATGTGCTTGAATGTATTTACATCGAAGTACATCTTGTTGTTCGCGCTGAGTCTGTAGTGATATACTCCGAGCATTGCAAGATGAGTAAGGATGTTATAGACTGAAGCTACGGTAACCTTGGCAGTTCCCTTCTCCTTGATGGCCTCTGTAACCATATCGGCAGATGCATGGCCAAGGGCCATCATCGCCTCATGCACTGCCAGCCTCTGAGGCGTAGCCTTGAGTTCATGTTTCTTGAGGATGACCTTGAATTCCTCAATATTCGGACATTTATGTATATTCATATTTTACGCTTTATGTCGCAAAGATATTTCTTTTAGTCAAAAACACAAAATAATTTTGAAAGATTCAAATTTAAAAGGGAATATTCAGCCAAGATTTCGTGTATAATTGGATAAAATGATGTAATTTTGGAGCCACATTCAGGAAGAGCACACATAAGATGAAAAAGATATTCAACGGATTCCGCAAATATGCCCTCGTGACAGGAGCAGCCTCAGGCATGGGAAGGATCTATGCCAGCCGCCTCGCCCAAAGAGGATACAATCTGGTCATAGTAGACATAAATGCAAAAGGCCTAGAAGAGACTGCTAAGATTGTAAAGGCAGAGATTGCAGCATCTGCGGAGATTGGCGCTGAATATAAGAATGCATTCAAGGTTCTTATCATCCAGCAGGACCTGTCGGTCGCAGACGCCGCAGACTGCATATTCGAACGCACACAACAGGAAGGATGCGAGGTTGAAGTACTCGTAAACAATGCCGGAGTAATGTATTGCCAGGGCATTGCCGAGACTTCCGAGAGGATGCTCAAGCTGATCATGATGGTCCACATGAACACCCCTCTTATGCTCTGCAGGAAATATGTCACAGGCATGAAGGAAAGGGGCTGCGGATATATATTGAACATCTCGTCCCTCGCTGCGTGGATGACCTGGCCGGGAATCGGCATGTACGGGGCAACAAAGCGTTTCGTCAGAAACTACTCTCGCGAGCTCAGGATAGAGTGCCAGAAGACAGGCGTCAGCGTGACCAACGCATACTTCGGAGCAGTCGACACCCCGCTTGTTCCGCTTAAGGACAGCCTTCGCAAGCTTGCAAGAGGCCTCACAGTTATGATCAGACCTGAAAAGGCTGTCAGCAGAGCGCTGAAAGCCACATTCAGAAGGCGCAGAGGCACAATGCCGGGACTGCTGAACAAGATATTCCTCACGTTCATAGTCATCCTTCCAGACTGTCTGCTGGGATGGATCTACAGAAAGGCTAAGCCATATCTGATGAAAGTGTAACTGACTTTCTGCCTTTGATGATAAAGAAGATCAGGGTCGGGATAGCTACAATCACACCGGCTATATAACCTATCATCGGCGCAAGTCCTAGGCCCAGAGGGGCTATAAAGAGGAAGCTGACACAGACGAATGTCAGGAAAGTTGCAGGAAGAGAACACATCCAGTGTGCTCTTCCTTTGCTTATAAGATAGGCTGCACCTGTCCACAGGACAAGAGTTGCGAGAATCTGATTGGCAATTCCAAGATAGCTCCATGCTGTCGAGAAATCCACCTTGCAGAAGAAGAATGCCACCACGAAGACAGGAAGGCTGACAAGCAGACGCTTTGCGATAGGCTTCTGGTCAACCTTCAGGAAATCAGCAATTGAAAGTCTGAGACTTCTGAAAGCTGTATCACCAGAGGTGATCGGGCAGATCACAACACCGAGAATAGCGATCACAGCACCCACCTTTCCAAGCCAGCTTTTACATATCATATCAACCACATCAGCAGCCTGCGCATTCTTGACAAGTACGCCATTAACCATAGTACCGGTGTCAGACATAGCAGCATTAAGACCCTCCGGGCCACCGAAATATGCCATTGCTGCAGTTGCCCAGATCATCGCTACTATACCCTCCGCGATCATTGCTCCGTAGAATACTGGACGCGCATACTTCTCATTCTTGAGACATCTCGCCATCATAGGAGACTGAGTGGCATGGAAGCCGGAAATAGCTCCGCACGATATCACGATGAACATCATCGGAATAAGCACATTCTTCTCCGGGTTGGAATGCCAGTTCTTGAGGACGGAAGGAGTAAGTTCCTGGATCTCGTGGGCTCCTGTAATATCTCCGGCAATCAGCATGACTCCCACACCGAAGGCCATGAACAGAAGGATGGCACCCATGAACGGATAGATGCTTCCGATGATCTTATCTACCGGAAGAAGAGTAGCTATGATATAGTATCCGAAAATGATATAAAGCCATATCTCCTTATCTATTGAGGTAAGATTCTGCAGCAGTCCTGAAGGGCCGATCACAAATGACACACCCACAGCCAGAAGAAGGAAGGCCACCACGAAGTTCACCACGCCCTTCATGTTCTTGCCAAGGTACTTGGCGGATACCTCAGGCATGTTCATGCCACCTGTGTGGATAGACATCATTCCTGCGAAGAAATCATGGACAGCACCCATGAATATGCATCCGAATACAATCCATAAGTATGCAGCAGGGCCAAACGCAGCTCCAGTAACAGCACCGAAGATCGGTCCAAGACCAGCGATGTTAAGGAACTGAATAACGAATACCTTCCAGGTAGGCATAGGCTGAAAGTCCACGCCATCAGCCTTGCTGTAAGCTGGAGTCTGTCTTGACGGATCGACATCGAGATACCTTTCGACAATCTTACCATACACGAAATATCCTGCTACAAGAAGAGCAATTGCCGCAATGAATGTGATCATGGTTATAACTTTAAAAAAATCACACTAAATTAGCATGATTTATCGGCAAATGCAACGAACTGAAACGCATTTGCATCTAAGAGAACCGTAAAACTAATATTATTACCGGAAAATGAAAATTACAACAAAGCTTATAGCACTTATTTCTGTCTTCATCCTCTGCGCAGGAGCAGTATCATGCAAGAAGGACAGCACTCTCCAGTACAACAACCTCACGATGGGTAATGTCACAGAAGGTCTCTTCACCTCTGACCAAGGCAACATCTTCAACGTTGTGGAACAGGACAGGGCATGTTATGGCAGACTTGACACAATGAAGCGTGCCATCATCCTCTGCGACGTACTCAACAAGACAACAGGGGGCCAGGAAAACGAATACGATGTAAGACTCACAGCAATGTCCCCGGTAAGGGTAAAGGACATCATCCTTGACGGCAAGGTTGAAGACATCACTCCAAATGCAGAAGAGAACAGCGGAGAAAGCACCGAAGAAGGAACTGATGAGGGAGCTGACCAGAACGTTTACAGAGAGGACCCAGTAACCGTCAGTCAGGTATGGATCTCCGGAGGATACATCAACATGTATGTGACACTCCCATATAAGCAGTCCAGCAAGACCATCCACGAGATCAACCTTATCAAGATTGAGACTAAGGACGGCTATGCCTTCAGACTGGTTCACAATGCAAACGGAGAGACCATGACAGACAGCACAATGTATGACTTCGTAGAAGGAGGCGGCTACTTCAGCTTCCCTATCAGCAGCATAATCACAGAGGACGAAGCAAGGGTCCGTTTCGAGTGGAAATGGTACCGAGTACTTGGCACAAGCATCGACCTCAACAGCACAGACTTCTACTACACAGAATTCGTCTACAAGAAAGGATATGAACACATCCCATCAGGCCTCTCCCTCGCATCAACAGCAAGGGCAATGTAAAGACCTGACTCGAAACATTCATCAAAAACAAAGAAAAATCCAGACTATGTCTTCAATCACATAGTCTGGATTTTTTATCCTAAAAGTTCTGGAAAGACGTCCAGCTGGTATTTGTTTCAGCGGTACTCTCAACACCATCCGGTAGATTCACAAAGAAATCCATTCCGGTCCACTGCTCGATCTGGTCGACTGATACGGAGTAGTTAGTGTAACTTCCGCTGTAAGTCTTGTGTTCAAACCAGAAACCGACCGCATAAGCGTCTGTCACTGTGGAACCGGACGTCTTCACCCTCAGCACAAGCTTGTAGAAGTAGTTCGGCACAGGAACCTTCTTCGTGTCGTCCTTGGCAGTTGTATACTTGATTGTCTTGTTCTCACCTACTTTTGAGAATGCAACACCTGTAACGACATATATCTCCTCATCATTATCTATCGCAACTTGTCGTACAGCGCCTTCAAGCGTGCTCCAGATACCGTTGTTGAAGCCGTTATGCACCTGCGGAACCGAGTTGGTCACATAATATGTCTGCTCCTGCATGGTTGTGCTTCCATTACGGGATGCATTCGGAATCAGGTGACCGCGGGAATAGTCATCGTTGTAACTATGACTGCACAGATTGACCTGATATGACTGGGTTATCTTCGGGCTGTACTCCCACGAACTCAAAGAACCAGAGCCCATCAGACTCTCCCTCACACGATACGCAGTCCACATGGACGTATACATCGTCTTGTCATACAGATGCGTATAGTTCCTCGCGCCTCCGCTGTAATATGTAGCGATCTCGTACCTCGATCCGGTATCAGTCGCACCAGGCAGTTCCCACCAGTCGGTCTTGCCCTCCACAGCCGGCTGTGAAGACGAGAGTGCTGGCAACTGGATATAATCCCAATACTGGGCATTGATGGTCGCAGTCTGGGATGCATATATTCCCGATCCCGGAACCACGGCATATGCCTGGAATACATAAGTATCACCAGGAGTCAACCCTGTAAGGTTTGCGGTGAAGCTTCCCGACGTTCCAGAAGGAGTCGCAGCCTTCACCTTGTTTGCCATAGTAGAAGAGGAAGTTCCCCAATAGAAACCCACCTCTGTCGGCGTTCCTGTCGCATTGGCAAAAGAGCCCGACAGAGAAATCCCTGTCGAACTCTTTATAGTTGCATCTCCGGTAGTAACCGTCGCGGCAGGCTCTTCGCCTATAGGCTCATCACCCCCGACGCCTCCGCCGGATGTGGGTCACTCTGAATATGTAAATGTTAAATTAACATCGTCCAGTCTCCAGTTTCCGGAAGTATTTGTTGCTGCAAATACAACGGCAAAATAACCTGAACACTCTGCAAATTCAAATGTTCCTCCGGATGAAGTATTAATTGTACCTCCCTGTGTTCCGCTAGTCAATGAAATCTGTGAGAAAGTTGTTCCATCCTGAGAATATAAGATATAAATTTTTGTATTGCCCTGATTTGAACCTCCTGACAATTTTGCATATGATATCTTGCTAACATTCTCTAGCTTTGTTGTTGAAGCAAATGCAGCTGCTGTTGAAGATGTCGTTACAGGAGAAACAGCATATTTCTTATAGTTTGTATTTGAAAGATTACATTTACTTCTATTAGAGCTATTGACACCAACTGATTTCTGATTACCTCCACAGGTAATAACCCAGTCGCGTCCATCAATTGTCTTAGAATATGCCTGATATGCACTATTATTAACAATATCATCGGACTTAACTGTAAACGTCTTAGTCGTTCCAACACTTGATGCTGGATTGACAGTCAAAGTATAGCTAGCTGTACCAGCCTCATACTCAGCAGTTGCAGGAGCCGACGCAGTAATTGTTGTTGTTCCGACTGCTACAAGTGTAACAACACCTGTCTTTGCATCTACTGTGGCAACATCTGTATTAGAACTTGTATATGTTACATCTGAAGTTACATCTGAAGTTACACCTGACAATGTAGGAGCAGTGAATGCCTGTCCCATTGTTGCAGACACCTCTGAACTAGAGAATTTAAGTTCTCTTGATACCAATATTACCTCACCAACAGCTTTCTGATAGGTAACAGTTATCTTCTGAATTCTTCTGTTTCCTGAAGTTCCACCTATACTGAACTTAACAGAGTTCGCATTGCCTGTCCAAGTACCATTGCTATATGCTCCAGAATCTGTTGTAATTTCATTTGTTCCATCAGAAGATCCAAAGGTTATCACCACCTTAACAATAGTTTTATCTGACGACACTGTAAAATATCCACCACCATACAATCGAACAGCTGTTCCGGACGTGTAATACTTAGGAGCATTTGAATTTGACCCCTTATTAAATACTACATCAATAGGGTTTTTCGACACAGAACTTACTTCCTGCTGATTAGAGTAACCTTGTTTTGTCAAATCAATAACAAGCTCTATTTCTTCAACACCAACAGGCTCTGCATCTGTTTTCGCAGTACAAGAAACCGCATCAGAATCCGAAGTATTCACACCATTTCCAATTGCTTTCACATACAAAGTATACTCAGTTTCTGGCTCGAGGTTCTCCCATGTATATGAAGTTTCATTCTGTACATCGCCATAAGTTAAACCACCGTCAAGACTCACTTTATATCCCACAGCGCCAGGAACTTCTGCCCATGTAAAGGTCAGTGAATTAGGTGCAGGATTAGAGCATGATACTGTAGTCATTTCAAGAGGCACCATCTCAACCTCGCCTTCTACATACTTCACAGTAATTGTTGAAATCTTTCGTGTATCAGCATCTGCATCAACAGTCAACACTACCGGATTGCTAGGCATTACTGAAGCTGAAATCGAAGTAGTTTCAGTTCCATCCAATTTTACATCTGTAATAACATAGCCAGAAGGCACGCTGAATGTCAATGTAGCATTCTTATATGCTCTCAATTCATAAGATCCGCTAGCATTCCATACTCTAGTAGCCGTTGAGCCTCCCGCAGGAACCATTGTCACCTGACCTTTGTTCAAAGTTGGCACGTTAGTACCAGCTCCAGTATCAGGTAAATCAATACCCAACTCTGTCAACTCATCAGCTGAAGTAAAATCAAATGTAACAGTCTGCTCACCTGCAGGGGCAACATAATCATAAGCAAAGTTCAAAGTCTTGATCTTACCAGCTGAGAATGTCACATCCTTAGTCATTGTAAGCTCTTTTGCATAACCGTTAACTGTCACAACGAGTTTATCGTTTGCCTTAGCAACAAAAGGCTTAACTGCAAGGTAGAATACCGCTGACTGGCCTGTAACAATAGCTGTTCCTTCTTCTACATTAAGTGTAGCGGCCTTAGAGACATACTTATCGCCTGAACCTGTAAAAGACTCAGGAGTAATATCACCAGCGAAATTGATGTAATATGTACCTACAATTTCAACTGGAGCATTAAACGATACGTTTTCTACTACAAGTGGCTCTTCTAGAGTGTTTTTTACATTAACTGCGATAAGCGATGACACATGAGACATTACCATCTTAGGAGTCGAATTTGCAGGGACTGCAATCGCACGACCTACGAGAGGATAATTTTCGCCTGCTATATGTGACATGCTACCATTGCCCTTCTGAACCTGCACACCATTAGCAGAAGAACCTACTGTCATATATCCTGATGAAGTATTGGCTGGAGTCTTGATATAGCTGCTATATGGGTAGAATGCGAACCAATCATACTCTTCCTGTTGCTCCAACTCACCTGCAAGATTACCAGTAAATCGTCCTTCAGCAAGATCAGATACTGTAAAGGCGTTATTATTAACATAGTCAGTTGTCTCACCAACTGCATGGAAAAGGTTTATCTTGTCACCTTCTGCCCACTGAGTGTGTATACCGTCATAAACAGTCTTTGTGTCAACTGTAGATGCTACGATCTCGAATGGATAACCTACTGACTCTGGCTCCTGAACTGGAGCGTCAATTTCTTTTGCGCAATTTGTAAGGGTAAATGCGGCTGCCAACATCATACCCCAAGAAATAATCTTTTTCATGTTCATTTTCATTTTTTAGGGTTAATGTTAAAATTCAAGAACGTCATCATCGTTCTCCCAATCCTTAATACGGAAGTCGCCGCTGCTACACAGCACGCCTTCGCTCAGAATGTCGAGCGTCTTTACAGTCGGTGTCTCGTATGAGGATACCTCCTGCATTGATTTGTAATTAATGTTCATATAAGTTGTTTTTAGATTATTTTCCTTGCTTTTGCTGTCTGCTTTTGCGCAGAAACGAACAAGCCGTAAAGTTAAAGAAGTATTGACACTTATACAAATTTTATTGATAGGCCTATACAATGATTTAGCAGATTTTTTGAAAAATGAGGTAAATCATTGTCACTCAAAACCTTTGCTGAAGCTGCTTCAACCATGATTTTCATGAATTATCCGCATACTATTTCGTTACACGGATAATTCTATGGAATTTTGCAGATTGTACAAAACACGTCATTGCGAGGAGAGAAGCGACGTGGCAATCCTTAACACTGTGACGAATGGAGAAGTATTACATTTATATCATGAGCAACAAAACCGGTTCAACCATTTATGTGGAGGGGTACTTCGAGGTATAATTGCCATAAATTGCTTTTATTATGAAGAATATAGTATGAATCCTGAGAGGGTTGATCTTTTACCGGAGATTGCCACGTCGCTTCGCTCCTCGCAATGACGTGAAGGGGGTTCCTCGCAATGACGTAATGGGTTGCCTTGCAATGACGTGAAGGGGGCTCCTCGCAATGACGTAATGGGTTGCCTTGCAATGACGTGAATAGAGAGTATGACGATGACGTGAGGAGAGGGACTCGCAATGACGTGGAGAGATAGTATGACGATGACGTGAGGAGAGAGTATGACGATGACGTGAGGAGAGAGCATGGCGATGCGCGAAGCATGCGTCCTGCTATGGTGCGAGGCGGGAGCTCAGCAACAGAAGGATCAGAAAGACTGGAAGGAAGACCAGGAGGTCTGGGATTCGGCTGTGGGTTCGAGGGCATCGGGGATGGACGGGAAGAGATTGAAGCCGGTCCATGATTCTATCTGGTCTACTGAGACTGTATAATCTGTATACGAATGTCCTTTCAAGTCTCCATGGGGGAGCCAGAATCCTATTGTAGAGGCTTCTGTAACTGCACCTTCCGACTTCTTTACCTTCAGCAGAGCCTTCCAATAATAGTTCGGTACCGGGAGAGTCTTGGAGTCATTCTTATTAACTATCGTCTTGACGTTCTCGTCTTGTGCGAACTTCTCAAAGACTGCACCTGTAATGACATAGAGAGTATCTCCCTCGGGGATCTCATTGCGGACCGCCTCTTCGAGCTTTGCCCATATGCCGCCATTGAATCCGTTCTGGATCTGAGGGGTCATATTTGTGGAATAATATGTCTGGGCCTGCATTTCAGGAACGGCACTTCTGTCTGCATTGGGTATCTGGTGGCCACGGGCATAGAAATTCTTAGGATAGTTGGCCGTCGGTTCTGATGCACCATAACCCTTCTTGACACTTGTCTGGTCGGACTGCGGCACTTGCGGATCGTAGCCCCAGGTCTCTTCTCGACCTGTAGACGTATGGGATGCGCACAAAGGATAGGCAACCCACAGAGCGGCATACAGCTGCTCGTCATAAAGAATGGTGTAGTTACGCTGAAGCCTGCCCTCCATCTGAGCTCTATGCGTCACGACATATCTGTATTCCGTTTGATCAGTCGGAGCCGGAAGTTCCATCCATACAGGATCTTCCAGAGCGACAGAAGCCGAGTCAGCCGGAACTTCAGTCTGTTCCTCTGGGAGTACAGTTTCCGAAGACTTGTTCATGGTTCTGTGACGATGTATGATATAGCAGACTCCTGCCACCAGACACACTACAAGCAGGACAATCAAGAATATTTTAAGGGGCTTATTTCTCATAATTCAAACAAATATATAGAAAAATATTGCAGATTTAAAAAGTTTACGTATCTTTGCAATCCCAAAAAACCAACATGGTGCCCATAGTTCAGTTGGTTAGAGCGTCAGATTGTGGTTCTGAATGTCGTGGGTTCGAATCCCACTGGGCACCCTAAAAAAGGAAGTCGAAAGACTTCCTTTTTTGGTATCCGGTGGTGTATGAACCCACAAGAATCCCACTGGGCACACCCAAAAAGGATGTCAGACTTTCTTTTTGTATAGTGGAGTCTGCCACACTTCGAAGACCGGATCTACCATGGTTTTCCAACAATTTCGCGATTGACATTTTCATGCCTGTGATCCTCGCAGAAAAAACGGCCAATTCTTTTGCGACAATCACAGTTTTCCGGGATTTACCCTCATTTTTCACGGTTTTTGGCAATTCTTGCAAAAAATATCCACGATTCTTTTGCAAGGATTCCAAATGCATTAGAGACTTTCCCACCAACAACTTTTGTCATGACCACCAACCCAAAATGTCAATTATACCGGGCCTGAAACCGCTTCGTTTTCGACACAATCGCCGCACCCCAATGGGGAAAACACGACCATTATTCCCTTTCAAGCAGGTAAACACATCAATTTGACTGAAAAACAGGTTCCCAAAGACAAAACTATAAAAAATTGCCTCAGACCAGTCCGGAGTCGCAATCAACAAAGGATTGAAAGAGATAGGAGATGCACTCGGAATAGAAGACCTTGAGTTCTACTCTGCAAGACACTCGTGGGCTACCATAGCAATCAACAAGGTCGGAATAGACAAATACACAGTGCACTCTGCCCTTAACCATCTTGATGAGTCAATGAAGGTTACAGACATCTATATTGAACGAGATTTCAGTACAGAGAACTCTGCAAATTTGTAAAACAAGCTTTGGATTTGAGAGTACGTCCCTCGGCTTTAAGGTCTTATTTTAATAGAAAAAGGCATTCAGTTTGGGGCTGAATACCCATTTCATTTCTCAACAAGGCGATTGCCTTAGTTCAATCATGGCACAAAGGTAAGTATTATTTCCTTCCCACCAAATCTTTTCCAAACATTTCCATACAAAAGTTTTTAACTAAAAAACTTTTCCTCACATTCACTCCCGGCAACAATCCCATAAGTAACGATATTCCAATTAGTTCAGTTAATTAGAGCGTCAGATTGTGGTTCTGAATGTCGTGGGTTCGACACCGACGAAGTCGCTTGAGCGAAGCGAAAGAATCCCACAGTGCACAGAACCCATCTGTGTTCGTAATTTTGGACACAAATTCCGCATTTCTGTGTCCATTTGCAGACTTTGACTCCGATTTGGACACAATATCAGCACTTTTGTGTCCGTTTTGAGTACTTGGGCACTAGTTTGAGCGCAGAATCGACATTATTGGTCTCGTTTAGCTTCTTTACACGGGTCAGTTACAACACGTCAGCAGCTAACACTCTATCCCACAAATAGTTACTGGGTTCTCCGTGCCGCCAAAAGGGAGCACGGAGAACCCAGTAAATCGTTGATTATCTGCAGTTTATAGACCAACGGAAAACGGCAGAGGGTCTACTGCTTCTTGGCCTTACGACGGGCTGTGAGTTCCTTCTGGAAGGCACGAGCATTCTTCATGTGCTCTGTGTATGTCACTGCGAAGCGGTGGGTGCCGTCAAAGGCTGGACTTGCACAGAAGTAGATGTAGCCATGCTTGTCAGGATTCAGGACCGCATCCAGACATGCCTTAGGAGGCACATTGATAGGAGCGGGAGGAAGGCCTGCGTACTTATAGGTGTTATACGGAGAGTCTACAGTAAGATGTTTCTTGAGGACTCTGTCCAGCTTGTAGTCAAAGCAGAAGCACACGGTCGGGTCTGCCTGAAGCTTCATTCCCTTCTTATATCTGTTGAGATATACTCCCGCTATGATAGGATACTCAAATTCCTTGAGGGTCTCGCCGCTGACAATCGATGCCACTACCGATACCTCCTTGCGGGTAAGGCCCT
This sequence comes from Candidatus Cryptobacteroides sp., assembly GCA_045126075.1. Classification (GTDB taxonomy): domain Bacteria; phylum Bacteroidota; class Bacteroidia; order Bacteroidales; family UBA932; genus Cryptobacteroides. Next base: position 34,606 of record JBGVNX010000061.1, read on the forward strand.
GTGCCTCAGCCTTGGCTATGCGTTCTGGAGTCCAGAAGGCATCGTACTCCTTCTTGAACCTGTCGAAGATATCCTGGACCGAAGCTGTCCAATACATCTGATAGGTATCCGGAAGTACCAGACCGAAAACATCCTCAGGCGTGAAGCCATAACCTGCAAGGAACTCTTTATCCTCCAGAGCAGCAGCCACAGCAGCAGAATCCACCATCATCTGCATGCCGATCTTCTTTGCCAGCACCCCCTTGGAGCGGATTGTTCCCGAAAGGGTAAGGTTCTGCGGAGTCTGCCAGCCGAAGACAACCATTCTGGCTACATATATACTTGTAGAAGACGGTTCAACCACATATCTTCCCGGCTTCATGCGCGACTGCGCATCAACCTTTGCGAATGCTCTCTCCAGACTCTTCGGACTGATGGCTCCGGCTCCTGACTGAAGCGAGTCCAGAACCTGATCTACAGTCATATCAGGATATACATAGAGAACGTAATCCTCGGTAAAGTTGGCCTTCTTGTTATCGACATAATATCTGCCCAGCACGAAACCTGCCACAGATCCCAAGACAACAAGCGCAGCGAGCGCTCCCCAGAGCAATATAGACTTCTTGTTCATAATCAAGACTTATCTTAAGTAAAGTACATCTCCGTCCCTGAGCACATGGTCAGGAGCAATATCGTTGAGCTTGCACAGCTTGTCAAGTCTGACAGCGAATCTCTGCGAGATGCTTCTCAAATCCTGAGTGCCTTCAACCACGTATTTCTCAAGTCCTGCAGCAGCCTTCTTCTTCTTTTTCTGAAGGTACACCACAGTTCCCGGAACAAGATCCTTTTCCTCCTTAAGGTCATTGAACTTCAGGATCTCCTTAAGGAAAAGCCTGTTGGCCTTTGCTATGCTCGCATAAGTCTCACCCTCTGACGCATAGACAAATGGCACACCATTAAGAGAGTACATCTGACGGGAAAGAGCAAAGCTGAAGGTCTCACGCTGACGAGGCGAAAGAGGCTGCACCTGCTCGATCACTGTCGGAGACGCTGGTACCTGAGGCTCGACATGATGGGTAGTCTGCTCGGGCTTCTGCGTGTCATACTCATACAACCTATATTCCTCGATCAGTCTTATAAGCTTCTCAGGATACTTTGGGTCAGTAGCATAGCCGGCTGTCTTGAGACCATAGGCCCAGCTCCTGTAATCTGTGAGTTCAAGATCGAAGAGGAACTTATACCTGTCCCTATATCTGAGGAAATCGGAATGATCACGGAAGGACTCCTCAGGAGAGTCATATTTCCTGAAACACTCCCCCTTGCGGTCGTCATCATGGTAGACCTTCGCACCGGTCCATGTATTGTGGCACTTGATACCGAAATGGTTGTTTCCCTTGACTGCAAGTCTTGACTGGCCGTTGCCGGACTCAAGAAGACCCTGGGCAAGGGTGATACTTGCAGGAACACCTGTACGGTACATCTCCTCTACTGCAAGAGACGAATACTTTTCTATATAGGACTGCTGCGGGGTGTCAGATAGGGCCGTGACGGCAGACACGAGCATAAGGAATATCAGTAGTATTTTCTTCATGGTGCGAAGATAATGAATTTAATTGGTTTAGATCTCTCGACTACGCTCGAGATGACAGGGGAATATCTACGACATCCAGGTCGTGGGCGAGGTATGATTCTGGGAAGATAGCACGAAGCTCGTCCAGAAAGAAGTCTACGGACGGGTAGCGGGAGGAATAATGTCCCACAAGAAGACGTCCAACCCCTGCCTCAAGGGCACATTGTGCTGCCTGGATAGTGGTCGAATGGAAGGTCTTCTCAGCCATGTCTGCCATATCTGCAGGGAATGTAGCCTCATGGTACAGCAGGGTCACACCCTTGATCCACTGGGCTAGCTCCGGGAACGGAGCGGTATCGCTGCAGTAGGCATAGCTGCGCGGAGTGAAAGGTATATATGCCGCCTCGGAATTAGGAATGATGCAGTCTGGACGGACCACATTTTCTCCTCTCTTCAGTGTTCCGATCTCGGAGAGCGTCAGGTCATACTTTGCTATCGCCTCCTTATGTACATTATGCTGAGGCATCTTCTCACGGACCATGAAGCCGAAGGTATCGACCCTATGATTCAGAGGGAAGGCCCAAAGCTCTGTCCTTCTGTTCTCATAGACCATCACAGGAGCATCCATCTCCAGGACTACAAGATTGATCTCAAACTTCACTCCTTCGCCGAAATTATCCTTGAAGAAGTCCAATATCGGAATGAACGACTTCGGAGCATATATATTAAGGACTGAAGAACGTCCCAGAAGGCCCATGGTAGAAAGAAGACCGAAAAGTCCGAACATATGGTCACCGTGTATATGGGTGAGACATATGTGCTCGATCCTTAAGAACGAGATACCGGCTCTGCGGAGCTGAGTCTGAGCACCTTCTCCACAGTCAAACATAAATAAGCGCCCACGTACGTCGAGTACCTGGGCGCTTGGATATCTTTCTGTAGTAGGCAGGGCCGAAGCCGTGCCTAATACATTAAGAGTGAAATTCATAGGATTACTTTCCTTCGAGCTGGTCCTTAAGAGCTGCGAGAACGTCGATATCACCGAGAGTAGTCTTCTCAACGTTTGCGTTGATCTTCTTAACTGCCTTCTTAGTGAGATCAGCCTCTGCAGTAGCTGCAGCTGCTCTAGCCTCAACTGCTGCTGCGTAAGTCTTAGCGTGTGAAAGTGTAGCCTTCTTAGCTGACTTCTTAAGCTCAACAACCTTGAATGCAAGTGTCTCACCTGCTACTGGCATTGAACCATCCTCCTTAGCGAGCTCACGGTTGAAGCAGAATGCGTCAACGTCACCCTCAAGTGCTACAACAGCACCCTTGTCAGTTACCTCAACGATCTTAGCCTCAACTACAGTACCAACGCTGTACTTAGCCTCAACCTCATCCCATGGGTTAGGAAGGAGCTGCTTGTGGCCGAGTGAAAGCTTGTGGAGTTCCTCATCGAAATCAAGGATAACAACCTCGATAGTGTCACCGGCAGCAACAACATCAGATGGGTGCTTAACCTTGTTCCAAGCGAGGTCGCTTACGTGTACGAGACCCTCGATACCCTCCTCGAGCTCAGCGAATACGCCGAAGTTAGTGATATTGCGAACAGTTGCAGTGTGCTTTGTTCCAACAGCATACTTCTCACGGATGTTCTCCCATGGATTAGGAACGAGCTGCTTGAGACCGAGTGACATCTTCTTCTCCTCACGGTCGAGAGTGAGAACCTGAGCCTCAACCTCATCACCTACCTTAAGGAAGTCAGAAGCGATGCGGAGCTTAGGTGACCATGACATCTCAGAAACGTGGATGAGACCCTCTACGCCTGGCTCAATCTCAACGAATGCGCCGTAGTCAGCGATGAGAACAACCTTACCCTTAACCTTGTCACCAACCTGGAGGTTTGCATCGAGTGCATCCCAAGGGTGAACCATAAGCTGCTTAAGACCGAGAGCGATTCTCTTCTTAGCCTCATCGAAGTCGAGGATAACAACGTTAACCTTCTGATCGAGAGCAACAACCTCCTCTGGATGGTTGATACGGCCCCATGAAAGGTCTGTGATGTGGATAAGTCCGTCAACACCGCCGAGGTCAACGAATACACCGTAACCTGTGATGTTCTTGACTGTTCCCTCAAGAACCTGACCCTTCTCGAGCTTGCCGATGATCTCGCTCTTCTGCTGCTCGAGCTCAGCCTCGATAAGTGCCTTGTGAGATACAACTACGTTGCGGAACTCCTGGTTGATCTTAACGATCTTGAAGTCCATAGTTGTGTCAACAAACTGATCGTAATCGCGGATAGGCTTGATGTCGATCTGTGAACCTGGGAGGAATGCCTCGATTCCGAATACGTCCACGATCATACCACCCTTTGTACGAGTCTTCACGTAACCCTTTACGATCTCGTCTGCAGCGAATGCTGCGTTTACCATATCCCAAGAACGGAGCTGGCGTGCCTTCTTGTGTGAAAGGATAAGCTGACCCTTTCTGTCCTCAGTGCTCTCTACGAACACCTCAACCTTGTCACCTACTGTGAGCTCAGGGTTGTAACGGAACTCAGGAGCCATGATGACACCCTCGCTCTTGTAACCGATGTTAACGATAACCTCTCTCTTGCTGATTGATGTAACAACACCCTCAACAACTTCACCCTCAACTACCTTAGAGAGTGTCTGGTTGTACTGCTCAGCGATTGCCTCTACTGAACCGCCGTAAACATCGTCATTCTCGAATGCATCCCAGTCGAACTCCTCTGGAGCAACTGAAGCGTTGAGAACAACCTTCTTGGTTTCTTCTACCGCTGGGGCTACCTCAGGAGCAACCTCAACAACTGTCTTGTTTTCTTCCATTGTAATTAATTGAAAAACAAACTAGTGGGTTAAACATTATTTCCTGTGCCTGCCGAAGAGCGATAAAAAAGCGCGCTTCGGTCAAAAAGCGCGCAAAAGTATGTATAATTTTCGGAATTTCAAAGACTTTCGTCAGATTATTTCTTGACGCCATAGGCAAGGTCACCGGCATCACCAAGACCTGGCACGATGTAAGAATGGCTTGTTAGTTCCTCGTCGATGGTGGCCACCCATAGAGTCACGCCTTCCTCTGGGAGATGCTTCTGCAGATATTCTACTGCATATGCACTTGCTACAGGGCATACGAGGTGGGTATGGAACGGTGTTCCCTCTTCGCAAAGACGCTTATAAGCGATCTCGAGAGAGGCTCCTGTCGCAAGCATGGTGTCAGCAAGGATCAGGGTCTTTCCTGTAAGATCCGGAGTGCTGGCATACTCGATCTGGATATGGAAATCCTCGCCCTTGTCATACTTTCTGTATGCTGCCACGAAGGCATTCTGAGCATCATCAAAATAGTTCAGGATACCCTGATGCAGAGGGAGGCCTGCCCTCAGGATCGTAGCCACTACCACCTGCTCGTCGTACGTAGGCACGCTTGCAATGCCCAGAGGGGTAACCACATCCTTATGTGAACTGACCATCAGCTTACTGATCTCATATGCGAAGATCTCGCCGAGTCTTTCAAGATTTCTGCGGAAACGCATGCTGTCCTTCTGGACATCCTTGTCACGCATCTGCGCAACAAACTTATTCAGGATAGAATTGAACTCTCCAAGATTAATGACTTTCATGGTGCATCTGTTTTTGATATCTCAGCAAATGTACATTTATTTCTGGGCATGTCAAAATTTTCATCCGAAAAACTATAGTACGAACCACCTGAGACGATCACATGATCGACAAGGTGCAGGCCGCACGAGGACAGGGCCTTGCCCAGATCCTTAGTCTGGTTTATATCTTCTATGCTGGGCAGCGGATTACCGGAAGGATGATTATGAACCAGGATCACTCCTGTCGCCTTCCTATCCAGCGCCCGCCTGAGGATCACGCGCTTGTCAATCGTCGTAGAGTCCATTCCTCCCCTGCTGACCATCTCCTTACCTATCAGCCTGTTGGCAGCATTCAAGAACAGCACCCAACATTCCTCATGACGGATGTCCCTCAGCAGGGGGAGCATATGCCTATAAACCTTGCGGGGTGAGTTCATCTGAGGCAGGCCTGCCGTCCCTTCCTCCGAAGCCACCCTCCTTCCCAGTTCGAACGCCGCCGCTACAATCACTGCCTTGCCCGGTCCTATCCCGTCAACATGGCACAGCCTTTCCACTGACATCCCGGCAAGTTCAGCCAGCCTTCCGTCCGCCTGACGCAGAATCTCCCTGGCAAGATCCAGCACATTCATCCGGCCGGTTCCCGTCCTCAACAGGATAGCCAGGAGCTCCGAGGCACTCAGAGCCTCGGAGCCCTTTGCCAGCATCTTCTCCCGTGGCCTGTCTTCCACACTCAAATCCTTCAGCTTCATCGTTTTTTTTGCAGCAAATCTAAGATAAAAGACAAGAAAAAATCCACATCCTGCTTGCGCTGGATGCAGATTTTTATCTTTTTTAAAACTTTTTCTTTTTTTTAAAGTTCCCTACGCAGTCTTGCCTTAGGGATTCCGAGCTGATCACGGTATTTGGCTACTGTTCTTCGTGCCACCTTGTAACCTTTCTCGGTCATCTTCACCACCAGTTCGTCATCGGTTAGAGGCTTGTGCTTGTCCTCATTGTCGACGCACTCCTGAAGTGCCTTCTTGAGCTCTCTTGTAGAGACTTCCTCTCCGTCCTGGTTTTCCAGTCCTTCCGAGAAGAAATACTTGAGTGAATAGATGCCGAAGTGGGTCTCAATGTACTTGCTGTTGACAACTCGGGAGATAGTAGAGATATCAAAGCCTGTCCTCTCCGCGATATCCTTAAGCACCATCGGCTTGAGGTTGGTTTCCTCTCCGTCGATGAAGTATTCCCTCTGGTAATCGATGATGCACTGCATGGTATTGTAGAGGGTATTGTGGCGCTGCTTGATGGCCTCGACGAACCATTTTGCCGAGTCCAGCTTCTTCTTGACGAAAGCCGCAGCCTCCTTCTTTTCCCTTTCCGACGAGTTGGCAGCTTCCATCAGAATGTCAGCATACTTTCTGTTGACTCTCAGTTCCGGAATCGAAAATCTCGGCATGGTGAGGATGAGCTCTCCATCCTTGTACTCAAGCAGGAAATCAGGGACTATCTGCTGGGCCTGATCCGAATATGAATCATCTATCTGACCGCCTGGAGAAGGATTGAGCTTGAGGATCTTTGAGATCGCAGCCTTCATCTCCTCTTCAGTAAGGTTCATTCTGGACATTATCTTCTGGTAATGCTTACCTGTAAAGTCATGGAAATAGTGATCAAGGATCCTTATCGCATGCTCTACCGCAGGGGTCTTCTTGCAATGCTTTATCTGCAGGAGCAGACACTCGCGCAGGTCTCTTGCACCCACGCCTGCCGGATCGAACTCCTGGACGACCTTAAGCATCTGGAGCACCTCCTGCTCGTCAGTCTCTATGTTTGCTCTGAATGAGATGTCATCCACGACGCTGTCTATGCTTCTTCTGAGGTAGCCGTCATCGTCAAGACTTCCGATGATGAAGGCAGCAACAGCGTACTGATGTTCGGTGAGATTCCTGTAGCCGAGCTGCTCCATGAGACTCTGGGTAAAGCTTTCCTTTACCGAGAAAGTACTGTACTGAGGGCGCTCGTCCTTGGAATAGTTGTCAGACCTGAGACGATAGTTCGGGATGGAATCATCCTCCTTGTACTCTGACAACGAGACTTCTCTTGGAGCCTCGTCATCCTCCTTCTCCTTAGGCAGATCCTCATCCAATACTGGATTTTCCTCCAGCTCCTTCCTGATCCTCTGCTCCAACTCCTGGATGGGCAGCTCTATGAGCTTGATTGTCTGGATCTGCAGTGGAGAGAGCTTCTGGGTCTGCTTAAGTTCTAGACCTTGCTTCAACATAACACTTGCACTACTGATTGTTATTGCTCGATTGTGACTACGGACCTGAGTACCTGCACTGTGTCGACCACATATGCGTTATCCTTGTCAACAACCGGATATTCTATGTTTTCCTTCACGACGAACGCGCTTGGGAATGTTCTTTTTATTCTCTTCAGAAGGGCCATCGCCTCAGATCTTGTGCGGCAATCTCCCACTGTGACCTTGAAGTACGGATTGGTGTATGTGCGGTAGGCTGCCACGTCAGGATACATGCTCCTGAACTTCTTGAGCGAGTTCTCCGACTCATGTCTTGCCGACTGCTTATTGTCAAAGAAGATGCGCACCCTGTAGCCTGATATGGTCCTGTCAGCATTTGACTGGACATGGCTTCTGACCGATCTTGCCACCAGGTCGGACTGGTCGACAGACACTGTAGCGGCATCACCCTTCACTCTTGAAGGCATATCGCTGATGATATCCCTTCCCACAAGCGTAGTATCTACAGTTGCAGCCGGGATATATACGACAGAGTCAACATACTCGTAACCCTCAGGAGCGACGAGTTCCTGGGCAGATGAATTGATTACAAACAGGGAGAAGAACAACACCGATATCAGTTTCGGAAGAATATCATATCTTTTCATATTGCGATGTCTCTAAAAGGTCTTTCACAGGTATATCATTAAAATTCAGCACGGTAGACAAGCCGCCTTTTACAGTAGCTCTAGCGGAGGCATCCACCATACATTTCTTCAGTGTTTCGGAATCCAGCAGCTGTATTATCTCTGTCAGACTGACCCCGGGCTCTATGCTTACAAGGGCTTTCAGGTGGTACATTTCCGCCGAACGCGCATGCAGAACGAAAGGGTCAATCGCGACCCTACCAAGAACCTTGCCAGAAAGCTTGAGAGCGCCTTTAATTTCTGAAAGCTGCACCTCAAATGCCGGATTATCTATACCTATGGCAAGGTATACATACACGCTTGTAAAGCTGTTGAACCTGACATCCTCGAGGGCCATCGAGGTCACCTTTATATCCTTTATCTTAGAACATCCCGAAAGACATACCGCAAGGATGCAGATGATTATGACAGACAGACTGCCTCTGAATTTCTTCATCATAGTCGTAATTAGATTTACGCAAAGATACGGATATTCGTTTAAAAAAACTACCTTTGTATGTTATTAGGTAAAACATAGCATCATATCATGAAGGTATATATAGAGACATACGGATGTCAGATGAATGTCAACGACAGCGAGGTGATTCTGTCCATATTGCAGGACGAGGGATACACATTGACCGAGAATATCGAAGAAGCAGATGTGATCCTCGCCAACACATGTTCCATCAGAGATAACGCCGAGCAGAGGATCTGGGGAAGAATCGACCAGTTCAAGCTGCAGAAGCGCAAGAGAGAGGATGTAGTGATCGGTATCGTGGGATGTATGGCAGAAAGACTCAAGGACAAGCTGCTCACAGCTGTGGACCTTGTTGCCGGACCGGACTCATACAGAAGCCTCCCGTCACTGCTCAAGGCTGTTGCCCCTGACAAGCCGCAGATCAACGTGCTTCTGTCACATGAAGAGACATATGCAGACATCACTCCTGTACGCATGGACAAGAACGGCGTTTCTGCCTTCATCTCCATCATGAGAGGATGCAACAACGTATGTTCATACTGCGTGGTACCTTATACCCGTGGAGCAGAAAGAAGCCGCGACCCATACACAATCCTCAACGAGGCGAAAGACCTCTTCGAGAAGGGATACAAGGAAGTTACCCTCCTGGGTCAGAACGTGGACTCATACCTCTGGAAGGATGCCAGGGGCTCAAACCACAACGTAAACTTCGCACAGCTTCTCGAAATGGTAGCGAAGATCAGCCCTGAGCTCAGGGTACGTTTCTCGACATCACACCCTAAGGACATCAGTGACGAGGTGATCTACACCATGGCAATGTACGAGAACATCTGCAAGCACATCCACCTCCCTGTCCAGTCAGGCAGCAGCGTGATGCTTGAGAAGATGAGACGCAAATACAACCGCGAGTGGTACCTTGAGAGAGTGGCAAAGATACGCAGCGTCATTCCAGACTGCGGACTTACTACAGACGTGATTGCAGGATTCTGCGGAGAGACCGAGGAAGACCACAACGACACATTGACCTTGATGGAGCAGGTCGTATTTGACTCGGCATTCATGTTTGCCTATTCAGAGCGTCCCGGTACTCTTGCATCGAAGAAATACCCTGACGACATACCATATGAAACCAAGACAGTCCGTCTGAACGAGATCATAGCCCTTCAGGGACGCATGAGCCTCAAGAGCAACGAGAAGGAGGTCGGCAAGACCCTCAAGGTCCTCGTGGAAGGACCGTCAAAAAAGAATCCGGACGAGCTTTGCGGAAGGGCAAGCAGCAACAAGATGTGCGTATTCCCTTCGCGTGGCGAGAAGGCAGGAGACTACTGCCATGTTCAGGTCGTTTCAGTGACATCTGCGACTTTGATCTGTAAGAGAATAGACTAATAACCATATACCATGAAGAAATACATACTTGCTCTTGACCAGGGAACAAGCAGTTCCAGGGCCATAGTATTCGACGAGCAAGGAGAACCTAAAGCCATGTCCCAGAAGGAGTTCACCCAGATATTCCCGAAACCGGGCTGGGTTGAGCACAATCCGATGGAGATCTGGTCATCACAGGCTTCTGTAATCGCAGAGGCCATAACCTCGATAGGCATCAACGGAAAGAACATCGCAGGAATCGGCATCACCAACCAGCGTGAGACCACCATCGTGTGGGATGCAGAGACAGGTCAGCCGGTCTACAATGCGATCGTCTGGCAGGACAGAAGAACATCAGCCTACTGCAACAAGCTCAAGAAACAAGGAAAGACAGATTTCATCCGCGAAAAGACAGGACTGATCCTCGATGCATATTTCAGCGCCACCAAGGTGCGATGGATCCTGGAAAATGTCAAGGGCGCAAGAGAGAGAGCCAACGAAGGCAAGCTCCGTTTCGGTACAGTAGACACCTGGCTGATATGGATGCTGACCCAGGGAGATATCCATGTAACAGACGTCAGCAACGCGTCCAGAACCATGCTCTTCAACATCCGCGACCTCAAGTGGGACAAGGAACTGCTGGAGCTTTTCGACATTCCGGAGTCCATGCTTCCTGAGGTCAAGTCGTCAAGCGAGATCTACGGCTACACAAAAGCGACTCTCTTTGCCAAGGAAGTTCCTATTGCAGGCATCGCAGGAGACCAGCAGGCAGCCCTTTTCGGTCAGATGTGTACAGAACCCGGCTCTGTCAAGAACACCTATGGCACAGGCTGCTTCCTTCTTATGAACAGTGGAGAGAAGCCTATCATGTCGACCAACAATCTGCTTACGACAGTTGCATGGAAGATCGGCGATACAGTAAACTACGCCCTTGAGGGCAGTATCTTCGTTGCCGGATCAGTGGTACAGTGGCTCCGGGACGGACTCGGAATCATACGCACGTCCAAGGATGTGGAGAAACTTGCCACAAGCGTACCGGACAACGGTGGAGTGTACTTTGTACCTGCACTCACAGGACTGGGCGCCCCACATTGGGACCAATATGCAAAGGGAAGCATATATGGAATCACACGTGGAACGACTGCAGGCCATATAGCACGCGCAGCTCTTGAAGGAGTCGCATTCCAGACCATGGACATCGTAAGAGCCATGGAGAAAGATGCAGGTTGCCCTCTGAAGGAACTGAAGGTGGACGGAGGTGCATCCAAAAACAACATGATGATGCAGTTCCAGGCAGACATACTTGGAACAACCGTTACAAGACCTAAGGTCACAGAGACGACAGCTCTCGGAGCTGCATACCTTGCAGGTCTTGCAGTGGGATATTGGGAAAGCATTGACCATATCAAGAGCCAGTGGATGGTGGACAAGGAATTCCAGCCTCAGGCTGACGAGGAGACTGTCAATACACTCCGCGAGGGATGGGCCGATGCCATAAGAAGAACTCTAACCGAATAATCCATAGTTATGACACTTTTGACTAAATGTATCTTCGAGTTCTTAGGAACTCTGGTACTCATACTTCTTGGAGACGGAGTATGCGCAGCCACCAGTCTTGACAAGAGCAAGGCTAAAGGTGCCGGATGGGTAGTGATCACAATGGGATGGGGATTTGCAGTAATGGTCGGAGTATTCATCAGCGGATCAGTCTCAGGAGCCCACCTCAACCCAGCAGTCAGCATAGGATGTGCACTGGCAGGCACCATGGAATGGAGTGCTGTTCCAGGATATGTGCTGGCACAGATGCTTGGAGGTTTCACCGGAGCATTGCTCGTGTGGCTTTTCTACAAGGACCATTATGATGCGACAGAAGACCCTGACACAAAGCTGGGAACATTCTGCACGATGCCAGCAATCGAGGGGCACAAAATAAGGAACTTCTTCTGCGAGGCTCTGGCTTCATGGCTTCTTATCTTCGTTATCCTTGTATTTGGAGTTGATGCCAACATGCCTACTCTTGATGCAGAAGGAGCTCACCTTCACATCGGAATGGGAGAGCTCGGTGCAATTCCGGTAACATGTCTGATCATGGCGATAGGTATGTCACTTGGCGGTGCGACAGGATATGCAATCAACCCTGCACGTGACCTTGCCCCGCGCATCGCTCACGCTATTCTTCCTATGAAGAACAAGAGAGACAGCGGATGGCACTACAGCTGGGTACCGGTTGCCGGCCCGATTGTCGGAGCTGCCGCAGCAGCCCTCACCTACCTGCTTCTTTTCTAACATAAAACCTCGGTCATGCTGACCGAGGTTTTATGTTATTCTACAACACTGGAGTGTGACAAGGCTGCCTGTATCGTATCATCTATCGGCAGATAGAAGAGATAGAATGCCTCTTCTCCCAATTTCGAGTAACGTCCTACAAGGGCCTTGATCTGCGGTCTCATGTATGGAGCGGTTATCTCCCATTCATTTCCTTTCGGCCTGATGCCATCGACTGACGCTGCAAACTCAAGGAACTGACTGTCCAAAGAAAGGCTCTCCAGATACGCGTCCAGACGCTCGAAATCGTCAATCATGACCAACTGCTTCTTGTATTTGTCAAACATCTTGGATGCGAACCTCATGATGGTCGCCTTCTTATTACATGCGATATGAAAATCCGTAGCCTTGGTTGTATCCAGAGGCACAAAAAGGTCTGGGACTATACCACCTCCACCGTACACCGTACGTCCTTTCACAGTATAGAATACTGCAGACGTATCCACCTTTATGCTGTCAGCAGACAGCATCTCGCCATTGGCATAACGCTCATAGATATCATACTGATAGTCCTTGTCATAAGGCTTCTGGATGCATCGGCCTGACGGGGTGTGGAAACGTGCCACAGTGAGGCGGACGCCTGAACCATCTGTGAAATTGATAGGCTCCTGGACAAGTCCTTTTCCGAAAGACCTGCGGCCTACGATGACTCCTCTGTCATTATCCTGGATCGCTCCGGCGAAGATCTCGCTGGACGAAGCTGAAACCTCATCAATGAGAACAGACAGCTGCACATCCTTAAGTTCTCCACGTCCGTCGGCATTGAAGTCCTGACGTTTTCTATGCAGACCTTCCATATAGACTATGCCGTCTCCCCTTTCGAGAAACTCATTCGAGAGCATGAATGCCTGATCGAAGTAACCGCCGGTATTGTCCCTGAGATCGAAGATAAGTCTTGTCATACCCTGGGAGAGAAGCTTCTGCGTAGCCTCGCTGAACTCCTTATAGGTTGTTCTTGTGAACTTGGAAAGCTTGATATATCCGGTGGTATCATTGATCATGAATGCTGCATCGATGCAATGTACAGGAATCTTGTCTCGCACGATATCGAACGGGATGAGCGTACCTTCACGGTTGATCTCGATCCTCACCTTCGTGCCTGAAGGGCCTTTCATCAGACGTACCATACTGTCCTGCGGTGTCTTCTTTCCTGCAATGACCCTTTCATCAACCCTGATGATCCTGTCTCCCTGCATAAGGCCAGCCTTCTCGGACGGGCCTCCCGGGATAACGCTGAGAACTATAGCAGTATCTGCCGGAACATTGAATGTGATACCTATTCCCTCGAAATTGCCCGAGAGTTCTGCCTCCGACTCGGTGAGTTCCACAGGTGGAAGATAAACTGAGTGGGGGTCAAGTTCAGCAAGGGCGGCAACGACAGCTGCATCTGTCATGCCCTCCATGTCTATGGTATCTACATAATTCTTCTGAACCTCCTGGAGTATGAGATTAAGCTTGCGCCAACGGTTATAGTCGCCGTCAAACTTCTTCTTTACCTCATAGACTCTTGTGGCCAGTACGGTAACAAGCACTCCCAGGACTACTCCCAGGAGTGCTATGAAAATACTGCTGTTATTGTTATTCTTCATAGTATCAGTCAACCTGTTCAACTTCTATGCCCGCTCTTTGGAGAAGGTCGATTCCGTCTGTGAGACGGTATGCATCTCTATATACAACCCTCTTGATGCCAGCCTGGATTATAAGCTTGGCACATTCCAGACATGGAGAGGCTGTTACATATAAGGTGGCACCCTTGCTGCTGTTTCCAGACTGTGCAACCTTTGAGATGGCATTCGCTTCTGCATGCAGGACATAAGGCTTTGTCACTCCGTTTTCATCCTCGCAGATGTTCTCGAATCCGGACGGAGTACCGTTGTATCCGTCTGAAATGATCATCCTGTCCTTTACAAGCAGGGCTCCTACCTGGCGACGCTTGCAGTATGAGTTCTGGGCCCATACTCCTGCCATAGCTATGTAGCTTTGGTCGAATTTTTCCATAATTTGATATTTAGATCCCCGGTCAGGCCGGGGATGACGTTGCTATCTCTGATAGAGATATCTCTTGATGCTCTTCTTAGGGGTACGCTCGAAGTCCTCTGACATGACCTCGATCTTCTTCAGACGGGCATAGTTAGGAAGGATAGTGTTGAGTTCTGCGAGAGTTCCTTCCATGTATTTGACCATGGCCTCCTGTGACATTCCCTCCTTTTCTCCCTGCTGGAAGTCAGGATAGATAAGAGCTGTAAGTCCGCCGCCGTCCTCGATCACAAGTGAATCTACAACATATGGCTGGCTGTTTACAACTGTCTCGACTTCCTCAGGGTAGATATTCTGACCGCTCGGGCCAAGGATCATGCACTTTGTACGTCCCTTGATGAAGAGCGAGCCATCCTCGTCAAGGATACCCATGTCACCTGTCTTGAACCAGCCGTCTTCAGTGAACACCTCGTTTGTTGCGTCTTCATTCTTGAAATAGCCGAGGAATACATTGGCACCCTTGATCTGGATCTCACCAGGGATTTTGACAGGATCTGCAGAGGCGATTCTCACCTGCATGTTAGGAGCAGACTTTCCGCACGAGAAAAGCTTCTCCACCTGCCAGTCATCATATGTGATGATAGGAGCACACTCTGTCATACCATAACCCACGGTGAACGGGAATCCCATCTTCTTGAAGAATGTCTCCACCTCCTTATTGAAGGCAGCACCACCGATGATCACCTCATAGAACTCTCCACCGAAGGCATTTATGAGCTCGGTCCTGATCTTGTTCATGATGACCTGGTTTACTCCAGGAACCTTCATGAGGAATCTCACGCCTTCCTTCTCGAGGATAGGCTTTACCTTGTTCTTATAGATCTTCTCGATCACCAATGGAACCGCAATCACGACGTATGGCTTCACCTCTGCCAGAGCGCGCATGATTACCTTAGGGCTCGGTACTCGAGAGAGGAAATGTACATGGGCTCCTACGCTGAGCTCATAAAGAAGCTCGAACATGAGTCCATACATGTGGGCACATGGGAGCATAGATACCACGTTGTGGGTGTTGTTCAGCTTTGGAAGTACTGTGCGGCCGAACTCTATATTCGAGAATATTGCACGGTATGGGATCATTACTCCCTTAGAGAAACCTGAAGTACCTGATGTATAGTTTATCACTGCAAGTTCTTCTGCAGAATCTTCGTAATAGCTGATGCAGTCAGGTGTGAACGCCTCAGGATATCTTCTTCCGAAGAGCTCGTTCAGGTGGGCCTTTGCATCAACTATGCTTTCGTCATTTGCATAAAGGATCTTGAAGTTATTTACCTGGATGATAGCGTGCAGATCTGGCATTTCAGTCTCCGAGAGTCCTTCCCATATCACCTCGTCCACAAAGAGGATCTTTGCCTCAGAATGATTTACAAGGTGGTGGATGTTTGACGACTTGAACTCATGAAGGAGAGGTACAGGAACCGCGCCATGTGTCAGGATGGCAAGGAAGGTCACCGCCCAGTTTGCCTGGTTTCTTGAACAGATGGCAACTTTATCACCCTTCTGAAGACCACATTCTTCAAACATGATGTGCAACTTCTCCATTCTTCTGGCCAGATCCTTATAATGAAGAGTCTCGCCCTGATAGTTGGAGATCGCCGGACGATCCCAGTTCTTTTTGAATGAGTTCTCAAAAATCTTGTTAACTGATGTGAATTCCATGATATATCTAGTTAAGTATCTTAATTCCTATTTAAGTTTCACTGTCCTGATCTTGCCGTCGTAGCACTCTACCTGGACAGAGGCCTCGTCTACGATATCCACGCGGCTTGTAGGCAGGATCATCTGCTGGCCAGTGAACTTTGTCAGAGGCTCACCTCCGGCAAATGGGAATATCAGTGTCTGGATAGATGTCCTTACCACCCAGAATGTATTTCCTGTCACCTCGATCCTCTCCGGGAGGCCCTTGATCTTCTCTTCTGCGGTAATTCCCTTCCAAGATGCAGGCTGCTGTCCCTTGAGGTTGTACATTTCTATCGTATTGTCCTTATGCAGGACCATGATGTTATATGCCTTCGCACCATTGAAGTCATATACATCCGGACCCAGAAGGATATCTTTCTTAATGTCAATCGGAAAACCTGAAACAAAACGTCCCAGTCTGTCAATGAGGTAGATCTTGCTTTCAGATCCGAAAAGAATCTGAAGTTTTCCATTGGCAAAATAGTCGATCGTATGAGCTGTTCCACAGAGAGGTTTACCAAATGGAACGCCCCATAATCCGGTACCGTTTTCCTCCTTGAGGCATATGGCTCCGCTTGAGTTCTGGTAGAACAGGTTCATCCTTCCGGTACCTGAGTTCTTCACCTTGAACGGTCCCTTAGGCACCACGACAACAGTATCCCTTTCAAATTCAGGAGCCTTTACGCGCTGCATCTTCAGGTCGTACACAGCCAGGTCTGTAGCAAGATTCCTGCCCTTCTTATATGCAGTCATGACCATAGGGCGGAATTCCGCACCTGCAGCAACTGAAGCAAGCGCAGCATTTACATCCTTGGTGAGAACCTTAGGAAGAAGGTCTGACTCAGACCCAAGATTAAGATATGACACCAATGAAGATGGACGCACAGCAAGAAGGTCCTCCTTGCCGGCATCAGCCATATACTGAGTGAGGGTGTACTCCATAGCTCTTCCTGAGCAATATTCCTCAACGGCTGCCTTGCTTCCTGATACGAGCCAGCCGTTGATTACAGTAAAGTACGACTCGTCCTCGAGCTGGAAGAATTTTCCAAATACGGATGCCACATAACCGCCGAATGCATATTCATGCACCTTCGGTTCATATCCCTTGAATGATGTGACATCTGTTCCTCTGAAGACAACTGTATCATTCTTTCCCATTTTTACCAGATTGACTTCGAGAGGATTCTTGGCAGTTCCGAAGGAAGCAGTCGCCACCTCACGCACGCCAAGCTTTTTGATATAGAGTTCCGGTGACATCTTTGTCGCCTTCTGCAGCTGGGTCTGCTGCTTGTTGTATTCCGGAAGCTGCTGTTTTGAGTCAAGATATGACTTGTATGCCTCCACATATCCTTCTTCGCCTGCCATGGGTAGAGACAGGGCGAAAGAGACATAAGAAGGAAGGATTTCCGAAACTGTGGAGACTGCTTCTGCAGACGAGGCCAGGACATTCATGAATTCGGCAGGAGTTCCATTGAGTGTCTGGACACCTGTCAGTGCCAATGGTGCGGACTCAGCCTCACCGATCGAGAACGCAGCCCAGTCCGCCATGGTAGCGGCCCAGTCTGCTCTTGAGGAATAGGCTGCATTTGCCTTATCCTGATATTTTTCCTTGAAATAGTCACGACTGAAGACAGAGGTGAACAATGGTTTCATCTGAGAATATGAGATGAAGAAAAGGTCAGTACCCTTCACCGCTGACGAGACTTCCGCAAAGCCCGGAGCTCCAAGTACTGAAAGTGACTGCTCGAAATGTCTGACTGACGACTTCACCAAAGTCTCGGTCTGAGCCATCACGACATAGGAACAATCTTCTATGATGTCTACATGCATCCCATGGCTGCGGCCGAATTCGACAAGAGCATCGACATCTGAAGGTGAATCAAGGGAAGCCGCTCCTGCATCAAAGACCATCAGCGGAGCGAGCTTACCCGAATAGTGGAACGAAAACGCCATCGGCGCTTCTGAAAGTTTCCCGAAAAGTCCTTCTGCTGCTGCGTCTGCCAGCTCCGAGGTGAACTTGAATCCCGAGAATGCCGCAGAAGAGAGGTCTCCTACATGGGAAAGACAACCTACTGCCACTGCATTTGAAGGGATCGCACGAAGAAGTTCGTAACGGCCCTCCACAGGAACCTCCTTATCACCATCGTGATAAAGAACCACCAGAGCGACCACAACGGCAAGCATCATGGCTCCAATCGCAGCCAGAGAAATTATCAGGGACTTTCTGTTCATTATTTTACTGCAATTGCTTCAATCTCAACCTTTACACCAAGAGGGAGAGCTGCTGCCTGATAGCATGCTCTTGCAGGCTTGTCACCTGTGAAATACTCTGCATAAACTTCATTTACTGCCTTGAAGTCAGCGATATCTGCAAGAAGAACTGTAGTCTTGACTACGTTGTCATATGTCATACCTGCCTCCTTGAGGATAGCACCGATATTCTTGAGAGACTGATGTGCCGCAGCAACGATATCCTCCTGTACCTTTCCGTCAGCAGGGTTTACTGGGATCTGACCTGAAATATAAAGAGTTCCATTCACTTCGATAGCCTGTGAATATGGGCCCACCGCCTTAGGTGCATCTGGAGTAGCAATTACCTTTTTCATAACTTGTATTTTTTATTTGTCAAACATACAAAGTTATAAATTATTTACTTATTACCAAAGGTAATAAAACGAAAACCCTTGAGTGGTCACATCACGACAAAGTCGGGGGGGGTGGATATGGGCTACTAAAAAAAGAGCCAAGCGTTATACCATGGTTAACAAGTCGGCCTGCCGACCGGCCCGAGAAGGGCCGAAATACCCCTTGAGGGGTCGACCGTCTGGTCGGGGGTTTGGATACGGGCTACTAAAAAAAGAGCCAAGCGTTTGCTTGACTCTTTTTTAGTAGCCCCGAGCAGAATCGAACTGCTATCTAAAGTTTAGGAAACTTCCATTCTATCCGTTGAACTACAGGGCCATTAGAAAAAAGGCTGATTACTCAGCCTTCTTCTCGATGATCTGACGACCTCTGTAATAGCCACACTCTGGGCATACTCTGTGGTACATGATAGTTGCACCGCAGTTTGAACATGTAGCAAGTGTAGGAACCACAGCCACGTCATGTGTTCTTCTCTTGTCACGTCTCTGCTTAGAGACTTTGTGTTTTGGATGTGCCATTTCTAAATATTTTTTTAATTATTAATAATCATTTAAAGAGATCCTTCAACGACGCAAAAGGATTTGCAGTATCCTCATCCTCAGAAACTTCCGTCTCTATAGGACAGCCATAATACTTCATGGCCTCCGGATTGCATTCTCCTTCTTCATGTACGCGCTGCATCGGAAGAGAGAGACACACATAATCATAGATTATCTGACTCATATCAAACTCCGCATCCGTATCAGGAATAAAGATCACCTCCCTTTCCCCCTGCTGCGGTTCTTCCGAATTTTCCTCCATGCCGTACTTGACGCTTAGTTTTATCTCCACATCAACCGGCATATCAAGCTCGTCCAGACATCTGTCACACTCTACCGTAACCTTTCCCCTCACATCGCAATCTACTCCGATGTAGCGTCCTGACTTCTCGACTATCACATCTGCATCCAGCTGTGCATCAAGGATTTCCGCGTTTTCAAAGCTATTGAAGAACTCTCTGTCTGCCTGCCAGAAAAATTCGTTTTTTCCAGCAGCCAATCCATTTAAAGGTATGATAAATTTATCGTTCATAGCGACCCGTAAACAGATTTGAGCCCGCAAAGGTAACAAAAACTTTTATTATTAACAATCGAAATCTGAAGATTTTCTCTTTCTTTCGATCTCATTAAGGATTATCTTCCTGAGTCTCATTGACTTAGGTGTTACCTCAACAAGTTCATCCTCCTGAATATATTCGAGTGCCTCTTCAAGAGAGAAGACGATAGGCGGCGGAAGCATCACCTTGTCATCACTACCCGAAGCACGCATATTGGTAAGCTTCTTGGTCTTACATATGTTTATGCAGAGGTCACGCTCGCGTGTATGCTCTCCGACAACCTGTCCCTCATAGATTTCCACACCCGGCTCGATGAAGAAACGTCCGCGGTCCTGAAGCTTATCCATGGAGTAAGCCACTGACAGACCAGTTTCAAGCGAAACGAGAGAGCCATTTGTTCTGCGCTCGATGTCTCCCTTATATGGCTCATAGCCCTTAAGTCGGTGAGCTACCACAGCCTCTCCCTGAGTAGCGGTAAGGAGGTTGCTTCTAAGTCCCATGAGTCCACGTGACGGGATATCGAACTCAAGGTGAGTCCTGTCTCCCCTGCCTTCCATCTGGATGAGGGCACCCTTCCTGCGGGTAACCATCTCGATGGATCTTCCCACAAATTCTTCCGGAACGTCGATGGTAAGCATCTCGATAGGCTCGCAGCGCTGTCCGCCAATCACCTTGTCGAGTACCTTAGGCTGTCCGACCTGAAGCTCGAAGCCCTCACGACGCATTGTTTCGATAAGGACAGAAAGATGGAGCACGCCACGGCCATAAACCACGAATGAATCTGCATTCGGACCTGGTTTCACGCGAAGTGCAAGGTTCTTCTCGAGTTCCTTGTCAAGACGCTCCTTAAGGTGTCTTGAGGTCACGAACTTACCTTCCTTTCCGAAGAACGGAGAATTGTTGATGCAGAAGAGCATGCTCATTGTAGGCTCATCCACCTCGATTGGTGGGAGTGCCTCAGGATTTTCGAAGTCAGCAATCGTATCTCCGATCTCGAAGCCCTCGATACCGACAACAGCGCAGATGTCTCCGCAGTTCACTTCCTCTACCTTCGCCTTTCCAAGGCCGTCGAAGATCATGATCTCCTTGATCTTCTGCTTCTGCATGATGTCGTATCTCTTGCAGAGGGTGATATTCTGGCCTGCCTTGAGGGAGCCACGGGTAACACGACCCACAGCGATTCGGCCTACATATGGTGAGTATTCAAGTGATGAAATAAGCATCTGAGGGGTTCCCTCGTTGATCTGAGGAGCCGGAACCACCTCAAGGATAGTGTCGAGAAGAGCAGTGATATCCTCGGTCGGCTGCTTCCAGTCGTATGACATCCATCCCTGCTTTGCACTACCGTAGATTGTGCGGAAATCAAGCTGGTCCTCAGTCGCTCCGAGAGAGAACATGAGATCGAATACTTCCTCCTGCACCTCGTCAGGACGGCAGTTGAGCTTGTCTACCTTATTGATTACAAGGACCGGCTTCTTACCCATCTCGATCGCTTTCTGGAGCACGAAACGTGTCTGAGGCATACAGCCCTCGAACGCATCTACAAGGAGGATCACACCGTCAGCCATATTGAGCACACGCTCAACCTCTCCACCGAAGTCACTATGGCCCGGGGTGTCGATCACATTGATCTTCACACCTTTATATATGACAGACACGTTCTTTGCGAGAATCGTGATACCTCTTTCTCTTTCGAGGTCATTGTTGTCAAGGATAAGCTCTCCCAGCTTCTCCTGCTCTCTCGCCTGACGGGCCTGATAGATCATCCTGTCGACGATAGTAGTCTTGCCGTGGTCAACGTGAGCGATGATCGCAATATTTCTTATATCCTGCATGCTGCAAATTGTTTTTCATTCATAAAGATCCCTCGCTTTCGCTCAGGATGACAAGGGGTGCAAAAATGCGCGAAAAATGACGACCGGTTTTCCGGCCGTAAAAGATTTGCAAAAGTAGATATTTTTATAAAATATTTTCCAATCTTTTTCTATTTTTGCGACTTGGTTAGAAAAACAATTTAATTTAAACTTATATGAAACAGGACATGATCGTAATTCTTGACCTCGGAAGCCACGAGAACACAGTGGTAGCGAGGGCTGTCCGTGCGCTCGGCGTATACAGCGAGATCCACCCGCACGACATCACAGCTGAGGAGCTCAAGGCTCTTCCAAACGTAAAGGGCATCATCATCAACGGTGGTCCTAACAATGTAATCGACGGAGTTGCGATCGACGTTCTTCCTGAAATCTACGAGGCTGGTTTCCCTGTAATGGCCGCAGGTCATGACAAGGCCCTCTGCGAAGTGAAGCTCGCTCAGTTCAATAACGACGAGGAAGCCATCAAGGCTGCAATCAAGTCATTCGTATTTAACACATGCAAGGCAGAGGCTAACTGGAACATGAAGAACTTCGTGGCTGACCAGGTGGAGCTCATCCGCCAGCAGGTTGGCGACAAGAAGGTTCTCCTCGCACTCTCAGGTGGAGTTGACAGCTCAGTTCTCGCAGCTCTCCTTCTCAAGGCAATCGGTGACAAGCTCTACTGCGTTCACGTGAACCATGGTCTTATGCGTAAGGGTGAGTCTGAGAACGTTGTGGAAGTGTTCCGCAACCAGCTTTGCGCAAACCTTATTTATGTTGACGCAACAGACCGTTTCCTCGGTCTTCTTGAGGGCGTTGCAGATCCAGAGCAGAAGAGAAAGATCATCGGTGGCGAGTTCATCCGCGTATTCGAGGAAGAGGCACGCAAACTTGACGGAATCGATTTCCTCGGCCAGGGTACAATCTATCCTGACATCGCAGAGAGTGGTACAAAGACAGCAAAGGTCGTTAAGTCACACCACAATGTAGGTGGTCTTCCTGATGACCTCCAGTTCGAGCTCGTAGAACCTCTCAAGCAGCTCTTCAAGGATGAGGTTCGCGCATGCGGTGTTGAGCTCGGTCTTCCATACGAGATGGTATATCGTCAGCCATTCCCAGGACCAGGTCTTGGAGTACGTTGCCTTGGAGCGATCACACGCGACCGTCTTGAGGCTCTCCGTGAGGCAGACGCAATCCTCCGCGAGGAGTTCGCAATCGCTGGCCTCGACAAGAAGGTATGGCAGTACTTTACAGTAGTTCCAGACTTCAAGTCAGTAGGAGTCCGTGACAATGCACGTTCATACGACTGGCCTGTAATCATCCGTGCAGTCAACACAATCGACGCAATGACAGCAACCATCGAGCAGATCGAGTGGCCTATCCTCATGAAGATCACAGACCGCATCCTCGCAGAGATCCCTACAGTAAACAGAGTCTGCTACGATCTCTCACCAAAGCCAAACGCAACTATCGAGTGGGAGTAATCCCGTTTCAGATATAAACTTAAACACCTCGGTCGTTTTTCAT
Source organism: Candidatus Cryptobacteroides sp. (assembly GCA_045126075.1). GTDB lineage: Bacteria > Bacteroidota > Bacteroidia > Bacteroidales > UBA932 > Cryptobacteroides. The sequence goes on from JBGVNX010000061.1 coordinate 57,664, forward strand.
ATGAAAACTGACCGAGGTGTCTGTTTTTATGCTCATTTGATATGATATATCGTACACCTTGGACGTTTTTGAGGGGATATTCGCCCGAGGTGTATTTTCTCAGAAAAATTTCTGATGGAACAGGACTCGGATATGACATTATTTCATACATTTGTCTGCGTCTGGATTCAGCACATGCATTTCGGGAGAGATGTGGCGAAAGATTGAGAAGGGAAAGAACGTGAAAAAGATATAATGTTATGAAAAAGACCTACCATCTATGCCTGTCGGCAGGAGACGAGGTTCTGTTCCGGGATCTCGAAGATTACAACAGAGGATTCAACTGTCTGGCTTTAGCCTTATATAAAACTGGTTCTACCGGCCTGGTGGAATCGTTCATGTCGACACATGTCCACCAGCTGTCACAGACCGATAACCCTGGCCGGCTGATGTACAGTTTCAGATTATCCTACAGTATGTATTTCAACCGGAAATACCATCGTCCAGGTAAACTAGGAGAAGATACCCACTTCACGATGGAAGTAGTAGGATATCATCACACACTGGCAGCCGCCAGTTACGTCTTGAGAAATGCACTTCATCATGGTGTCGCGCCATTGCCATATGCATACCCTCACTGCTCAGCTAATGCAATTTTCATGAAAGAAATGGGCAAGGCTCCATGCAGCAGACTGCTTGCCAAAAGGCATTTCCGTAATTTCATCGGCAAGAGTGCAGTCTACCCTGACAATTACAAGATGAGCGAAAGCGGTGTCTTCCTTCGAGAGACAGTACTTGACATTCCGCAAGTTGAAAATCTGTTCGTAACCCCCAGGGCGTTCAACTGGTATATGACCAGAAAGTCATCAGAAGAGTGGGAAGCAGAACAGCAGAAAGACAAGAACGGACTACCGCCCATCAACCTGACAGGTATAGAAAAAGGAGTCCGGACAGACAGTACCGAGAAATTGATTGTATATGAAAGCGGCAAGGCAAACTACAGAAAGCCTTCCGATATTGACATATGCACAGAAATCGACAGAAACCTATTACCAAAATACGGAAAGGCTTCCATATATATGCTTACAAGACAAGAAAAGCAGAATATTGCAGAGTATCTATACAGAACACTGCACCTCCCGGAAGATCAGATCAGACGATGCCTGGCCATGTAAAACTTACCAACATAGCTCGGTCACAAAACACACATAAAACGCCCGAGGTGTCCTAGAAACTGGCTGAATAGCATCAATTTCGGGACACCTCGGGCGTTTTTATATCAATTTCCGTCCAAGCTATAAACCAACGTCGTTAGCGGACACGGATCTTTTTACCGATCTTCAGGGTGGTGTTGCGGCTAATGCCGTTAAGACGGCATAATTCGCTGATGGTGGTATTGTTGTTGATCGCGATTCGGCTGAGTGTATCGCCTGACTTGATCGTATACCAGCGCATTGCCTCTCTTTCCGCATCTTCTTTCTTGTCTTCCTCCTCGTTCTTCATCTCGTCTTCAAAATCCTGCTCATAGTTGCTGTAGATGCTGAAGTACTTCTTCTTAAGGACGAAGAGACGGTGACGGAGTTTACCTTCCTTGAAGTCGATAAGCCACTGCGGGTCGAACGCATAGCCCTTATATCTTGTCTCGAAGTGGAGGTGCGGGCCGGTAGAACGGCCGGTAGATCCGCCATATCCGATGACATCTCCTGCGTTTACCCAGTCATTTTCCTCAACAAGTCTCTTGGACAGATGGGCACAGAAGGTTTCTATTCCGTTCTCGTGTCTTATCACGACTACGTTTCCGTAAGCTCCCCAGTATTTTGACACTCTGACCTTTCCGGTAAATGTCGCATATATCGGGTCTCCTGTCTTAAGCGGGATGTCTACGCCCTGATGTCTGCGGCCTCTGCGGATACCGAACTTACCTCTATAGTAGACTTCACCCTGATATGGGCAGTGATACTGGTCAAGGCTGTCCACACACCATATAGACCACTGCGTAGGCAACTCTGACTGATCGATTCCATACGGATCGGTTCCGTTGTTTACCCAGCACTCGTCAAAGACTCCCGAAACTCCCTGATACTCCGGAGTCTTATAATACTCCCATGTATTGTCCGCAAATAGGATTACCTTGATGTATTCGTTTGCAGTATCAAGAGTATCTATCGGCTCTGAAAGCGACCTGTAGCATGACAGCAGAGGCGACAGGCTTGGCGGTGCCAGATTTATAATATAGGTTGTATCCCTTCTGAGGGGTGTAGTTGCAGAAAGTTCATCTGCCGACATGATTGCTGTCAGACAGATGAACACTATTCCTGATATGTAGCTATAAGTTTTTCTCAACATTATCTTCCATTAAACTGTGTTGTGATGATCTCACGAACCTTCGCCACCTTCTCGTCGAGAAGTTCCTTGCTTGTAGCCTCGCAGAGGAAACGCAGATAAGGTTCCGTATTCGAAGGCCTGATATTGAACCACCAGTCCGGGAATTCAACACGATAACCGTCGAAGTCCATGTATGCTGTAGACTGCTCAGTCTGCATGAAGTGGTCACGGACTGCATTCATGGCTCCGAGCTTATCCTCCACACGGAAGTTGATCTCGCCTGAGTTCTGGTATTTCTCGATGCGGCCGATCAGCTGGCTCAACGAAACGCCCTGCGCCTTCATCTTGGCAACCACATTGAGGATGAGGATTGCAGCAAGTAGGCCGCTGTCCGAATAGAAGAAATCACGGAAGTAGTAGTGTCCTGCAAGCTCGCCTCCGTAAACTCCATCGATCTCACGAAGCTTGAGAGCTGCATATGCACGTCCTACTCTCCATGTATTCATAACACCGCCCATCGGAGCAAGGTACTCGCCCACAGCCTTGGAACTGCGGATATCCTGGTGGATGAATCCCTTCTCGCCTCTTTCCTCGAGGAAATAATGTCCGAGGACAGCTATCATAAGGTCTGGCGAGATGAATCTGCTGTTTTCGTCAACGAACATCACTCGGTCTGCGTCACCGTCAAAGATGACTCCGATGTCAGCCTTGGTCTCAGCTACGAGCTTCTTCAGGTCGGCAACATTCTCCTGAACGAGCGGATTTGGCTCATGGTTAGGGAATGAACCGTCCATATTCTCATAAATGTATGCAGGATCGTCGCCGAAGATATCGCGGACAAAGAGAGATGCCATACCGTTAGACACATCCATGGCAATCTTCAATGAAGACCAATCTCCTTTATATTTAAGAAGGAATGCAAGGTAATCAGCCTTGATGTCCATAGGATGCACCTGACCCTTCACCGGAGCTGGAACAGTCTCGCGGCCGCTCTCAATCCACTCCTGAATCTGTCCGAGTCCTGTGTCAAAGCCTACAGGAAGAGCATTCTCACGCGAAACCTTCAGACCATTGTACTTGGCAGGATTGTGCGATGCTGTTATCTGCACCGACGCCTTGAAACCATAATTTGCAGTTCCGAAATACACCATAGGGGTGGTGCTGAGACCGATATCATACACATCGGCACCTGCATCTGTGAGACCTTTGAGAAGATACTCGTGAATTTCCGGAGAAGAAACGCGCGCATCCCTTCCTACGAGTACCTTGTCAGCGGAAAGAAGTTCCGGAAGAAAATAACCTACCTTGTAGGCAACCTCCTTGTCAAAGTCCACATTGTAGACTCCCCTTATGTCATATGCATGAAATGCTCCCATAATACTATCTCTTTGATTTGTATCTTGTCTGTACTGAACCTTTTGAGATAGCCTGCAATTTGCGTGCTATCATCTTGCGACGGATCGGTGAGACATTGTCTACGAAAAGGTTTCCTTCAAGGTGAGAAAGTTCATGCTGCACCATACGGCAGGCAAACTGCTCAAATTCCTCAACAACCTTCTCAAGTTTCTCATTGTAGTATTCAACCTTGATCTTTGACGGTCTTGTCACCTCCGCATAGATGCCAGGCACACTGAGACATCCCTCCGAATACTCACACTCCTCCTCGCTCTCTTCGAGAACGACCGGATTGATCATGACGCGGAAGAAGTCATGGAGATAGTCATATGTATCCGAAAGATCTCTTCCGTCTACGATTACAAGATTCTTGTTAACACCAACCTGAGGGGCAGCGAGTCCGCATCCGTCTGCATTCTTCAGCGTCTCCTTCATATCCTCAAGAAGTTTTGCTATACCTTCCTTGTCGGTAAGGTCTACATCAGTATTCTCGTTTCTGAGAACATCTGAGCCGTATAAATATATTGGTAGTATCATAATTCTATGTTTTAAAGATTTCTCGACTCGCCTTGCTCGCTCGAAATGACATATCAACGTTTTCTGTCAAGATAGCTCTGCAGGATTATGGCTGCGCTGATCTTGTCCACTGACTCCTTCTTCATTCTGTCCTGCTTCTTCATGCCACCGTCAATCATAGCTCTATGGGCAAGAACCGAGGTAAACCTCTCATCTTCCAGATGTACAGGTATATCGGGAAAGGCCTTGGCCAGATGTTTAAGGAATATATTCACATCATGTGCCGCCTCCGAAGGGGCTCCGTTCATATTTATCGGATAGCCCACTACGAAAAGCACTACCTTCTCGTTTTCAGCGTATTTTTTGAGATATTCTATTATCTTTGCAGATTGGACTGTATCCAATGCAGAAGCAAAGATTCCGAGCGGATCGCTTACAGCGACACCCACGCGTTTCCTGCCGTAGTCTATGCCAATTATTCTGTCCATCGGGATGCAAAGTTACTATAAAAATAATTATGAGCAACACGAACAAAGACAATAACAGGATAACGCATTTCCGCCTGTCACTACTTGATGCGAAGACCCACAAGCAGCTCTTTTCGGTCCGTTTCAACAGGACCGGATTCTTTGTGACACTGGTCAGCAGCGTAGTCATAATCGTTGCAGCGATCTTCTCCATCATTGCGTTCACACCGGTCAAGACATTCATCCCCGGCTATCCGGATGCCCGCACAAAAAGAGCTGTAATCCAGAATGCCATGAAGGTGGACTCCCTCGAGAACGTCATATACAGATGGGAACTTTATTCTGAGAATCTCCGCCGCGTCATCGAAGGTGAGGATCCAATCAACATCGACAGCCTGATCTCTGCAAGACAGGCTCAGATCGAGCTTGCAAAAGACCCTGAATACCTCAAGAGACAGGACTCTCTCTTGAGAAAGGAGGTGAAGGAGGAGGAGATGTTCGACATCACCAGCAGAAGCACAAGAAAGCTGCCTATCGAAGGAATGCTGTTCTTCACGCCTGTCAAAGGTGTCATCTCCCAAGGTTACGACCCGGTAACCCACCCGTTCGTGGACATCACCGCTCCTGCCGGCTCCCTCATAAGCGCCATAGCTGACGGAACAGTCATATATGACGGCTGGAGCGACGATACAGGATACACAATCCATATCCAGCATTCAAACGACATCATATCGATCTACAAGCACAATGACAAGCTTCTGAAAAAGGCTGGAGACAAGGTCAAGGCCGGCACCCCTATCGCCCTCATGGGTAATACAGGCAGCCTCTCCACTGGTCCGCACCTGCATTTCGAGCTCTGGCACAACGGAGAGAACCTCGACCCTACACAATACATCAACTTCTAGGAATCATGGAGAAAAGACATATAGCCATACTCGGCTCGACAGGCTCTATCGGAAGACAGGCCCTTGACGTCATCAGGCAGCACCGAGACATGTTCGAGGTAGAGCTGCTTACAGCCAACAACAGTTCCGAGCTGCTGGTACAGCAGGCCATCGAGTTTGATGCTAACAATGTGGTGATCTGCAATGAAGAAAAGTACAGCGAAGTCGCTGATGCGCTGCAGCCACATTATATAAAGGTATTCGCCGGCATGCAGTCCGTATGCGACCTCGTCAAGAGCGAGACCATAGACATCGTCCTGACATCGATGGTCGGATTCAGTGGCCTTGCATCTACTGTCGCTGCCGTAAATGCAGGCAAGACCATAGCCCTTGCCAACAAAGAAACACTTGTTGCAGCAGGCGCCATAGTCATGGACCTGGCTGCGAAGCACAGATCACGCATCCTTCCGGTCGACTCCGAGCACTCGGCAATTTTCCAATGCCTCATGGGTTCAGCAGGAGCTGACATCGAAAAGATCCACCTGACAGCGTCAGGAGGTCCGTTCCGCACCTGGAGCCGCGACCAGATCGCAAAGGCCACCCGAGCTCAGGCCCTCAACCACCCAAACTGGAGCATGGGAAGCAAGATCACCATAGACTCTGCAACCATGATGAACAAGGGATTGGAGATCATCGAGGCAAGATGGCTGTTCGGAACTCCGGGTGACAAGATCAATGTAGTAGTCCACCCTGAGTCGATCATCCACTCAATGGTCGAATATGCAGACGGATCGGTCATTGCGCAGATGGGCCATCCTGACATGCGCGAAGCCATTCAGTTCGCCTTCAGCTACCCTCAGAGACTGACTCTGGACAACCGCAAGCTTAATTTCGCAGAACTTGGAAGCCTTTCATTCTTTGCTCCTGACATGGACAAGTTCCCTGCCCTGCAGCTTGCATATAAGGCCCTGGAGAAAGGCGGAAACATGGCATGCATCATGAATGCAGCAAACGAAGCGGCAGTCGCTGCCTTCCTGCAGGAGAGGATCGGCTTTTATGACATCACGGATGTTGTAGCAGAATGCATGGACGGCGCAGATTTTGCAGCATCACCTGACCTTGTGGACATCTTTGAATATAATGACTCCACATTGATCAGAGCAGAAGAAATCATCCAACGTATCAGCACAACCAAATCATTTTAAGACAGATGGTAGTCCTAATCAAGACTCTTCAAGTAATACTGGCACTTTCAATACTCATCCTTGTTCATGAACTGGGACATTTCACGTTCGCAAAACTGTTCGGAATAAGGGTGGATAAGTTCTTCCTGTTCTTCGACGCTGGAGACGTAAAATTGTTCAGTACAAAGTCCCCATGGTTCATAAAGATGTTCCCGAAAGCCGCTTCATGGGAGACAGAATACGGCATCGGCTGGCTTCCGCTGGGAGGCTACTGCAAGATTGCAGGCATGGTGGACGAATCGATGGACACAGAATACCTCCAGAACGAGCCACAGCCATGGGAATTCCGTACCAAGCCGGCATGGCAGAGACTGCTTGTCATGGCAGGAGGTGTACTGTTCAACTTCATACTTGCCATACTGACATATTCATTCATACTTGCACAGTGGGGTGAGAAATACTACAGCAACAAAGACTGCTGCATCTATGTCAACGAACTTGCCTACGACATGGGCTTCCGAAGCGGAGACCGCATCCTCAGCTTCGACGACTATGTTCCGGAAGACTTCGGAATGCTGCAGGCTGACCTGGTACGCCAGATGACCCACAAGGCGACAGTACTCAGAAACGCAGACACGCTGAACATCTACATCGACCACAACAGGATGGCAGAGATCCTCAAGACTCCGGGAATGTTCGATCTTGCTATCCCGTTCACAATAAACGAGCTGGCGGAGACTTCTCCTAACGCGTCATGTGACATCAGAAAGGGAGACCGCATAATATCGATCGCAGGAAAAGACGTAACATATATACAGGATGCAAGACCTATCCTTTCCGAAAACGCTGGCAAGTCAGTACCAACAATCATGGTCAGAGGAGCAGACACCTTGGCTCTTGACCTGCAGGTCGACACAGCCGGCACCATAGGAGTTATGCTTGAGCCAGTTAAGTTCGAGACCAAGGAATACACCTTCCTTACTGCAATTCCGGGAGGCTGTGTAAAGGCATATGAAACAGTCGCAGGATACATCAAGGACCTCAAGCTCGTATTCACTCCAAGTACACAGGCATACAAGTCAGTGGGCAGTTTCATCTCTATAGGACAGATTTTCCCATCTGCATGGAACTGGTACAGCTTCATGAGCATACTTGCCCTGCTATCCATCATGCTTGGCGTGATGAACCTGCTGCCGATTCCAGCCCTTGACGGAGGTCACATGGTACTCACCCTATATGAAATGATCACAGGAAAGAAACCAAGCGACAAATTCCTATATATAACCCAGATAATCGGACTGATTCTGGTTTTCGGACTCATGTTCCTTGCCTTCGGCAACGATATTGCACGACTCTTAAGATAACAACAAAAACACAAGAATATGAAACGTTTATTAATGTATCTGGCCCTTGCAGCCACAGCACTCATCACACTTAGTTCCTGCAGCCAGGAACAGAGGAAAAAGGCCCTTCTTCCAAACATCAGCGGAAAGGCTGGCGAAGTGATTGTCGTGATCGGTCAGAACGACTGGGAAGGCGCTGTCGGAACGGTACTCCGTGACAGCCTCACATGCGACTTCCCTCAGCTCCCGCAGAGAGAGCCGTTGTTCACCCTTGTAAACGTGCCTCAGAGTGCCTTTGGAAGCATGTTCCAGATCCACAGGAACATCATCATCATCAACATCAGTAAAGACGTCACAGAGCCGGGAGTAGTATACAGAAACGACGTATGGGCTGCGCCTCAGACAGTCATCAGAGTGAATGCTCCTGACAGCGAGACTGCAGTCGAGATTCTGAAGGAAAACAATACTACAATTGTCGGCATGCTCGAAGAAGCAGAAAGAGACAGAATGATCAGAAATGCCAGAAAGTATGAGCAGCAGGGCATCGCTCCTGTTGTCACAGAAATGGTAGGAGGATCGCCACACTTCCCTTCAGGATACAGAATCAAGAAGAAGACAGATAACTTCATCTGGGTGACATATGATCCTGAGTACGTAAGCCAGGGTATATTTATATATAAGTATCCGGTAGTCAAGGGCCAGGACATGATGAGCTCACAGAGCCTGCTTACAGAAAACAGCCTCATGCTGATGGACAACGTTCCTGGCATGTTCGAGAACACGTATATGACCATGAGCAGCTTCGCCCCTCCTACAATCAAGTACATGAAGTACAGAGGACTTGAGTTTGCTGAGATCAGAGGTCTTTGGGAAGTCCACAACGATTACATGGGCGGTCCATTTGTAACACATGTATTCTACAGCCCTGATGGCGAATACATGATCGGTCTTGAGGGCTTTGTATATGCGCCTAAGTTCGACAAGAGACACTATCTGAGACAGGTTGAGTCTATTATCTATTCATTTGAATGGGCAGCTCCAAAAGAAGATGCAAAGAAAGAGTAAGAAAAGTTTGTCAATTTAAAAATTATTCTTACCTTTGCACTCCCATTTGATGAAAGTGGTCAGTTTGGTCGGTTCGTCTATCGGTTAGGACTCAAGATTTTCATTCTTGCAAGAGGGGTTCGATTCCCCTACCGACTACAAAAAAAATATAAAAAAGAATAACAATGGCAAACCACGCTTCAGCAGACAAGCGCTATCGCCAGAGCGAGAGGCGCAGATTGCATAATAAGTATTATGCAAAGACAACAAGAAACGCAATTCGTGCGATTCGCAACACTTCAGACAAGGCAGCAGCAGAGGCTAACGCTCCTAAGGTTTACGCAATGATCGACAAGCTCGCAAAGATCGGCGTTATCCACAAGAACAAGGCTGCAAACCTCAAGAGCGGTATCGCAGTTTACATTAACAAACTCTCATAAATAGAGCATATTTAGAGGTTTTCTTATAGCTAAAGAAAGAGACGGTCAAGTGACTGTCTCTTTTCTTTTGTGGTATGTTCAGAAAAGAAAGCCGGGCGGGTTCCTTCACAGGGACCGCCCGGCATCGTCAATATTTATGTAGTTAACCAGAAGGTTCGTTTAAAAGCTGTATCCTAAAGACAGACACAGCGAGTTGGCAAGTGTTTTCGAGCCATACAGATATGCCACATCAAGGCTCACACCAACTACCTTTATACCAATACCTGCCGACCCATGTGACGGCACAGCATTGACAGCATTTCCATAATGATAGCCAGCCCTGGCAAATACCATATCATTGAATGAATATTCGCAACCCGCACCAGCCATCACTCCTCCGGCAAACAGCACATCTGCCTGAGCTGAAAAGAAGAGTTCAGAAGAGCCCATCTCGAGATTGTAGCCAGCTCCCATCTTTACAAGCATTGGCTGCGAGTATGCAGTCTGCGAATACTTGACCTTTGTTCCAATGTTATTAAGTGATAATCCGGCTGAAAGGGCATTCTTTTTAAAGAACACGCCCAAGTCTGCTCCAAACACCTTTGCATTTGCATCTGAAGCCAACGAAGAACCTGCATATCTAAGGCTCAAACCTGCAGAAAGGCAATCAATTAAGGCATAGGAAAAACCTGCAGACAGACCAAATTCCTTAGGGGTAAACTCACTGCCTCTGATATCTGCTCCTCCTCCGGTAACACCGCTGTAGGATGGCAGCATCAGATATTTGAAATCAAGAGCAAGGCCAATTTTTTCAGAAACTTTATACATACCTGCAAGACCGATAGTCTTCAGGTCTGCATAAGACGGCTGCCATAGTCCGAAACCTGCTTTTACAGCCATACTCTGCTCTGCAAATGGAATTGCTGCAACATTATTTTCAAGCGCAAAAGCATCTGCATCTGCAGCCACCCCCGAACTTCCCATAGCCAGGGAAACAGGATCCTGATTCATAAACAGAGAAGGCAGCACCTGCGCCTGAAGTTTTCCGCTGCACATCAGCAAACCGAATACAAGGGCTACTGATTCTATATATCTTCGGATCATAACTTAACTATCTGTTGTTTGTATTCAACTCCGTCTATCACAACTACTGCTGTATATGCACCAGGAACAAGTGACGAAAGGTCAACTTTGATCTCAGAGAATGGAGATACATCTGTAAAATCGTCATCAAACACTTCTGATCCCAGAGCAGATATAATCTTCAATGATACATATGCAGCATCCGCTCCCACACGGATATTCATCTTATCTATTACAGGATTAGGATAAAGACTCAACGGCTTTGAGTCACTCCTTACCAGCACCTTGAATGACTGAGAGATAATTTCCCCTCGGACATCGGCACCGGTAACAGTAATATCTGACACACCATAATTCATTGATGTAATCTGGAACTTACCTGCTGAATAAGTCATATTTGCTACATCAGGATGACTGAACGTAAACGTATATGACAATTCCTCGCCGTCCTCGTCTATGAAGTAGTCAGTTGCGATAAGTTCCTGCACCTGAGCTGCCTTTGAATTGAAGATCATATTCTCAATCGGCTTTGCCTGCACAGGAGCGTGATTGGGAAGAACCTCATATCTGTATTCCTGTTCGCACGCCATGCCATAGATATCTGTCACAACGAGTTTTGCAGTGTACTTTCCAGTAGGCACCAGAGATGGTGTAAGACGGATCCTCGGAGCATTTCTCACAAGAGTATCGAGTATGGCTGCATCAGAGCCCGGCTCGAGATCTATGAGATAGAAGTGACCATCTGGCTCCTCGATTTCAAAGTCAGCTGATGTCACTTGGTGCGCCTTGATCTTGATATCAAGAGGAGAAGCTGTTTTAAGAACAGGTGCCGAGTTAGGACCGGTAGTCACCTTCACTCGAGGTGACAACGATGACTTATTGCCTGCAAGGTCACCAGCAAGCGCTGCAATATAGTACTCTGTTTCAAAATCGACACCGCTGATGGTTCCGGAAAGTTCATCTCCCGGCTTCAAATCTTCCACATAGAACATACCGAACGACTTGTTTTTGGTCGACGTAAAATCCTCTGTAGAATAGTAGACATAGACCGTACTTGGAACTCCGTCATCAGAATCTCTTGGTATCTTTACATTGAAGCTTATATTATTTGACTGAGCTGACACGGCAAGACCGGTAGGCACCTCGGGAGCTTTACCACCCGATGCTCCGACAGTCCTGTAGGCGTTGATCAGTCCCTTTCCAAGTTCATAGCCGACATTGAAAGAAGAAATATCAGTAACATTATCTTCAATCTGTTTACGCAAGGCCGCTGCTGTATATCCATCGCCACCGAAGCGAGCCAATGCCAATGCAGCAACACCACTGACATGAGGGCAGGCCATAGAAGTTCCCTGCATCTTTCCGTACTTGTTGCCTGGAACTGTGCTGAGCACCTGATTACCCTTCTTGGCGTCACCACCAGGAGCTATAACGTCCGCCCAACTACCGTAGCATGTATAATATGCCCTCTTATAGTCAGCTCCGACAGAAGTTACTGAGAGTATCTTCTCGTAGTCACTGCTGGATGTATTCTTTGCCTCATTTCCCGCAGCGAAAATAACAAGACCGCCCTTCATCGGACCAACCTGGCGTCCGTTCTCGTCAAGACCTGCATATTTTTCAAAATAATCAACAGCACTCTTTACGGATGAAGGAGTAGAGTCAAGAGTAGAATAGCCCCAGCTGTTCTGCGAGATGACAGCGCCATGGTCTGCACCCCACTTGATAGCCTCTGCACCTGATCCGGAGTTCTTGCCCTCAAAGATCTGGCATGACATCAGCTTAGCTCCATTTATTTTCTTCTTTTTGTCACCACCAGCTACGCCGCAAACACCGATACCATTATTATTGACGGCCGCAACTGTTCCTGCCACATGAGTACCGTGATCATCAGGAGTCACAACAAAGGAGCTGGTCACGAAGTTATATCCATAGACATTCTCTCCTGTCTTGTCTGGGTTTCTCCACATATTATCTACCAGGTCCTCGTGCTTATAGTCGATACCGCCGTCAACAACGGCAACAATAATATCACCTTTATACTTGTTATAGGTCGAGTAATTCTTCCACACCGGCACCACATTTATGTCGCATCCGCTGACTGAAGAGCTGACCTTACCATTGTTGTAGTAATGCCACTGCTGGTCAAGCATAGGATCATCGAATACTCCAGAAGAAGACGCCTTTGTAGTAAGATCGACCACCTCCACAATCTGAGGATTATCGATGATCTCGATCTTTGGACAATACTCCACGATCTCGACCCCTTCAAACATGAGACCGTCAGAAGCCTTTGTCATGGAATGACCTTCTTCATAATCGAGGACATACCACTTGTGAAGGCCTTCTGCTCTGGTTCTTTCTTCAAACTTTCCTGCATCAGGAAAGAGACGACGCATCTTGACAACACCCTGCTGGGAAAGGGACTTGAACAGACGAAGGTCCACTTCTCCACTCTCCTTGGTCGCACCTTCCAGATCAAGCGCAAGGTCATCCGACACAAAGATATTCATACGGGAAAGCAGCTGATCCTCAGAAAGTCCAAGGCCGAAGACCTGTTCCTGAGGTTGCTGTTCACGCTCGACAAGCACAATCTGATCTTCACTTACGCATGAAAGACATGTAAGCAAAGAGATTGCAGCTAATGTACGTAATATGTTATTGTTAAATTTCATAACAGATTCTGAATTACTCACACAAGAAATCAACCAATGGCAACAAGTCCTCAGGAGACTTCCACTTTATCTTATTAGCCTTGATAAAGTCCTTAAGAAGTACTGATTTATCTTCAGGAATACTCTCCTCGATATCACGACGTGTAGCCCTTACCTTATATTTAGGCGTAACGATGTAGTAGGAAGAAATTATTTGAAGATCAGCTCCTTCACTCTTCTCATTGAGAATATTCATATAGTTCTGATTAACCTCACTATCTGACTGGACCGATGAAAGTTTCATCGTTGCTGAGGAGGACGCACTTGTTCCATATGCTCCGCTGCCAGAGAGGGCAGCTTCAAAATCGCCCAGCTGCTCCAACACGACACATCCGTTATCATTCATTGCAACAACCTTCATCACAGAGGTAAATACAGGAATGAAGACATCGCTGCCGATTTCCACAGCAGCAACATCCTTAAGAAAAGCTTCCTTTATGATTCCGTTATCAATATAGTGAAGACGACCAGCGCGCAGATGCACATTCATCTGCCTGGCCTCCTTACTGCCGTCATCCATGACGACAGTACCCGAAATGAAATTATCGTAGAGGTACGGATATGTTGTGGTCGGGGACTGTGAATAGCCCCTGATTGCAGCCAATAAAATCACGGCCGCAACACACATGATGCGTTTCATTTCCCTTCTGGTTTTAGTGTTAGTGGAAGTCATAGGGCGTTTCACCGCCCTATGACTTGATATAGAATTAGAACTGAACTCTTACCGCAGCTCTTGCAGGAGCCTTCGCAACGGCCTGTGCTCTTACAGCCTCGAAGCCGTAGTATACATCGAAGAATCCGAGAATGCTATAATCAGCAGGATTGATTACAGCATCACCAAAGTAACCGCTCTGGCCATTGATAACGCCTGCCTGAGGTACGGCAAACACTACGTCAACATCAGAGACTTTACCATTGTTATCAGATGAGCAGAACGCAAAGAGGTACTTATCATTAGCTCCATACAACTGAAGAGATGGAACAGTCAATGTACCGGAAACTGGATCAAACTGAGCATACACATTTGACACACATTCAGTGCTGTACATCTCTGTAAACATCACATTACCTTTCTCTGGGTCATCACTTTCAGCGATTGTCCATGTTCCTGTGACCGGGTCACCAGAGTAGGCACTGGCACATGTATACTGATATGATCCGATGATGTCCTCCAAAGTGTAGCCATAAGAGCAGAAGTATGCACCCTCAGCCTCAAAAGCATTGTTCACATTACCGAAGATATCCATGAATGTACCCTCCTCGATAGAGAATGAAATTGAAGCGCCGTATGCAGGAGCCTCAGCAAGCAATACAGCAGCAACATAGTCAGAAACCACTCCGAAAGTCTTTGCCGGATAAGAAACAGTCTTACCGTTTGACTCGGTTGCAACTACACCTGCACCGCCTTCGCCTGTTCTACCTGCCAATGGATACTTTGAAGTAGTATATGCTGTCATCATCAGTTCTGTCCAGTCGCTGAAGTAAACAGGCTCAACCTCTTCTACTTCTTCCTCGTCACCCTCTTCTCCACCAAGGTCATCGTTTTCTCCCTCCTCAGGAAGATCTGCAGGATCTACGAGAGAGAAATCCCAGCTTGCATAGTCATAGTATCCGAAGATACCATCCTTCTGAATTTCATCATTTTCATCGTATCCGATAGTATGTGACTCGTAAGCTGCGTTAGTTGCATCAGCACCGTTCTTCACGACACCTTCTGAGAATGTTACTGCCACATATGCACCTGGGATATACTCTGATGCAGGGACTGCAATAAGAAGGTTCTTACCACTTGTAGCAATATGATCAGCTGGAATATCTACCTCTTTCCAGAGAATCAACATATCATCTGCATCTGCGTAGTTCTCAGCATAGAACCAAGCCTTTGCTGTACCATTGCCGGTAAGCTGAACTGGATCATTGAATCCGAGGACGAATGTAAGGACATTGTCTGTCTCATCAAAATCTGCGCTAGCCAAAACAGGCTCAGTACCGTCAGTAGTCTTTACAGTCTTGACAGCAACCTCACTTGTCACACCCATCTCAGTCACAGCAGCAGCATAAACTGTATACTCTGTCAATGGAGTAAGACCTGAAAGCTCAAGAGTTACAGTCTTTGTTTCCTCTGAATACTTTACCTGAGCTGCCTGAGGTGCGTTGTCCTCACCCTGAGCGACAACGTTACCATCCTTTGCATAACCACCGGCAACAAGCTTGTCAGCTGTTGCACCAGGTGCACCCTTCATCACAGCATAGCCATAGTAGTGTGTGTTCTCGGCAGCTGTTACAGTTACTGTGATCTCTGTATCAGAAACAACAGTAGCCGTTACTTCCGGTGCTGCAACACTATCGTAAGTAGGAACAGTATCCTGCTCGAACTTAGTGCAGGCGGCAGACACTGCTGCCGCTGCAAGTATTGTGAATAATATCTTTTTCATAATGAATCACTTTTAGTTTTTCTCTGCTGTAATACCTGGAGAAACAACTCCGATATATCCTGCACCTTCAATATTAGCCCAGAAACCCCACTCAGTGCCAAAATCAAGAGTTACCTTGGTTCCATCTACAATGATATTAACATTGACAGAACCTGTATCTGCGCCGTCTCCTTCAGAAGTCAGACCTAACAAAGTTACAGGAGTTGTTCCACCATACTTATATTCAGACTCCTGTCCGAATGGAATATTAAGAGTAGTGTTGTCATCACTTACAATACCATAGTATCTAGTATCTTCAGCAGCCCAACCGTCGTTTGCAAAGATATTGTCGATCCAAACCTTATGATCATCCTCTGCATCCTTATAGAATGTCATTGTCCATACAAGTGATGCACCGCTAACGAAGTGTGTACCAGTTGCAGTATATGAACCCAACATGAATGTAAGAGGGTGGTCGATATCTGCGATTGTTACAGTACACTCTGACTCTGCACCGACTTTGAGAGTCTCGCTAGGAAGAATCTTTACAGAGAACTTAAGGTCACCAGTATACTCTCCGTCAGGCATAGTCTTGAACTCGATGTACTGAGTACGGTTCTCAGCATCAAAAGAGAGGACTCCTGTTGTAGTAAGAAGCTCATAGTTTACACCTGCAACAGCAGCTTTCTGCTCAGGAGTTACAACTTCGAACTTAACAGTCTCCTCAAGACCCTTTACAGAAGCCAGAGTCACAGGAATCTTGAAAGTTGCACCCTCATTCGAATAGTCCTCGTTATAACTTACAGATACAGCGTCAAAAGCTACGAAAGCATCCTTGTCGTCGAAGACATTAGGCTCATTCTTGTCACATGAAGCAAGCATAGCTGCTCCGGCAAGAAGAAAACTAAGATATTTTATATTGAGTTTCATATCGTTCACTATTTAGGGTTCTGAACAAGGTTATCATTCACGTCAAGCTCGCTCTTTGGAAGAGGAAGCGCCCACTTGGTTGATGGGAACGGAACGTTATGGTTCTGAGTAAGGAGAGGATAATCAGCCTCTTCACGCTCTACTGGCATACCCCATCTTGCAAGGTCATAGACATAGTGACCTTCCCATGCGAGCTCCTTACGACGCTCTGTCTGGATGTCAACCGGACCTACTGAAGAGTAAGCAGCAGCTCCACGGTTAGATGTAATCATGTTGATGTCAGAGATAGCAGTTGCGCCATCAACTTTAGCACCTCTCATGATAGCCTCTGCTCTGTTGAGATACATCTCAGAAAGGCGGAAGATAACAACGTTATTACAATCTGGAGCGGCATTGTCACCCTTACCTGGATATTTTGCTGTCCAAAGAATGCCAGACTCTTCATTATCATCTGTTCTGTAAGTATCAAGACGAACATCACCCTCTGCATAGAGGTCGATGAGCGGCTGAGCTGCCTGAGGGTCGCCGGAACCGTTTGGACTTGTCAAGTAAGAAAGGTCCTCCCAGCTACCGTATGCACTGTTTGTACGCTTGCCATAAACCTCGAAGATAACCTCACCTGAGCCAAGCTCCTTACCCCATACTGTAGGATATTCCTCTGCTGTCCACATCTGATACTTTCCGCTCTCGATTACCTTGGTTGCATAGTCAGCAGCATTCTGCCACTCACCCATGTAGAGGTAAACTCTTGAAAGAAGAGCCTGAATAGTAGAGATATTCACAGCTGCAAGCTCGTCTGTGAGACTTGGACGTACATCCTTAGCAGAATACTCAGGATCGATGAGGCTCTCAGCCTCGAGAAGGTCAGCTACGATATTCTCATAGTTTGAAATGACTGTTTCACGCTTTGGCTTACCGTTAGGATCAGTGTGGTATACGTAAGGTACACCAAGACTCTCCTGATCATTAGCGACACAGTAAGTATAAGGCTGTCCGTAAGTAAGGACATTGCAGAAGTGTGCAAATGCTCTGATGAACAGACACTCAGCCTTGAGGTTGTTGAGATCCTGAGTAGTTACTTCGTCAGTTTCCTTGCCCTCGAGGTTGTCGATGACGTTGTTTGCCATTGCAATTGTGACATATGCTGTAGACCACATTCCTGAAGTAGCATCCTCAGTGTAGTTCCAGTTATATGCCTGAGCACAACGGTTTGAGTTCTTGAAGTTAGACTTCATACCGTTGCCGGATCTCATTTCAGCGTCAATTACCCAGCTCTGGCCGTACCAGCCTGTTGAAGCGATATAGTAGTATGCACCATGAGTCGCGTCATTGAGTCCGCTGTAAGTTGACAGTGTGATCTCTGTAGACTGCTCAAGCTGCGGCTCTCTTGTAAGGAAACCTTCACATCCTGAAAGTCCCACAAGCGCAGTTGCTGCAGTTCCTAAATATATTAAAAATTTCTTCATAATTCTCGTCTACTTTAGAATGAAACTTCTACTCCGCCCACAATTGACTTAACCATTGTGTGAGCTGCTCCCATTGAGTATCCAAGTGGGCCAAGCTCTGGATCCATTACGCCCTGAACATTGTGGAATGTGTAAGGATTCAATGCACTTACATATACTCTTACGCCCTGCATCTTGATTGCCTTGAGCACGTTCTCAGGAAGTGAGTAAGAAAGTGTGATATCTTTGATTCTTGTGTAGCTACCATCCTGAAGGTATCTTGTAGAGTTCTTATATGGAGCCTTAGGAGCACCTGCTACTGGTTTTGGATGAACACCTGTATCACCCGGCTTCTTCCAGTAATTGAGAGAGTAGGTTGTGGTGTTACCTGTCATGTCAGCGCCATCGAGGTCAAACTGTGAAGCCATGAAAACCTTGTTTCCATATACGAATTCGAAGAATGCAGAAAGTGTAAGTCCCTTCCATGTCAAGCTTGTATTGAAACCACCTGTCGCCTTAGCCTCAGGAGATCCGGCATAAATGTAGCGTGCCTTGTTGTGGTCACTTGTGAGAGAACCATCCTCTGCGTACCAGAGAGGATCACCATTTGATGGGTTAACACCATACCAGTCACGGAGGTAGAATGTGTAGAGGCTCTTATCCTTTACGATCCTCACTGGAGTACTAGTGTTGTTTGACGCACGGCCATCACCTACACTGAGATACTCGCTGTCTGCGAGATCAAGAACCTTTGAGCGGTTGAATGCTACGTTGAAGCCAGCAGTCCACTGGAAATCATTAGAGTTTACAAGGACACCTTCGAGCTGGAACTCAAGACCTCTGTTGCGGATAGCACCGATGTTCATGAAGTTAGAGCCGAAACCTGTAGTATAAGGAACTCGCTTACTGAGGAGCATGTCATCAGTATTACGGTTGTACCAGTCAACGCTTGCAGTGAGTCTGTCATCAAAGAATCCGAAATCGAGACCAACGTTTACGGTCTTGTTCTTCTCCCATGAGAGGCTTGGATTCGCCGGACGTGATGGTGCCATACCTACATAAGATCCATATGTAACGGTAGAATAGATACCATATGCACGATAAGCGGCGATATTGTTGTTACCGTTTACTCCATAAGAAGCTCTGATCTTAGCAAGGCTGAGCCAGTTTCTTGTAGGAGCCATCCAGTTTTCCTTTGTGATGTTCCATGATCCACCGACTGACCAGAAGACACCCCATCTGCTGTCCGCTCCGAAGAGTGAAGAACCGTCGGCACGAACCGAACCCTGGAAGTAGTACTTGTTGTCGAAGTTGTAGTCAGCAACACCGAAGAAAGATACCATAGACTCATCAGTAAGGTTATAAGCAACCTCATCGGCCTCTGGTGTAGATGTGTTAGGGAATGGGATAAGAGGGTTGACATTTGGAGAGTAACCACCGAGGTAGTCATATGTGTCAACCATCGCCTCCTGACCTGCAAGAACTCTCACTGAGTGAAGACCGAACTTATCATCATAAGTTGCAGTGTTTGAAGTAGTATAGCGAAGGTCCTTGCTCCAATACTTGAAGAGAGTAGCAGTACCCTTGTTAGTCTCAGCTGACCAATACTGCTTTGAGTCCACATATACGAACTCAAGAGCGTTTGTAGTCTTGAATGTGAGCTGCTTGATCGGGCTCCACTCGAGATAGATACTTCCCTGTAGACGATAATCCTTATCATTATAAGTATCATAGTAAGCAACAGCTGCAGGGTTTGTATCTGAGTTCTCAGGAATATTTACGTTGAAGCTTCCGTCCTCGTTCTTGAAAGGAGTCCAAGGCAGAATGCTGAACATTGCATACTGAGGGTTAGAATAGAAAAGGTCACCCATCTGACCAGAGTTCGAGTCAGAGTAGCTAAGGTTGAATCTTGCACCACTCTTGAGAGTAGGAAGAAGCTGATAGTCAGTGTTTACACGTGCTGAGAAACGGCTGTAGTCGATTCCAGCGAAAACACCTTCATTCTTGTGATATGCTGCAGAAGCATAGTATGATCCCTTATTGTTACCGCCTGTTGCGTTAACCTCGTACTCCTGAAGAGAGCCGATTCTTGTAAGAGCGTCATACCAGTTTGTTGTACCATTCTCAAGAAGAGTATCCGGAGTATAGTACTGATCTGCCGGATCAAATGGATCGTGTCCTGCGTTGATGGCTGCATCTCTTCTATACTGGATAAGTTCAGCACCTGTAAGAGGACGCCAGTTCTTATCGTTGATAAGCTGCTGAGCACCATATTTTGCTCTTGCTGTGAAGCGCGCCTTACCAGCCTTACCACTCTTGGTAGTAACGAGGATTACACCGTTTGCCGCACGCGAACCATAAACTGATGCTGCTGCCGCATCCTTAAGGACAGTGATTGACTCAATGTCATTAGGATTAAGGAAGGTTGATGATGAACCACCACCTACACCGGCGTTAGAAAGCTGACGGAAGTCGCTAGCCATTACAGGAATACCGTCGACAACCCAAAGAGGCTCATTTCCTGCGTTGATTGATGAGATACCGCGGACGCGGATTGTAGATGTAGAACCAGGCTGACCTGATCCGGATGTAATGGTCACACCGGCCATCTTACCGGCAAGCATCTTATCTACAGATGTTGCAGGAACCTGAGCAAGCTGCTCATTCTTTACCGATGTAACACTTCCGGTAGCTGCTTCTCTGCGCACGGTACCATAAGCCACCACGACAACATCGTCAAGATAATTCTGATCTTCACGCATAACGATTGTCAGAGGCTCTGCCTGCACTGGAGCAGATGTTGTAGCAAGACCGAGGAAAGTCACGATAAGCTCTTTTGAGCTTGCTGGCACTTCCCTGATACCGAACTCACCAAGATCATTGGTAATTGTACCGATAGTGGTACCGTTTACCAAGACGTAAGCTCCGGCTACCGGCTCGCCGTCCTTCTCTGCTACAACTCGACCTGTTACGGTAATAGTCTGGGCTGTAGCCATGCCAATACTCGCTACGAGTAAGGCAAACATCAACAATAGTGTTTTTTTCATAGTGTTGATTTTAGTTGTTAAACATAAATATTGAATAGGATTTTTTGCTACACTTTTAGTAGACATGCACTATAAAACGAGCATTTTAAAGCACTTTAAATCTTAATGACCATGTCAATTTATGCTTACATCAGAGTAAGTACTGCAATGCAGTCTTACGACAGCCAGGAATATGAAATCAGAAAATACTGTAAAAACAGAAACATCGCCATAGACAGATGGGTGACGGAATCTGTCTCAGGAACGGCAGCTGTAGAAAAGAGGACACTCGGAAGACTCATCAGAAGGATGAGGAAAGGGGATACGTTGATCTGCACCGAACTGTCCCGCCTCGGACGAAATATGCTGATGGTAATGAGCGTACTTAATCAATGCTCATCAAAAGGGATATGTATATATACTATAAAGGATAGCTTTGAACTTTGCGACAGCATCAATTCAAAGATCATAGCATTTGCTTTTGCTCTTGCTGCAGAAATAGAAAGAAACCTGATCTCTCAGAGGACCAGAGAGGCTTTAGCTCAAAAGAAACTTGCAGGAGTGAAACTTGGTCGTCCTGCCGGAAGCTCCAGGAAAAAGGAAGTAGTGGTATCTATGCAGGAGGAAATACGCTCAATGATGCACGAAGGTATACCTCTTAATATTATAGCGAAACGCTTCGACATTCACCGAAATACTCTCCGAAAATATATTTTAGAGTTGAATTTGCGTTAGAATACCAATAATTGGCAAAAATCTGAAAAATTGATAAACATAAGGCTGTTCTAAAAAGCACTTACAATTTGTAACTTATTTTTGACTTTTTAAACGAGCATTTAAGTTGAAGGGCTAAAAATGTGGATTATATTCATTCTGTGGCATGTTAAGGATGTTTGCAAATTAAAATTAATTGTTTTAAATTTGAGACACAATGCCTTTTAAAATGCTCGTTTTATAGTGCAAGCATGCAAGTGAAATGCTATTCATTCAATATTTATGTTTAACTTATTAATGTCAACACTATGAAGAAACATTTATTGTTGTTGATGACCCTACTCTTTGCGAGTATCGGTCTGGCGACAGCCCAGACACTCACAGTGACTGGAAAAGTTGTCGCTGAGAAGGACGGCCAACCGATTGCCGGAGCTTACGTCCTGGTAAATGGAACTACCATCGGTACGATCACTAATGAAAACGGTGAGTTCGGAATCCGCCAGGTTCCTGCTGATGCAAAGGAAATCATCGTAACCTTCCTTGGCATGACCACAGCATCGGCTCCAGTGCAGGCTGAGCCTGTTACAGTCGTAATGCACGAAGACGCGACCTATCTGGACGATGTGGTTGTCGTTGCGTTCGGCGCCACTACAAAGGAGGCATTCACAGGTTCCGCAACCGTAGTCAAGGCTGATGAACTTTCAAAACGTCAGACTACAGACGTGACCAGCGCCCTTGTGGGCAAGGTGGCAGGTCTCCAGCTTCGCGGAGGCAGCGGCCAGCCTGGTTCATCAAGCGGAAGCGTGAACATCCGTGGTATCAGCTCAATGTATGCAGGTACAGAGCCACTCGTGATTGTCGACGGTTCACCTTATACTGCAAGCCTCACCAACATCCCACAGTCAGACATCGAGTCTGTAACTGTGCTCAAGGATGCTGCTTCTGCTGCTCTTTACGGTGCTCGTGGAGCTTCCGGAGTGATCATCATCACTACAAAGACCGGAAAATCCAAGGATGCTGTGATCAACGTAGATATGAAATGGGGTGTCAACTCAAAGGCTATCCAGAATTATGACCTCGTTACAGACCCAGGTGAATATTACGAGGCTTACTATGCACAGCTGTATAACAAGTATTTCTACGGAGACGGTATGCTCCATGAAGATGCAGACATGCGTGCCAACAGCCAGATGCTCCAGGATCTCCAGTATAACGTATTCTCATATCCTGAAGGAGAGAACCTCATCATCAACGGTAAGCTCAATCCTAATGCGACTCTCGGACGCAAGGTTTCATATAATGGTACAGACTACTGGATGACTCCGGACAACTGGACTGATGAGGCTTATAAGAACAGCCTCCGCCAGGAATACAATGTCAGCGTCAACGGAGCTACTGACCGTTCTACTTATTATATGAGCATCGGATACCTTAACGAGGATGGTATCGTAGACCACTCTAACTTTGAGCGTATTTCTGCAAGAATCAAGGCAGACTATCAGGCAAAGAAATGGCTCAAGGTAGGAACAAACGTAGGTCTGGTACACTCTGACCAGAATCAGAACTCCAACTGGGGCACCTCTGCCAGCAGTGCAAACCTCTTCTCTTATACTTCATCTGTAGGTACTATCTATCCTGTATATGTAAGAGTAGTGGATGCTGAGGGCAATGTATCGATCAAGACTGACCAGTACGGCAACCCAGCTTATGACTACGGTGTTGCAGCTACAGGCTATGGAGTTACAAGACCATACCTCAGCACAGGTAACCCTCTTGGAGCAAACAACTACAACAAGTACACTGTAGGAGGAAACCAGCTCAATGCAAATGCATACGCTGATGTTCTCTTCACTGACTTCCTCAAGCTCAGTGTAAACAGCACAGTGATCTGGGGCAACAGCACCGTATCATCTTTCGGCAACATGTTCTATGGTTCATCAGCTGCATCCGGCGGAGAGATTTCAAAGACAGCCAACGAGGGATTCAGAACAAACAACGTGCAGACCCTTACATACTTCGACTCTTTCGGAAGCCACAACGTGAACGTAATGCTCGGTCACGAGTACTACAATGCCAAGACAAAGTATCTCTGGGCTCATGCAAAGGGTATGTTCTCTCCTGAAATTCCGGAAATCGGTGCAGCTGCAACAAAGGATGACTCCGACTCATATTCTACAGAGTACAATGTAGAGGGTTATTTCCTCAGCGCACAGTATGACTATGCTAACAAGTACTATGTATCTACAAGTTTCCGTCGTGATGCAACTTCATATTTCGCACCTGCAAACCGTTGGGGTAACTTCTGGTCTGTCGGAGCGGCATGGATCATCAACAAGGAGAACTTCATGCAGAATGCATGGTGGGTAGATCTTCTCAAGCTCAAGGCTTCAGTTGGACAGCAGGGTAATGACAGCATAGGTTCATACAACTATGTAGACCTTTACAAGCTCTCCAAGGCAACTGACACAAGCATGAGTGCTGCATTTGCACAGAAGGGTAACCCTAACATCACTTGGGAGACAACTACTAACACCAACGTCGGAGTTGAGTTCAGCTTGTTCCAGGGACGCTTGAGCGGTAACCTTGATGCGTACCACAAGAAGACATCAGACCTCCTCTTCTGGACATCTATCCCTGAGTCTTCAGGTTCAAGAGGTATGTACGACAACATCGGTGATATTCTCAACTATGGTGTCGAGCTCTCACTTAATGCTACTCTCGTACGTTCAAGACTTGTTGACTGGTCTGTATTCGGCAACATGTCACACAACAAGACAAGAATCCTCACTCTCCCTCCTTCAAAGATCCTTACCGGAGGTTTCTCAGAGAGTGCAAACGGCTACCTCACTTATTATTATAGAGAAGGCGGCGAGCTTAACAACTACTACGCTCCATGCTATGCAGGAGTTGACGAGCTTGGACAGGCTATGTTCTACAAGGATCTTGTTGAAGTTGACGAGAATGGTAACGAAACTGTGATTGAAAAGGGAACAACTACATATGACTTCAACGATGCTACTAAGTACGAGCACGGAAGTATCCTTCCTAAGGTATTCGGTGGATTCGGTACAGAGCTTCGCGTAGGTGGATTCGACCTCTCGCTCATGTTCGATTACCAGCTCGGTGGTAAGGTGTTCGATATGTACTACCAGGGCGTTGTAGGTAGCTCCGAGAATGCACAGGGCGCAGGTATGGCAATCCACAAGGATTGGAAGAAGGCATGGAGCCCAGATAACACATCTAGCAACCTCCCACGTTGGCAGTATGGCGACTCGTTCAGTGCAGCATCAAGCGACCTCTTCCTGACAGACGCAAGCTACCTCAACTTCCAGTCATTCATGGTAGGTTATACCCTTCCTGAGAAACTCTTCAGGAACAAGTGCAAGATGCGCGTATACGCAGCAGGAGAGAACCTCTGGTTCTGGTCTGCCCGCAAGGGACTCGACCCACGCTATGCATATGAAGGAAACCTCAACGTGCTCAGCTATTCTCCTGTAAGGACTATTTCTGGTGGTGTTCAATTTACATTCTAATGACAGCAAACAATGAAGACTATATTTAAAATATTGGCAATAGCCGGAGTGCTGGGACTTACAGGCTGCATCAAGGAGACTATGCCTCAGCAGAACATTGCCACATCTGATCAGGTGGCAAATTCTCCGGGAGTGTATCAGACTTTTGTCAACACTTGTACATCGTCTCTGGTAGGTCAGTTCACATATGGAGGTTCAAATTACTATCCATGGGACTATGGTTATCCATCGTTCTTCCTTCAGAGAGACGTAATGGGACAGGATATCGTCCTCGATGAGCAGGACTGGTATACTACATGGTATGCAGTAGGAACAGGTCTCGGACCAAGATATGCGGTCTGCCAGCTGCCGTGGACATATTACTACAAATGGATCAACAACTGCAACACTGTCCTCAACATGGCAGGAGACAATCCTATAGAGGAGCACGTTCAGGGTGCAGGTATCGCACTCGCAATGAGAGCGATGTTCTATATGGACCTTGCAAGAATGTTCCAGTATACTTACAAGGGTAATGAGGACAAGGTCACTGTTCCTATCGTAACAGAGAAGACTCTTGACTACGCCAACAACCCACGCGCAACCAACACCGAAATCTGGAACTTCATCCTTTCAGATCTCGAGCTCGCAGAGAAATATCTTGCAGAGTATCAGCGCAGCGATGTATACACTCCTAATCTCAATGTTGTATATGGCCTTAAGGCTCGTGCTTACCTCACAATTGAAGACTTCCCTAATGCAGAGAAGTATGCAAAGATGGCAATGGAAGGATATAGCCCGCTTACTGAGGAGGAATACCTCGACCGTATGACTGCGTTCAACACACCTAACCACGCATGGATCTACGGTCTGACATTCAAGTCAGACGACCCTAACATCCTTGCAAACGACTCTGACTCAAACTGGGGTTCACAGATGTTCCTTGAGGTGCAGGACGTACTTTATGCAAGTAACTACGGCCAGCCTAAGAGAATTGATGCTCACCTTTATGAGACAATTCCTGCTACAGACTTCAGAAAGAAATGTTACGTAGACTTTGCTATCGACGAGATGGCAACTATGGATGAGGCTCTCGCTGCACTTTCTGTTTATTCAGACTATCCAGACAGACTCATCACTGCTGCAAGTGCTACCACAAGCAAGGCTGTCGGTGGACTTGCCCTCAAGTTCAGAGCAGGTGGTGGAGCAGACGGACGTAACGGCAACGCTTTCGCTGCTACATGTGTATCGGTTCCTTTGATGCGAGTTGAAGAGATGATGCTTATCGAGGCTGAGGCTGCCGGAATGCAGGATGAAGGAAGGGGCAAGCAGCTGCTTGAGACTTTCGCAAAACTGCGTGACCCTAATTATGCGTATGACTCAAGCGTATCATTCCGTGACAACGTATGGTGGCAGCGTAGAGTCGAGCTTTGGGGCGAAGGATTTGCAACATTCGACATCAAGCGTCTTAACAAGGGTGTGATCCGAAGCTATGCAGGAACCAACCACTACGAGGGAGCCCGTTTCAATACAGAATCTGCTCCATACTGGACAAACCTCTGTATCATTGAGACTGAGACTGACTACAACAAGGGAATTCTTGAGAACAATCCTACTCCGCTCACTCCAGAAGGTGACTCTCCAGAACATGTATGGTAATCATTAAATTTTGAAGATATGAGAAAATATATTCATATGATGACAGCAGCCGCAGCATTTATGTGCCTGGCTGCATGTACGGAGAAACTTGGCACCGAGCCAGGTAACGACCCTGCGCCTCATGCTACAATATATCAGTATGCCCCTGGTGAGGGTTACAATACAGACGAGGACGTCGTCGTAAGATTTGTTGCCAACAATAAGGCAGAGTCTGTACATTATCTGGTCGAGCTTCTGGCTGACAAGGAGGCCTTCGTTCAGGAGAAAGGTCTTGACGAGTATGCAAAGAAGGTAGTTGCTGAAGGAGTTGCTGTACCTAAGGAGGAAATGGCAGCATACAACGACACCTTGACAGGGATGGCTGGAACATATGCAATCACTGCAGCTGCTGTCAATGGTGGTCAGACCGTCCTTTCAGAGTCTGTATTCTATGGACTCTCGTGGACTACTCTTTCAAAGGGAACATATACTTTCGCAGTACTTGGAGAATTGGGCATCGCGCCTGCACAGACAGAGTTCCAGGTATGCGACACGGATGAAACCCTCTACAGATTCAAGGACGTTTATAAGCCAGGCTATAGCCTTAAGATTCAGGCTCTCCCTGAGTATACAAAAACAGATGACTACGGCACATATACATTCTGTCGAGTTCCTGCCCAGGACACCGGATACACTTTAGGTGACCACGGTGCTATCGGAGTGCGTGACATCGGATACTGGCAGGGAGACGCATCATACGTGACAGAAGGCGGATTTGAATCATGCTACTATACAGACGGTCCGGACAAGGGATGTCTCTACATATATGTACAGTATTATGTCTCTGCAGGTAACCTTGGATACAACTATGACAGATATGTACCTGATGCAGAATAATCAGTATAATCGAACCTTCTGGTTAACTACATAAATATTGACGAAGCCGGGCGGGACCTGTGAAGGACCGCCCGGCTGTCTTATTCTATTGTAGTATGTAATTGATTACATCATTCCACCCATGCCGCCAGCTGGCATTGCTGGAGCTGCTGCCGGTTCTGGAAGGTCAGCGATTGCGCATTCTGTTGTGAGGAACATACCTGCAACTGAGGCTGCGTTCTCAAGAGCGACGCGAGCCACCTTTGTAGGGTCGATCACGCCTGCCTCAAGCATGTGTACATACTCGCCTGTGCGTGCATTGTATCCGAAGTCAGCCTCGCCTTCTGCGATCTTATTGATGATCACGCTTCCTTCTACACCTGCATTGGCAGCGATCTGACGAAGAGGCTCCTCTATTGCACGTGCAACGATGTTGATACCTGTTGTCTCATCATCATTATCACCCTTGAGTCCCTTGAGGGCCTGAGCTGCGCGAATATATGCAACTCCACCACCTGGAACGATTCCTTCCTCTACGGCTGCACGTGTAGCACTGAGTGCATCCTCCACTCTATCCTTCTTCTCCTTCATCTCCACCTCAGTAGCAGCACCCACATATAGAACTGCAACGCCACCTGCCAGCTTACCAAGACGTTCCTGGAGCTTCTCACGGTCATAATCTGAAGTAGTGGTCTCGATCTGCTTGCGGATGAGGTCTGCACGGTCCTGAATTGCATCAGCTGCACCGGCGCCATTGACGACAGTTGTATTATCCTTTGTCACTACAGCCTTCTCTGCCTTTCCAAGCATGCCGAGAGTTGTAGTCTCCAGGCTGA
Organism: Candidatus Cryptobacteroides sp.; assembly: GCA_045126075.1. Classification (GTDB taxonomy): domain Bacteria; phylum Bacteroidota; class Bacteroidia; order Bacteroidales; family UBA932; genus Cryptobacteroides. The sequence continues at coordinate 86,408 of JBGVNX010000061.1, forward strand.
ATCCTCTTTCCTCGGATACTACCACACCGCCTGTAAGAACTGCGATATCCTGAAGCATCTCCTTACGACGGTCACCGAAACCAGGAGCCTTCACAGCTGCAATCTTGAGGGTACCGCGGAGCTTGTTCACAACCAGAGTTGTGAGTGCCTCACCTTCTACATCCTCAGCAACGATGAGGAGAGACTTACCCTCACGGGCAATCTGCTCGAGGATAGGAAGAAGATCCTTCATTGTAGAGATCTTCTTGTCTGTAACAAGGATATATGGATTGTCAAGAACGGCCTCCATCTTGTCACCATTTGTCATGAAGTATGGAGAGATGTATCCTCTGTCGAACTGCATACCCTCTACTACCTTCACCTCTGTCTCTGTTCCCTTTGCCTCCTCTACTGTGATGACACCGTCTTTCTTCACCTTTGACATTGCGTCAGCTATGAGTTTACCGATGTAGTTGTCATTGTTTGCAGAGATAGTTCCTACCTGCTCGATTTTGGCATAGTCCTCACCTACCTCCTGACTCTGTGCATGAAGACTCTCTACAACAGTTGCTACAGCCTTGTCGATACCTCTCTTGAGGTCCATAGGGTTTGCACCTGCTGTAACGTTCTTGAGACCGACATTGATGATGGCCTGAGCGAGAACTGTAGCTGTGGTTGTACCGTCACCTGCCTGCTCGTTTGTCTTGGCTGCAACTTCCTTCACCATCTGCGCACCCATGTCAGCGAACTGATCCTCAAGGGTGATCTCCTTTGCTACTGTAACACCGTCCTTTGTCACGTGCGGCGCACCGAACTTCTTTGAAATGACCACATTGCGTCCTTTAGGACCAAGGGTCACCTTCACTGCATCTGCAAGTGCGTCCACGCCTTCCTTCATTCTGGCGCGGGCGTCTATGTTGAATTTTATTTCTTTTGCCATAGTTAATATATTTTATCATATAGATGTCTCGACTTCGCTCGACATGACAATAAAGCCACACTATCATTTCGACCGAGCGAACACAATTGTCATTTCGACCGAGCGAAGCGAGTGGAGAAATCTTAAAGAACTGCAAGGATATCCGCCTGTTTCATGATGAGGTAATCTTTGCCCTCTACCGACACCTCTGTGCCGGCATACTTGCCGTAGATGACTACATCACCTACCTTTACCTCCATAGGCTCGTCCTTTTTGCCGGGGCCGGCCGCAACGACTGTTCCCTGCTGTGGTTTTTCCTTTGCTGTATCAGGAATATAGAGTCCTGAGGCTGTCTGAGTCTCAGCGGCCTTTGGCTCGATTACGACTCTGTCTGCTAATGGTCTGATCATTTTATTTCGTTTTTATTTCTGTTTTAAAGATTGCCACGTCGCTTCGCTCCTCGCAATGACGTGTGAGCGCTCTCACTATCGACAAAGAAAATGCCAGTCGTTTCGGACTGACATTTTGTCATATTTAGAAAGATTTCTCCACTCGCTCCGCTCGGTCGAAATGACAATTGTGCTCACTCGGTAGAAATGACAATTGTGTTCACTCGGTCGAAATGACAAAGAGAGACAGAGAAACGAAATGACAGTGATTATTTCACTGAGAAACGATATACGCAGTGGTGAGTGTACTCCTCTCCAGGTCTCAGGAGAGTCGACGGAAAGTTCTCATGATTTGGAGTATCCGGATACTTCTGGGTTTCAAGAGCGATTGACTCACGATATTTAAGTGGTCTGCCATACTTTCCTGAAACCGTACCATCAAAGAAGTTTCCACCATAGAACTGAAGGGCAGGCTGATCTGTGTAAACCTCCATGAAACGTCCTGAAGCAGGCTCATACACTGATGCTGCAAGTTCGACCTGGTCAGGGGTCTGACGATCGAGTACCCAGTTATGGTCATAGCCGCCACCGTTTCTGAGCTGTTCGTCTTCAACATCGAGATCTTTTCCAATTGCCTTTGGCGTGCGGAAATCAAACGGAGTTCCTGTCACGTCAGCAATATCACCTGATGGAATGAGGACATCATTGACCGGTGTAGTATTAGATGCGTTGATATAAAGCTCATGGTCATTGATTGTACCGTTACCCTCGCCCTTAAGGTTGAAGAAAGAGTGATGTGATATGTTCACATGGGTCGCCTTGTCTGTCTGTGCCATATAGTCCACCTTGAATTCATTGTCTGATGTAAGGCTATAAGTCATGAATATCTCAAGATTGCCAGGCTTGCCATCCTGTCCGTCAGGGTGGGTATATGTGAGCACGAGAGTGCTGTCATCTGCTGCCAAGACATCCCAGACAACCAGGTCAAGTCCCTTGAGACCGCCATGAAGGGTCTGGCCGTTGTTATTCTTAGGGAACTCATACGCAACTCCGTCAATGGTATATGTTCCGTTTGCAATACGATTGGCATAAGGGCCTACGACTGCACCAAGAAAACGTTCTCCAGTATTGTTGACATACCTGTCGATATTATCATATCCGAGGACAACATCCTCGTAGTTTCCATCCTTATCAGGAGTCCAGAGAGAAACAACCCTGGCACCGAAGTTTGTGACCTGCATGACAAGATCACCAGCCTTAAGGGTGTAAAGCGATACCGGGCGACCGTCCACTTCTGTTTCAAAATCTGATACTGGGAAAAGCTCCACCTGATTTGCCGATGTGCAGGCTGCTGCCATTATGAACAACGCTGCGTAAAAAATCTTTTTCATTATAGTATAAATTAAATAAATAGTCTGAAATGCCAAAGTATCACACCAACAGTAACCGATACATTGAGAGAATGCTTGGTTCCGAACTGAGGGACCTCCAGCGAAAAGTCTGATGCATCCACAACCTGCTGATCCACGCCCGCAACCTCGTTTCCAAAGACCAGAGCATATTTCTTACCCTTTTCCGGACGGAAAGTATCCAGCATGACAGACTTCACTGTCTGCTCTATGCTAACGATCTCATACCCATCCTCCTTCAGCCTGCGCAGTGCTTCCATGGTATCACTCACATGCTCCCATGCCACACTGTCTTCTGCCCCTAATGCAGACTTATGGATATCGGCTGATGGCGGAACAGCGCAGATTCCACAAAGCCAGACCTTGTCTGCCTTGAATGAATCTGCAGTCCTGAAAGCCGAGCCTACGTTATGTGCACTACGGACATTGTCCAGCACGACAACTATACCCGACTCCGGCAGTTCCTTATACTCAGTCGCTGAAATGCGTCCTAATTCGATATTCAGTAGTTTCCTGTTCTGCATCTTGCGGTTTGTGTTTACGGACACAAAGTTAAAAAACTTCTTTCATTTCTAAAAAATGCTTAATTTTGCAGACTCAAAACAACAATCCAACACACCTATGAAACAGGATCTTCAAATTTTCAATCTAATCAAGAAAGAGGAAGACAGGCAGACATCAGGTATCGAACTGATTGCCTCAGAGAACTATGTCAGCGACCAGGTGCTTGAGGCACTCGGATCAGTCTGCACAAACAAGTATGCAGAAGGATACCCTGGAGCGAGATATTACGGAGGATGCGAGATAGTTGACCAGATTGAGCAGCTTGCCATCGACCGTCTCTGCGAACTTTTCGAGGCAGAGTACGCTAACGTGCAGCCACACTCAGGCGCTCAGGCAAATATGGCAGTAATGATGGCTTGTATCAAGCCGGGAGAGACATTCATGGGTCTTGACCTCGCACATGGAGGCCACCTCACTCACGGTTCACCAGTGAACATGTCAGGTATTCTCTATAACGCAGTTGCATACGGTCTTAGCGAGACAACAGGCATGATCGACTACGACCAGATGGAGCAGAGAGCGCTCGAGTTCAAGCCGAAGCTTATCATCGGTGGTGCATCAGCATACTCAAGAGAGTGGGATTATGCAAGAATGCGTGAAATCGCTGACAAAGTGGGAGCAATCCTCTGGATTGACATGGCTCACACTGCAGGACTTATCGCTGCAGGCCTTCTGAGCAATCCTGTAAAATATGCACACATCGTAACATCTACAACTCATAAGACTCTTCGTGGTCCACGCGGAGGTATCATCCTCATGGGTAAGGACTTCGACAACCCTTGGGGTCTTACAACTCCTAAGGGCGTTGTGAAGAAGATGTCACAGATCCTTAACTCAAGCGTGTTCCCAGGAGTTCAGGGAGGTCCGCTCGAGCACTGCATAGCAGCAAAGGCTGTTTCGTTCTATGAGGCTCTCCAGCCAGAGTTCAAGGAGTACCAGAAGCAGGTGGTCAGCAATGCACACGCTATGGAAGATGCATTCAAGACAAGAGGATACAAGATCGTGTCAGGCGGTACTGACAATCACCTTCTTCTTATAGACCTTCGAACCAAGTTCCCTGAGCTTACAGGTAAGGTAGCAGAGAAGGAGCTCGGAAAGGCAGACATCACAGTCAACAAGAACATGGTGGCATTCGACACCAGATCACCATTCCAGACTTCAGGTATCCGTGTCGGAACTCCAGCAATCACATCGCGCGGATTCGTAGAGAAGGACATGGAGTTCATTGTCAACCTTATAGACATGGTCCTCACAAATGCAGCAGTTCACCTTGACCTTATCGCAGGCAAGACTGAAGAAGGCCGCGAGGAATACGAGGCAGTACTCGACAAGGTGAAGAAGCAGGTACGCATGAAGACCAACGGCATGCCGCTCAACAGATACTAATCCAATAAAAAGCCACTGGCCCTAGTCTCGGACGGCATTGGCTCCCGAAAAGGGAGTGGACCCGCTTGCGGGGAGGACCGTCAGGGACTAGGGCCAGTGGCTTTTATCTCTAGTTATTTACCGGTCTGAGAATAAACCTGAAGGTATATTCCTGAGGTATTACCAGATGTTCATACAATGGCCATTCGCCCCAAGAGTTAACACAACCCAGACCCATCTGTACAAGGTCAAAGTTCACCCAGGTCTTGCCAAGAGATCTCATACCCTCGCAGGCTGACTTCTTGAGTTCGAGCGAGTGAGCCTGGTTGTTGCCGAGCATGCGTACATCCATCTCCTTCCAATGGAAAGGAAGTGCTGAAGCCGAGAACTTGACGTCAGAAGAAATCTCGAAACCGGCTCCGTTGTCATCAAGAACCTTAATCCACTTGAGCTGGGTCTTGGTACCTGACTCCTGTGGACGTACATATCCGTAGTGATACTGGTCCTCTACTCTCTGTACATAATGTCCCATAAGGGCTGCACTGCTTCTGTCGCAATAATTCTCGAATGGTCCGAGGCCGTAGAACTCGAATGTAGAGTATTCTCCCGGCATTGCGAACTCCATTCCTATACGGTTGATGAGCTTGCCGTTCTCAAGATTTCCTGCATTCTTGAACTCCTCAACTGCCTCTACAACTCCATCCGCATATACATTATATGTCATGCGAACGTATGCAAAATCCTTGATAGGAGCAAACTCTGCAGTCACTCTGTAGCAGCTGTCAGTCGCCTCGACAGAGAAATCATTGACAACAAACTCAGCATTTCTCCAGTGAGCCATTCTCTTATCCTGTCCTGCACCAAGATCATTCTCAGTAGCGGCTCTTGCCAGACATGGCTGAAGAGCCGACTCGACCATCTCCTTTCCAGCCAGAGTGTAACTTACAAGAGCACCCTTTGATGCATCAAAAACAGCCTCCCATGGTGCTACGCGGACTCCGGTAGCGCCTTCGAACATCATATTTCCAGAGAAGATATGCATATCTGCATCCTGAGCATATGCAGGTACACCTGAGTAATCAGCGAAAAGTTCGAGCGGAGCATCAGTTATGCAGATCTGGTCATATGCCACCTCCGCGCCTGCAGGAAGCAGGCCGTCAGCTCGCTTAAGAACATATCTGATATTGAGATAAATATCATGATAATCCAGATCGTGAAGGCCGCAAGCCTCCATTATATCAGCCTCGTTGTAGCCAAGGTCTACTGTCTCAGTTGCCTGAGGAGCGATGGCAGGTACAGGAGTGCATCCTGTGAGCACCTGACGTCCGTCAACCTCGATACCCCAGTGAAGGATGTATCTTGACAGGTCTATGAAGAAGTTCTCATTATACACCTCGACCTGACCGGCAAGAGCTGCCTCACGTGTAGCTGATGTCAGGATAGATCTATACTGGTATGCCACCTCATATGCATGAGGATGGTAACTACGGTCAGCAGCTATGATACCGTTGCAGCAGAACGAGTTATCAGAAGGATCATAATCATTGAAGTCTCCACCGAATACGAAGATGTGGTCTGTTCCATATTTTTCAGGATCTACCGGCCACCATAGTGCCTGGTCCACAAAGTCCCAGATGAATCCTCCCTGATACACAGGATATTTACGGATAATATCCCAGTACTCCTTAAATCCACCCATAGAGTTACCCATGGCATGTGCATACTCGCACTGGATCAGTGGCTTGGCCGGACGAGGATCTCTTGATGCATATCTTTCGCAACTTGCATGGTCGAAGTACATAGGACAAGCGATGTCGGTACCAGGACCGCCTTCCGCTCTTTCATAATGTACCGGACGAGACTGGTCCATCGACTTGATCATCTCATATCCCTTCATGAAGTTTTCTCCATGACCTGCCTCATTTCCCATACTCCAGATGATGACGCTCGGGTGATTGAAATCACGCTGCACCATACGCTTCATTCTCTCGAGATGGGCAATTCTGTAACTCTCATCATGGGCAAGGGACTCATCACCATAGCCCATTCCGTGAGACTCCACATTCGCCTCATCGATAACATATATGCCATACTTGTCGCAGAGCGAATACCAATGTGGATCATTAGGATAGTGGCATGTTCTGACAGCATTGACATTGAGCTGCTTCATGATCATGATATCCTGAATCATGTCTGATTCGCTGACGACATATCCCTTGTATGGATTCATCTCATGACGATTGACACCCTTGACCAATATAGGTTGTCCATTGACAAGCAGCTGGCCATTCTCAATGGCAACATCCCTGAAACCAAAGTCAAGCATCGACACCTCTGTCATTCCCTTGCTGTCATATGACACCATCTTAAGAGTATAGAGCCAAGGAGTCTCAGCGGACCAAGGTTTTACTGAAGGTACCTGGATCTGCACCTTTGCAGTTGGGAGCCCTCTTTCCGACTTATTCTTTGAAGATATGGTCACAGTCTCTGAAGCGACTTCCTTGCTGTGCGGATCAAGAATGATGAACTTCACCTGAGAAACGCCCTTGGTTACTTCAGCTGTAATATCAGCGACACCAGCTGCAGAAGCAAGAACCTTAACATCCTCGATTCTCTTCTTATCTCTCGAATACACATACACCTCACGTGCGATTCCTGTCATTCTCCAGAAATCCTGGTCCTCAAGATAAGTACCATCGCACCAGCGGAATATCTCCAGGGCGATGAGGTTCTCGCCTGTCTTCACATATTTAGTGATATTGAAACGCGCCTCAAGCTTACTGTCCTCACTGTATCCTACTTCCTTGCCGTTCACCCATACTCTCACGTTAGAGGTCGCAGAGCCGATGTGCAGAAATACATCTTCACCAGCCCACTCCTCATCAAGAGTGAATGTTCTTCTGTATTGTCCGGCATAGTTATGCTCGAGAGCAGGATATGGCGGAGTTGTGTCATAATGACCATGCCATGCATATCCTACATTCTTATATACAGGATCTCCATAGCCATTGAGTTCCCACATACCTGGAACAGGCATTGTATCCCAATCGGCATCAACATAATCCGTCTTATAGAAGTCCATACTGCGTGATTCGATAGTTTCATACCACGCGAACTTCCACTCTCCACTGAGAGAAAGCTTGAGACCTCCTGTCTGGAAAGAGGCAGTCATCGGCAGACGGTTCACCTGCACGATCTGAGGATCCTGCCAGTCAGGCAGAGTGTTCTTCTTAGCATCTGCGGTCCCTAAGACAGCAAACAGGGCAATAATGCCGATAAAAGTGGTCAGATGTCGTTTCATAGAGTTATTTATGTGTTAGATTATTTCCATATCCATAGCCGGAAGCCAGCCCTGACGTCCGTCTGCGAGCGAGATATTGTTCCAGTTTCCTACCTGATCTATTATGGTGACTTTCGTTCCTTCATGCAGGATGAAAAGGTCCTTTGAGGACTCTGATGAAGGCGAGCTCTTGACAGCTGCAACCGGTTTCATCACTATCGCCTCATCTGCACTCATGTATGCATTCTTCTGAGAAATCGAGAAACCCAGACAGAAGGACATCAGCACAAGAGTAACCAATCCTACGAAAAATCCAGTACGTCTTCCTGCAGCTGAAGGAGCTAAAAGGAAAAGCAGGAAAAGAGCAAGGGTCAGTGCCAGGAGGATCAGGAAGATCACTGCCCATGAGTCCGAATCCATGACATATGATATATCCTTCATCCACTTCCTGAGGAAGAATTCCGGTACAGGATCAATCCTGTCCTGTATCAGGTTGTTGACCAGTGCCAGATTATGTTCCGCATCAGCGTAGGAAGGATCCAGCTTCAGGGCACGTTCATAATAAAGCACTGCCATAGGGATATTGGCATTCTTATAATATGCGTTTCCTATGTTGCAATACAGCGGTGCAGACTCAAGACCCATGGTTGAAATCATCTCATAGTCTGCAATTGCTGCCTCCCACTGAGCCTGAGCATAAGCCTCATTGGCTGCATTCCAGAGCGAATCCACATATGTATCCTCAGATGCATGACCGACAGAAGGCACAAGCATTAGAAGAAGCAGGATGGCTGTCATCTTTGTAACATTACGTTTCGATTTCATACTTGAGTCGATTGAAGATATTACTTCGGCTGCTGACGAGTAATGAGCCGCCATAGCCTCGCTGCCTGTCGATGGCGAATATCTGGCGAATTCGCAGGCATCAAGAATGTTGATGAATGTATCCACATCCTCCTGAGGCACATTTCCTGCACGCAGGCTCTCTGCAATCCTGTCTCTTGAAAGTTCTGCAACCGGGATATTCAGCTTATCTGAAATAAAGCCGAGCAGCGCCTTGTGCAGTTCCTCATAAAATGCAGTATAAAGATTCTCCTTAAGGAATGTACCTGCAAGGCGAAGTCGCTTCATAGCCATCTTGGTCGCCTTCCTGTTCTTTGCTCCAGCGATGTCAGCCCTTCTTGCAGCCAGTTTGCGCAGAGCCAGCCACAGGATTGCAGCTGCGGCCACAAACAGGCACACCAGAGCCCAGAAGAGTCCGGAGCCGAGAAGGAAGTCACCCTTTACAGACAGGGACGGATTCTTGACATTGATATAGCGGATGTCACTGTCGAGATTCCTGACATCTTTCTGGTTTACTCCAGGAACTACAACCGGTGATGACTCTGTTTCCACGCCTTTGGCAACGGAAAGCTCTATCGGAGCTGTCTCCAGAGTAACATATTTCTTCTGGTTGACATCGTAATATGAATACTTTATAGGTTCTATGACGAAGTCGCCATGGCTTCTTGGGATGAACGGATATTCATACTTCTTGCTTCCTGAAAGGCCGTTTGCCGCCACGTTGCTGACAACCTTCGTATCGTATACCTCCATATCAGGAGGGAAAGACACCTTCGGTGTTTCCAGAAGCGATACATTTCCCCTACCTGAGACTGTTACGACAAGTGCTGCAGCCTCATGAGCCTTCAATGAGTCCTTGCTTACGGTCGCAGAGATATTGAACTCTCCTACTCCACCGGCGAATGATGCTGGAGCTCCGGAAGGCAGAGGCTTGACATTCACAGTCAAAGGAGCAGACATCACCTTCTTCCTGACTGTTCTGTAATCGTCGAAGAAACCATCAAAGATACTGCTTCCACCTGATGACACCCTGATATTGACAAGGCAGACAAGTTCTGCAGGATCGATCTTCAACTGACCCTTCTGCTGAGGGATGAGGACAAACTTGCGCAATACTGCTGCATTGTAGATCTGTCCCTCATATGTTTCACGTGAGAACTCTATGTTTGTCGGAGTCTCTACTTCCTGACTCCAGAATCCGTTGAACGAAGGGAATGAAGCGCTCTCAAATCCTGTAATATTAACTCTCTGATATAGTTTAATAGTAGCGATTATAGGTTCCCCGACTACTACATCGTTACGGCTGAGGCTGAGCTTCATGAACAGGTCTGAATCCGAGATCATTCCTGTCTGCTCCTTTCTTTGAGCAGGCTGCTGGGCGCTGGAAGAAGACTGCTGCTGAGATGATGATGATCCCTGGCTCACGACCTCAATGCTCTGCTCTGCTGAATATATATTCTTTCCTTTTACTACAGCGCTGGCCTTAGGGATAGTGAACTTTCCGACCTTCAGAGGCTTCAATATATATGAATATGTCGTCTGAGAAGATGATGTTCTCTTTCCGTTGATGATCTGCATGCTTGTGGAACGGCCCTGTTGAGGTCCCCATACAAGAAGAAAGTCCTCACCTGGCTCCCAAGAGAACTCAGAAGGCTTGTCTCCTTCTATGACGAATGTGACATTGAACTGCTCGTCCAAAGCCACAACGTTATGCATCTGTACCTGAATATCTGTCTGCGCTGCTGCAAGCATGGCAGACAAAGCCATAAATACCGTAAGTAGTAATTTTCTCATATTCTTCTCCTCTTACCAGTTCTTCTCCTTCTGTCTTGACTCGACTGCGGCAGCCTTTGCCTTGTTGACCTTATCCTGAGTCTCCTTTTCCTTTGCCTGGATCGCCTGAAGCATCTGCTGGGCAGCCTGTGGAGTTATCTGAGGCTGTTCACCCTGACGATTGTCCTGCTGCTGATCCTGGTTATCCTGGCTCTGATCATTCTGGTTCTGATCGTCATTCTGATCCTGGTTCTGGTCATTCTGATCCTGCTGCTGGTCCTGATTATCCTGATTCTGATCCTGATTCTGGTCGTTCTGGTTATCCTGGTTATCTTGATTCTGATCCTGATTGTCCTGGTTCTGGTCCTGGTTCTGGTCCTGGTTCTGTTGCTGGTCCTCGAGCTTCTTCTTTGCGTAGATATAATTCTCCTTCGCATTGAGGTCGTCCGGATTCATGAGCAGCGAAAGCTGAAGAGCCTCGACTGCAGTCTTCCAATCCTGCTGAGCTATCGCCACAGAACCCAGATTATAGAAATACTGAGCACCATCGGGCGAGGCCATCGCTGCCTCCCGGGCACGTTCCAGAGCCGCTTTGGCATTGTCATATTCACCTTTTCTGAAATATGTATTGGCAAGGTTATAGTTTGCAGCCACCGACAATGAGTCCTTGTCAACAGCCTTGAGGTACTCTACTTCCGCCTCATTATATGAACCATCCTTGAAGCTGCGGTTACCCTTTCGCACCTCACGCTTGTCCGTCTGGGCACCTGCCTCCGCAAAGGGAACAGCCAGAAGCATAACCGACAACAATATGTATAATACTCTTTTCATCAATCCTATCTTACAAACAAGTGGTACTTCGAGCGTCTGTCACCTACCAGCATCTCGATCAAAAGGAAGAAGAGGGCGACAGCCAGGAAGTACATGTACAATTCATCATATTCCTCAAATACTATCGAGTTATATTCCTCGTCATCCATCCTCGCGATCTCATTTATTATCGGCTCAAGTCCGAACTCTCTGTTTCCTGCATGGATATATAGTCCCTTTCCGGCAGCAGCCACATCCTGAAGAACCTTGTCATCCAGTCTGGTAACAACCGGATTACTATCACGGTCCTCAAGGTATCCGCCATCCTCCAGAGGTATCATGGTACCCTGTGGGGAGCCGACTCCGATAGTAAAGACCCTTACTCCCATTGAAGCAGCCTGCTCTGCTGCAGCTACAGGATCATCTTCGTGGTTTTCACCATCAGTTATCACTATGATAGCACGGCTCTTGTCACTCTGGGCACTGAAGCTGCGCAAGGCTGTCGAAATCGCCTCACCCATGGCAGTTCCCTGAATCGGCACCGAACCTGTAGAGATACTGTTAAGGAACATCTTTGCAGACACATAATCTGTAGTTATCGGAAGCTGCACGAAAGAGTTTCCGGCAAACACGACCAGTCCGATCCTGTCATCCCTCAACTTATCAACTACCCTTGAGATCGCAAGCTTGGCGCGCTCCAGCCTGTTCGGAGAATAATCTTCCGCCAGCATGGAGTTCGACACGTCAAGGACGATCATCACCTCAGCTCCGCGAGCTGTATGCTCCTTCAGGACAGCACCCATCTGCGGACGGGCCATTCCCAACGAGAAGAACAGGAAGGCCAACGAGAAAAGCGAGATCCTCAGCCACACCTTAGCCCTCGAATATGACGGCATGAGCTGCTCTACCAGTTCCTCATCACCGAACTTGCGTATCTTTCTTTTCCTAAGTTTGAGTACTACTGCCTGTATCACAAAAAATACAGGTATCAGCAATATCAGAAACAGATATTTAGGCTCAGCAAATATCATGGCAACCTCCTTATTACAAACCAGTTAAGTAACAATTCCAACATCAGCGCCAACAGAGCCCAGAAAACATAAGTTCCAAAGAGTTCCTCGTATACAGGGAAGGTATCAACGGAAGTCTTTGCCTTCTCCATCTTATTGATTTCGCTGTAGATCTCTGCGAGTTTAGTATTGTCTGTTGCCCTGAAATATCTTCCACCTGTCGACTCGGCAATCTCCTTAAGAAGAGCCTCATCGATCTCCACCTTCATATTCTGCACCTGCACTCCCCACGGGGTCATCACAGGATAAGGAGCCATTCCTTCCTTACCGACACCGATAGTATAAACCCTTATGCCATAAGCCTTTGCAATCTCAGCAGCCATCTTTGGAGACACTTCTCCACTGTTGTTCACACCATCGGTAAGCAGGATTACCACACGACTCTTAGCATCCGAATCCTTCATACGTGCCACTGCAGTAGCAAGACCATTTCCTATGGCTGTTCCATCCTCGATCAGACCTGTCTCCACCTCCTTCATGAGATTGATGAGAGTAGCCCTGTCTGTTGTGAGAGGACACTGGGTAAAGCTCTCACCAGCAAAGACCACGATTCCCATCCTGTCTGAAGGGCGCTGCGAGATGAACTCTATCGCTATATCCTTGGAAGCGCTCACACGGTCAGGCGTAAAGTCTCTGGCAAGCATACTGGTAGACACGTCCATGGCAAGGACTATGTCAATACCTTCTGTATCAACCTTCGAGAATTCTTCAGAAGACCTTGGTCTTGCAATGGCAAGCACAATCATAACCAAGGCCAGAATCCTAAGCAGGAACGGCACATGGCGAAGCAGATTCATCAAAGTTGGACCCGACTTCTTCCAAGGCACAGCTACTGACACCCTCATATGTGGATGTCGTCCTGCCTTCTCAAGGTATATGTAGTGCAATACCATCAGAACCGGTATCGCAAGCAACCATAATAAACCCGGATATTCAAAAAACATCTTTCACCCTCCTATTCCTTATACTTCACCACTGTCATTTCGACCGGCCTCGCCACTGTCATTTCGACCGACCTCACCTCTGTCATTTCGACCGACCTCACCACTGTCATTTCGACCGACCTCACTACTGTCATTTCGACCGACCTCACCACTGTCATTTCGACCGACCTCGCCACTGTCATTTCGACCGACCGAAGGGAGTGGAGAAATCTCTTCAACCTCTATCTGATAAGTCTGCGTCACAAAACGGACAGCAACAGGCAGCGCCTTGGCATTATCCTCGTCAGAAGCTGTAAACTTGGCAAACTTCACGAAGTCCGCACGCTCGAACAGCTCCTTGACCTCGGCTACCAGCTCAGCAGGAGCATCTGTCTTCTTCATATCATCAAAGATCTCCGAAGTAGTCATCTCCATAGCACCGATTCCGTAGCGTTCCGCAATGTACTCTCTCAAGGCATCAGTCACTCCCGAATAGAAGGCCTTCTGCTTCTCAGGCACCCACATATCCTTTCCGCGATACTTATCAAGTTCTCTGAGAGCCACTATATGCGGCGGATCCTTACGTTTGAACTCGATCTTCTCCTTTCTTCCGAACATCAGATATAGACATATTGAAAGAATGATGAGAGCTACGATCCACTGTCCTCCTATGACCCAAGGAATAACCTCTCCTACAGTTACAGGATACCTTATCTGTCCCTTGATATCGTGAGGAACGAACGTCGCCGTATCCACCGGCATGGTCTTGAACTCCACACGCATAGGTTCAAAATACAGTGTATCTACAACCCCTTCTTTTGAATGGCGCTGAAGGATAATCTGAGGAAGATCGTAAAGGCCCTCATCGAAAGATGTGATGACAAGACCTGCCTTTATGTCCATCAACTTCGGCAATCCCTTCTTCTGCTTGGTAACCTTGACGGTATCCACAATCCATGGAGAAACTGCCATAACTCCACCCTTAGGATCGTTCTTCCACTCAGGCAGAGCGAACTGGGTGCCCTCTTCCACCAATCTCAGCTCGACTCCATACATGAGCTGGTCACCGATCAGGATGGAATCGCGCTGTACGCCCGGCGCAAGAAAGGCGCCGCGCATCGCGATTATACCGCCACGAGGTACCTCTAGCGTATCTGCTGGAGAAACAGCAGCGACTGTATCTCCCTCCTGGGCTGAAAGAGAAATGCAGCTTAGCAATAAAACTATGTATATCAGCGTTTTACGCATATATTACCTATTTTTGAACAACGACATCAATCCCTTCACATAATCCTCATTCAGGGCTATTGACACCTTGTCCACATTGTATTTCATGAACAGACGTGAAGCCGTCTGTCTGGCATTTTCAAACCAGGTCTCGTAGGCGAGCCTCATCTTCCTGCTTGAGGTATCAACCCATGCAGACTCACCTGTCTCCGAGTCCTTGATATGCACAAGTCCCACGTCAGGGACCGAACACTCTCGAGGATCATAGACCTCGATCACCGACAGGTCATGTCTGTTTATCGCCACCTTAAGAGCATCTTCATATCTCGGATTGCCTTCCGCATCAACATCGATCATATCGGAAAGAAGGAAGGCTGCACATTTCTTCTTGATGGCATTGGTCAGATATCTGAGTGCCTCGGAAATGTCTGTTCCGTCAGATGCAGGTTCAAATTCTATGATCTCCCGGATGATGTGCAGCAGATGGCTGCGTCCTTTCTTCGGAGGTATGAATTTCTCGACCTTATCACTGAAGAACAGAGCGCCTACCTTATCATTATTTATGATGGCAGAGAAGGACAATACTGCAGCGATTTCAGCAAGCATATCCTTCCTGCTTGTACCCGCCGTTCCGAATAGACGTGAGCGGCTGACATCAACCAGAAGTACAACTGTCAGCTCTCTTTCTTCCTCGAAGACCTTGACATACGGAGAACGCAGACGTGCGGTCACATTCCAGTCCATGTTACGCACATCGTCACCATACTGGTACTCACGCACCTCGCTGAAGGCCATACCACGGCCCTTGAAGGCCGAATGGTACTCACCGGCGAAGATCTGGTGCGAAAGCGCCCTGGTCTTTATCTCTATCTTCCTGACCTTCTTCAAAAGGTCGTTTGCTGATAAATTACTCATTAAGGAACTTCTACTGCATTGATGATCTCAGAAATGATCTGGTCTGTGGTCATGTTCTCCGCCTCTGCCTCATATGTAAGACCGATACGGTGGCGAAGCACCTCATAGCACACAGCACGTACGTCCTCAGGAATCACGTAACCACGTCTCTTGATGAACGCATATGCCTTGGAAGCCATTGCAAGCGAGATACTTGCTCGTGGAGATGCACCATATGAGATAAAGCCTGCAATCTTCTCCAGACCGTAATCCTGCGGAGTTCTTGTCGCAAAAACGATATCTACGATGTACCTTTCGATCTTCTCATCCATGTACACATCCTTCACCACCTCACGTGCCCTGACGATATCCTCAGGAGACACGACAGCCTGCGCCTTAGGGAAGACGCCACTGTTGTTCATACGCACGATCTGGCGTTCTTCTTCCTTCTTAGGATAGCTTACCACGACCTTGAGCATGAATCGGTCGAGCTGGGCCTCAGGAAGCGGATATGTTCCTTCCTGCTCGATAGGGTTCTGGGTTGCCATTACGAGGAAAGGCTCTGGAAGCTTGAAAGTCTCATCTCCGATTGTCACCTGACGCTCCTGCATGGCTTCGAGAAGGGCCGACTGCACCTTGGCAGGAGAACGGTTGATCTCATCGGCAAGCACGAAATTAGCGAAGATCGGACCTTTCTTGATCTGGAACTGCTCTGTCTTCTGTGAGTAGATAAGAGTACCGAGCAGGTCAGCAGGAAGAAGGTCCGGAGTGAACTGGATACGGCTGAACTTTGAGTCTACAGCCTGGGACAATGTATTGATCGCCAGGGTCTTTGCCAGGCCCGGAACGCCTTCGAGAAGGATGTGGCCGTTAGCAAGAAGACCGATCAGGAGGTTCTCTACGAGATGTTTCTGACCTACGATCACCTTGTTCATTTCCATCGTAAGGATATCGACAAATGAACTCTCTCTCTGGATGCGTTCGTTCAATTCTTTGATGTTGATGCTGTCCATATGTATGTTTTTCTTAATTTTGCATTTCAGAATCTGCAAAGTTACTCAATAATTTCGTTATATGCGACACTTAATCAGACTTTCATACGACGGTAGCGCCTTCTGCGGCTGGCAGATCCAGAACAACGCCCGCACTGTGCAGGGCGAGCTGGAAAAAGGTCTTTCGACTCTGCTTGGAACCGATATATCTGTGGTCGGAGCCGGACGCACCGACAGCGAAGTGAATGCAATCAACTACATCGCTCACTTCGATGTCTCTGACCAAGTCAGCATAAATCCGGAGCAGCTTTGCTACAAATTAAATGCCATCCTCCCAAGAGAGATAGCTGTGCATGAAGTTTCGGCCTCTGAGGCAGAGTTCCATGCACGCTTTGACGCCCGTTCGAGAGAGTACCACTATTTCATCCATTTCCGCAAGGACCCTTTCTGCGAAAAGTATTCATACAGAATGCGTTACCCTCTTGACGTTGACAAGATGAACGAAGCAGCAAAATGCCTTCTCGGCGAACACGATTTCAGCTGTTTCGAGAAGGTCGGAGGCAACAATGCAACCTCAATCTGCACAGTCACTGAAGCGGCCTGGAGCACCTACACTCCAGACCACTCAAAGATGATGGGACACCCTTGCAAGGAAGGCGATTATATCGTCTTTAAAATCCGCGCCAACCGTTTTCTCCGCAACATGGTCCGCGCAATCGTCGGCTCACTCATCGAAGTAGGTAACGGCAAGAAAGACCCGCACTGGATAGCCGAGCTCATCGCCAACGGCTCACGCTCGGACGCCGGCACCTCGGTTCCAGGCAAAGCGCTTTTCTTTTCAGGGGCCTCCTACGGAGAAGTCAAGAAATAAATTTTACATTACACGAAATTTTTACTACTTTTGCGCGATTTTGCAATACTGCGGAATCGCGCATTTTTTTGACAAACAAAAGACAATTGATAACTATGCTTTTTAATCTTCTACAGGCAGCCGTTGACACTACGGCTCTTACCCAGGCAGCAGAGCCTGCAGTACAGGAAAAGACCATGAACCTCATCGACCTTGCAACAGCAGGCGGATGGCTTATGGTCGTGCTTCTCATCCTCTCGATTCTTGCTATCTACATCTTCGGAAGCAAGTGGTGGATGATCCACAAGGCAGGTCAGCTGGACAAGAACTTCATGAAGGATATCCGTGACCTCATTCACGATGGCAAGATCAAGACAGCTACAGAACTCTGCCAGAGATATGACTCTCCTATCGCAAGACTCGTAGAGAAGGGTATCGAGAGGATCGGAAGACCTCTCCAGGACATCCAGACTGCAGTAGAGAATATGGGTAACGTGGAAGTAGCAAGACTTGAGAAAAGCCTCCCTACCCTTGCAACTATTGCCGGAGGTGCTCCTATGATCGGTTTCCTCGGAACTGTGACAGGTATGATCCAGGCCTTCTTCAGAATGTCGACCGCCGGCAACAACATCGACATCACTCTCCTTTCAGGAGGTATCTATGAGGCAATGGTGACAACAGTGGGCGGTCTTTTCGTAGGTATCATCGCTTACTTCGGCTACAACTACCTCACATCACAGATCTCGAACCTCGTGTTCAAGATGGAGAGCACAACAATCGAGTTCATCGACATGCTTCACGAGCCAGCAGGCGAATAATTCAAGTACAAGGACATGGCAATCAAAAGAACAACCAAGGTAGACTCAGGATTCTCGATGTCGTCTATGACCGACATCGTGTTCCTGCTTCTTATCTTCTTCCTGGTGACTTCTACGCTCATCAACCCTAACGCCTTGAAGCTCCTGCTCCCAAAGAGCACAGGGCAGGTGTCTGCAAAGGCGACAGTGAGCGTATCTATCAAGCACTGGCATAAGAACGACACATTCACCTACCACATCAACGGCAATGAGACCCCTATCGAATTTGCCGAGGTTGAGGACGCACTCGTAGGACTTCTCCAGCAGGAAGAGGATCCGACTTTCTCGATTTATGCAGACGAGACAGTTCCGATCAAGGAAGTGGTACAGGTTATGAACATAGCCAAGAGAAACCACTACAAGGTCATAATGGCAACATCACCGGAATAGGAATATGGAGAAATACAGACAGGAACGCGCAAGGCAGGAAAAACGATCAAGGGTGTCAGGAGGCATCCTTACCGTCGTTATACATATCGGACTGCTTGCATGCTTCTTTGTCACAGGATTCACATACCTTGATCCACCTCCGCCTGAGAAGACACCGATAGTAATCGACTTCACCGAGCCAGAGATCGAGAAGCCAAAGCAGACATGGAACGGAACAAAGCCTCAGGTCGAGGTTCCGGACCCATCAAAGCCGATCAACCTCGTGCAGCAGTCAGAAGCACAGTTGGAAGGCACCAAGTCCAACCAGGCACCGGAGGCTACGGTGGATGACTTTGGAGACGTAGAGACACCAGAGCCACCAAGGGAGAAGCCTATAGACAGACGAGCTCTCTTCCAGGCAGCAGACAACAATACGCAGAAGGACACTCTCGCTCCACAGACTGCACGTGAGCCGAGCGATCAGCTGAAGGCAGGTCATGCATCAGGAAACACGAAGACCGGAGAGACAGCCGGAGAGCCTAACGCAAGACTTACAGGAAGAAGTGTCAACGGAACCCTCCCAAGACCTTCTTATGGAGTACAGCAGTCCGGTAAGGTGGTAGTCAAGATCTGGGTGAACCAATATGGTGACGTAGAGAAGGCCCAGGCAGGAGTCGAGGGTACTACAGCAACAGACAAGACCCTGTGGCAGGCAGCATACAAGGCTGCAATGGGAGCCCACTTCAATATGGATGCTTCGGCACCTGCATTGCAGGAGGGAACCATAACCTACATTTTCAATCTGAGATAAGCCGGCAGAGCCGGAAAACAGATAAGCTGGCGTGAGCCAGGAATATTTATTAACAATTTTAAATGCCGAGAGGCGAATTACAAATGGAAGACAACAGAAGAGGCGGCAATGGCCGCAGAGATGGCCGTAGAGACTATGGCACAAGAAGAGATTCAGGTAACAGACCGACAGGAGAGCGTCCAAGAAGACCTCGCATTGGCGAAAGACAGGCAGCTGGCGATCGTCCTGAAAGAAGAACTTACGGAGACCGTCCGGAGAGAAGGACATATGGAGAACGTCCGGAAAGAAGAACTTATGGAGAGCGCAGCGAAAGAAAGCCTTACGGCGAGCGTTCGGAAAGAAGACCTTACGGAGACCGTCCGGAGAGAAGAACCAACAGCGAGCGTCCTGAAAGAAGGACATACGGAGATCGTCCGGAGAGAAGAACTTATGGAGAGCGCAGCGAGAGAAAGCCTTACGGCGAGCGTTCGGAAAGAAGACCATACAGCAATGCTGGCGGTAACAGAAGAAATACTGGAAGAACAGACTACAACCATTTCCGCAATGAGGACGAGAGCGGAATTGCAAAGATGATCGGCAGAAGACCTCAGGTAAGCCCTGACACTCATTCTGACAACGATATGGTAATGACTCCTATCAAGGAGGTTATCCGTCTTAACAAGTTCATCGCAAACTCCGGAGTATGCTCAAGAAGAGAGGCTGACAACTTCATCCTCGCTGGAGTAGTTACAGTTAACGGAGAAGTAGTGACTGAGCTTGGAACAAAAATCAACATCGTGACTGACGATGTCAGATTCAACGGAGAAAGACTCAAGGGAGAGAACAAGGTATACATCGTTATGAACAAGCCTAAGGGATTCGTAACTACAGCAAGCGACCCTCACGCTGACAAGACAGTGATGGACCTTCTCACAGGTTGCCCTACAAGAGTATTCCCTGTAGGACGTCTTGACAAGAACACTACCGGAGTGCTCATGTTCACTAACGACGGAGAGATCGCAGAAAAACTTACTCACCCTTCATACGACAAGAAGAAGATCTATCAGGTGTCACTCGACAGCAAGCTCAGAGGTGAGGACTATGACAAGATCCTCAAGGGAATCGAGCTTTCTGACGGTATGATTGCAGCTGACGAGCTCGAGTACATCGAGGATGACGACCACCGCAAGCTCGGCATCGAGATCCACTCAGGAAAGAACCGCATCGTGAGAAGAATTTTCGAGTCACTTGGATACGAGGTGAAGGCACTCGACAGAGTATACTTTGCAGGTCTTACCAAGAAGGGTCTTAAGAGAGGCGAGTGGAGATATCTCTCAGAGGGAGAGATCAACCTTCTCAGAATGGGAGCATACCTATAATAGATTCTTCGACTACGCTCAGAATGACAACAGAAAACAACAAAAGACATCGCGCTGGATTTGTCAACATCATCGGTAATCCGAATGTTGGCAAATCTACGCTCATGAACGCCCTTGTCGGCGAGAAGCTTTCGATCGTAACTGCCAAGGCACAGACCACCAGGCATAGGATCATGGGTATCGTCAACGGAGACGATTACCAGATCGTGTACTCGGACACTCCGGGTATCCTGAAGCCGAACTACAGACTTCAGCAGAGCATGATGAACTTTGTCGAGACAGCCATCGGTGATGCAGACATCATTCTTTATGTGACTGACACAATAGAGAAAGGTGACAAGAATCAGGAGTGGATCTCCAAGCTTCAGAACATCCAGTGCCCTATCATTCTTGTGATCAACAAGATCGACATCAGCAGCCAGGAACAGGTGCTCGAGCTGATGAACTGGTGGAAGGAGCAGCTTCCTGATGCCATCATCTTCCCAGCATCAGCACAGGAGAAGTTCAACCTTGACAATATCTTTGATGCTATTGTAGCAAATCTTCCATATGCTCCGGCATGGTATGACAAGGATGTGTTCACAGACAAGAACCTGAGATTCTTCGCTTCAGAGATTGTACGCGAAAAGATCTTCCTCAACTATAAGGAAGAAATCCCATACAGCTGTGAGGTAGTAGTGGAGGAATTCAAGGAAGGTGCGGAGAGATATGACATAAGCGCTGTGATCTATGTCATGAGAGATACCCAGAAGGGCATCATCATCGGTAAGGGCGGACAGTCTCTGAAGAAAGTAGGCACACAGGCCCGTATCGACATGGAAGGCTTCTTCCAGAAGAAGGTATTCCTCAGACTCTTTGTCAAGGTGGACCCAGACTGGAGAGAAAGCAAGAAGGAACTGAGAAAGTTCGGTTACGAATATTAAAGAAAAAACTATTTGTATGAGTATTGACGATATCGATCTTCCGATTGAAGACACAGAACTTCCTGAAGAAGGTCAGGACGAGACAGCAGGAGAAGAGGTAGTGGAGATGGCTCCTGGCAAGTTTGATAAGCTTCTCGGGGAAAACAGCCGCAAATTCAAGCTGTCCGGAATGTTCAAGGAGTGGTTCCTTGACTATTCATCATATGTCATCCTATATAGAGCAGTCCCTCACATCGTGGATGGAATGAAGCCTGTTCAGAGGCGAGTTCTTCACGCAATGTGGAGGATTGATGACGGCAGATACACCAAGGTGGCCAACATCGTCGGCCAGGCGATGCAGTACCACCCGCACGGAGACCAGTCAATCCTCGGTGCTCTCGTGCAGATGGGACAGAAGAACTATCTTATCGACTGTCAGGGAAACTGGGGTAACATCCTCACAGGCGACTCGAACGCTGCGCCACGATACATCGAGGCAAGATTGACCAAGTTCGCCAAGGAGGTTGTATTCAATCCTAAGACCACCAACTGGATGACCTCATACGACGGTCGTAACCAGGAACCTGTAGAGCTTCCCATCAAGTTCCCGTTGCTTCTTGCACAGGGAGCTGAGGGTATTGCAGTAGGTCTTGCGTCAAAGATCCTTCCTCACAACTTCAATGAGCTCATCGATGCAGCTGTAGCACATCTTCAGGGAAAGGACTTCGAGCTGTATCCGGACTTCCCTACCGGAGGTTATGCCGATTGCTCTAAATATATGAAGGGTCAGAGAGGTGGAGTCGTAAAAGTCCGTGCCAAGATCGAGAAGATCGACAAGAACACTTTGTCCATCAATGAGATTCCTTTTGGAAAGACGACTCACATCATTATCGAGTCGATAATCAAGGCCAAGGAGAAAGGAAAGATCAAGATCAAGAAGATCGACGACCTGACTACCTCTACAGCCAAGATCATCATCCATCTGCCTAACGACGTATCTCCTGACAAGACTATAGACGCGCTATACGCTTTCACAGACTGCGAGGTTTCAATCTCTCCTAACGCCTGTGTGATCGTAGACCACAAGCCTCAGTTCCTCTCAGTGGAGGATATTCTCAAATATAGTACTGACCACACAAGGAGCCTGCTCGGACAGGAGCTTCAGATCAGACTGGACGAGCTTGAGAATGACTGGCACTACAGTTCTTTGGAGAAGATCTTCTTCGAGAACAGAGTATATAAGATCCTCGAGGGTGACGCCAAGACATGGGAGGAGCAGCTTGACGAGGTATATGCAGAGATGATGAAGTATCAGGGTATCCTGAAGAGGGAGATAACCATGGACGACATCCATAAGCTTGTAGAGAAGCCTGTCAGAAAGATTTCCAAGTTCGACACCAAGGCTGTGGAAGAGAAGCTCAGGGGCATCGAGGATGAGATGGAAGAGGTGCAGAATCACCTTGAGCATCTTACAGAATATACCATCAACTACTTCAAGAGCCTCAAGAAGAAGTATGGCAAGGCATATCCAAGACTGACAGAGCTTACCGGTTTCGAGTCTATCGCTGTTACCAAGGTTGTCAGCAACAATGCCAAGCTATATGCCAACAAGGAGGAAGGATTTGTCGGTATCGCTCTTAAGAAGGAGGATAATGCCGAGCTCATCTGCGAGTGTTCTGACCTTTCTGAGATCATAGTCATCCACAAGGATGGCAAGTATGTCGTGACTAAGGTCAGCGAGAAGGCGTTCTTCGGAAAGGACATCCTTTATGTAGGTATATTCGACAGGAACGACCAGAGAACCATATATAATGTAATATATAGGGACGGCAAGACGTCTGTCAGCTACGCAAAGAGATTTGCCATCACCAGCGTCACACGTGACAAGGTCTATGACATTACCCAGGGAGTACCTGGCTCACAGATCCTCTGGTTCACTGTCAACCACAATGGCGAGGCTGAGACCGTGAAGATCTATTACAGACAGAGAGCAAAGCTGAAGAAGCTCATCGATGAGTATGATTTCTCACAGCTCCTTATCAAGGGACGCTCTTCGCGTGGTAACCTTGTATCCAAGAATGCTATCCAGAAGATCCAGCTCAAGTCAAAGGGCGTGTCCACTATCGGTGGAAAGGATATCTGGTTTGACGAGGATATCCAGAGGCTCAATGAGGACGGACGCGGACTCCATCTGGGTCAGTTCAATACCGGAGACCATATTCTTGCGATCTTCAAGGATGGAACCTACTACACTACTACCTTCGATCTGAGCAACAGATATCAGGGAGACCTTCTGAAGATCGAGAAGCTCGATGTTGGAAAGACATATACTGCGCTTTATTATGACAAGGCTGTCGGTTCCTTCTATGTGAAGAGGTTTGCTTTCGAGGTAAGTGACAATACGCCTGTAAGCTTCATTTCAGAGGCTAAGGGTTCATACCTGGTGGCGGTCAGCGATGACAAGCATCCTCAGTTCGAGATTACCTTCGGCGGTAAGCATGAACATAGGGAGGCTGAGCTTGTTGATGCAGAGGAGTTCATCGGTAAGAAGGGTATTCAGGCCAAGGGTAAGAAAGTGAGTGCGATGGATGTGAAGTCTGTAAAATTCGGTGAGCCTGTGCATAAGCCGGAGGATGATGTTGTTCCTCAGGAGGTTGAGCCGGAGAACCAGGCTGGTGAGATCGATAATACAGGAGTAGAGGACGAGCCTATCGACATCGATTTTCCAGACGATCCACAGCTGACTCTATTCTAAAAGATAGAACAGACAATGTATTCCAGAGGCCCCCTCCCACTTCGTGGCCCCCTCCCCCTACGCGGGGGTGCGATAATGCCTCTTCCATACACATGTCTGTCCAATAAAATCATTTAAGACCAGGGGACTTCGATACGTCATTGCGAGGAGTCCGAAGGACGACGTGGCAATCTGATAATATGATTATTTCATTGACGGGATTTATGGGATGCGGCAAGAGCAGTGTCGGGAGGAGACTCTCGCAGCTGCTCTGCTGTCCTTTTATAGATCTTGATCGGGTGATAGAGGAGCGTGCTGGTCGCACGATACCGGAAATATTTGCCCAGGATGGGGAGAGTGCTTTCCGTCAGAGGGAGCTTGAAGCATTGAAATCAGTTGTTCATTCAGCCTCTCATGACGCCAAAATCGCAACAATACAGTCTTCTGAGCCTAGGCAGGAGACGAGAATGGTAGTGGCATTAGGAGGTGGGGCTGTTATGACTCCGGGGTGCGCTGAGATTCTACAGGCTGAAACGATGTGCATATATCTTCGCGCAAGCATCGACACATTGGTCGAGCATCTTGAGGGACAGACTGACGGAAGACCGATGCTGCAGGGCGCAGAGCTACGCGAACGCATTGAAAGACTGATGGGAGAGCGTTCTGATACTTATGAGGCAAATGCACACATGATTATCGACATAGACGGAAAGAATATAGATGAGATTGGTGCAGAAATTGCCGATTCTATATTATATTTGCAAAGTAACCAAATAAACGAACTATAATATGTATTGCAGTAATTGTGGCGCAGAGATCAATGACAATGCGGTTGTATGCGTTAAATGCGGATGCGCAGTGAAAAAACAGGAATCTCAGACCATCATCATTAACGAGAGTCCGTCAAGAGAATGGCTTGTATGCCTTCTTCTCTGCTTCTTCCTTGGATACCTTGGAATCCACAGGTTCTATGTAGGTAAGACTGGAACAGGTATCGCACAGCTTCTTACGGCAGGCGGATGCGGAATCTGGGCACTTATAGATTTCATCATGATTCTTCTTGGCAAGTTCACAGACGCTGAAGGAAGAGTTATAAAATAAGAGATGCATTTATATCTGAAATGTCTCCTGAAGATGCTGACAGGCTATGACTGCCCTTTTTGTGGGGCACAGAGGGCCTTCGTCGCATTGCTTCATGGAGACATTTCGGCTGTATGGGCATATAATCCTTTCCTTGTAATCATATCCCCATACCTGATCATGGTGGTACTCGCCATTTTCAAGATCATTCCACCTGGCAGCAGACTCCAGAAGTTTCTATATGACAAATGGACAATCATTGCCGCAGGGATTCTCACTGTGGCATGGTGGATTTTCAGGAATACGGAATTTTATCTGACTCGCTAGACCAGCTCGTCTCTTTCTCGGAGATCTCTTACTCTAAGCTGAGTATTGGCTGTCCCCCTATAATAATTCTCTACGATAGAATAGCAGACATCTATCGGATTACCGGCTTTGATATGCTCAAAGTAGTCAGCCATGTTGAAAGCTATCGCTGAGATATGGTGATATGGCTGGGACTCCTGGATGAGTTCCAGCTTGAGGTGACCTCCTTCTGCACCGACCTTTCGGATGCTTCCGTTGTCATATACATTGTCTGTCCTGAAGATAGGCATGCTGTTGCCAGGTCCGAACGGCTGGAACTGCTTGAGGATTCTCAGGAACTTTGGAGTTATCTGAGAAAAGTTCAATACAGCATCTACATCTACAACAGGAGTCTGCATCTCCGGGATTATGGCCTCTGAGATGAACTTCTCTATCCTTTCGCAGAACTCAGGCAGGTTCTCCTCCTTCAGCGTCAATCCGGCTGCATAAAGATGGCCTCCGAAGTTTTCCAGAAGGTCAGAGCAGCTCTCGATCGCTCCATAGAGGTCGAAACAATGTACGCTTCTTGCAGATCCGGTGACGAGACCTTCCTGTGACTTCGTAAACACGATTGTAGGCTTATAGTAAGCCTCAACCAGTCGTGAAGCCACAATACCTACAACGCCTTTATGCCACTGAGGATTATATACTATTGTCGCATTGCCGCATGACAGGCAGCTGCCGGACTCTACCATCTCGAGAGCTTCCTGGGTGATACGGCGGTCGATATTCTTTCTTTCGTTATTATGCTCGTTGATCTCAGTGCCTATACGGATAGCTGTCTTTGCATCTGAAGCAGTGAGAAGCTCTACAGCTATGCGGCCAGTCTCCATACGACCTGCGGCATTGATTCGCGGTCCGATCTTGAAGACTATGTCATCAATTGTAAGGTGGCCCGGTTCGAGTCCTGAAAGCTGTATCATCGCCATAAGGCCCTGACGAGGGCTGACATTCAGCTGCTTGAGACCATAATGTGCAAGAACCCTGTTTTCATCTGTCACAGATACGAGGTCTGAAGCGATGCTGACTACAAGAAGGTCGAGCAATGGTATAAGTGAGTCGAAATCGATTCCGAATTCCTGAGAGTATGCCTGTACGAGCTTGAAACCGACGCCGCAGCCTGAAAGGTCATCGAACGGGTAGTTGCAGTCTTCTCTCTTAGGGTCGAGCACTGCTACAGCCTTTGGAAGTTCATTTTCTGGAAGGTGGTGGTCGCAGATGATCATGTCAATTCCCTTTCCTGCCGCGTAGTCAACCTTTTCATTGGCCTTGATACCGCAGTCCAGCGTGATGATCAACTTGAAGCCGTTCTCGGCTGCCCAATCTATACCCTTGTAAGATACTCCATATCCTTCATCATAACGCTCCGGGATATAGAAATCAACTGCTCTTGTCAGACGACGCAGGAATGAATACACGAGGGAAACAGCTGTGGTTCCATCCACGTCGTAGTCTCCATAGACAAGAATCTTCTCTCCTGAAGACACTGCCCTGTGAACTCTTTCCACTGCCTTATCCATATCCTTCATCAGGAACGGATCGTGGAGGTTCTCAAGGCTCGGGCGGAAGAATGAACGGGCCTGCTCAAAGGTACGCACACCCCTCTGAACAAGAAGCTCCGCAAGTACCGGATCCACTCCAAGTTCAGAAGCAAGCTGTCTTACGTTCTCCGTGTCAGCTACTTCGCGTAATTTCCATATCTTTTCTACCGCCATATCACACAAAGATAGAGATTTTTTTGTAATTTTGTGGACTGATTGGAAATAAACTATAAAAAGATATTAATATGAGCATTATGGACCTCAACGAGCAGGAGCTATTCAGAAGAGAATCGCTTGCTAAGCTCAGAGAACTGGGAATCGAGCCTTATCCAGCACCTCTCTACCCTATCAACACATCTGCAGCACAGGTGAAGGCAGAGTTTGACGAGGCTGCCGGCAACTTCCAGGATGTAGTCATCGCAGGACGCATCATGTCAAGACGTATCATGGGAGCTGCATCATTCGGCGAACTTCAGGACGAGACAGGACGTATCCAGATCTATATCAACCGTGACGAGATCTGTCCTGGCGAAGATAAGACAATGTACAATACAGTATGGAAGAAGCTTCTTGACATCGGAGACATCATCGGTATCAAGGGTTTTGCGTTCATCACAAAGACCGGCCAGCTTTCTATCCACGCCAAGGAGCTCACCCTCCTGAGCAAATCACTCCGCGTTCTCCCTATCGTGAAGGAGAAGGACGGCGAGGTATTCGATGCATTCTCAGATCCTGAGCTCAAGTATCGTCAGAGATATGTTGACCTGATCGTTAACCCTCAGGTTCGCGATACATTCATCAAGAGAAGCCAGATCGTGGCTACAATGCGTGAGTATTTCAACGAGGCTGGCTGCCTTGAAGTGGAGACTCCTATCCTCCAGAGCATCCCAGGTGGTGCGACAGCTCGTCCTTTCATCACTCACCATAATGCCCTTGACATTCCTCTCTACCTGCGTATCGCTAATGAGCTCTACCTCAAGAGACTCATCGTGGGTGGATACCACGGAGTTTACGAGTTCGCAAAGGACTTCCGTAACGAGGGTATGGACAAGACCCACAACCCTGAGTTCACATGTATGGAGATCTATGTGGCTTACAAGGACTACATCTGGATGATGGAGTTCGTTGAGAAGCTCCTCGAGAAGATCGCTCTCAAGCTCCACGGCAAGACAGAGGTGACAATCGGTGACAAGCAGGTTGACTTCAAGCCACCTTTCCGCCGTCTCCCTATCCTCGAGGCTATCAAGGAATACGCAGGAGTTGACGTAGCAGGAATGGACGAGGATCAGCTCCGCGCGACATGCAAGCAGCTCCACGTCGAGATCGACGAGTCATTCGGCAAGGGCAAGCTCATCGACGCCATCTTCGGAGAATACTGCGAGAAGCACCTCACTCAGCCAACATTCATCACTGACTACCCAGTAGAGATGTCACCGCTTACTAAGCGTCATCGTGAGAATCCTGAGCTTACAGAGCGTTTCGAGCTCTTCGTATGCGGTAAGGAGCTCGCAAACGCATATAGCGAGCTCAACGACCCTATCGACCAGTACGAGCGTTTCCAGGAGCAGGTGAAGCTCAAGGACAAGGGAGACGACGAGGCTATGTTTATCGACATGGACTTCGTACGCGCACTCGAGTACGGTATGCCTCCGACATCAGGACTTGGTATGGGAATCGACCGTCTGACCATGTTCATGACCAACTCCCCTACTATCCAGGATGTATTGTTCTTCCCACAGATGAGACCGAAGAATCAGTAAGATTACATCAAGCACGAAAACATAGCAAAAGCGTGGCAGATCCAACCTTTGAAGTGGGCATCTGCCACGCTTTCCTTATGTTTTCGTGGAAGATGTTCACAAAAAGACTAAATTTGTACTATCAGATATACAGACATGGCAATAATCAAGGAACTCAAGGGCGACAGGCCCGTTATAGGAGAGCGTGCATTTCTGGCGGAGACTGCGACAATCATTGGAACAGTAACCATGGGTGATGACTGCAGCGTGTGGTATGGAGCTGTGATACGCGGCGACGTGGGAGCTATCCGCATCGGCGACCGCGTGAATATCCAGGACAACGCTGTACTGCATGCGACCTATCAGCAGTCCGAATGCGTAATCGGCAACGATGTGTCTATCGGCCACTGCGCAAATGTGCATGGGGCCGTGATCGGCAATGATGTAATCATCGGAATGGGAGCCATCGTTATGGACCACACAGTTGTCCCCGACGGCACCATCATCGCTGCTGGAGCTGTCGTTCCAGCCAACCAGGTACTCGAGCCGGGTATCTATGCCGGCATCCCGGCACGAAAGATAAAGGACGGATCGGAAGCGGTTCTTGCCAAGGCACACGCCAATGCGCAGAACTACCTCATTTACAAGAAGTGGTACGAATAAATTACAGGCGGACACCTACGCCACAAGTGAAAGAATATGCGCGAAAGCGTGTTGTACTTGCGCCAGCTGAAACAGCAATGCGACCATACGAACAGACCATACCAAGATCTGCCACAAAACCCCTAACCGAACGATCCGCTACAAGAGCCCATTCATGGTCTATATCCTGCCAGACAGTATAAGTCTCGGCGTAACCAGCTCCAGCATAGAAGGTGAGCCATTTTGTCGCAGGAACAAGAGCTCCTGCGGCATAGGAGCATGTACAGATCTCCGACTTTCCGGTGCCCCAGAACTTTCCCATTCCATCAGGTAAAGAGCCGTCACTCAAACATTGATACGAATCTCCTGGAACGCCAGAGATTGCGTGTCTGAAACGGGCACGAACGTATCCGCCATATCTTGGTCCATGAAGTCCGAGCATACAACCGAAGGCTTGGTCATAAGTCGAGTAGTCTGTCAAGATGCATTTATTCAGATAATCCCATCTACGAAACTTCTTGACAGAGGTCTCCATCTTATCCAGCGTCGTGATTGGTTCACATAAAGAAACCGCGCAGGTAGACATATTCAGCGAAGTAAATCTACTCAATCCCGACTCATTCAGAACGGGCTTTTCACCCGTAGTAAACCACACACCCACTGCATTGAATCGTCTTAACTGCGATGCTGTCATATATTCCTGCCTCTCTTTAAGATCGGCATTCATGGAGATAAAACTGTCAATTATATCCTGAGCATATTTTCGCGATATCTTCTCGCCAGCAGCGATACGAGCCTTGAGATCCAGACAGCCCTCACACAAAACCTCATATCGAGAGAGCTCCACATCCCGGACAGACACATCCTGAGCGCGAAGCGTCACTGTCATAAGCAGCAACACCAAATATGCAATACACTTTCTCACAAGGCACAAATTTAATAAAAAGTAGTATCTTTGAGAAATTTTAAACCACATGCTAGGACCCTCTGGATTCTTTCTCCCGGCCGGGGCAGAAAGCCCTCACTCAGACGCAAATGACATCGAGCTGATCCACTCTTCGGAGGAGGGATTCAGTGAGCTGTATCGCATCTGCAAAGAAGGAAGGTTTTTCGTCTATAAGGCCCTGAAAAAGCAATACAGAGGCAACCTCATGTATGAGGAGCTACTCAGCAAGGATTTCAACATCGGATTTTCTCTCAGCCACAGCGGCGTGTGTCAGTACTTCGCCAAGATCCAGCACCCGGTGATCGGCAATTGCATAGTCATGGAATGGATCGACGGCTACACCTTGGAAGACCTCATCAGGACCCGCAATATCGACAGCAAACTATGCGAGAAAATAATCTATGAAATATGCGACGCTCTTGAATACATACACCGCAAACAGGTCATCCACAGAGACCTCAAGCCTGAAAACATAATGATCACACACAACGGTCAGCACGTGAAGATCATTGACTTCGGTCTCTCTGACGCTGACTCCTACAGCATATTCAAGGCACCGGCGGGCACCAGGCTCTACGCTGCTCCAGAGCTTATCGCGGGCGAACAGGCCGACATACGCAGCGACATATGGTCACTCGGTGTCATCATCCGAGAACTCACATCCAAGTATCGTCATATCAGCTCCAGATGCCTCAAGCACAACAAAGATCAGAGATACAGTTCAGCAGCCGAAATAAAATCCGCAATTAAAAATGCCAGATACAGAAGGCTTAAGTTCCTTGTTGTAGTTCTTGGCATCGTCACAATAGCTACAACCATATACATCTCAAACACCTACTCTAATGCAGAGCAGGCGCCGTCGCAGACACCCGAGCAGGCTGAATCATTACCTGAGGCGACACAAGCCACAGAGGCCGCGTCTATCCCAACTGTTCCTACTTCCGTATCACAAGAAGAGCCTACTACAAAGCCCGAAGCAAAGGTCGTCACCCCAACAAAAAATCCGGCAGCGAAGTCTCAAGACACGCCACCGGATGATAATATTGATGAATCCGAATTGGATCAGCTGTTTAAAGATGCTGCATCTTCTATTCTTTAGATTCGCTCTTCAAAAGATTAATTCCGCTATTACGCCCTGCTACATAAGAAGGGGTATACTCTCCGTCGCGTAATATCCTTGAAATATACATAGGATATCCGACTATGATCTCCGAAAGTTCGAACTTATCGCCAGGTAAAAGCTGTGAGTTCTCTGAAGATCTGACCTCAAACTGAAAATCCCCCAGATAATTCAGGCGCACAAGACGATTTGGAGCCCAGCCGATAGTTACCTCAACTCCTGTCTTCAGTTCTGCAACGGTCTGATATCTTGCTGTAAAGAAAGTGGATACATAATTCTTCGACTCCTTCAAGCCCTCGCAGAAAGCCTTGAAGTTCTTGTATCCGATAAACTTAGATAAAATATCCAAAGTAGCAATCCTCGGAGTTGGGTTCAGACTGACATATCCCCAAAGGCGCTTCAGAGTAGAAGAAGATATCTGCTCCCCAGTCTGATGTTCAATAACAAAGGACAGCGACTCAAAATCCGTTGTAGTCGCTATCCTTCGTCCATATTTATTCTCCACCTCCGTCAAGAGGTATGCTAGCTCCGGCATGTTTTTCTGAATCTTTCCCACAAATGTATAAATTATCTTCCAACAAACAATTTATACAAAGTTACAAACCGCCAGCGCAGCAAATCAAGTTCACATTAGTTCATTTTAAAGCTCCTGAGCATCAACTCCAGTCAGTGCAAGCACATCTATCAAACTCCTCAGGTAGAGTGATGGCAACATATTGACAACTTACCAAAAATACACCAACATGGTTGCATTTTGACACCATTTGATTATATTTGCAAAAAAAGAATGGCTATGAGACAAACTGCGTTTACTATCCGCATGGATTCAGATGTCAAAAAGAGATTTGATGAACTATGCAAAGACTTTGGTATGAGTGCGAACACTGCGTTCAACATATTTGCGCGCGCTGTCATAAAACAAGAACGGATTCCATTTGAGGTAGAATCAGAAAATCAGGCAAAGCTCCAGCGGGCCTGGGAAGCGATCGAAAGAATGCGGGCATCTGCTGCTGCAAACGGAATCGCAGACATGCCAATGGAAGAAATCGACGAGGAAATCCGCAAATACAGAGAAGAGCGCAAAGCTAAAAGAATACAGAAGGACAAGTAATGAACATCTATACAGTAATTGACACAAACGTCATTGTAGCATCAATGCTCACCTCAAATCCGCAGTCAGCCACCAAAAGCATCATCAACAAAGTATGGGAGGGCACTATTACACCCATGATCAATGCAGAAATCATAGAGGAATATAACGATGTCTTATCACGAGACAAATTTCATTTTGTAGAAAGTGATATTTTAGAGATGATGAACCTATTTAGGTTCAAAGGCGAAGAATACACACCAGACTACAAAAGCAATGATTTCATAGATTCTGATGATGCCATCTTCTACGAGACCTACCGCATGAGAGAAGACGCCTATTTAGTTACAGGTAATATGAAGCACTTCCCTACGGAACCCAGAATTTTGCCCCCAGCGGATATGATTCACATTGCCAACATATCTGAAAATGGCAACAATATACTGAGCGAGCCAACTGCAGAATACATTTCAGCTATCAAAAAAGAACAGCTCCAACGGGCCTGGGAAGCGATGGAAAGAATGCGGGCATCTGCTGCTGCAAACGGAATCGCAGACATGCCAATGGAAGAAATCGACGAGGAAATCAAATCTGCACGACTAAACCGAAGAAAACAGTTCTAACAACTCCCCTCCACTGTTCAAGGCAGCAGGGAATTAGGAGTAAAAATTGCCTCAAAGAAAAGATTCAGAACGTATAGAATTAAACTATTAAACATCCACCAGTAAATTCGATTAAACTTACAGGTGGATGTCGCACTTATTAGTCACCTTTCTAAATTCTAAGCTAAAGAAGTCTATCTTATTTTAGTACGCATCGTATGCGAAGTGCAGTTGTAAGTCGGACAGCATTATCAATGCCGTTGCTTAAGTGAAAACCCACTCCATATGCTCCGGCATGTTTTTCTGAATCTTTCCCACAAATGTATAAATTATCTTCCAACAAACAATTTATACAAAGTTACAAACCGCCAGCGCAGCAAATCAAGTTCACATTAGTTCATTTTAAAGCTCCTGAGTCAGTACCCGTCCCTTAACAAGGTTTTCTATTTTTTACAAATTTCGGAGGCCTCTTAAAACATATTCCCGTGGACTTAGTCAATACAACAGACTATTGTCCACGGGAATACGACAAGTATCTTAGAAACATTAGCAAGACGCCGTAAAAACTAGAACCCTGATTCCACAAACATCTACTTCTTTTTCTATTACGGATTTACATTGGCTCTTAATTCTGTTTACATGTACCTTATATGCACCATCTGAATCAATAGGAAACATCACAAATGCGATATAATGAGGCTCACTTTGATCACTCAGTCCTTGCAACTTATTGATATCTTTGATGATAGAATCAATATTATTAGTAATCGGACGAGTTTTTGTATCAACATGATCCGCACGATAGTTTGTATTCGGCGTCTTCAGCTCTATTAATGCCCCACCAGCATATACGTCAACCAAACTATTGTCGCGAAGACACTCAAGTTCAACGTCATCGAAATACTCTGATAATCTGTGAGCAAGTTCAAGTTTCAGCCATCCTTCAAACTTTGAACGCTGCTTCATAGCAATATTAACAACGCAGCCATGCTCCTTCAAAATGGAACAGATAAGGTAATTCAACAAACGAATCATAATGATAATTTTAGTTTAACAAGATTAAATATTATTCTTTGCAACAACGGACCGACGCACCATTACTATTACTGATTGCAGCACTGCTAGAGTTAATTATAAAGCTATATTTATATAAAATATTATAATCTGAGCTAGACCAATAATATCCGCTTGTCAACACATCATAAAACACATTAAAAGATATACGTCCAGCTTTAGGATACCATATGACCTCGTCGTCACCAAATATCCCTGAGAAATTTTGCATAGTATGACCATTTGAGAATGCAGAGCCTGCAGCAGTTGCCCAGATTCCATTATCAGATCCATCAGGAATTTTCCAACCAGATGGACAAGGATCCCAAATTGTCTTTTCTGAATCCCACCCATTTGCATAACTACCACTACTACCATCAAAGGTCATAGGGTTGGTATCATGCCACATCTTACTATTAGAATAGCCATAGCTCCATGATCCTGTTGCTTGAGCCATAATCCCAGAACTCTGAGCAGGACCCATAAATGGATCTTTTCTTCCCCACTGATACATGAGTCCTAAAGATCCCTCAGCATTTGGAATTGCAGATGTTGCACCAAGGTTGCGGTCCATCATCGTACCTGCATTATTGTAGTATACCTGTTCCTTCCAGCCTTCTTCTGCGCACCAGATGTGCCATGACCAAAGGATTGCACCTTTAGAATTCTTGGCTGCAATCAGGGCATTACCATCACGGAAGTTTTCCGGAGTTGAGAAACGCACATATCCATTTTCATATGAAACCGAAGCGATAAGGTCACCTACATTCGGCATCTCGTCTGTTCCGAATGACTCCCAAAGAACCTCAACTGATTTTACATTGCCGACCGTTGCATCAGTATTTCCGATTACAGTCTTGAACTTATAGTCACCTGCGCCCTGAATAAGGTAGCAGTTTGCAGATCCAGCAGCAGAAAGATCAGTATAAGTCTTTCCATCCTCACCACCTTCTGAACCCTCGCCACCTTCTTCTCCTTCCCCAGAATTACCACCTGTACTGTTCCAATCCTCGAGTTCACATCCGATTTCAACCTTGATTGCCGTTGTAGATGTATTAAGAGTTACTGTGTAAGTATATGCTACACCAGGACGGAAGTTGAACGGATCTTCTAGCAGATACGACACACTCTTGGAGTTGATTTCAAGAAGCGGAACTGAACTCTCAAGCATCTGCGGCACTACAATAGCTTCATACACGACTGCCTTCTCTCCGTCAAAAGTACGAATACCCAGATTCTTCATCTTGATTGATTTAGCACCGCTATACGGATCTTTTGAAACAGAGCCCTTAAAAAGATCCAAACGAGCACCAGTCACTGTACTATGAAGAAGCACTGAAGCATCCTCTGGAAGTGATCCGATATAATCTTCACCAGCGACAATTTTGACTGTGAGTTTACTCATGAGATGCTGCATCTGAAGATTTACTGCTCCATCAGACTTACGCACGCCCTCAGCCTTTGCCCAAAGAAGGTCAGAAGCCTCATAGCCTTCGCCAGTCTGGTCTGCAGCCACTTCAAAGTACTGCGACTCAACATCCTGAATATCTGAGATATAAGGATAATAAGCATATACGTCCGACTTACCCTCTCCCCAGTATATTGTCTGCTCCGGAGTCCATGCTGCACCGTCGTAAGTCACGGTCATGTTGTTTGCACGGTTACCAGAGATCTGAAGAGGCATCGGAGTGTTCTCATTGACATAATCGGTAACATATAGACCGATCTGGTCAGCTGCTTCAAATGCACCAGCGCTTACTTTTGTCTGCACATCAGGTCCAACAAGGTTAAAGCGCATGACATTGTCATGAACCAATGCCTCAGGTTCGACTGTATTATCTTGGCAGGCTGTAAATGCCAAGGCCATTAATAGTGGTATATATATTCGTTTCATTGTTTTACTTTTTTAGTATAAAGATTTCTCCATTCGCTTCGCTCAGTCGAAATGACAGTAATTCATAATCAGTGTTATGTCACACTGTCATTTCGAGCGACCGTAGGGAGTCGAGAAATCTAAAAATCAGTTTTGCTAAACGACGGCTTCTCTCCCATGAACTTAGGCGGCATCTGGTCAAAGCGTATTGAAACACCTGTTCCCTCTGACCATATCCAGTCTGACTTGGTCACAACTGAAGGAAGCGCCTCCTTGTCATTTGCCTTGAAGCCCTCGAACGAGTACTCCTCTCCTGCATACTTCATTATCCTCTTGACCATAGCCTCTCGCGAGATGGCATTATAGTAAGGGATATTATTGTGCATACAACTTGTAGGCTCACTTCTGAATACACCACGAGTGTGGAAGAATGCACCCTCGTATACATCGACAGTATTTGAGTACTGAGGGTCATAGATCATATGAGACCATGGAACCGACTGCATGTCACCAGTGAGAGAAATATTGTCATAGAAACCATAAGACTTGAATGCATTAAGTCCATCAACATGACTGCAGCAGAGGCAACCACAAGACTGAATAAATGCATTATGATAGATATACTCATCGGCAAGTTTACCAAATCCGTGTCCGCCGGCCTCATGATGTACAAGACCTCTAAAATCGTACGGAGCAGGATCTGTACTCATAGGAACCAGAGCTACAGCAGAACCATCGCCCCACATGTAGCAAAGACCGCTATACTCGGCACTATTCTCGATCATGATTACAAGTGTTCTGCTGACGTCATCATTGATTGGAGCTACGCATGCTGCAGCAAATGTGGTCTCAAAGTCTGGAGAAACACCTTCGTTAAGAGTGTACTGGCTGCCAAAACGTGCCTCGCGGATAGTGTTGACAGTTCCCATTCCGCTGTCCGGAGACATTCCGAACACTCCATATACATTGAAGTAGTCCTTATATGTAAGGTATGGCTCAATATCGAAGAAGTAGCTGTATGCATCCTGGATCGCCCTAAGGTACTTGCCCTCGCTGATATCCTTAGCATCGAAGCAGTCTCCCATAAGAACGATATTAACACCATTTCCTACACTAGCCTCCTGCAGAGTAATCATGTCACCGTCACCATACTGATAGTCATACTGCTCTACAGTCATAGTGCTACGGTAGTCCTTGCCTTCGAGAAGGAACTTGATTTCTCCGCTGCGGTTGCCAGAGCCCTGAGTGAGGGCATTCATAGTGACAACAACATCCACCTTGCCTGTTCCCGACATCGGCTCTACAGTAACCCACTCAGGTTTACTTTCTACCGTCCAATTTTCACCAGCCGGTGCACGAAGGACGAAAGTCTTTGCATGCTCGTCATTGAGAGTACGGAAAACATTTCTGCTGATGCTGAACTCTCTATGAGCTGCAATACGCTTGAACTCACGCCAATTGCTTGCATTCCTATACAAGTTTACAGAAGCCTCTGGCACCTCAAGGGTAAAGTTATCCTTTGCCACACCATTGAAACTATTTGAGTTGATTGTCGGAGGGCTCTTAGCTTCAGAAACAATAGAGTAGATTCCATAGCAATTATAGAACACCTGAGACTCGATAACTTCTACATCTTTGTGAAGTTTCACCCCTTCAAGTCCTGTACAACCATAGAACAATTGAGAAGGAATAGCTACGATATTTTCTGGAATTTCCACGACTCCGCTTAGCCTCCAGCAACCACTAAAAGCCTCATTTCCTAATGAAATCAACTCTGATGGAAGGACAAGAGTTCCGCTAAATTCCGTATTGTAAAACGCTCCGTCCCCAATTCTATATACACTTTCGGGAATTGTCAATTCGCCCTTAAATGAGGCCTTACGAAACGCCTCATCACCGATACTCTGAAGTCCGTCAGGCAATGTCAGAGTTCCATTAAAACCGCGTTTGCCAGTATCAACATCGTAGGTACTAAATGCCATATTAGGAATCTCCGTAATCTTATTAGGTATTATCAGAGAACCTGTTAAATATGAACACCTATTAAATGCTCGCTCCTCTATTACTTCAAGATTTTGAGGCAATATAAGATTACCTTTAATAGCTGAAGCTTCAAAAGCAGAGCAACCTATACTTTTCAATGATTCAGGGAAAGAAACTTCAGTCATCAAACTCTTACAACCGCTAAACGCGCTTGCCCCAATTTCTTCAAGAGTCGAAGGGAAAGTAACACTTGTAATCTTGGTAGATCCAAAACCAGCAACATACTTCAATCCTTCCGGAAGAAGCACCGCACCGGTCAGAGATGTGGAACTAAACGCTGAACTTTCAATCCTCTCCAACTTATCAGGAAGCACACACTTGATCAAAGTAGTTTTGCCACTAAACGCACCTGACGGAATAGCATATATACCATCAACAACACTCTCAACCTCCTTGAGATTAAGTCTCTGAAGGCCTGTCATCTTATCACGCATAAACGTATAATCCTCAGTGGTAATCTTACCAACAACCTTCATATTCTTGATCTTGGTCGGATCCATCTCAAGACGCTCAACAATAGTCTTTTCAAGACCGCCAGGAATTGCATTATTCACCACCACATACTCTCTTGCATCCTCACCGTGCGACAGATTATCAGCCTCCCAAGCTGTGATATTTACGCCTGTCAGTTCAACCTCATACTCTCCGGTATTAGCTTTCTTGCTGATGCTGAGGTCGTAAGTTGTGATCTTTCCCGGAAGGTACTCTGTGTCAACATCACGCACATAATGGCGTGGTCTACCATCAATGGTAATAGTCAGAAGATTCTGACCAGCAGCAACTGTCTGCGGCACCACGATCGCCCTGAACTCACCATTGTCATTCATCGGAACAATACCAGTAAGCGGAGCCTCGCCCTCTGGAGTTACAACACCAGTTGCAAGGTTGACAGTTGACTTTCTGACAGTGTTTGTCACAAGGACCTCCTTAGTCACTGCAGCATACTCAGCAGCATCTGCCCAGCCACTACCCTGGCTGAAACGCACGCGTGCAGAAGACATCTTATGATAAAACGAAAGAACAACCTTTGAAGCTGTAGGCTTTACATTCTTAGTCTTTGCCCAAAGGAAGTCAGAAGCCTCATAAGCTGCCATCTGGCTATGCTCGGCACCCTTTGACTGGTCACGAGCCACCTCGAAAGGATATGCCTCAATGGACGTAGGGGCAGCGTATGGATAGTAACCATACATATCCACATTGGTCTCGTTATCCTTGTAGTAGATGTCATAATCAGACACCCAGTCACCAGTCTCATTAAACGTAAACCTCACGTTATCAGCCTGATTAGCCTCCACTTTGAGGGTTCCTGGCGTAGCACCGTCATAGTTTACAAGATACACTCCGACCTCATCTCCGGTGCAGAAACCGTCGGTGGTCACCTTTGTTGCAGGCTGCTGGAAGATGTCACTATGGATCGACACCTTATAGGTCTCACCATGAGAAACATCCTGATCAGCCTTCATTTCTTCAAAGCTACAGCCCTGCATCGCTATCAGAGCAGCAACTGACATGAATTGAATTAGTCGTTTCATATTATTGATTTTGATTAAATTTCATCTTCAACTTTTTCTCCCTCGCCCCAATCATTAAGTGACGTAGGCACGAAAGTCAACCCTGAATCACGATTTGCGAATCTCGGGAAAGTACTTCTTTTCAGTTCATACGACTTAGTATAAACATACGACGCATGAGTCTCGTCCTTGTAGTATGTCAAGGTAAGTCCGGACTCGAACCTTGTCGGGAACATAACAAAATAATAATGGACGCCAGGCTTGAAATATCCTCCATCAGGAGC
Organism: Candidatus Cryptobacteroides sp.; assembly: GCA_045126075.1. Classification (GTDB taxonomy): domain Bacteria; phylum Bacteroidota; class Bacteroidia; order Bacteroidales; family UBA932; genus Cryptobacteroides. Next base: position 126,595 of record JBGVNX010000061.1, read on the forward strand.
ATGCATGGTAAGCTTTGTCTCTCCGGAAATCATCTCCTCGACCACAGGCACAGTCTCCATGCCCACTTTAACCTTTCCTGCTACAAGTTCATTATTATTTCCCGACAGCGTAACAGTCTTGATGTCAGGACTAGACACGCTGAACCTGAAACCTCCGCATAGGTTATAAAATGACATATAGAAATTCTTAGACTTGGCGATCTGCGGGAAAAGACCTTTTGCAAAGGTGTTTTCAGCAGCGGGCTGAGTTGACGGAAGAGACAGAGTGACAGATGATCCGTCACACTTATTCTGCGCATTGTACGGGTAGACGCCCCATAGATATGTGTCATCATTCAAGCCTTCACCACCACCAAGGACAACATCGATCGAGCCCTTGAACTGTGCGATTTCACCCTCCTGGGATGTCACGAACTTACTATTCAAAGACGAGCCAAAGAACACATTTATGGCATCACCGGAAGTCCATGTGATTTCCGCACTGTTATCATCGATAACATTCTTAGTTTCAGAATCTTTGTGCTGACTGGCATAGATGGTCTGCAATCCATCAGGTTCACTCTGGCCTGCTCCGTCAGAGAATCCCTTGACACACGACAGTACCATAGTACTGAACGTAATTAAAAAGAATAGCTTTTTCATACCTTACTTATAAATCTTCTCCCCAACTTCCATCTTCACTTCCTCCAGGAGGGACATATCCAGGAGTGCCTGGAGAACTGCACAACACCCCTTCAGCATAAACATCAATAATTTTTAATTCAGGAGAAGCATATTTCTCCACATGATTTCTTTCACTCATATTTTATTACTAATTAATTTCTATAACTGACAAAAATAATGTGAACCCGACCGGCAGTCAAGTTCACATTGGTTCATTTATGAAAGGGTTATTATTGAGGCAGGGTTCTAAGGGACATCAACTCCGAGCAGACCTCATTGTATCCGTTATTGGCATATGCCATGTAGTAGTATTCAGTATCTGGTTGCAGAAAACTCTGCCATATAGATATTGTATTCAGATTGGTTGGGCCTCCGTAACGATACTTTTGCATATTAAACGGAGTCGAACCGAAATAAAAGCCATACTCATAGTCACCAGCAACCTCTTCAGGCACATATGCAACAAGCTTGCAACTGTCGGATGACACATCCTGATCAGGAAAGATAAACCAAGGGATTAACGACGATGGTTCAGGCACGCAGGAAATGATACTCGAAAGCATCATCAGCATACCTATTATATATATGCGAATAGAATACATATTACAACAATTCCAGTCCGATTCCCGGACGATCAGAGAGGGTGATCTTGCCGTTTATAACTTCCATTCCTCTGTAGAGGTCGTTGCTGATAAGGAGATTGCCGTCAAGGTCTGCAAAGTCAACGGCTGGGGCAAGCTGGGCTGCGGCAGATACGGCACAGGAGGTCTCGGTCATACAGCCGATCATGACTTTCATGCCTTCAGCACGAGCATAGTTCAGCATTTTCCAAGCTTCACGCATTCCTGTACACTTCATCAGCTTGATATTGATGCCGTGATATGCACCTTTTACAGATGGGACATCAGCCAGACGCTGTATTGCCTCATCTGCAAAGATCGGCAGAGGGCTGCGTTCCGTAATCCATGCGTTGTCATCAATCCTCTCCTTGGCCATAGGCTGCTCTACCATAACAACACCATTCTCCTTCAGCCAGAATATCTCTTCCAAGGCCTCTTCACGGTCCTTCCATCCTTGATTTGCATCCACAGCAAGAGGAAGATCCGTCACCTCCCTGATCGTCTTTATCATCTCCTTGTCGTTATCCAGGCCCACCTTGACTTTCAGGATATTGAAGCGGTCTGCACATTCCCTGGTTTTCTCTCTTACTATGTCTGGAGTATCTATACCTATCGTGAATGTGGTAGAAGGCGCCTTTGAAGCATCTAAGCCCCATATCCTCCACCAAGGGAGCCCAATAAGCTTGCCCACAAGATCGTGCAGGGCTATATCTACAGCAGCCTTTGCGGCTCCATCGCCGGGAGACAGGCTGTCTACATATGCAAGAATAGTCTCCAGCTGGAAAGGATCATTGAATTGAGTAAGGTCCACTCTATTCAGGAACGTCGTAACAGTTTCAACACTCTGTCCAAGATAAGGAGGCATTGAAGCTTCACCATAACCTGTATAGCCTTCCCATTCTATCTTTACCTGCACACCAGGAGTTGTCTTACGGGAGTATGATGCAACTGTAAATACATGTCTGAGTTCAAGTTCATAAGGAGCGAACGTCAGCTTCATCCCGCCACCTCTGCCCAAACGGTTGATATTGAAGCCTCCTGCAGCAGACTCAGTGAACTTACAGCCATCCAATAAGGTTCCTGCAGCAGCAAGTGCAGCAGACGTCTTGAGAAAATCCCTTCTTTTCATTTGAAAAATTGTTTCAGTAAAGATAACGAATATCTTGTCAAGATGTATTAAAAGAGTTAATTTTGAAGTTCGGAAAATAAGGATATGAGAATCGAGACTATAACATCTGCACAGAATCCTAAGATCAAGGATCTGCTGGCGCTTCAGGAGAAATCCAAGGAGAGAAGGAAGAAGGGACTGTTCGTTGTCGAGGGAAGACGCGAACTGCTGCACTGCGTGGAGGCTGGATATGAGCCATATGCAGTATTCTATTGCCCTGAAATAATATCGAACAGCGATTTTGACGAGGTGGCAGACAGGTGTTCATGCAACTTCTATGAGATTCCTCAACACCTTTACGACAAGGTCGCTTATAGAGGAGGCACGGAAGGCGTGATTGCAGAGCTGCATTGCAAGGAGATGAACCTTGAATCACTAAAACTGAAGGCGAATCCCCTGGTAGTCGTGCTTGAGGCTGTCGAAAAGCCTGGCAACCTTGGAGCAGTCCTGCGTAGTGCGGATGCTTCCGGAGTGGATGCAGTAATTGTCTGCGATCCGCTGACTGACATGTATAATCCTAATCTCATAAGATCCAGCATTGGAGCGATCTTCACTGTACCCACAGCGACAGCTACCTCTGAAGAAACAATCAAATGGTTGAAGGCCAATGGAATAAAGATATACACAGCACAGCTTCAAGATTCGGAGTGGTATTATGATACCGATATGAAGGAAGGCACAGCTATCGTCATGGGCACGGAAGCTACCGGGCTGACAAGCTGCTGGCGAAAGGCAGCCGACGCTCATATCAAGATTCCGATGCTAGGAAAGCTGGATTCGCTGAACGTATCGGTTTCGGCGGCGATCCTCATGTTTGAAGCAGTCAGACAGCGTAATTCATAGTCATGAAATTCGGTCTCATAGGACACCCGATAGAGCACTCGCTCTCCCCTGCCTTATTCAAGGCCGGATATGATGGGCTATATCCATATGAGCTCATTGAAACCTCGGATTTCGAAAAGGCATATTCGATATTCCTTAAGGAGTATGACGGAATCAACGTCACAGCTCCTTTCAAAGAACTGGCAATCAAGAAGGCTGACATCCTTTCTGAAGAATGTCAGAAAATCGGTGCCACAAATCTTCTGATCAAAACTGCTGGAGGTGTCATGGCACATAATTCTGATTATCTTGGGGTTCGCATTTGGATTGAAGAGATTTCTCGACTCGCTTCGCTCGCTCGAAATGACAGGGAGGCAGCTCGAAATGACAGGGAAACAGTTCAGAATGACCAGGAGGCAGTTCAGAATGACCAGGAGGCAACTCGAAATGACAGGGAGGCAGCTCGAAATGACAGGGAGGCAGCTCAAAATGACAAGGATACAACTCAGAATGACAGGGAAGGATGTGATAAAGAAGATAAAACTACCGTTCTGATTGTCGGAATGGGAGGAGCTGGCAAGGCAGCTGCAGAGGCAGCCAGATCACTTGGGTGTGAGGTAATCCTGATGAACAGAACTCAGTATAGTAATGAAATCAGGCCTCTAAGCGAATTCAAAAAAGCCTTTAGGGTTGCAGATATAGTGATATACAATCTACCTGTCCGCCTACCTGAACTTGACCTAATCGGTAAAGAGGACTTTATTGAAGGAAAGCCCAAAAACATACTTGAAGCCAACTATCTCAACCCGTCGTTTGACGATGACTTGATACATAAGTTTGAACAGATGCATCCTCAGATTCAATATACAGGAGGTAAAACATGGCTGTTACTGCAGGCGCTGACGGGTTATGAAATTTTTACCGGTCAAAAACCGGATTTAGAGAAAATGGCTGCTCGTTTGTAAGAAATTATCCGTATCTTGCAAAGTTTTTGGAACCGTAGTATAAAAAATACAGGACATATGATAAACAAAGTTATACTTATAGGCAATGTAGGACAGGATCCTGAGATCCGCTACACAGGCGATGTGAACAACGGAACAAAGGTTGCCACATTGAGAGTTGCAACGACTGAGAGATACCGTGACAGAAACGGAAACCTCCAGGAGCACACTGAATGGCACAGCATCGTAGTGTGGAGGAACACTGCCGACGTGGTAGAGAAATATGTGAAGAAAGGAACACAGGTATACATCGAAGGACGTCTTCGCACAAGATCATGGGACGACCAGAACGGCAACAAGAGATATGTCACTGAAATCGTAGCTGACACTCTTCAGCTTCTTGGCAGAAGACCTGAGGGACAGGGACAGCAGCAGGGCGGCTACCAGACTCCCGGACAGCAGCAGCCATATCAGCAGCCTGCATACCAGCAGCAGCCGTATCAGCAGCCAGCTCAGCCACAGGCAAAACCGATGGTTGAGGAGCAGCCGGACGATGACCTTCCATTCTAATTAAGAAACTATAAATCGAACATAATAATGAAACTTGATGTTGTACTCGGACTCCAGTGGGGAGACGAAGGAAAAGGAAAGATCGTAGACGTTCTTGCAAGCAGATACAAGACAGTAGCCCGCTTCCAGGGAGGTCCTAATGCAGGACACTCACTTCACTTTGACGGCAAGAGCTTCGTGCTCAGGTCAGTTCCATCTGGAATCTTCAGAGAGGATGCAAAGAACATTGTCGGAAACGGTGTCGTACTCTACCCTATCACTTTCAGAGGCGAATGCGAAAACATCGAAGGCAAGACAGGTATTCCTGTAACAGAGCGCATAGTGATCGCAAAGAAAGCACACCTCATCCTCCCTACTCACAGACTTCTTGACGCAGCAAATGAGGCTGCGATGGGCAAAGGAAAGATCGGTTCTACTCTTAAGGGTATCGGCCCGACTTACACTGACAAGATCAGCCGTCATGGCCTGCGCGTAGGAGATATCCTTGCTCCGGATTTTGCTGAGAGATATGCAAAACTCCAGAACCGCCATATCACTCTTCTTACCCAGATGGGATATGAGTGCGACCCACACGCTGAGGACGCAGATTTCATGGCAGCATGTGAGTATCTCAAGAAATTCGAGTTCGTAGACTGCGAGTATTATATCAACAACCTCCTTAAGGATCATGATATCCTTGCTGAGGGAGCACAGGGTTCTATGCTTGATATAGACTATGGTTCATATCCATTCGTAACTTCATCTACGACATCATGCTCTGGAGCATGTGTAGGTCTTGGAGTTAACCCACACCTCATCGGACACGTATACGGTATCTTCAAGGCATACTGCACACGAGTAGGTAGCGGTCCATTCCCTACCGAGCTCTTCGACGAGACAGGAGAGGAGATCCGCCGCATCGGACACGAGTTCGGAGCAGTGACAGGACGTCCACGCCGCTGTGGCTGGCTCGACCTTGTAGCCCTCAAATATGCAGTAATGATCAGTGGTGTCACCGACCTTATCATGATGAAATCAGACTGCCTTGACACCTTCGAGACAATCAAGGTCTGCACATCATACATCGTTGACGGAAAGCCTTCAGATCAGTGGCCATTCGACACATACGCCAACATTGAGCCTGTATATACAGAGTTCAAGGGATGGCATACAGACCTGACTCACTGCCGTACAGAAGAGGAGCTTCCAGCAGAATTCCGCGAGTATATCGCATTCATGGAGAACTTCCTTGAAGTTCCAATCAAGATCATTTCAGTTGGTCCTGACCGTGAGGCAACGATAATGAGATAAACTAATTGACATATACAAAATAAAAGCTCCGAAGAAATTCTTCGGAGCTTTTATTTTGTGTTATTCTGCTGCTATTCTTGTCATTGTCAATGGCAAGGTAGGTGGAGCCATGCTGATGGATCCTAACTGTGAACCCATATAGTATATGTAGCATATAGACTCAATCATGAACTCTGCACCACCTGTAACAAACTTAAGTGGTTCTATGCGAGCTGAACCAGTAACATCATTAAAGTGAGCCTCAGCCATTCTATAATTCAGGACCTGATCGCCCAGCACGTAGCTGCTTCCGTATGTGAAAGTTCCTGAGAAGTAGAAATTCCACTCGTCAACGTCAACCAATGTGTTTACATACTGCGACACAAAGACTATATTACCTGTCTCCTTGTCGAAGAAGACTTCCGGCATAAGGTTAGGGTCAAACGTATCCAGGTAGAGTATATTGCCAGACTCCCATCCACCCATGTAGTACCACATGTTATTCTCTGACGGAATAAAAGTAATCTTAAACAGATTATTGCCATCCTTGTCAGAAACCATCCAGTCGCCGAGCCATTTCTCATATTCAGGAGTCATGGTCTCTGGAATGATCTCATGGTCAAGTTCCTGATAAAGACCTGTAAGCTCCCCCTGCTGATCAATACCTATCATGAATATCTTCCAATCACCCGAGCGGAGACGCTGTTCAGCCCAACTTGATCCACCAGACTTCACAATATTCTTCCATTTGGCATCACCTTCCTCCAAGCCAAAACTTGACACATAATCCTCAAAAAGCGCCTTTATTTCACTCTTGTAGTAAAATGCAAAATCTGTCACTGAGATTGGAAGAAGAACATAATACTCTTCATCTGTACTTGAGCAGATAAAATTATCATACTCCATCTTGTCAGTCTGATTGATAGTACGGCTGCCTACTTCGATTTCCCAGTTCGAGTTCAATTCAAACAGATCTGGGTCTCTTCTGGTGCGGAACTCAATCTGAGCTGCCTTACCTACTGTTTCTCCTGTAAGAGAGTCTATTACCTTGCAAATAAACCTATAATAAGATTTAGGAGACAGGTCTGGCATCAATATGCTCTTGTTCTGACCTTTATTTGCTAATATCTCACCTGTCAACTGGAGAGACTTTGCAACGTCCGCATCAATAAGCTGATCGGCATCTGTAGTAAGGTCAGATGTAAGCAGGTATACCCAATTGAGATCGGCCGAACCATCGTGTCTTACACGAATATTTGCGGACGAAAGAGACAGTTTGTCTACATCAAGAGTAATTGTTACATCATCAGGAGACAATACGCCACCTTCTGGTGCCTTCTCACACGAAGCGGAAAGGATAATCAGTACTCCCAAAAGAAGGGCTTTCAAGAAGTGAGCAAATTTCATGACTTGAGCTATAAATGTTTAAGTTTACACCATGTGCATAATAACTCCCAAATTTATGTATTTATATATAAAAAAACAAAATATAGTTTCCTAATGGACATAAAAAAACGGGGTTGCCCCATCGGACAACCCCGTAATCAAATATAGCTTGTTATCTACTAAAGATCTGCAAGATTCTTCTGTGTATCTACCGCTGGAGCTACAAGAATCTCCTGGAACTCCTTCTGACCGGTACCTGCAGGGATTGGATGTCCGCAGATAACGTTCTCCTTAAGACCCTCGAGAGTATCGATTCGGCCTCTGATTGCAGCCTCGCTGAGTACCTTTGTGGTCTCCTGGAATGATGCTGCAGAGATGAAGCTATTGGTCTTGAGGGCAGCTCTTGTGATACCCTGGAGCACCTGACTCGCTGTAGCAGGCTTAGCCTCGCGGAGAGTCATCATCTTAAGACCCTGACGCTCGAGTGAAGAGTTTTCGCTTCTCATCTCGCGTGCAGTGATGATGTCACCTTCCTCGTAAGTCTGTGAATCACCTGGGTCGAGGACATAGAACTTTCCGTAGATAGCGTCGTTGGTATCCATGAATGTCCACTTGTCAACGAGCTCCTCAGGAAGGAATTCTGTATCACCCGGGTTATTGATCTGTACCTTTCTCATCATCTGACGTACGATGATCTCGAAATGCTTGTCATTGATCTTCACACCCTGGAGACGGTAAACCTCCTGGATCTCGTTCACGATGTACTCCTGTACCTTGATAGGACCGAGGATCGCAAGGATATCTGTTGGAGATACAGCACCATCAGAGAGTCTTGTACCAGCCTTCACGTAGTCGTTCTCCTGTACAAGGATCTGCTTTGTAAGAGGAACGAGGTAGTGCTTCTCGATACCTGATCTATGCTTGATGATGATCTCACGGTTACCTCTCTTGATCTTACCCATGATAACCTCACCATTGATCTCAGATACAATTGCAGGGTTAGATGGGTTACGTGCCTCAAAGAGCTCTGTAACTCGTGGGAGACCTCCTGTGATATCGCTTGACTTACCGATAGCACGTGGGATCTTGATGATGATATCACCGACCTTGACGTCCTGACCGTCCTCAACCATTACGTGAGCACCTACAGGGAGGTTGTAATGCTTGAGCTCGAGACCTGTCTCGTCAGTAATGACGATAGTAGGGTTCTTAGACTTGTCACGAGACTCGATGATAACCTTGTCACGGTTGAGTGAGTACTCATCAGCCATCTCCTCACGGAATGTAACACCGTCAACCATGCTGTCGAAACGGACCTTACCGGCAGTCTCGATGATAGTGATAGCGTTATAAGCATCCCACTCGCAGATAAGGTCGCCCTTCTTGACTGAAGCACCATCCTTCTTGTAAAGGATTGAACCGTAAGGAACATCATACTGTGAATATGTGATACCTGTATTCTCATCTACGATGCGGACCTCAGTGGTACGGCTGACAACCACATCCTGTACACCCTCTTCTGTAACTCTCTCGATAGTTCTGAGTTCTTCAAACTCAAGTTTACCGTTGTACTTAGATGTGATGGCATTCTCAGCTGCTGTACTTGAAGCTGTACCTCCGACGTGGAATGTACGGAGAGTAAGCTGTGTACCTGGCTCACCGATTGACTGTGCTGCGATTACACCGACAACCTCTCCCTTTTCAGCCATACGGCCTGATGCGAGGTTACGTCCGTAACACTTAGCGCAGACTCCCTTACGAGACTCACAAGTGAGAACTGAACGGATCTCAACCTGCTCGATTGGAAGTGACTCGATGAGGTTAGCGATGTCCTCTGTGATCTCCTCGCCAGCAGGAATGATAAGCTCACCTGTGAGAGGGTTGAAGATATCGTGAACTGAAGTACGTCCGAGGATACGCTCGCCGAGTGACTCTACGACCTCATCCTTGCTCTTGATTGCTGTTGCAACAAGACCACGGAGTGTACCACAATCCTCTTCGTTGATGATCACATCGTGTGATACGTCTACGAGACGACGTGTAAGGTAACCTGCATCGGCAGTCTTAAGCGCTGTATCGGCAAGACCCTTACGCGCACCGTGTGTCGAGATGAAGTACTCGAGCACTGACATACCCTCCTTAAGGTTAGAGATGATAGGGTTCTCGATAATCTCGGCACCCTGTCCTCCGGACTTCTGAGGCTTCGCCATCAAACCACGCATACCGCAAAGCTGCTTGATCTGTGCTGTCGAACCACGGGCTCCTGAGTCGAGCATCATATATACCGGGTTGAAACCGTCCTGGTCGCTTGAAATCTGCTTCTCGACAATCTTAGTGATCTGGTTGTCGATAGAAGACCAGAGGTCGATAACCTTGTTGTAACGCTCGTTGTTTGTGATGAAACCCATTGAGAAGTTAGCCTTGATCGACTCTACAGTGTTGTAACCGTTGTCGATGAGCTCCTTCTTCTCCTCAGGGATGATCACGTCACCGAGGTTGAATGAAAGACCTCCCTTGAACGCCATTGTGTAACCGAGATCCTTGATGTCATCGAGGAACTGTGCAGTACGAGCCACACCTGTGTACTTGATGACATTAGAGATGATCTTTCTCAATGACTTCTTACCGAGGACTTCGTTGATATATGGTACTTCCTGTGGTACAAGCTGGTTTACGATGATTCTACCTGGAGTAGTCTTGACAAGCTCAGTACCAGCCTCAGGATTGTTCTTATCCTTTGGAAGTCTTACATTGATACCTGCGTGAATATCGATAGCCTTCTCGTTGAGAGCGATGATAACTTCCTCTGGTCCGTAGAAGCTCATGCCTGTACCCTTTACGTTAGGTCTCTCCTTAGTGATGTAGTAAAGACCGAGCACCATGTCCTGTGAAGGGACAGTAATAGGTGTTCCGTTTGCAGGGTTGAGGATGTTGTGCGAACCGAGCATGAGGAGCTGTGCCTCAAGGATTGCAGCATTACCGAGTGGGAGGTGCACCGCCATCTGGTCACCGTCGAAGTCGGCGTTGAACGCTGTACATGCGAGCGGGTGGAGCTGGATTGCCTTACCCTCGATCATCTTAGGCTGGAAAGCCTGGATACCGAGACGGTGAAGTGTAGGGGCACGGTTAAGAAGAACCGGATGACCCTTCATCACGTTCTCGAGGATATCCCAGATAACTGCATCCTTTCTGTCAACTATCTTCTTCGCTGACTTGACAGTCTTTACGATACCACGCTCAATCAGCTTTCTGATGATGAATGGCTTGTAAAGCTCTGCTGCCATGAACTTAGGAAGACCGCACTCATGCATCTTGAGCTCAGGACCAACGACGATAACCGAACGTGCAGAGTAGTCAACACGCTTACCGAGGAGGTTCTGACGGAAACGTCCCTGCTTACCCTTGAGAGAGTCAGAAAGAGACTTGAGTGTACGGTTTGCCTCGCTCTTTACAGCATTTGACTTCTTCGAGTTGTCGAAGAGTGAGTCAACTGCCTCCTGAAGCATACGCTTCTCGTTTCTGAGGATCACCTCAGGAGCCTTGATCTCGATAAGTCTCTTGAGACGGTTGTTACGGATGATGACACGTCTGTAGAGGTCATTGAGGTCAGATGTTGCGAAACGACCTCCATCGAGTGGAACGAGAGGACGAAGATCAGGTGGGATCACAGGGATGACCTTGAGGATCATCCACTCCGGACGGTTGATACCCTTTGAATCCTGGAACCACTTTACGATGCTAAGTCTCTTGAGAGCCTCAGCCTTTCTCTGCTGAGATGTCTCCTTAAGCATTCTGTGGCGAAGATCCTTTGCAAGGGCGTCTATATCGATCTCCTTAAGAAGCTCATAGATAGCCTCAGCACCCATACCTGCAACGAACTTATCAGGATCGTCAGCCGGCATGTTGTACTGCTCAGGCATCTGAGCGTAAAGATCGAGGTAATCGTCCTCAGAAAGAAGATCGAACTTCTGATATCCTGAAGTACCTGGCTTGATTACGATATATTTCTCGTAGTAGATAACTGACTCAAGCTTCTTGGCTGGGATGCCAAGGAGAGCAGCGATCTTGTTAGGAGCTGACTTAAAGTACCAGATATGTGCCACTGGAACTGTGAGTTCGATGTGACCCATTCTCTCTCTACGGACCTTCTTCTCAGTAACCTCCACACCGCAACGGTCGCAGACGATACCACGGTAGCGGATTCTCTTATACTTACCGCAGTGGCACTCATAATCCTTTGTAGGACCGAAGATCTTCTCGCAGAAAAGACCGTCTCTCTCAGGCTTATATGTCCTGTAGTTAACGGTTTCTGGCTTCAGAACCTCTCCAGAAGACCTTTCCTTGATGTCTTCTGGAGAAGCCAGAGCTATGCTGATTCTGTCGAAATTGCTTTTAACCTTGTTTTCTTTATTAAAAGTCGGCATATTTCTAAAATTTCAATTGTCACTAATTAGTCCAAAGTCACCTTAAGTCCAAGACCTCTAAGCTCATGGAGCAATACGTTGAGAGACTCAGGGATGCCTGGTGTAGGCATGAGGTCTCCCTTAACTATTGCCTCATATGCTTTAGATCTTCCAGTAACGTCATCTGACTTCACAGTCAGAATCTCCTGGAGAATGTTAGATGCACCGAACGCCTCGAGTGCCCAAACCTCCATCTCTCCGAAACGCTGTCCTCCGAACTGCGCCTTACCTCCGAGAGGCTGCTGAGTGATGAGTGAGTAAGGTCCGATAGAACGGGCATGCATCTTATCGTCAACCATGTGACCGAGCTTGATCATATAGATGACGCCGACTGTAGCAGGCTGGTCGAACCAGTCACCTGTACCTCCGTCGCGGAGATAAGTCTTACCATATCTTGGAAGGCCTGCCTCATCTGTATATCTGCAGATATCATCAAGGCTCGCACCGTCGAAGATCGGAGTGCTGAACTTGACGCCGAGCTCTGCACCAGCCCATCCGAGAACAGTCTCGTAGATCTGGCCGAGGTTCATACGTGAAGGCACACCGAGTGGGTTGAGTACGATATCTACTGGAGTACCGTCTGCGAGGAATGGCATATCCTCGTCTCTTACAACCTTCGCTACGATACCCTTGTTACCGTGACGACCTGCCATCTTATCACCGACTCTGATCTTCCTCTTCTTCGCAACATATACCTTTGCGAGCTGCATTACGCCGTTAGGAAGTTCGTCACCTACCTTGATCTTATCCTGGATTCTCTTGCTTCTTGCTGCCTCTTCCTTCTTGGCGATGCAGTAGTTGTTGATGAGTTCCCTGATAAGGAGGTTTGTATTCTTGTCAGTAGTCCACTTGCTTGAGTTGATGTTCTCGTAGTTGATCATCTCAAGGTCAGCGACTGTGATGTCTCTACCCTTTGCAATGATCTCTACACCGTAGAGGTCGCTGATTCCAGCGCTCTTCTTACCCTGTACGAGATCTGCAAGCTTCTCAAGGAATCTTGCCTTAAGTGCCTCGACCTTAGCCTGATACTCCTGCTCAGCCTTCTCGATCTTAGCCTTCTGATCACCCTTGATACCCTTGCGGCCGCTTTCCTTTGCAACCTTAGAGTAGAGGGCAGTCTTGATGACTGTACCGCTGAGTGATGGAGTAGCCTTGAGTGAAGCATCCTTAACGTCACCAGCCTTGTCTCCGAAGATAGCTCTAAGGAGTTTCTCCTCTGGTGAAGGATCGCTCTCTCCCTTAGGAGTGATCTTACCGATCATGATATCACCCGGCTCGATGTGAGCACCTACGCGGATGATACCGTTCTCGTCGAGATCCTTTGTTGCTTCCTCGCTTACATTAGGAATATCGGAAGTAAGTTCCTCCATACCACGCTTGGTGTCACGTACCTCTGTGATGTACTCGTCTACGTGAACTGAAGTAAGGATATCCCAGCGGATCATTCTCTCAGAGATTACAATCGCATCCTCATAGTTGTAACCCTTCCAAGGCATGAATGCCACCTTGAGGTTTCTACCAAGAGCAAGCTCTCCCTGCTGGGTTGCATAACCCTCAGTCATGATCTGACCAGGCTCTACGATATCACCCTTGCGCACGATAGGCTTGAGGAGGATGGTAGTACTCTGGTTAGTTCTTCTATAGATAGGAAGCTGGTATACTGTCACGTCTGGTGAGAAACTTACGAATCTCTCATCGTCTGTGCGCTCATACTTCACATGTATCTCCTTTGCGTCTACATATACAACCTCTCCCTTTCTCTCTGCACGTACCTGAGTTCTTGAATCGAGACATACTCTTTCCTCAAGACCAGTACCTACGATAGGAGACTCTGGGTTAAGAAGCGGAACTGCCTGACGCATCATGTTGGCACCCATGAGGGCACGGTGGGCATCGTCATGCTCGAGGAACGGAATGAGTGATGCAGCTACTGAAGCGATCTGGTTAGGAGCAACGTCCATGTAGTTCACTTCTTCCTTGGTAACTACTGGGAAGTCAGCACCATAACGGCACTGGATCCTGTCCTCAAGAATCTGACCATCCTTGTCCATCTGTACCTTTGCGAGCGATACCATCTGGTTCTCCTCCTCCTCGGCGCTCATGTAGATCCAGCCGTCAGAGCTGAGATTTACCTTACCACCTTCTACCTTGCGGTATGGAGTCTCGATGAATCCGAGATCGTTGATTCTTGCGTAAACGCAAAGTGACGAGATAAGACCGATGTTCGGTCCTTCCGGAGTCTCGATAGGACAAAGACGTCCGTAGTGTGTATAGTGTACGTCTCGAACCTCGAAACCTGCACGGTCTCTTGAGAGACCTCCTGGACCGAGGGCTGAAAGACGACGCTTGTGTGTCATTTCAGACAGTGGGTTGGTCTGGTCCATGAACTGTGACAACTGGCTTGTTCCGAAGAACGAGTTGATCACTGAAGACAGAGTCTTCGCATTGATCAAGTCTGTCGGAGCGAACTGCTCGCTGTCGCGTACGTTCATTCTCTCACGGATAGTGCGGGCCATTCGTGAAAGACCAACGCTGAACTGGTTAGCAAGCTGCTCACCAACTGTTCTGATACGTCTGTTGCTCAAGTGGTCGATATCGTCGACTACAGCCTTTGAGTTGATCAACTGGATGAGATACTTGATGATCTCAATCATATCAGTGTTGGTAAGAACTCTTGTGTTCTCGTCGATTGTAAGGTTAAGCTTCTTGTTGAGTCTGTAACGTCCTACATCGCCGAGATCATATCTCTTTTCTGAGAAGAAGAGCTTGTCGATCACATCTCTTGCAGTTGCTTCATCAGGTGGTTCTGAATTACGAAGCTGCTTATAGATGTAGTTGACTGCCTCCATCTCTGTATTTGTCGGGTCCTTCTGCAGAGTATTGTAGATGATGGCGTACTCATTTACGTTTGCCTCATCCTTCTGGAGAAGAATAGTCTTGACTTCTGTATCTGAGAGTTTCTCGATAGTCTCCTCATTAAGGATCTCACCGCGCTCTACGATAGCCTTTGTTCTTTCTACAGGGATAACCTCACCTGTATCCTCGTCCACGAAGTCTTCAATCCAAGTCTTGAGCACCTTTGCCGCAAGCTTCCTGCCCTCGTTAGCCTTAAGGTTTTCAGCTGTTACTTCAATCTCGTCAGCGAGTCCGAAGATGTCGATGATATCCTTATCGCCATTGAATCCAATAGCTCTGAGAAGGGTTGTTACAGGTAACTTCTTCTTACGGTCAATGTATGCATACATGACATTGTTGATGTCAGTCGCGAACTCGATCCATGATCCCTTGAACGGAATGATACGAGCTGAATATAGCTTTGTACCATTAGCGTGGACGCTCTGTCCGAAGAACACACCTGGTGATCTATGGAGCTGTGAAACGATGATTCTTTCTGATCCGTTGATTACGAATGTACCACCTGGGGTCATATATGGGATATTTCCCAGATATACATCCTGGACTGTCGTATCGAAGTCCTCATGCTCTGAATCGCTGCATGAAAGGCGGAGTTTTGCCTTCAGAGGAACGTTATATGTCAGTCCTCTCTCAAGACACTCATCAATCGAATACTGAGGTGGGTCGATGAAATAGTCGATGAACTCGAGCTTGTAATTGTTCCTAGTATCTTCGATTGGGAATATCTCCTGGAATACCTGATAGAGTCCCTCGTTCCTTCTGTTCTCTGGAGTGGTGTCGAGCTGGAAGAAGTCCTGGAACGACTTCAGCTGCACCTCGAGAAGGTCTGGGTACTCAAGGAGAATTTTTGATGATGCGAATGAAACTCGCTGTTTGTTAGTCTTTTTTGACATCTTTCTGCCTTTATATAGAGAAAAACTTTATTACGACAAAAAGGTTTAGAGCCTAATCCGGCCCTAAACCTGAGATTTTTTCCCTTTAGGGGAAGGGTATGAAGTTATTTAATCTCAACTTCAGCACCTGCCTCCTCGAGGGCAGCCTTAAGAGCTTCAGCCTCTGCCTTAGAAACTTTCTCCTTAACAGCTACTGGAGCCTTGTCAACGATCTCCTTAGACTCCTTGAGTCCGAGACCTGTAGCCTCCTTAACTGCCTTAACCACGCCGAGCTTAGCTGCTCCAGCTGACTTAAGGATTACATCGAACTCAGTCTGCTCAGCCTCAGCTGCTGCTGCTGGACCTGCTACTGCAACTACTGCTGCAGCTGCTGGCTCGATACCGTACTCTTCCTTCAGGATAGTTGCAAGCTCCTGTACATCTTTCACAGTAAGGTTTACCAACTCTTCTGCGAGTGCTTTAATGTCTGCCATAATTGTAATATATTAAATTGTTTTTGTTTCTGTTAAAATTATTCTGCTGAAGCCTCAGCCTTGTCGTCATCCTTGTGCTCGAGAGCTGACATGACGTTGCGGATTGGTGACTGGAGGAGTGATACGATATCCGCGATCATTTCCTCACGTGACTTAATAGCGAAGAGGTTATTAAGCTGATCAGCACCGATGAATGCTGGCCAATCCTGAACGAATGCACCCTTAAGTACAGGCTTTTCGTTACCGCTCTCATTGAACTTCTTGATAACCTTTGCAGGAGCGTTTGGAGCTACTGTGAACATGATTGCAGTAGGACCTGCAAGCACCTCAACGAGCTTCTTCATCTCCTCGTTCTCAGAAGCCTCGAGAACCTTAGTGATGAGTGTGTTCTTAGCTACTACGAGCTTTACACCTGCCTCAAAACAAGCCTTGCGAAGTGCATGAGTCTTGCCTGCGTTGAGACCTGCGATGTCAGTGATGTAGAAGTTAGGAGTCTCCTCCAACTGTGCTGAAATCGCGTTGATAATATCGAGTTTTTCTTCCTTTCTCATAACGTTTTCTAGCACTATTATTCTACTGATTTAACATCTACGCTGATACCAGGGCTCATAGTCGAGCACACTGCTACAGCCTTCATATAAGTTCCCTTGAGAGTCTGTGGCTTAAGCTTGATGATAGCAGAGATAAGCTCCTTCGCGTTCTCATAGATCTGAGTACCAGTGAAAGATACCTTACCGATCGCTGCGTGTACGATACCAGTCTTATCAACCTTGAAGTCAATCTTACCAGCCTTAACCTCCTTGACTGCCTTTCCTACTTCCATAGTTACAGTACCAGTCTTAGGGTTTGGCATGAGACCTCTTGGACCGAGGATACGACCGATTACACCGACCTTAGCCATTACTGATGGTGTACAGATGATGACATCAACGTCAGTCCATCCACCCTTGATCTTCTCGATATACTCGTCGAGACCTACGTAGTCAGCACCAGCCTCCTTTGCCTCGTTCTCCTTGTCAGGAGTACAGAGTACGAGAACACGTGTCACCTTACCAGTTCCGTGAGGAAGAGTTACGACGCCACGTACCATCTGGTTAGCCTTACGAGGGTCAACACCGAGGTTTACGTGAAGCTCTACTGAAGCATCAAATTTTGTATAAGTGATCTCCTTAACGAGTTCACAAGCCTCAGCAAGCTTATATTCCTTAGCTGCATCGTACTTAGCGAGAGCAGCCTTCTGATTCTTTGTAAGTTTACCCATTTTACTTGTGAATTTTAGAGTTCAGGAAATTCTCCTTCTACTTTGATACCCATGCTTCTTGCAGTACCAGCTACCATAGTCATCGCTGACTTGAGAGTGAAGCAGTTCATGTCTGGCATCTTGCTCTCTGCGATAGCCTTCACCTGATCCCAAGTGATTGTACCCACCTTCTGTCTGTTTGGCTGAGCAGAACCTGCAGAAATCTTAGCAGCTTCCTTGAGCTGTACTGCTACAGGCGGCTGCTTAACCTCGAATGAGAATGACTTGTCGCTGTAGACAGTGATTACTACTGGCAATACCTTTCCTGCGCTTTCCTGCGTACGGGCATTGAACTGCTTGCAGAAATCCATGATGTTCAATCCCTTCGAACCGAGGGCTGGACCTACTGGAGGTGATGGATTTGCTGCGCCACCTTTAATCTGGAGTTTAATGAATCCAGTTACTTCTTTTGCCATAATTAAATGTTATTCTTTAGTTACTTGTGTAAAGTTGAGTTCCAAAAGGGTCTTTCTGCCGAAGATCATAACCATTACTTTGAGCTTGCTTCTGTCCTCGACAATCTCCTCTACTGTGCCATCGAATCCTGCAAAAGGTCCGTCAGTGATCTTCACTGCATCTCCTACATTGTAGTCAACAACAGTTTCAGCCTCTGTTACGGCCATCTCATCCTGCTCACCGAGGATTCTCTTTACCTCGTCATCTCTGAGAGGTACAGGAACCTTCTCCTCCTGTGGCTTTCCTTCGCCCCTCTTCATATCGCGCTTCTCAGTAAGGAAGCCTGACATGTGTGGTACTTCGTTGCGGATGATGTACTGCAGCTCTCCAGTGAGCTCCGCCTCAATAAGCACATAGCCGGGATAGAAAAGACGCTCTGTACAGATACGCTTTCCATCGCGGATTCTATAAACTTTTTCGGTAGGAACAAGGACCTGAGAAACCAGATCCTGAAGGCCACATCTTTCGATCTCTTTCTCGAGATACTCTTTTGCTTTCTTCTCTTTGCCACCTGCTGCTCTCAGCACATACCATTTCTTATTGCTCTCGCTCATAGTCCAGGTATTTTACAGTGTGTAGATGAATGTCATCGCGTGCTTGATACAGAAGTCGATTGCAAGGATCATAAGGGCAAGAATCACAGATGCCACCATCACAACGATAGCGGAGTTCTGCAATTTATCCCATGAAGGCCAAGACACTTTCTTGGTCAGCTCAGCATAAGACTCTTTAAGATAGTTGATAAATCTTCTCATCTTTACATTTAATGGACAATGCAGGTTGGAAGCTTGTTGCATTGTCTGTTAAACATTTACCAAATCGTAACCTTTGATATTTTTCTGGCAGGGGAACCAGGATTCGAACCCAGACTAACGGTTTTGGAGACCGCTGTACTACCCTTATACTATTCCCCTAAAAAAGTGGGTGTTCTTTTCAGGACACCCACCTGAGTTTATTGTGATGATTAGTCAATAAGCTTAGTTACCTGACCAGCACCTACTGTTCTACCACCCTCGCGGATTGCGAACTGGAGACCCTCGTTGATAGCAACTGGGTAGATAAGGTTAACTGTAATAGCAACGTTATCACCAGGCATTACCATCTCTACACCTGCAGGGAGCTCGATCTCACCTGTAATGTCAAGGGTACGGATGAAGAACTGTGGACGGTAGTGGTTGTGGAATGGAGTATGACGACCACCCTCATCCTTCTTAAGTACGTAGATTGAAGCCTCGAACTTCTGGAAAGGCTTGATCATACCTACCTTAGCAAGTACCTGACCTCTCTTGATCTCCTTCTTGTCGATACCACGGAGGAGAAGACCTACGTTGTCACCAGCCTCACCCTGATCGAGGAGCTTGCGGAACATCTCAACACCTGTTACAACAGTCTTCTTAGGTTCCTCACCGAGACCTACGATCTCAACCTCGTCACCTACGTGGATAACACCAGTCTCGATACGACCTGTTGCTACAGTACCACGACCTGTGATAGAGAAGATATCCTCGATTGGCATAAGGAATGGCTTATCGATATCACGTGGAGGGAGTGGAATGTACTCGTCAACTGCAGCCATGAGCTCCATTACCTTAGCCTCCCAAGTAGGGTCACCGTTGAGTGCACCGAGTGCAGATCCGCGGATAACTGGAGCGTTCTCACCGTCGAAGTTGTAGAATGAAAGAAGGTCACGGAGCTCCATCTCAACGAGATCAAGCATTTCCTCATCATCAACGAGGTCAACCTTGTTCATGAATACAACGATTCTTGGAACGTTCACCTGACGAGCGAGAAGGATGTGCTCACGAGTCTGAGGCATAGGACCGTCAGTAGCAGCACAAACAAGGATCGCACCGTCCATCTGAGCAGCACCAGTAACCATGTTCTTTACGTAGTCAGCGTGACCTGGGCAGTCAACGTGAGCG
>JBGVNX010000062.1:0-4774 GCA_045126075.1 Candidatus Cryptobacteroides sp.
CAACTGACCTCACTACAAAAATGAGTCGAATTGTTGTCGATGTAGAGAGCGCATGCGGAACTTTGGCTACTCTTCCGGCTAATATCAAGGAGCAGATAGATAATTTCAAAGCCACCTTTGAAGTGTCTCTTCTGAATCAGCAGCAGCTGCTTGTTAGCATTAACAGTAACATTGAGCAGATTAAGACTGATATCTCTAAGGACTTAAAGGTTTCCGAGCAAGCAGCAAAAGACACAGTAGCCGCAATGCAGAAGTTGGACAAGGTTGCAGAACAGTTCAATAAAGCAATTGTCGATATGGCTCAGAAGAATAATGAGCTGGCAGAAAAGGTATCTAAGAATGAGCAGAAACTTACTGGAATAGAAAAGACTAATAAGTTGCTTATAGCTCTCCTTATCGTCTCAATTTTAGTGTCTGTAGTTACCCGCATGATTTAAATGATATCGTAATGACTACTCAAACCTTTTATGATAGGCTGCGAGAATGCTATCTTGGCATTAGGAATACTAACGATGCCAAGGTCTTCATTATGCGACAAGTTTTGGAAGATTACTTTAACTTCTTGAATAATGGAGATGGCGACGGCGAGAAGTTGAATTTTGCGAATGCGCAATCACTCTGGCAAGAGCGCACTCGTGAGTATCGTATAGGCCAACAGGTAACCTTTATTCGACAGGAAATGAATAAGGTTGTGCATGGCCAAAAGCGTAATATTCCCGATGGGCAATTAAGAACCTATTATGAATTCTGCGTCAGGCTTATAAATCTGATATCCGAGGAAATGCCTGATGCCGCGACATTGTCTGCATACGGACATGTCGATGAAAATTATCTTAACGACTTAAATTATCTTCAGCGTAACGCCGTTCTAGATAATTCAAGAGTTGTGTACGTCAATGCTGGGCCTGGAACGGGAAAAACACATCTGCTTGTATATAAAATAGCCGACCTGCTTATCAAGCAAAAGGACCAGGCCAAAATAGTTGCGATGTCCTATACCAGGTCTTCTGCGTCAAGCTTGACTACAAAGATAGAAGAGGTAACGAGTAGACTCAATATTATAAGGTTTAATTTTCCTTACAGCGGAACAATACATTCCTTTAGCTTGAATTCCCTGAAATCGTACGCTAAAAGCAAAGGAAACAAGTTCGACTACATAATCGCAGATGACAATGAAATAGATGATATAGTTGATGACATCTACTATAGTTCTGATTTGAAGTTTGAACAAGAGGTAATCAGAGAATATCTTCTGCGCCCTGAACTTAATGCTGATGAAGCTTTAAGAAGTCTTGTCGAGGAAAAGAAAAGTCTATACAAGAGGATTTCGGTAGGGGAGATTCTGGATCTCTATCTAAAGAAGATCACAGAGGATGATGATTTTGTCAAATGGACAGCAAATAATATGAATTATCTCTTGGTCGATGAGGCGCAGGATTTAACGAAAGTAAACTATCAGATTCTGGATGCCTTATTGGAGAGAATACCTGATCTGAAAATATTCCTTGTGGGCGACCCCCGACAGAATATATTCGGATTTTTAGGTGGCTCATATAAATATCTTGACGCATTTCTTACAAAGTATGAGGATTCGGTAAGCAAACAGTTTTTGAAAGAGTCATACAGATGTCCACAGTCAGTACTTGATTACACAAATGAATTTCAGTTTGAAGATTGTGAGAACATACAGCTTGAATCAAAACTAGAGGGTGACGGAGAAATATGTATAAATGAATACGATGATGAATACGAGGAGGCCGAGGAAATAGTCAAGTATATAATGTCTCTTCCGAACCGAAAGAGTGTCGCAATCCTCTCGCCAAGACTTAGACAAATGTCAAGAATTGTTGATTGCCTGAACAATAATGCTATCCCATTTGTGGTGCAGGGTGGTAGTCATTCTGTTAGGCCGCACATACATGCATTTGCTTATCTCAATAAAATCATTGAGACTAATTGTAAATCGCTGGGCCCTGTCAATAAACTCTGTGAAAAGTTCGAGATTCCCAAGTATAGAAATTTGCATGAATTCATTCAAAGCGCGCTAGGCGTGGAAGTTTTCAGATTGAATGGAAGTTATGCAAACGGCAATATGACATACCTGGAACTGTCAAGGACTTTTGTGAAGATATGCAGACAATACATACCTTCTAGCAACAAGGAAGAGCAGGATACTGATTTCAAATTATTGTATGACTGTGTCATCAAAAAGGCAGATTCGCCTGAATCCTTCAGCAGGCTATTCAAGTACTATAGGACTATGTTTTCTTCACTTGAGGTTGAGTTTAAATCGGTGTCTGATGCTCCAGACCCGGTTATGATATCTACCATGCACTCAGCGAAAGGATTGGAATGGGATTATGTGATTCTTCCGTGCATGTGTGATAAATATTTCCCTAACCCTAAGATTAATGACGAGGTTGACCAGGAAGAAAAGAGGGAGCATATGAACTCTAGTCTTAAGTTGATGTTTGTTGCAGCAACAAGGACAAAGAAGACGCTCTATATAACATATCCTTCTAGAATCAGAGACACAAATTCAGACGCACGTCCATCTAGATATCTTAAAAATTTAATTCTTTAAGCGAACTAACTGTTCGTTAGAAATATGTACCTTTGCATCTGCAAATACTTAAAGCTATGCCAGTAAATAAGGATGCATTGAAAAGATACAGGATCATTGATAAGATTCTGTCTGACCCGAATCACGATTATACTACTGATGACATTCTTGTCAGAGTTAATCGTGAATGCGAGTCTGTAACCAAACGTATGATTCAAAAAGACATTAAGGCTCTTGAAGATGAGTTTGGTAAGAAGATGGTCAGGAACAAAGGTGGAAGGGGAACTGTCGATAATGTCCCAGAAAGTGTGTCCGTGAGGGCAGAATAAAAATATGTCTGTAAATTTAAAGGTCCCAAGAACAAAGAATGTTCAACTTTAAAAATACAGACATATGCTTAGTTTTACAAAGGAACAACTTTCTGCGGTAATGTGCAAGCATGCCGAGAAAGAAAATGGTCTTCATGACATTTTGGAGATAATGCTCGAGAGCCTGATGATTGCAGAACGCGGTGAGTTCTTGAGCGAACAGACAGACCGGAACAAGGGTAATGGATTCCGTTTAGGTCACACTTATGGTCACGGAAGAAAACTCGAATTCAAGATTCCTCGTGACCGTTTCGGCAATTTCCATCCAAAGATACTTGCGATTCTTCGCGACCAGGAGGAAGAGTGTGAGAAGCTTGCAGGAAGCCTTTACACAAAGGGTCTGACGCAGGCTCAGGTCGGACAGGTGTTTGACGAGATATATGGCGAACATTATAGCAAGTCCAGCATTTCTCGAATGATAGAATATGTCCGTAAGGAGGTTGATTCATGGCTCCACCGCGACCTCGACAGTTACTATCCTATCGTATTTGTGGACTGTGTTCACATCAAGGTGTTCCGTAAAAGAAAAGCCGCTGCAGAGGCATTCTATGTCATACTTGGAGTCACTGAAGATGGCACAAGAGAAGTACTTGGCATCTATAACAACCCGATAGAAAGTGCCACAGGATGGGGTGACATGTTTGACAAGCTTCGATCTCGAGGAGTTCAGAAAATAGGTCTGATGGTCGCAGATGGTATCACGGGGCTTGACACAGTAATTGGCCAGAAGTTCCCAGGAACAGCATTCCAAAGGTGCACAACACATATAAAGCGCAATATGCTCTCCCATGTCAGACACGGAGACAAGAAGGAACTTGCAGACGATATGCGTGAAGTCTTCAAGACAGGCGACAAGACATATACTCTGGAGGACGGCGTCCAGGCTTGGAAGGACATGTGCATCAAGTGGGGAAAGCACTACAGGTCAATCAAGAAGATGGCCGAGAATGATGATGTGGCCTTCTATTTCACCTATCTGAACTATGTTCCTCAGATACAATCGATGATCTATACGACCAACTGGATAGAACGTCTCCAGAAGGACTTCAGACGTGTCACGCGTATGCGAGGAGCCATGCCTGACGAGGACTCTGTCATTGTCTTGATGGGCAAGACTGCCATGGATAAGGAATCGTATATGAGGATTATTCCTCGAATCCGAGAGGATAAAACTTTGTTTCCTAACGAATAACAATCAAATACTTTACACGATATGAAACGAGAGAACTACCTTGAACTATCTAAGTGTCTTGAGTCGTACGAACATGCACTTGAGTGTAGAAGAAAGGACCCCGCAGAGTCCCTTTATCATGCTGCTGTGGATTGTACCTATGAACGCTTGATGGATCACATTCGTTATATCTTATGGGATGAGGCGCCATCTGACATACCACGTCCGGAAAATCCATATGACGACTTTCTTCTAGTCTAAGAAAGGCACCGCAGCCGGAATATACGACCTCCGGCTGCTACAGACCGAACGCTGCGGGGAGCTCGCCCAAAGGGCTCTCCTCGCGTTCGTCTGTTGCCGCGAACGCACGAAGATGTTGCGGGTTAAAAAATAAATCGTAAATTTGGGTGATCTTTAAATTGCAGATTACGCCCCAGACACACAAATTGGAACACTACCCGTTTTTTGGTTAGTAATGGGGTGAAACTTGAGAATCATACTTTATCATGGAAAGCGGAGATTGGTAAAGATGCGCAAGCTATTCTGGATTTTATGTTTGCCCCCTATTGTTCCACAAGTATATTGGGCCAGGCAAACAATAGTATTGCGCTGCGGGAGAAGACCCCAGTTAGTATCCCTTTTTTATTTAAGGTGAAGCATAAACCGCATAAA
>JBGVNX010000063.1:0-121644 GCA_045126075.1 Candidatus Cryptobacteroides sp.
ATCCGTCATTGTTGGGATACTACGAAGAGTATCATTGTAGATAAGGAACCGCCGTATGCGGGCCCGCATGTACGGTGGTGTGAGAGGTCGGAAAACAAAAGTAGGAGGAAAACCTACTTTTGTTTTCCTCCTACTCGATTATCTATCTGGATGATAGTGGGTTAGCGGAGAGTTGGTGGTTATATGTGGAGTTTAGTGGTGAGCCAACCCGCGAGGCGGGCGAAGATCCAGCCGGTGAGCGAGCCGACGAGGATGCCGACAATCACGTCGCCGAGGTAATGCTTGCCGACGAAGATGCGGCTGACGGCTACCATGAATGCCCAGAAGAACATCCAATAACCATATGCCTTGAGCCATTTGGGCATGCTAGGAGTTGGTGCCTGACAGTCAGGCTGTGTGAGGCCTTGGGTCGGTGCTTGTGACATTAGGCATCGTTTCATGCCTATGTATGTGCTGAATGCAAGGCCGAAGGAGTTGGCCGAATGGGCTGAGAAGAAGCTGTATCCGCCACCACGCTCCAGGATGTGGAGGCCGTGACTGACCATGAACTCGTCGTTCAGAGGTCGGATGCGTCCGACTGCGTGCTTGATCAGGTTGGAGAACTGGTCGCAGAAACCGAAGGTCAGGAGTGCTCCTGCAAGGACTATCAGTCCGCGTTTCCATCCGAGCTTCCATATCAACAGGGCTATTATGGCTGCATACATAGGAGCCCATACCAGCTTGTCGGAGAAGAACTGCCACACCGGGTCTGTTATAAATGAGTTCCAGCTGTTGATCTCTAGGGTCAACAGCTGGTCTATGTTATGTATTTTTGTCCAAAACATAATTTAAAGATTGCCACGTCACTTCGTTCCTCGCAATGACGTATTGTCACTTCGTTCCTCGCAATGACGTATTGTCATTTGGTTCCTTACAATGACGTATTGTCATTTGGTTCCTTGTAATGACGTATTGTCACTTCGTTCCTCGCAATGACGTATTGTCATTTGGTTCCTTGCAATGTCGTATTGTCATTTGGTCCCTTGTAATGACGTATTGTCATTTGGTTCCTTGCAATGACGTATGATTCTTCCTATAGCAAAGATGTATCGTCAAGGGTCTTCTCGTTGTCGTCGCCAGGGAAGAGGACTACCGGTGCATCTTCTTCAACCGGCATTTCTTTCTGAAGCGCCTCCCAGAGCATGTCTTTCAGCTGCTTGATGCCCTCTTGAGTGAATGACGAGATGAATACATGAGGGATGTCCTCAGGAAGCTGCGCTGCAATCTCGCTCTTGAGCTGGTCGTCCAGCATGTCTGACTTTGTGATTGCCAGTACGCGGTCCTTTACGAGAAGCTCAGGGTTGTATTCGCGTAGCTCGTTGAGAAGGACCTCATAGCCCTCCCTGATGTCATCCTGATCGGCTGCTACCATGAACAGGAGGATTGAGTTACGCTCGATGTGTCTGAGGAATCGCATTCCGATACCCTTACCTTCGTGTGCACCTTCGATGATACCAGGGATGTCGGCCATCACGAATGACTTGTCGTCATAGTAGCTTACGATTCCAAGGTTCGGCTCCAGTGTGGTGAAAGGATAGTCAGCTATCTTAGGACGTGCTGCGGAAACTGTAGAGAGCAGGGTAGACTTGCCTGCATTAGGAAATCCCACAAGTCCAACGTCAGCAAGAAGCTTCAGCTCAAGGATGAACCATCCTTCCTCGTAAGGCTCTCCTGGCTGGGAGTAGCGTGGAGTCTGGTTGGTTGCAGTCTTGAAGTTATTGTTTCCAAGACCTCCGCGGCCGCCCTTTACAAGGATTCTCTCTTCGTATGGCTCTACAAGCTCGAAGAGTACCTCACCAGTCTCGGCGTTCTTGGCTACGGTTCCCAGTGGAACGTCAAGGATGACGTCTGCACCGTTCTTACCGTGCTGCAGCTGGCCGCTGCCGGCTCCGCCGTGCTCGGCCATGATATGCTTGCGGTACTTCAGGTGGATCAGTGTCCAGAACTGCGGATTGGCCCTGAGGATGATATGTCCGCCACGTCCGCCGTCACCTCCGTCCGGTCCTCCCTTAGGAATATACTTCTCCCTTCTCATGTGGGTGGAACCAGCACCTCCATTGCCTGAACGGCAATAGACCTTGACATAGTCTATGAAATTCGAATCCGCCATAATCTTTTTACATTAATCGTGCAAAGATAGTTATTCTTTTTTAATGAGTGACTTCTCTATATAATAATCGGCAATAGAGATGCGCTCTATTGCCGATTGAATATGATATTGTATTTGTTATCTGCTGGCTACGAGAACCCAACCTCCGAGACAGTAGCAGAGAGCTGTGATGTAGTAATTCTGCTGGTATACGCGGTCTACGGCCTGTGACAGTACGCCGAAGTCAGGGCATGTGTAGAATATCTGGTGTGACCATCCTGGTACGTCTTCTGAGATGGCAAGGATGGCACCGTCCACGTCATAAAGGTCAGTTACGATACGGTTTCCGTTGCTGAGTTCCTGAAGAGCTGAAAGGATGTCAGCTGGTCTTACAGACTTGTAACCCTGTGAACCTGAGTAGCTCATCTTTGATGATACTCCACAGTATACGACTTCAGAACCATTCTTCTTGCAACCGATGGTTGTGATGATCTTGTCCTCATCCCACTTCTGTGAGATAGTGTCAAGGAAGTTACGCCAGTTTGTTCTTGTGAACCATCCCTGCTGGAGGCACTCTCTGACGCCGCTCATCACTACGATCCAGTCAGAACCGTCGTATGTCATACCTGTGATGTGAAGGCCCTGCTCCCATGCCTCGTCTACAGCCTTCTCTGGGAATGTCTTGTCCCAGACGATCTTCTGACCGTCCCAGCCAGTATTTTGTGACAGAACAACAATATAGCGGCCTCCGCCGTAATCGAAGTCAGTGATATAGTAATCCTGCTCCCAGTAAGTGTTGATCTCTGCCATGATCTCTTTCCATGAGTTGCGTGACAGGATCCTCTGTCCGTTAATTCTTGAAGGTACCATAATTTATTAGTTTTAGGGGTTATTCGTTTAAGAGGTCTTTTACCATTGTCTCAAGGATCTCCTTAGTGCAGGCCTTGAGCAGACCTTTGTAGACAGTAGTGTCCTCGTGATTTGTCTTGGTCAGTTTTTCCCATAATGTAGTATGGACTGCATCTTTATATGCGCCGGTCAGACTTTCGAGATAACTGTCGTATGTTATGCTGTTCAACCTGCCTGCACCCATGATTTCCGCGAAAGTTCTTGAACCTTCAGGTGCATTGTTCTCCCAAAGTTCCTCAAGGGATGCCTTCATTTCTGCAGCAACCTTCAGAGGTAGGTCAAGAGTGTATGATGCACCAAGAACTTCGTTCTGCTCTTCATCAGGGAAATATGATTCGAGCAGATCGTTCAGTCTGATCCAGCATTGAGTCTTTATGTTGTCCATTACCATATGGCTTCTGTTAGAACTTGTCCATTACCGAGAAGATGCGGTCGCGGACTTCGTCGATTGTTCCGATGCCGTCGATCTCGTGGTATTTCTCCACCTTGTTATAATACTCGATAAGAGGTTCGGTCTGGTTGTGGTAGGTCACGATGCGGTTGTTGATGATGTCCTCGCTGGCATCATCTGCGCGGCCTTCCTTCAGTGCACGACCCTTGATGCGCTCCATGATCATTGCATCTGGAATCATGATGGACACTGTTGCTGTCACTTCTGAAGAAGTCTTTGCAAGGATCTGGTCCAGAGCCTCTGCCTGAGGAAGGGTACGAGGAAATCCGTCAAGGAGGAATCCGTCCACTCCTGTGACTGTGTTGAATTCGCTTTCGATCATTCCTTCAACTACCTCGTCAGGAACAAGACAACCCTTTTCGATAAGGGCCTTGGCCTGAAGGCCGAGTTCTGTACCGGCTGCAATCTCCTTGCGCAGGAGGGCTCCTGTTGAAATGTGGTGGAGGTTATATTTCTCTACCATTGCTGTAGCCTGGGTGCCTTTGCCTGCACCTGGAGGGCCAAATAAGATGTAGTATTTCATATGTTATTAGATGTCAAGTATATAAATGTCCTTGTAGTTTCTTCCAAGTTCATCGTAGTCAAGTCCGAATCCTATGATGAAGTCATTAGGAATCTCCATCGCTACGTAGTCGATAGGAATGTCCTTTTTGTATGCATCAGGCTTCATCAGAAGGGTACATATGCGCGACTCCTTTGCGCCTTTGTCTTCAAGGATCTGCTTCAGGGCTACTATTGTATTTCCTGAGTCAACTATGTCCTCTACAACGATAACACGCTTGCCTGTGATGTCTGATGTAAGGCCGAGAGCCTGTTTTACGCAACCTGTAGTTTCTGTGCCGACATATGAACTGAGCTTTGTGGAAACTATCTGGCAGTCAAATGCCAATCGCTTCATCAACTCTGCCATGAACATTATCGATCCGTTAAGGACACAGAGAAGAACCGGCGGTTCCTCAAAATCCTTGAAGTCGTTGTTTATCTGTTCTGCTACCTTGTCAATTGCAGTTTCCAGCTGCTCATATGGTATGAATTTTCTGAATGTCTTGTCGTGAACTGTGACTTTCTCCATAGGTCATAATCTGCTTTATCTTTCAAATTTAACATAATAGTTTTAAAAAAAAGAAATTTCTTTAAAAAAGAGAAAAATATTGAGTTTATATGATGAAAAACAACAGATTATCCACTCAGAAAGAATACTTTTGGCCAAAAACATCGCTATGAAGAAATGGGTTCTGGTTGTTGGAATTTTGAGTTGTGGATGCCCTCTGGTCCATGCTCAGCATGACATGGATGCGATATTGAGGCTGACTGGGGCGGACGGCATCGAGGAACTGGATGCTGACGAGATAGAGAGGTTGGCTGACCTTATGGAAAGGCCTATCAGGATCAATCAGGCGTCTTCGTCCGTATTGATAGCCTCCGGACTTTTCGGACATTACAGGGTGGTCTCGCTGATAGACTATATGACTCGTCATGGGGATGTGATGTCGCTGACCGAGCTTGCCGGCGTCGACGGGTTCGGAGAGGACTTTGTGAGCCGGGTAGCTCCATTCATTTCCTTGGAAGGAGGCACCCTGCAGCAGAGACCTGCATGGTCTGATATCAGGAACGACCTTGCAGTAAAAGGAACTTTCCGACATAAGGACCAGCCGCCTGGAGACTGGAGTTATGGGATGAAATACAGGTTGCAGGTAGGATCTATTACAGCAGCTGTTTCAGCCAGCCGGAGCTATGACTGTACCAGAGCGTCTCCAGAGTACTATTCCGGTTCTATAGCTTATGATTTCGAGAAATTGAGGACGAAGGTTGTTGCAGGAGATTTTCATGCCAGATTCGGACAGGGGCTGACACTCTGGAGCGGGGCTTTCATGACCTCGCTGAATGCTCCTTCAGCCTTCATGAAGAAGCCTTCCGGTATCACTGGAACATGGTCCTTTACCGGCTCATCAGCATTGACCGGCATAGCCTCAGAAACTGCTTTTGACAGGTTGCGTATTGCTGCTCTTGTGGCCTTTCCGCAGATCAAGGATCCTCGTAAGCCAACTGAGATCATGCCTGTGGGGAACATTACCTGGCTCGCAAGATCCGGACACGTGGGCGCAACATATGCCGGAGGAAAGGTATCCTCAGATGCTGCCTTCTGCATAAGGGGAGTCAATGTTTTCGGAGAGGCTGCATATGATCTTGCGGCAAGTAATCCAGCATTTTTATGTGGAACTGAGTTCAGTGCTTCGGAGAGGCTTCGTCTTGCCGGGCTTCTCAGATATATTCCTGATGATATATATGGTGCGGCATTCAGTGGGGAATTCAAGACATCCGGACAAGGATCAACAGGTACATTCTCTATAGATGCCATATGCTATCCTATGGGAAAAGGCGGGGAGGACAGTCACAGCATGCAGGTCAAGTTGCTGCTCAATTGGGACCTGTTTCTTGCAGAAGGGTTACGTCTGAAAGTCAGATTGTCCGAGCGCTTGCGTTCCTGGGGATATCGCTTCAGGACGGATCTCAGAGCAGATCTGTCTTACGAGTCAGGTGCGTTTTATTCTGCATTCCGGGCAAACGGCCTGCACTGCGCCGGATTCGCCTTTGTCGGCTATGCCGAACAAGGCCTCCGCGCGCAGAAGGTCACCATGTACCTTCGCCTGGGAGTGTTCTTCGTGGATGATTGGGAGGACAGGATTTATGTATATGAACGGGATGCCCCTGGCTCATTCAACGTGCCTGCCATGTATGGAAGGGGATGGATGGCGAGTCTCGTGTTGTCGGCAAGACTATCGAGGAACATGAAATGCTATCTCAGGCTGTCCAGGACCTCCTACAGTTTCATGCCGGAGGAAAAAAGAAAGCCCGGCAAGACCGAGCTTAAACTTCAATATGTATTCAGATTTTAGAATGTCGGAATCTTCAGCACCATTCCAGGCTTGAGGCTTGAACTTGAAATGCCGTTGTAGTCCATGATGTTCTGTGCACTTACTCCCGGATAGTTCTTGGCGATAGAGTAGAATGAATCGCCGCTACGGACAGTGTATGTGGTGTGTCCTGTGGCTGCGGCAGCAGAGTTTCCTGCCGGCTTGGCTGCAGAAGCTGACGAACTTGACGAGCTGCTTGAAGAACTGCTTGAACTTGCGCCTGACCCGCCTCCTCTGTATATGATGAGTGTCTGTCCTATGCGGATATTTGTGCTCTTGAGATTGTTCCATCTCTTGATCTGCGCAACTGTTACTCTGTATCGTGAGGCAATCCTTCCGAGTACGTCTCCGCTCTTGACCTTGTACACGATCCTCTCTCCGTCTCCGCCATCCTTTATCTTCTTGATGGTCACAGGGTTGAAGTACTCTTCAGCCTTGTGCCTGTAGATCGTGTCCTGGAGCTCGATGAATGAGTTCGTGTATGTGTACGGAAGTCTCAGTATGTATTCTCTTTCGTGACCAGGGATGATCTCATGCTTGTACTGCGGATTGAGGTTCTTGAGTTCATCCAGAGGGGCTCCAGTGAGTTCGCTCACCTGTTTGAGGTGGAGCTGTCTTGTGATATGGAATGTATCAACAGCTACCGGCATTGCTACTGCTTCCGGCTTGATGCCATGCTCCTTGTAGTAGTTCAATGTGTATAAAGCTCCTACGAATGCAGGTACGTAGCCTCTGGTCTCACGTGGCAGGTATGGCCATATGTCCCAGAATGCACGGCTACCTCCAGCCCTGCGGATGGCCTTATTGACATTTCCAGCTCCGCAGTTATATGAAGCTATTGCAAGGTTCCAGTCCCCGAATATTTCGTATGAGTCCATGAGGTATCTGGCAGCAGCGTCAGCTGACTTTACAGGGTCGAATCGTTCGTCCACAAATGAGTCAACATGCAGGCCATAATGTTTGGCCATGTTGTACATGAACTGCCACATGCCTTTGGCTCCTACGCGTGAGACAGCA
The DNA here is from genome assembly GCA_045126075.1 of Candidatus Cryptobacteroides sp. Lineage (GTDB taxonomy): Bacteria > Bacteroidota > Bacteroidia > Bacteroidales > UBA932 > Cryptobacteroides. Next base: position 7,421 of record JBGVNX010000063.1, read on the forward strand.
GTAGGCTTGAGGGCAGATTCTATGATGGCCATGGCCTTGAGTTCTTCCGGCATGTCATATCTGTCGAATATTTCTTCGAAGACAGGCATGTAGTAGTTGCAAAGACCCAGGATATGCGACATGCCTGACGGCATCTTTTCAGAATATTTTATGATATAGTTTCTGACTATGTCGTTGTAGGGGAGGGTGATGAATGAGTTCATCTTTGTGATCCTTTCCACATACACGGAGTCTGGCACTGATGATGTGAACTTTACTGAGTCCATGTCGAATCCGGGATCGTCAGCTGCCATTGCATGGGCATACCAGATGTTCAGGAGACTGTCAGTGACTTCCACGGTGTATTCCATCGGTGTTTCGGTCTCTACGCTGTCTTCGTACGCGACTGCCATTTCAAGGCTGTCTATAAGTTCCGCCTCAGCCCTGAGGCTTTCAAGTTCGGCCTGAAGCGAGTCCAGTTTTTCCTGGAGCCTCCTGTTCTCCTGCTCGAGTTTCTTTCTGCTGTCTGTCTTAGGGGCAGCATCTGCTGCTGCGGCAATAAAAACAGTCGCTAGTGCGACTGATATAAGGTGTTTTATGTTCATAGTCATTAAAGGTGTAAGTGGTGTCAGAACGTGAATCCGACTCTGACTCCGAATGCGTTGTCGCCCATGCCGTATCCGCTTGTCGGGTGCAGGGCGTATGCGTTGTCCGGTGGTATGACTGTAGGACTGACGCTCATGGAGATGTCATCACTTACCTCGAAGTCGTGCATATATGCGAAGACGTTAGCATCCATCACCTGAAGGACATATACCAGTGCTGTAGCTACGATGGAGTAGTCCCTGTAGCGTCGGTATACGTCTCGGTACCATTTGGCAGTCTCTGCCGAGATGCTTTCAGTATAACCTGAGTCCGGATTTGTTGCTTCGTTGTGTATTCTCTTGAATCTCTTGTAGTTTCTGTTGTTGTTCACCAGACAGTGTGTAGAGATCATAAGTCCTCCCCAGTAGATAGGGACCTTATAAAGTTCACCATTATAGATCTGTCCCAGGCCAGGGAAGAGGATGGAGTACAGGGTCGCTCTGCCAGGGTGTGGCTTGATGTCTGACTGGTAGCAGACTACTCCGTCAAGGAGTGAGGCCCAGTACATGAGGCCTGCTCCGGCCATGAGCCATGTTCCTGTCTTCTTGTATTGATCGTTGATAATTGGAGCAGCCTGAGTATATGTGCCTCCAAACTCGTTTTCATAAGCCAGCTTGGCTGTCTCCCATGCGGAGTATGCCTTCTTCTGCTTGTTGTACTGGTGGAGATAGTATCCTCCGGTACCTGCGAAGGCTCCTATTCCTCCGTAGACTATGGGGAGCTTCCAATAGTCCTTGTTGTAGATCTGTGCCGTACCCGGAAGTATCATGGAACCTGCAAATACGACTCCGATCTTGACTGTGTTCTTGTGGGCAAGGCCGCCTATGTACTCCTTCATGGAGAAGAGACGGTCTGCTGTGTCTGCGGGATTGTATGTTCCTTCCTCGTTATATGTCTGCTTGAATGGATCTTCCTTGAACTGCGCATGGCCCAAGGTCGCGAAGCACAGCATGCCCACGACTAAGGTCAATATATATTTCAACAGTTTCTGCATCCTTTTTTAGAACTTTGATTCTTCAAGCGCCTTGAGGAACTTCTTCACTTCTTCGTCTGAGGTGAAATGGATGGTCATCGAACCCTTTCCTGAAGATGAACGCTTGAGGCTTATGTTGTTCTCAAAATATTTGCCGACGATTTCAAGTACCTTGAAGTACTCGTCAGGTAGATCCTGTGTCTCCTCTGTGTCCTTCGGACGGTTTTCCGACATCTTGCGGATCTTGTCTTCAAGCTGGCGTACGGACAGGTCGTCCTTGATCACGAGGTCACAGAGATATTCCTGCAGGTTAACGTCCTCGACTCCAAGGAGAACCTTTGCATGGCCTACTGAAAGAAGGCCGACCTTCAGGTCGTGCTGGATCTTTGCAGGAAGCTTGAGGAGACGGAGATAGTTGGTCACTGAAGCACGCTTCTTACCGACTCTTACTGCCATCTGCTCCTGTGTGAGACTGCATTCTTCGATCAGTCTCTGGTAGCTCAGGGCAACTTCGATAGGGTCCAGGTCTTCTCTCTGGATATTCTCTACGATTGCCATCTCGAGCATGCCCTGATCGTTGGTGTCCCTTATGTATGCCGGTATCATGCTCATGCCTGCGAGTCTGCAAGCTCTGAAGCGGCGCTCACCGCTGATGATCTGGTATCTTCCGTCAGCCTTTCTTCTTACTGTGATAGGCTGGATAAGGCCGAGTGTCCTGATCGAGTCTGCAAGCTCTTCGAGAGCTTCCTGGTCGAAGGACATGCGTGGCTGGAACGGGTTAGGCTCGATCAGGTCTACAGGGATGAGCAGTACATCAGCCGAGCCGCCCTGCTTAGGCTGCTCGTCGCTTACTACCGCCTTGTTGATGTAGCCTACCGGCTTTCTTATCTGACCGAGATCTGCGTCCTCTCCGAAGAGTGCGCTGATTCCTTTTCCGAGTCCTCTTTGCTGTTTGCTCATGGTCTTGTCTGTTTTAGTTTCCTGCAGGTTCGCCGTTCTTCTCAAGGATTTCCTTGGCGAGGTTGAGGTAGTTTGTGGTACCGTTGCAGATCACATCATACAGGATGATAGGCTTTCCGTGTGAGGGAGCCTCGCTGAGTCTGATGTTTCTCTGGATGATGGTGTTGAATACCATGTCGCTGAAATGCTCCTTCAGTTCTCCCAAGACCTGATTGTGGACCTTGGTTCTGCCGTCGAACATGGTTACCAGGAAGCCTTCGATTGCAAGGTCTGGGTTTGGTCTGCTCTGTACCAGGCGGATTGTCTGGAGAAGCTTGCCAAGTCCTTCCAGTGCGAAGAACTCAGGCTGTACAGGGATGATTACCGAGTCAGCTGCTGTAAGGCAGTTGATGGTGATCAGACCCAGTGACGGCGAGCAGTCGATGATGATATAGTCATATCTGTCCTTGATTTCTGCAAGGGCATTCTTCAGGAATACTTCTCTGAACGGGTCGTTTACAAGCTCAAGTTCCGCTCCTACGAGGTTGATGTGGGACGGAATCATGTGCAGTGCTGCGATTTCTGTCTGGATGAGGCTGTCCTGGATGTCAATGGCTCCGGTCAGCACCTCGTACAGCGTCCTCTTCTGGTCGCTGTCGGGAGAAAAGTTGAGGCCCGATGTGGTGTTGGCCTGAGGATCTGCGTCAATGATGAGCACTTTCTTCTCAAGCACAGCCAGCGATGCGGCAAGGTTGATGGCTGTAGTTGTCTTACCTACGCCTCCTTTCTGATTTGCGATTGCTATTACTTTTCCCATGTTATTCTTTTTAGCACATAATCTTGGCAAATTTACGAAATTTATTTCATTCGGGTTCTCATATTTCCCCATAATTGCTACTTTTGTTGATAACTTTTTAAGTTGTCGGAAAAATGCAGGCAGAAAAGAATCATTGGCTGGTCGTGGTAAACGTTTTCGCGGCATCCAGAAAGGCAGGCTCGGTCTGGAAGAGGGCTGCTGCCATGATGGAAGCTGCAGGAGTGCCTTATAAGGCAAAGTTTACCGGAGGTGCTTTCAACGCGATAGAGATTGCGCGTAACGCATGTGCAGCGGGTTACCGTAAGTTTGTAGCTGTCGGAGGCGACGGAACAGTACATGATGTGCTGAACGGAATAGCAGGATATGTCTCTGAGGCAGGTTCCGGAGCTACATTTTCCGATTTCACTCTTGGTGTGGTTCCTCTCGGCTCCGGCAACGACTGGGTCAAGTCCACGGGTGTGCCTAAGGACCTGCAGAAGGCAGTCGATATAATTGCTGCGGGACACACCGGACAGCAGGACGTAGTCAAGGTCTCAGTTCTGGATCCTTCTGATCTTCAGACTACTGTGGGTGACTCATACATGGTCAATGTCGGCGGAGTTGGTCTTGATGCAAGAGTCTGCGAGATCGTGAATAGGAAGAAGGAGAGGGGATACCGAGGCAAGCAGCTGTATGTCAGTGCTTTGCTGTATTGTATCAGGCATAGGGTTCCGATCAGGGCGAGGATATTATGTGACGGAGTGGAAGTGTTCAGCGGAAAGTATCTTTCAATTGCTTTCGGAGTCGGCAAGTATTCCGGTGGCGGTATGCGGCAGACCCCTCTTGCAGAGCTTGGAGACGGGCTTCTCGATGTTACAGTGATTCCTGATATTTCATTGTGGACTATTGCCAAGGAGATTCCTAAACTCTTTACAGGAAAGTTCCATACCGTGTCCGTGCTTACCCAGTCAAAATGCAGTCAGGTGCTGGTGCTCCCTTATAATGATGCCGATGCAGATCTTGTCGAGGTGGACGGTGAGGTCGTAGGACGTGCTCCTGTGCGCATGGAGGTCGTTCCGGAATATATAAATGTCGTTATGCCGGATCGACGTTGATGGTGATGTGGTCGCTGTATTTCTGATCTTTTTCAAACTTTTCTATCGTTTCGTTCAGCAGCGACTTGTTGGCGGCAAGTGTGCGGTCCTTGCGCATGCTTATGCGGATGCATCTGATGAACATCTCCTGGATCTTGTCGACAACAGGGGCGTATGGTCCTGTCACGGGGTCTGCAAGTATGTCTTTCCCTGAAGAATTCTTGTAGGTCTGCCTCAATGTTGATGCAAGTCTTGAGGCCATTCTTTCAGCGCGGTCTTCGAATCTGTCCCTGAAGGTAATCTCTATTATTCTGGAGTATGGAGGGAAGCCAAACATCTTTCTTTCGGAAAGGAGATTCTGGTTGAATGTTTCTGTTTCTCCTTTTGCAATGCGCTGATATATAGGGTGTTCTGGCTGTGATGTCTGTATGACGAACATGCCTTTGCTTCCGCGTCTTCCACACCTTCCTTTGAACTGTTCCAACAGCTGCAGGGCCTTTTCATCAGCACGAAAATCCTGGATTCCGAGCATCGCGTCCGCCGCAATGACTGCAGTCAGGCGGAGGTTGCTGAAGTCGAAGCCTTTAGTCAGGATCTGTGTGCCGATCAGGATATCAATCTTGCCTTCTGCAAATTCCTTTATTATCTTTGTCTCGTAGTTCCTGTTCTGGGCTGTGTCGCTGTCAAGTCTGGCTATACGTGCTTCAGGGAACAGCGCTGCTGCCTCCTCTTCGATCTTCTGTGTTCCGGATCCTATGCTCCTGAGCGTGCCGTTGCACTTTCTGCATGTGGCCCGGTATGCCTCCTTGTGGCCGCAGTAGTGGCATGACAGGAAGTTGGTGTCGCCACTTTTGTGCAGGCTGAGACTTACGTTGCAGTGAGGACATTTAAGGATTTCTCCGCAGTCTTCGCACTGCATGGCTGATGCCCAGGCGCGGCGCGAACGGAGGATCATTACCTGACCTCCTTCGGCGAGGGCCTTTCTGATGTGCTCTATGAGTTTCCTCGAGAAGTTGCTCACCATGCCTCTTTTCTTGTATTCGGCCTTGGTGTCAATGATTTCTATTTCTGTCTGTGACTCTCCGTGATACCTTTCCTTGAGTGTCACCAGGGTGTGTCTGCCACATTCGCAGTTGTACATTTCTTCAAGTGACGGGGTGGCCGAGCCGAGTATTATGCCGCTGTTGTGGATTACAGACAATATCAATGCTGTATCTCTTCCGTTATACCGTGGTGCAGGGGAGTCCTGCTTGTAAGAGCTGTCGTGCTCTTCGTCAACTATGATAAGACCCAGATTGTTGTGCGGGAGGAAAAGTGAGGATCTTGTTCCGAGAACTATGTATCCGCCTTCTTCTTCGGTTCGTATCCTTTCGGCTATGGAGCGTCTTCTTACTTCGCTTTCTCCAGAATGGTAGGTCATCAGCCTGTCTCCGAAATGCTCATATACCCTGTCTGTCAGCTGTTTGCTCAGGGCGATCTCAGGTACGAGATACAGCACGTTCCTGCCGCTTCGGAGGGTGTCTGCGGCCAGTCTGATGTATATTTCGGTCTTGCCTGAACCTGTTACTCCGTGAAGAAGGACGGGCTTCTTTGACTTTATGGATTCTGATGCCTTTCCGTATGCTTCTTCCTGGGCCTGGGTCAGGGTTATGTCGGGTTCCTTCTGGTCGGATGTCCTGCTCTGGGTGGCGAGCGGCGCCTTCTCTGCATGTTCAAGAGCAGCGGCGGCAATGCTGACTTCCTTGGTCAGCTTTTCCACCATCTCCTCGAGATGGAATCTCTTCTTGGTTCCAGGATTTGCTGCCTCCATGGCTTTCTGCCTGTCTTCCAGTCTGGCCTTGAGCTTTGCCACCTTGTCACGCATGCTGTTCAGCATCTTCTCATGCATGTTCTGTGCTTTCTGCACGGCCGCAGCCTTGGCTTCTTCAAGGTCGATCTTTCTTCCCGGATATGCCGCCTTGTACACTTCGCCTACAGAACACATATAATATTCCGCGACCTTTCTCCAAAGAGCAATCTCTTCCTCCCTGATCTTCTCCAGGCCGGATTCTAGGGAAATGATTTCCCTGATCCTGGTGTCCTCGATCGTCGGTTCTATCCCGATAGCAGATACGACTCCATTATATATCTTTCCTGCACATGGTGCCTTGACCCTGTCGCCCACGCAGACAGACATGCCTTCCGGCAGAACATAGCAAGGCTCCCACTCAAGCTTGAGCGGCAGTATGACATATATGTAAGTCTTCCTTTCCATATGTCTTGCGAAGTTACAATATTATTCCGAATGCAACAAAACATAAAAAATGTGAAAAAAGTTTTAGAAAAGTTTGCAGATTAAAAAATAATGTCTACCTTTGCAATCCCAATCGAAAGATAGGGTAGTTCTAAACAAAGTTTGGTGCCATAGCTCAGTTGGTAGAGCAAAGGACTGAAAATCCTTGTGTCCCTGGTTCGATTCCCGGTGGCACCACAAAGAAACCGCAATAGAAGTGATTCTGTTGCGGTTTTTTTCGTTTATAGTCACAACATTGGTACTACATTAGCACAAAAACGCTGATTTTGTGCTCGTAGACCCGTAAGTATGTCAACACGTAAGCCGATGTACCATAAGCAGTTACCACAACCTCCGTGCCGCCAAAAGGGAGCACGGAGGTTGTGGTAAAATGTTGATTACTAGGGTGTTAGGTGATGATGTGTATTCTGCTGCTTGTCATCAGTAAGTCAGAGCTTCCTGGTGGTAGGTGGAGAAGCATGGGTAGCTTTCGAGCGGGTCTGGAGAGCAGAATTCAAGGCCGTCGAAGACTGGGGAGTCTGTCTGGTCTGATGGTTCGCGGATGTCAAGTCTGGCGTCTATGCCTTCCAGTTTCACATCGACCTTTCCGTCCGCATATTTGTAGTGGAGGGTTCCTTTGCCGATCTTGACCGAAGTCTCGAGTTCTGTAATCTCTGCCGGTAACTTAGGCTCTATCACTATAACTCCGTCCAGAAGGGCAGGGCGGATGCCAAGGAAATACTGATACCATACACGCAGATGTTCGGCGTTGCTCCATGCCTGCAGGAAGGTGCCGGAACGGTTGACCCATGTCTGGCCCTCACGCGGATGTGCGTCGGCATTCTCGCTGAGACTGCCGACTGCGCCCTCATGCAAGGCCTGGCGGTTCATGTTCTTGAACAGTTCCCATGCGGCCTCAACCTGTCCATATTCGATCATCCTCTGCATTGCCATTCCGTTGTTCCACAACCATACGGTACCGTTGTGATATGCATCGTCCTTGTGGTAGTAGTGCCAGTTCTCGTGCTGCGGGTGGAACTGAGGGTCCCACTGGGCCAGAGATGCCACACCCCATGGGTATACGAGCTCTTCCCATACGCGACGGGTGACCTTCTGCTTGAAGTCATCATCGCTGATCAGGTCGAAGCAGTACAACTGGTTTGGTCTGAACTGAAGGTCAGGGCTTCCGTCTGCATTCAGGTGGTCGTAGATGTATGATTCTTCCTTGTTGCAGAAGTCATTCTCGAAGTTGCTGGCAAGCAGAGTTGCAAGTCCGCTGAATTCTTCAGCCTGTCCTGTGTCACCAAGCAGTTCCATTATCTTGCTTGCTGCTACAAGTTGCTCATGCCAGAGGGCCTGGATGTCATTGGCTCTGTTGCCACGAGGAGAACCCGGGATTCCGTTACGCTTTACATCCATCCATGTATCTGCGTCAGCATGAGTAAGATAGCCCTTGTCGTCAGTATAGTTGTCGATAGGAGCTAGGGTGGCGAGACCAATTGACGCTTTAAGTTCATTAAGGAATTCTGTGTCTCCAGAGTATTGGGCCAACTGATAGGCCTGGATGACAAAGCGCGGTGTGCCGTCTGTGGTGTTATATAGGATGCCATCCGGGTTTGCCCTGTTTGGTATACGTCCGAATGTGTCAGAGGTGATGTCCCAGTCCTGCAGTTCGGCAAAATCCTTCAATATTTCCTTTGCAACGTCAAACTGACCGGTCACAAGGCATGCTCCCGGCATTGATATGAACATGTCGCGTCCCCAGTACTCATTGAACCAAGGGAGTCCGGCGTATATGCCGTTGCCTTGCTGACATGTTATCAGTTCGTCCATGGTAATGGTTATCCAGTCAAGAGCCTTGTCAAGCTCAGGAAGATTGGACTTGACAGGGTTGTTCTCTGTAACAAGTGAATTTATCCTGTCTCGTCGTTCCCGTATGAGCTTCTGTCCATTTTCCATGAATTCTCTGTATAGGGCGCGGCATTCTTCTTCAGTTCCATAAGTTATGACAAATCCGCCGTCGAGGTCACTCTCAACCATTATGCGCTTCTGCGGATCTTCAACCGGAACATAGAAACGTGCTCTGCCGTCAGTGTAAAAATCAGATATGAGTGACCTGTCAAGGTCAATCAAAGAATTTCCGCTCTGGGTCTTCAGACCAATATGGATTATCGGACGGTTGTCGATCAGACGGAAAGTTTCTGTGGCATTGTCCCATCTGCGCTCAAGTCTGTCCGGATATACGGTACACTCCGCCTTGGTCCTGTCCAGAACCTTCCCGTCCACTGCAAGCTGATAGTCAGAGAAGATGCGCTTCTTGGCTATGTTCCATCCTGAGAACCATTGCAGGTCTCCTCCATGGGTGCTTCCATACCAGAATCCGGACTGCTTGTCGGTGTATGAATACTCCCTGTTCTCTTCTGCTGTGACTTCAATACCGAGACTGTCGATTGCATACCTTTCACTGCATCCGACTGCCATAATTATGAATGTTGCCATTCCTGAAATGATCTTATTCTTCATGTATCAGTAACTTTATAGACAAAGTTATAAATTATAAAGATTAAATTTTTAAATTTGAGGGCTAAACATTCATAAATATGGAAATCAGGCCCATAGCTCACATCAGGACAGAGTTTCCTGAAAAGTTCGGCATTCCGCGTCAGAGTGGTCTGGCAGAACGTCTTGTCGGTAAGATCGTTTTCGAGGAAGAATTCAGAAACATCGATGCATTCCGAGGGTTGGAGGAATTCTCTCATCTATGGCTCATCTGGGAGTTCTCTGCAAACAGACATAGTGAATGGCAGCCTACCGTAAGACCTCCGCGCCTTGGTGGCAATACACATATGGGCGTTTTCGCGACAAGGTCCCCGTATAGACCTAATCCTATAGGTCTCTCATGTGTGGAGATAAATTCGATAGAATTCCAGAGCCCTGACGGACCGATAATCTATGTAAAGGGTGCTGACCTGATGGATGGTACACCTATATATGATATAAAACCATACATCAGATATGCAGATGCCTATCCTGAAGCAGTCTGCGGCTATGTGGACGACCTTTCGGAAAGAAAGCTCCATGTCAGTATGTCGCCGGAGCTGGTAGCGAAAGTGGAGGATGATGATGTTCTGGCTGCCATGGTAGAGATGCTCAGCCTTGATCCTCGTCCGTCATATCACAACGACCCTCATAGGGAATACGGACTATCATTCTCAGGATATAATGTGAAGTTTGTCGTGTGCGGAGGCGTTCTTAACGTTGTAGATATAGAAGTATCATAAAAATACTATATCTTTGCGCCCCGAAATTCACACACCTATGTTGAAAACATTAAGATCATCAATATTCGCCGGTATATATATCGGCACAGCAGGTTTCGGATTCCTTGCTTCAGGCATTCAGTCCGAGACATATGGCCCGCTTGTGGGAGCAGTACTTTTCTCCATCGGCCTTATGGCTGTTGTAGGATATAAGCTGAAGCTCTACACAGGTACAGCAGGATTCATCCAGAAGAATGAAATAGGACAGCTGTTCTTCATCCTTTTCGGAAACATCATAGGATGTCTTTGCATGGGACTTGTGTCACGAGTTTCTCCTATGGACATCCAGGGTGCAGCGCAGAACATCCTTGAGCTCAGACTCAGGACCGGAGCTCTCGTCTGCGGTATACTCGGTATCCCTTGTGGTTTCCTCATGACTACTGCAGTGACATTTGCCCGTAAAGGAAACATTCTTCCGCTCATGCTTGCTGTTCCGCTTTTCATCGTCTGCGGCTTCACTCACTGCGTGGCAGATGCCTTCTACTATACTTGCGTACCGGTCGCCTTCCTCAAGGCCCATGCGCTCCATGTCCTCGGAGTTTACGTCTGCATCGTGCTGGGTAACCTGATCGGCTGCAATCTTTACCGCATCGTTTTGGCAAAAGATCAGTACTAGTGTGATCGTTTAACGAGTTGATATGCAATTAGATATGAAAATATCCTGCCTTCCGGGGAAGGCAGGATATTTTTGTAACAGATTGGCTAATACGTTGTTATGCGATCTGTTTATTTAACTCGGAACCAGTCCATTGTCCTTCCGATGAGGCCTCTCTTGTCGAGTGAGCCGCGAACCTTGAGGACGTCGCCTTCTACCTTCATCGAACAGTTGTAAGTCTTACCGTTACCTGGATCATAGATCTTACCACCTGTGTACTCGGAACCTGTCTTCTTCAGACCGCTGAGCATGTTGAGTCCGAGAACCTGGCGTGTGCGAAGCTGTGGATCCGGGTTGAGGTCGTCAACTGCAGGAGTTCCGTCTGCCTCTGTCGGCTTCTCGAGCCATACGATCTTTCCGTTGTAAACATCACCGCTCTTGTAAACCTCTACGATTGCAGTTCCGTCCTCGAGCTTCCACTTGCCGACTACCTCCTGAGCGAATGCTGCAGCCAGTGGCATGAGCATGAAGATCATGCTGAAAATAATCTTTTTCATCTTTCAAATGGTTTTAGTTACATCTACAAATATAGATAACTTCAGAAAACATTGTTATATTTGTAAGATTTTTGTGGTGAAATCACCGATAATAACGCCAAAACAACACAAAATATATGGGAAAAATCATCTTGACAGGCGACAGGCCGACAGGAAAACTTCATCTTGGACACTATGTGGGATCTCTCAAGAGAAGAGTGGAACTGCAGAATTCAGGAGAGTATGAGAAGATCTTCATCATGATCGCCGACGCTCAGGCTCTGACCGACAATGCAGACAATCCGGAGAAGATCCGTCAGAATATCATCGAGGTAGCCCTCGACTACCTTTCTGCAGGACTCAATCCTGAGAAGGTAACCATCTTCATCCAGTCACAGGTACCGGAGCTCTGCGAGCTTGCGTTCTACTACATGAACCTTGTTACAGTGCAGCGTCTGCAGCGTAACCCTACAGTAAAGCAGGAGATCCAGCTCAGAGGATTCTCAGAGGGAGATGAGGATGAGAACCAGAACAAGAAAGGAACTCCTGTGGGATTCTTCACATATCCTATCAGCCAGGCTTCAGATATTACAGCCTTCCGCGCAACTACAGTTCCTGTAGGTGTAGACCAGGCTCCGATGATCGAGCAGACTCGTGAGATCGTACATAAGTTCAATTCTGTTTATGGAGAGACTCTCGTGATGCCTGAGATGGTACTTCCTGAGAACTCGGCATGTCTGCGCCTTCCTGGTACTGACGGAAAGGCAAAGATGAGCAAGTCCCTTGGAAACTGCATCTATCTTTCGGATACATCAAAGGAGATCAAGAAGAAGGTAAACAGCATGTATACTGACCCTGAGCACCTCCAGATCACAGATCCTGGTCACGTAGAGGGCAATGTGGTGTTCACATATCTTGACGCATTCAGCACTCCTGAGCACTTCGAGAAGTTCCTTCCTGAGTACAAGAATCTCGACGAGATGAAGGATCATTACCGCCGCGGAGGCCTCGGAGACGGTACATGCAAGAAGTTCCTCTTCAACATCATGGAAGACTTCCTCCAGCCAATGCGCGAGAAGAGAGCACACTACGAGCAGAACATCCCTCAGGTGTACGAAATCCTCCGCAAGGGATCAGAGGCAGCGCGTGCAGCAGCAGCCCAGACCCTCGCAGACGTTCGCAAGGCTATGAAGATCGATTACTTTGAGGATGCAGAGCTTATAGCTGAGCACACAAAGAAATATCAGAAATAACGCAGATCAGGTCTGTCAGTAATAATGCCATCCAGATTTTTACAAGGAATCTGCGATGGCTTTTTTAATGTCCATACCTTGACTTCCTTGCCCATTGAGTGCATCTTGTCGACGAATCTGCGGGTTACGAATCCTCTGAAATAGATGTTATACGACGATATCCATCCGCATGAGCGCACCGCATCCATATTGAACGGTCTGACAAACAACAGCTTTTCCAGTCTTATTGACGGATCCATGGCGTGGAAACGCTCCAGGACTATATCATTGAACGACTGTACGACGACAGTCTTCTCTATACCATATTCATATATGATGTCAAGGCAGAACTTTTCCAGTCCGTCGTCTCTGTCATCCTCCCGCTTTATCTCCAGGAGTATTGCTGCTGAGCCGTCAATCAGCTCTATGACTTCACGAAGGGTCGGTATCTTTTCCTCGGTAGCATTGCCCTCGGCATCAACGATATGCGCAGCCTTGACCTCCTGGAGGGTCATCTCGCTGATCAGACCCTTGCCGTCAGTAGTCCTGTCGATGTACGGGTCATGACAAACTACCACTTCGCAGTCGCTTGTCAGATGTACGTCGATCTCTATCATCGAAGGATTGTATTTCAATCCTTCAGATATGCAGGATAGTGTATTTTCATTTCCAAGTCCTGCTCCACCTCTATGTGCGATTATTCTCATAGCTTTACTTTAAAGAGGTGTACAAACAAAACTCTTACCACCTTGTCGAACCACTCAAAACTATCCTTTGAATCTGGTGCCAGGCACATAGCTTCATATGCGAAGTTGTCAACAGGTTCTTCGTGGATGAGTGACCATATCAGGAAGTTTCCGAACTTATGCGTGAACAGGTCTGAGAGCTTCTCGCCGCCAGGGTTGTAGCTGAGGATTTCGTCCTTGTATTTAGGAATGCCAGGGAATGAGAGTCCTGTCAGGTCACGCTTCAGGAAGGCATTGACCTCGGCAGGGAAGTAGTTCTTTGCTGTTCCAAGGACCTTTCCTATCAGGGTGACGATGTCCTGCTCGGTGTTGCTGTAGCGCAGGTCAGCCTTGGCATCGAGTTCGTCAAGTATCTCCTGTGAGTCGATCTTGGTGAATACTGCGTGAAGCAGGTCGAGAGCTGTGTAAATATATCCGGAGTCGGCTACAAGCTCGGAGATGTTCTCGATCAGGTGCACGAGCAGCTCCTTGTCCCGGGTCTGGATGGCTAAGTCGATAAGTCTTCTGAAGAGCGGAGCATTGGCATGATGCGGATCCTGTATATCTCCGTTTCTGGCAGCCCATACCATTGCGTACCAAGTCATTACATTTCTCTTGTAGAGCTGGCGAGGATTGGCCTTGTGGCTGTTTCTGCCCTTGAAATAACCTCTGCACTTGAGCGTCCATTCTTCGCACCACTCAGAAAGCATCTCCCATACATATTCCGGCAGGGTCTCCATCTTCAGACCAAGTTGATACAGCACATAGATAAGGGACATCTGAGAGTAGTCGAAATACTCGGTATCGCGGATGCTGCCTTCTCTGAATGATTTCAGAAGAGGGTAGATGTCTTCCCATGAACAAAGTCCGATGATGATCAGGATTCTCTCGAATGCAAAGTAAGAGAAACTGTCACCTGTGCGATATGCTGATATGACCTTGTCAAGGAAAGGCTTGAACTCAGGTGCTCCTGAAGGATCCTTGCCCTCGGCATAGTAGCGTGAATACTGGAAGATGTACTGCATGGCAGTCTTGAGGTCTTCTCTGCTCCAAGTCTTCTCATCTGCATAGCGAGGAATTACACTGTCTTCCCAGAATGTCTGGTATTCGATCACATTGTTGACATAGTCTGACTGGAATGTCACCTGCTTTCTCATGATCATCTGGAAGAACGGCATGAGCACCTTGACAAGCGAGAATCCGGCAGTGAGGTGGCTGAAGATGGTTATGATCTCGTTAAGCATCTTGCCGACTCTCTGTCTGTCTTCAGTATTACCTGAAATCAGGGCGTCAATGATCAGCAGCACGTTAAGTCTGGTTCCGACCTCAAGATTGCTGATCAGGAGCTTACGGCGTTCAGAACCGAAAGGTATGGCAAGCAGAGGGGTGGAATTTACCTCCTTGTACATCCTTCTTACTATCTGTTCGGAGATGTTCTCGCGAAGAGGCGTGCCGTTGAGGGTGAACTTCTTGTTGGATACGTAATATGCGTACATGCAGACGTCGTTCTTCACCTCTGTGATAGGGTCTGCGATGAGTTTCCACAGCAGGTGGAACGGATCCTGTGAGTATATTCCTTCGTTATGGTAGTCTGTCAGGAAGATACCGTTCATGAGAGTCACTGATGCCAGAGACCTCTGCTTGATGACAGGCTCCAGCACGGCTGAAAGTTCCTTGTGACGGGCAATGGTCTGGTCGTCTGCCTTGTTGGATTCGATGGTCTTGGTCACTGCATTGTACTCTGGGATCGCCTTGGCGCATGCTTCGTCCGTGCCTGTAATGAAAGCATCAAGAAGTGAGAATATTTCATCCTCATAGTTTTCCTTGACCATTACGTTCATCACGTCAGTAACGAGCGCAGGTATCTCGAATCCGGCATCCGGACTGTTGGAAAGTTCAATAAGTATAGCAGGAGTTCCTGTCGCGATGTAATTCATTATGAGGATGTTACGCATCGCTCCCATGAAGACTTCGTTCGCTGTCGCTTCTGCTATAGTCTTCATGATGCTTGAAGCTGAGACCTGCTCCTTCTCGAAGTAGGTAAGTGCAAGCAGGTACTCCAGGAATCTCTCATAGATGAACTGGATCTTCTCGTTCTCGACAAGCCTCAGGATAGGTCTTTCCGGCTTGTTGAGCAGCTCTCGGAAGGCAACCGTGTGACCGTCCTTCTTGAGGATCAGGCCTGCAAGCTTATGGAAGCGTCCCTCAGGATTGTCGTAGTCCCTGCGTAGGTCTGTCATCATGATCGAGTCAGTTGCCTCGCCCTTGCTGTAAGCCTCCAGCATGAGCCTTGCCATCTCGCGTACGATTTCGACCTGCCTGTTGCCGGCGTACGAGAGCGAGATGTCCTGCATCATCTTGTGGAAAAGTGCAAGAGAGGTGAACTCTCTCATCGCAGCAGGGAATTCGTGTCCGAGGTAGTTGGTACATGCCATCTTGAGCACGAGCGGATCCTTCAGGCGTATGGTAGTGCCTCGAGGCAGTTCCTCAAATGGGCTCTTCATCTGGTACAGCTCGCCATATATGTGGTATGCGTTCTCAACTTCAGTGTCTGTGAAACCCTTTACGGCAGTGTTTTCTTCCTCGCCGGCATTGTAGAACAGCTCCTGCTTCTGGCGTGACATCACCGGCATGAGCAGGTTTTTCCATGTGAAGTTTCGGCAGGTGAAAAGTACCTTGAACTCTGTGTATCCCGGTTCTATGAATATCCTGTAGATGTCCTTGTAGAGCATCAGAGGACCATCTGAGTCAATCTCAAGACCAGGATAGTTGATGCATTCGTTGATTGCGTCGAAGAGGATCAGCACGGTCTTGCCTTTGGTGCGTGCTGCATTGGCAAGCGAGTCTGTCAGCTTGGATATAGGCTTGTGTGCAGACCATCCGAACTCTCTCTTGAGTCTCTGTTCGAGATTCTGATCTGCAAAGTCAGCTCCGGCGAATATCATCACGCCTTCCTGTGCTTCGGAAATTGTCTCAGTCCAGTAGCATAGCTGGGTGGTCTTGCCCTGTCCGGCCTCTCCCAGAAGCGGGAAGATCAAAGCGTCCGATGCGAGGAAGCCGTCGAGCATGGCGCTGAGGCTTTCGCGCTCTACAAAGAGCTCTCTGTTATATTTCTTTTCAGCATAGATCCTGTCAAGATATGCTGATGTGTTTCCGTCAAGAAGTTCCAGCCACTGCTCCCAGTTCAGGGTCTTGGCTATGTCGAAGGACGGCACAAGCACCTGCATCCACGAGTCGAACTCTGCATTGAGGCTTTCGCCTGTCCATGTGGCAGCTTCCTCGTTTGACGAGATATAGGCGGTCTCTTCGTCTTTAAGTGTCTGGAATACATAGATATATCCTTTCTCATTGCAGAAAAGGAGAGGGAAGAGGTCGAACTTCTGGCTGCCCATGACCATGTAGTAGTGTCTGTCCTCCATCCACTCCTCAAGAGAACATTCGGCAGGCGAGTTACCCTTTACATCAACAGCCTTTCCCCCGAAACATGCCTTGAACTCCATCTCGGAAAGCGGCATGAGCGCTTCTATGAATCTGTAAAGCCTGTCTGAAAGCTCATCTACGACTCCAAGGTATATCGACTCGGAGCGTGTGGTGCTATGACCCTTGTACTCGTTTCTGATCTTGATGATGCTGCGCTCGTTCTTCTTTCCGATGTAGATCTTCTCCTTGGTTACGATCTTGTGCAGCGACTGGGCGAAGTCGTTGCCTTCAAGCTTCGATGCTGCAGAGGCCAGCGGAGTCAGAATGTCCTGACACCAGTCTCCAAAGGAGAGAGGTCTCTTGTCGTCGATCTTGCCGACAGCCTTCAGTACTTCGGGGCTGTTTCCTGCCCCTTCGTCCTCCTTCAGCATTGCAAGAAGTACTATGGAAAGATACATGGCAGAGGTCTCGAAGAAGTCAAGCATGTAGTTCATGACTCTTGACCAGTTTTCCTTCTGCGCCTGTACGGCGATTCCATTGATCGGATGGGCCAGGGTATATGGCAGATTCTCAATGCCTTTGCTTAAAATCTCAGCATTCATAGCAATAATAGGTTGATGATATGACAAATTTATAAAGAATTATTAAATTTGGGAAAATTTAACGCTATGGTTGTAAATCATGTAGCCCATCTCTGCGGCTATTTTTCGGTAAAGAATCAGGATTCTGTCTGCGTACTGTCTGAATTTTGGGAAAACATAATTTTCACTGAGGAAGCAAAAACTCAGGAGAGACAGTACTATTATCCTGAATTCGTACACCTCAATACTGATGAAGTGACTATGTATAAGCATGTCTATGACAGGGATATGCAGGTGGTTCTGCGTGACGGCAGGAATCATAATGTGCATCTTGATAGCCTGTACCTGTATTATTATCCGTTCGGCATAGTCATGTTTTCCATTGACATAAATCAGAAGGGAGTAGAACTTTCCGATGCTCTTCAGGCTGTAGCTATGATGAGAAATATTACTGCACCGGACTTTTCAAACATACCGGAGTACGAGTCGCTTGTCCTCGCCCCACTCAAGGAGGCATGTCTTGCAGCAGGCAATCCTGGCGATGCATCCAGCCTCATGGAGTGTGGAAACAAGCTCAAGATCTTCCAGTCGGTGGTGTGCAATGGCCAGGCAGTCAAGGAAGAGGACCTTTACCACATCCTCTTCGGTGCAGGAACTCTCGCAGTATATGATGAAAACGATTCGATGAGTTTCTCAAGAGACTATTATGACTCGATCATGGATTCTTCGAAACTTTCTGTCTTCAAGAACTGGAAGGCACTTGCGCTTTTGGACACATTCTCGATCGCAGCGGAGTCAGTAAGGGAATACATGCCTATGGTCTGGTCAGAGGACTATTTCAGAAAGATTTTCCTCTATGCACTTTATACCAAGTTCTTCCTGTTCCGTGTCAACCTTGACTTCAGGGAAGGTAAGAGGAAGATCAAGGACATCCAGAAGGATCTGGACACATTCGAAGCAAGATATGCCTTCCCTAAGATCTCATATAATTTCCTTCCGGTAGAGTTCTGCAAGGCGATGTTCGTGGGACTGGATATCGAGGAGGAAAGAACAAAGATCACTGAGAAGGTTACAGAAGAGAAGGACCGCAGAGAGGCTGAGGCAGGGGACAAGATGAACCTCTTCCTGGGTATCATGACCTGTCTGACACTCTTCTCGGCGATATGGGACTTCTCATGCCTGATGGACGGCCTGTTCGTCTTCGGCGATACGATAGGCACGGTAACAGGCTTCAGAGCCTGCACCATGGCAATCCTCTCCATAATCTGCCTGTCTGCCCTGATAATCAGGAGATCAAATAAATAACACATAGACTTAACCACTATGGCACTAATCAAAAAGACAGCAAGTCTCAGGTCGGAAGACGAGAAATCCTGGGATAAACTTGTTGAACAGATCTGGGCCGGTAACGTGATTCCAGTAATTGGTGACAATCTTGTATTGGAAAACACTACAATTGTCAAGGAACTTATCGAGTACCTGGCTACAACCAAGGGACTTGACCGTGTCCCTCGTACATTCTCGGAACTTTACTATGACAAGGATTTCATTCTACACCAGCCGGCCTTGTACGAAGAAGTGTCTTCGTTGATTGAAGCCAATCAGCCGGACTTCAACCCGAGTCTTATACTGGAGAAATTCCTCTCTATAGAGCAGTTCCCGTTTGTGATAACTACTTCTGTGGATTACACAGTTGAGGAAACTATGAAGAAGATCTGGGCTAAGCGTAACAGGAAGGTGCGCAGTCTTGTGTTCTGTAATGACGACTCTGTCAATGATGACATCAGGACATCATCAGACATCAAGGAGCCTACAGTGTATTATATGTTCGGTAAGGCCAACAACAATCGTGAACATAGCTTTGTACTTACGGAGGAAGATATGCTGTCGTTCTGTCAGTCATGGCTTTCGGACAGACATCCTGCACTGCTTTCGAAGGTGATCGGAAGCAAATATCTCCTTTTCCTGGGTGTCAATTATCCTGACTGGCTGATCAGATTCCTGTGGTACTCCATGAGAAGCAATCTCAGGGATTCAGGTATGCTTGTGGACAACAGGGAGCTCGAGAGTTCTCTTGTGGATTTCTGCCAGAGAGTCAGCATCCGTACTCAGATGTCACCACTGGTGATGATAGACGAGATCATGACAAGACTCGATGCCATGAAGCAGGAGTATGAACTCAAGAAGTTCGACCATGTACAGGAGAATACAGATTTCTTCATCTCTTATTCAAGACGTGATGCCGCAAGCGCAGAACTTCTTTACAAAGCTCTTACTGCCCAGGGATATAACGTCTGGTATGACAAGAAGGATATAGCTATAGGAACAGAGTGGGAGACCGCCATAAGAAGAGGAATCCGTACTACAAAGAAGTTCATAGCTCTCATCTCTGACAATATCGCCATAGAATCCAAGGACCACCATCCATATAGGACAGAATGGGATATAGCCCTTGCCCACAGGATGAATGACAGGTCTTTCCTGATTCCTGTCTGCCTTGGTTCTACAGATATATATAAGGACGTAGATCTCAACCTGCCTGAAGATCTTCTTCACATAAACGCCCTTCCGTGGAGTAATGCGGAAAGTGCTGAAGAACTGGTAAAAAAACTGATCTCATCAATCTAGAATCATTATGACGAATATCAATAATCCATGGTTAGGCCTCAAGTCTTACCCGGAAGGCGTCAAGATCTATGGCCGAGATAAAGAGATAGAGGATCTCTCACAAAAGATATTATACAATGCCCAGACCGTAATTTACGGAAGGTCCGGAATCGGTAAGTCATCCATCCTCAAGGCAGGAGTCTTTCCTATCTTGAGAAGAAATGATTATTTCCCGGTTTATGTACGTTTTGTCCATGATGAGGAACAGGAGTCATATACAGCTCAGATCATTGCGGCAGTCCTGCGCTCATTGAAAAAGCTCAGAGTCGAGGACCTTGGAGCTCCGGATGACCAGATGATCCGTATCATCGAGGGATATACGGAGGAAGTGGTGCCTCATTATGACGAGTCCCAGCCTGAAGGTCTTTGGGAGTTCTTCCACAGGCACAGGTTCTGGTACAGATTGGATGAAGGGTCTGAGCCTGTCCAGGTGACCCCTGTAATGATATTTGATCAGTTTGAGGAAATATTTACTCTTCAGAGGGATCCTGCCAAGGTTGAAGGATTCTTCGCTGAGTTTGCCAGCCTCCTGAACAACATCTGTCCACAGCATCTACTGTTCTCTACAGTTGAAGTGGAGGAGACAAAGCCTGCTGTCACTGGTTCGTCTCTTATCAAGAAAGGACTTGTCAAGAAGTCTGTAAAGTATGACTATATCGATGAGACAAATGCACGTGTCGTGCTTTCGTTGAGGGAGGATTACCTGTCCCATCTTGAAAGAAACATCGCTCATATACCGTCTCTCAAGTATAACAGATACTGCCTCTTGCCGTTGTCTGAGGATAAGGCAGTTGACATCATAATGAAGCCTGTTCCCGGACTCGTCGAGCAGAGTGTCGCAAAGGCTATCATCTGTAAGGTGACAGGTGCAGATCCGGACACATTCGAGATCGATGAAAACCCGGAGCTTGAGGTGGATTCTGCCATCCTGTCTCTCTACCTGAGTGAACTTTATAAAAAGAAATCATCTCAGGACAATACGATAAGTCTGGAAATGGTAGAACAGCAGGGATCAGATATCATTTCGGATTTCTACGAGAGCACAATCAAGCATGTTTCTACTGAAGCTATCCACTTCCTGGAGAAGAGACTCGTTACCAAGGAGAAGCGAAGAGACAGTATATATATCGACCAGGCCTTGCGCCATGGTGTGAGTGAGGAAGAGATTGCCTATCTTGTCGAGCAGAGGCTTCTTCATGAGTATACATGGAGAGAGGGTCGCAGGATTGAGTTCGCCCATGATGTACTTTGTCCTATTGTCCATGCAAGGCTTGAGAAACGTACTGTAGAGGAAGAGAACCGCAGAAAAGAAGAGTTGCTTTTGCAGGCTCAAAGAGAAAAGAGACGTCTGCGTTTTGCGATTTTTGGAATACTGGCAGCAATTTTTCTGACTGCTTTTGTCGTATGGGACGGTCTCTTTGACGTGAAGGTCTCAAGATATGCTAATATTGTCAAAGAGAATACCTGGATGAAGGGTTTCAATGAGATATCAGCGGAGGAAGCAACACACAGATCGTGTCATTATGTCTTCTATAAGATGGGAAGATTTGCCAGATATCCATTTGCAGTAGAAGCGAGAGATGCTTATGGTGAACTGACATCTGAACATACTATGTCGACTTATCTGGTCAATCACAACGATGATACCGATGATTCGGCTGATGAGGATATCATGGAAAGGCTTGGAACTGTCGTAAGGTGGGAGCTCCTTGCTGATGCTGATGGAAAGTACTGCGTACAGGAAAGGGCATTCGATAAGGACGATAACGTGATATTCTGTTATAATAATACTATGACAGAAGATCCGTCAGTCTTTGTTTCTACATATGTCAATGAGGTCGGATTTCCTATCATGATGAGAGACTCATGCTATATTTTCTTGAGAACTACCATGGATGAAGACGGTCGCGAAGTTCTGCAGGAGTTCTACGATGACAAGGGATTTCCTGTAACCAACAAGGATGGTGCATTCAAGACAAGGAAGGTATATTTTGACAATGGACTTCAGATGGCTGAGGCATCGTTGTTCATTGACGGCTCTCCTGTTATAGATAGGTTCGGCAATTGTGGTTCTTATATTCTGAATTTGACTGAAGACGGTCTGAAAAATGCCCTTGAGATATCATTTGATAATGAAAGCAAGCCATGCAGGACTGCGTCTGACAATGTCATGATCACCAAGTATGAATATGATGAACATGACAGGTTGACCAAGCAGACATATTGGAGGGTTGAAGATACTCTGTATACAGTCAGCTATCTGGATATCCTTCTTGATCTGGGATATATTGAGCTCATACCTGATGTTGATAAAGATGGTGTGCATGGCGCTATTGTAGAGTATGATGAGCGTGGTAATAATATCAGATACTCTCCGATAGGAATAGATGGTGAGCAATATAGAAATTATGAAAATGAAGTCTATGAGATCATACGTGATTACGATGATGAAGGACATATGATCTATGAGGCAGCTATTGATGAAAATGACCTGATGTTCTATGTTGACTCATCAAGATATGAAGGTGACGAGCTGGTTTACAGCAAACGCTATAATGTATCAGCAGACTTCGAGACGACTCTGGATTATACCTATGAGTGGGATCCTGAAAAGCTCCGATATATTGAAAAGGATTACTATTACAGCTATTATTCTTATAAGGAATATGATGCGGACAAGAGAATAATGAAGAGTGCTCGTTATGCGATAGATACCGATATGCCGGTAGAGGATGGTGATGGTATGCATTCCATCGTCTATGACTATCTTCTTGATAAAGAAAATCGTGTACTTGTTATAGAAGAAAGATATTTTGATGCGGATGGATTCCCTTGTGGATATAGAGGAGAAGGATCATACCACCGAGAGAAGATGATTGTTGACTCCGTAGCTCACACAAAGGCCATCATACGTATGACAACACCAGATATCATGTCATATGGCTTTGATTGTAACGATACACTCACAGAAACGTTCTATCAGGGATACATGAACCATTACGATGAGGACTTTGAAGTGAAGATAGCAGAGTCAAGCGTAGACGAGACAGGACAGAAATCCCGCACATATGAGAATGGGTCGTTCTATTATACTTTGCGCAATATCATTTCTCTGTGTCGTTCCCGTGGCAGCGAGTATGTTGGCTATTACGCTGTAAATGAATTCGACGAGTTGAGTCTTACCAGATATAATGGCGATGTCTTTGCTGCAATCATACGTGATGAGTATTATGATGCAGACGGATCCAAGCTGACAGATATGGATGTGTTCCATCCTCTGGTACCAGCTATGGAAGCTCCGTCCGGAATGGGATTCAGGTATGGTGACATACTTGTGCAGCAGGATGATTGGACAATGTGGCGCTACTCTGACGGAGACCTTATCTGGGGATTGGATCTCAGTCCTGATTATCGTGAGCCTCATGTTTTCCGTGTCCTCAGATATAGTGAGGAGCTGAAAGACTATGAACTTGTAGAGATCTGTACTGAGGCTGGTGATGAGAGAGTGATGGAGATTGAATATAATCGTTACTATCTGACTGAGTCGGAAGAAGACCGTGTCCTCCAATATCTCAGAGATAATATTTATCCTGATGCATTTGAGTTCGTTCCAGAGGCAGACGGTGCCTTATATGAAGCTGGTATCCAGAAACCTATGCTTGTGATTGAAATGGACGGCTGGGATATGACTGAACATTTTCACGGAGATATCGATTCTCTGATGACAAGACTTCGTGCAGGCAGAGGAAAGGAACGTCATCTGTTGCTGTATGACGAGGATTATGATACCTTCACAAGGGTAAATCTGAATGCAGATACTCTTGGCGTCAGTATCAAGTCTTATAATCTTGGACCAGAGTACTATGACTCGATCTATCAGAAGTATCGGTCGCAGAAGGAATAACTGAAATTGATTCCGTGTCAACTCTCATTCTAACCAGGTAACTAGCCGGTAGTTGCGTGATGCGTATGTGTCTAATACTCAGTAAGTTACCATGTTGTCCGTGCTCCCTTTTGGCGGCACGGACATACTGGTAAGTGTTTGTGGGATAATGTGTTACCTGTCTACGTGATGTGGGGTATGTGCGCACAAAAAATAAGGTGACTAATCGGTCAATTTGACCTTTTAGTCACCTTACGATTGTCAGGATGTCGTATCCTATCTTTCGTACTCGACTTTTGCGCGAACCTCTGCAATTGTCTTTACGTATTCTATTACGTTGTCCCTCATGTCGTCTGCCTTGTATGCTGCGAGATCTTCCCATGTTTCGAAGTCTGCCATCATAACTGCGTCATAAGAGGTCTTTCCTTCATTCTGGTTTACACCTACCTCAATGCTCTTAAGACCAGGCACGAGTCCCAGGAGGGACTCATATTTTTCCTTGACGTCTTCAGCGAGTTCCTTTGGAGTCTTGCCATCTGATGGCTTGAACTTCCACATTACACAATATCTTACCATAACTGTTATTGTTAAAGTGTTAAATAAATCAAATTTGACCACTAATTTAGCAACAATTATTCAATCCACCAAAATAAATCGCGATTTTGTGGTGTCGGTCTTTTTTCTTATTTTTGTATGATTATGACAGGCGGAAATCATAAAGGAACACGTATAGCTAGGAACACCCTGATGCTTTATATCAGGATGTTCGCCCTTATGCTTGTGGGACTTTATGCTTCGCGTGTGGTCCTTGCGGCTCTCGGGGAGAATGATTATGGTATATACAATGTAGTAGGTGGCGTTGTCGCCATGTTCACAATCATATCTGGAGCGCTTAACTCGGCTGTCCAGAGATTCATAACCTTCGAGATGGGAAAAGGCGAGGGGGGCCAGTTGAATAAGGTCTACTCTACAGCAGTCCTGATCCAGCTTATCCTGGGACTTGTTGTCGTAGCTCTGGCTGAACCTCTGGGACTATGGTTCATAGATAACAAGATGACCATTGATCCGGCAAGAATCCCGGCAGCACGCATGGTCCTGCATTTCTCTCTCCTTGGCTTTGTCGTCAATCTGATGAGCGTGCCGCAGATGGCTTCTATAACAGCTCACGAGAAGATGTCGGCTTATGCATGGATAGGAATCCTCGATGGCATCCTCAGACTCGCAGTTGCCCTTCTCATAGCACACTCGTCAGCTGACCGCCTTGTCATGTATGCCGCCATGATGGCAGCTGTAGTGATCGTTGTGCGTGCGGCTTATGGCCTATACTGCAGAACTCACTTCCCGGAATGTCGTTTCAGACCGATTTTCGACAGACAGCTTATAAAGGAAATGTTCTCCTTTGCAGGATGGAATTTCATAGGTGTTACTTCAGGAGTTCTCAGAGACCACGGAGGAAATATCCTGGTCAACCTGTTCTCAAGCCCGGCTGTCAATGCCGCAAGGGGAGTGGCAGTACAGCTCAACGGTGCAGTCCAGGGCTTCGTGACCAATTTCATGACAGCAGTCAATCCGCAGATAACCAAGTCCTATGCAGCAGGCGACCACGAGTACATGTTCTCTCTGGTGCGCAGGTCCTCACGCCTGTCCTTCTGCCTGCTATATCTTCTTGCCCTGCCGGTGATCTTCAATGCAGAATATCTGCTCGGAATCTGGCTTAAGGAAGTTCCTTCCCATGCTCCGCTCTTTGTGCAGCTATTCCTGATCTTCGCTCTCAGCGAGTCTCTGTCCAACCCTATGATCACAGCCATGTTGGCGACAGGGGACATCCGCAGATACCAGCTTGTTGTCGGCGGTCTTCAGCTTCTGAATCTACCGGTTTCATATATATGCCTGAAGTTGGGAGCAATACCGGAAGTTACTGTAATCGTTGCAATTATAATATCTCAGATATGCCTCTGGGCAAGACTGATAATGCTGAATAAGGCGACGGGATTCCCGATACAGCCTTTTGTTTCAGATGTGTATATGACCTTGTTGTTCAAAGTGGTGTGTGCATCGCTGTTCTGCCCGCTGATCATCCAGACGGTTAAGCCGGAAGGCTTTGTCGGCTTTATAATCAGCGCAGGAGCATGTGTGCTGATGACCCTTCTGGCTGTCTGGCTGCTCGGACTCGAAGAGGAAGAAAGACAGTGGGTGCTGGATAAACTGAAAAGAAAATGATAACCATATCGGACAAGACTCTCTGCTGCGGCTGTACGGCATGCGTTACTGCATGTCCGGCTCAGTGTATCATCATGCGCCGGGATCGAGAAGGTTTTGACTATCCTTTTGTAAACAGTCCTGACCTCTGCATCAGCTGCGGAAAATGCGAGAAGGTATGTCCGATGCTTAACTCTCCAGAAGAGGTGACTCCGGAATGCGTATATGCTGCAAGGGTGCCGGAATATGTTGACGGCTCGTCTTCAGGAGGAGTATTTCCATACACTGCAGAAAAGGTTATTTCCGCAGGAGGTGTCGTATATGGAGCAGTCCTGGAGGATGATATGAGGGTCGGACATTGCGAAGCTTCCGATATGGAAGGCGTAGCAAAGATGCGAGGCTCGAAATATGTCCAGAGTGACATGTATTCGACCTTCGAAGAAGTACAGGAATATCTCAAGGAGGGAAGAACGGTCCTGTTTACAGGTACGCCATGCCAGGTGGCAGGTCTGAACAGCTGCCTCGGCAAGCCTTATGAAGGACTATATACTATAGATTTTGCATGCCATGGCGTACCGGCTCCAGGACTCTGGGAAAAGTATGTCAAGGCTCTTGAAAAGAAGCATGGGGTTTCTGTCAAGCAGGTCTCATTCCGAGATAAATCCCTCGGCTGGAGACATTACGGCTTCAGATTCAATGACCATTGTGTCCCATATATCGAAGACCCGTACATGGCTCTTTTCGTCCAGGATATGACCTTGCGACCGTCGTGCTATAATTGCAGCCTGAGAAATGGAAGAAGCGGCAGTGACCTGACTCTTGCAGATCTTTGGAACGTTAACCAGGCAGCTCCCGAGTTAAACGATGATAAGGGAGTGTCTGCAGTCTTCGTCAATACGGCGAAGGGACGTGAACTGATAGAAGGACTTGAACTCAGACCGGTATCAATCGAGCTGGCCAAGAATGATAACGGAGGATTTGCAAGTCATGTGCAGATCCCTCAGAAGAGGGAAGAATTCTTCAGCGGAGTACATTCTGCTGAAGATCTGGTCAGATATATGAAATCATATGTGATAAGGAAGCCTCTTTTCGTGAGGATCTATAAAGGTCTTCGCAGGTGGCTCTCTAAAGTGAAAAGGAGGATAATCGGATGAGGATAGCTATAGTGACATTGCCGCTTCATACCAACTACGGCGGTCTGCTTCAGGCTTATGCGCTGAAGACGTCCCTGGAGTCGATGGGCCATGAGGCTACAGTGCTGGACCGTAAGGTGAAGATGCCGCTCCCTCCGTGCCTGAAAGCTCCGTTCATCTACGCTAAAAGAGCCTTGAAGGGCGTTGAGGTGCTGCGCGAAAGACGCTACAGGAGAGAATATCCGGTGGTTTCTGAAAATACGTCAAAGTTCATAGATAAGTACATAGACCCTCGAATGATCGGAGGCTACAAGGAAGTGCGCGAGGGCGAATACGATGCCATAATCGTGGGCAGCGACCAGGTGTGGCGTCCTCTGTATTTCGGAAAGATAGAAGATGCATACCTTGCCTTTGCAAAGGATTGGGACATAGTAAGAGTAGCATATGCCGCCTCATTCGGTACAGATAAACTCGAATACGAGTATTTCCAGCTAGAAGAGTGCGCGCGCCTGTTGGATGCCTTCAACGGCGTCTCAGTGCGTGAAGACGTAGGCGTGCAGATGTGCAGTGAATGGCTTGACTGCGAGAGGGCAGTGCAGGTGCTGGATCCCGTGATGCTTCTTGACAGAAAGGTTTATGAGACCATGGCTTCATCAGCAGGTCAGCGTCCTGCAAAAGGAATGATAGCAACATACATTCTTGACCAGTCACCGGAGAAACGTGCCGCTGTGGAATTCATTTCTAAGGCTGCAGCTCTCGAGGTCTGCGACCTGTCAGTCAAGCCGAATGACAAGTCGATTCCGCTTGCCGAGCGCATAGTCCCTCCTGTGGAAAACTGGCTTGCAGGCTTTCTGGATGCCGTTTTTGTGATAACAGACTCCTTCCATGGCTGCGTGCTCTCGATACTATTCCACAAGCGTTTCATGGCTGTGGGTAATTCCCGAAGGGGAATGGCCCGTATGCAGTCGCTGCTTGGGATGTTCGGCCTGGACATGAGACTTGTCCATGGCATAGACCCGGAGGACGATGGAGAGTTCTTCATGTCAGAGCCTGACTGGGAGGCAGTGGATGCTGTTCTCGAGACCCAGCGTGCCAAGTCGCTTGCCTTCCTCAAGGATTCATTAGCTAAATCATAGGACTATGGATAAGAACAGATTGAGTATCATCATACCCGTGTACAACGCGGAAGATTATCTGGACCGCTGCCTGCACAGCATTCTGGAACAGGAGTTCTCGTCATATGAGGTCATCCTTGTTGACGACGGCAGTTCAGATGCATCTCCTCTGATATGTGACAGATATTCATCAACAGACCCTCGTTTCCGCACAGTCCATAAGCCCAACGGGGGTGTCAGCTCGGCCCGTAACATGGGTCTGGAACTGGCCAAGGGTGAATATATAATGTTCCTGGACTCGGATGATACGCTTCTTCCCCTGGGACTCGATGACATAATGGGAGCAGTTACTGGCGAGGATATGGTAGTAGCTGGCTACGCCACCTTCATTGACAATGTACCTGTCAAGACTGTCAAACCCAAGAAGACAAAGACATATAAAGGCGCAGATTATCCTGAATTCTTCCAGCAGAATGTCCGTCGCAACTGCGAGATGCTGGATGCCCCATGGGCCAAGCTCTTCAAGCGCAAGGTCATAGGTAATATCCGTTTCTGCGAGGAACTCAGCTATGCTGAAGACAAGCTCTTTGTATTTGAAGTGATGGCCAGATGTTCATCGATTCTTGCCTTTTCTGAAGCGATATACGGCTACTACATGCGACCTGGCTCGCTCGGCAGTGACACAAAGTCCATCAAGCATGTGTCGCAGCTGATGGTCTTCCTTCCGAAATATGCAGTAGTTCTTGATGCTCTGGTCCAGCGCTGCCCGACAACAAGGAAAGTTGTGGAACTATATCACAATGACCTTGTGGGAAGGTACATATGCAGGATTCTGAATATCCTTACCAAGCGTAGTTCAAAGCTCCTTACAAAAGAATTCATCAGCACTTTATACGGCTATATGGATGCTGATAAGAAACTCGGAGTCTTTTCTCTGCGTGCCGGTCAGGTTGTCAATGTCCTGTTATATAAAATAGGTAAGCCAGGCCTAAGCGTCGCATATTATAGGTTTACATCGTTTTTCTGCACTATATTCAGATGATCAGGATAGCTGTCATATTCGAAAGCAGCCCTTTCGACCGAAAGGGCCTCTTCAATGCGGTTCACAACCGCATCGGACATCTTGCCGCAGCCGGCGGGTGCCAGATCGATGTGTATTGTGTCCATAGCAGAGACAATGCTTTTACCCGTCGCATAAGAAAGACCCCTGTGACTCCTGATGTGGAGTCTGTTACAATAGACGGCATAAATTACAGGATGCTCTGGTACAGGTTCTCAATCCTTGACCACTGCCTTCTTGAGAAGCTGCATGTCCGTCCATGGAATTTCCCATGTTTCATGAAAAAGACGCTTGAGTGTCTGAAAGGATATGACTGTATTTCTGCCCATTCGCTTACAGGAGGACTTTTTGCGGAAATGGCCTCTAGACAGTATGGAGTGCCGTATTTTGTTACATGGCATGGCTCAGATGTTCATACCCACCCATGGAGAAATCCAGTTCTTCTGGAAGATACTAAAAGGGTAATGTTGGGAGCTCTGTGCAATTTCTACGTCAGCAATACTCTGAAGACGGCTTCCGATAGGATTACAGTACAGGCACGTAAGGAGGTGCTGTATAACGGAGTATCTAAGGATTTCAGGAAGCTTTCTGAGGATGAGACGGATGCTGTGCGTGAGCGATATGGATTGACACCTGATGATAAAGTAGTAGCCTTTGCCGGCAATCTTTCACCGGTCAAGAATGTGCTTTCACTTCCGGGTATATTCAAGGAGATTTCAGCCGGATATCCAGGATCTCTTAAGTTCTGGATAGTTGGTGATGGTAAGCAGAGGGGAGCGCTTGAAGCCTCTGTTAAGGCTGCAGGTCTGGACGTCAGGTTTTTCGGTAATGTACCTTCGTCAGATATGCCGGCAATCATGAACTGCATAGATGTGCTTGTGCTTCCAAGCCTGAACGAGGGCCTTCCCCTTGTATGTGCTGAGGCCTTGCGCTGCGGTGCTGCAGTAGTAGGTGCAGATACCGGAGGAATACCGGAGGTGATAGGCCTCGACAATGTTGTGCCTCATGGTGACGGGTTTGAGGCGAAGATGGCAAAAAGGGCCGTAGAAATGCTCTCTGGCCAAGTGGAGCAGGCTATCCCCGACGAGTTGGACTGGAACCGAACTGCCTTGCAGGAGAAACGAATCTTAGAGTCTTACCTGTCCAAGGGTGAATGAATGATAGAGTATCAGCATGGAGCGCAAGTCGGCCGAAAGGGTTGGTTTGTGCTCCATATTTCTTGTCTCCGGCTATAGGGTGACCGATCCACTCGGAATGTATCCTGATCTGGTTCTTTCTGCCTGTTTCAAGTTCGAATTCTACCTTGGTATAAGGTGCGTTGCCGATCGTCATGTGTTCCAATGTAACGCAGTGGGTAGCAGCAAATTGCCAGTCCTTGCGCGGCGGATTTTCAGGTGTGTCGTCCGGACGCAGACCGTAGGCATGAACCTTCATGGATTTAGGGTTTTCATACAGCCAGCTCTCGATCCAGCCTTCCTCGCTGTCGATCTTGCCTTCCAGAACAGCTGTGTATTTGCGTTCAAGGACAGCTTCGCTCCAGTTCTCCTGCAGAGACAGCTTTGTGTCTTGGTCCTTGGCAAATACAAGAAGTCCGGAGGTGTCCCTGTCAAGTCTGTGGACTATGAATACTCGTCCTTCACCGGCCATGTAATCCATCAGAAGTGAATAAGCAGTAACATCACCTCCCTTGTCAGTGGACATAGTGAGCAGACCTGCCGGTTTATCCACAACCAGCAGCCACTTGTCTTCGTAGACAATCTCCATTCCCTTGCTTGTATTCCTGCCTTTTCTCATCTGAGCCTGTTTTGGGCGCAAATTTAGCGAAAAATTCCTGTTTTTATGCCCGTTTGATTATCTTTGCAAGGTTATGCCTGTCAAGAACACCATATGGGATCCGTTGAGGAAAAAAGATGTGGCACTCACCCCTGAAGAGAAGGTGAGACAGTGGTTCATAGGTGTAATGGCGGAAACCATGCAGGTGCCCATGCACATGATGATGAGCGAGGCTGGATTCAAGTACGGCCAGAAGCAGTATCGTGCTGACATTATAGCGTATGACCGCAATCTTCAGCCTCTTGTAGTGGTCGAGTGCAAGCGCCCTGACGTAGAACTGACCCAGGAGGTCCTCGACCAGGCCATAAGGTATAACATGGTACTTCAAGTCAAGCTGATCGTTATTACCAACGGGCTGAAGACCGTCATATGCGAGAAGTCTGACAAAGGCTGTAGATTCCTTGATAATGTTCCTAAATATTTAGATTTGATATAATGCAACCGACTATAATACAGGGTTTTCTGGACCACGAGATTTTCAAGATAGTTTCTGAGGTGGCAGCGCAGATGGGTGTGCGTGCCTTCGCCATCGGAGGTTATGTCCGTGACTGTTTCTTGGGCAGACCGAGCAAGGACATAGACATAGTTGTAGAGGGCAGCGGTATAGAACTCGCCGAGGCAGTCGGAGCCAGAGTAAGGAGTAATGTGTCCGTATTTAAGAATTTCGGCACAGCCATGCTAAGGTTCAAGGGTATAGAAGTGGAGTTCGTCGGTGCAAGAAAGGAATCATACAACAGGGACTCAAGGAAGCCTATCGTAGAGGACGGTACCCTTGAGGAAGATCAGTTGAGAAGGGACTTTACCATCAATGCTATGGCATTCAGCCTCCAGCAGGAGGATTTCGGAGCATTGGTGGACCCGTTCGGCGGCATCAGAGACCTGGCAGCAGGCATAATCCGCACACCTCTGGATCCTGACGTGACCTTCAGTGACGATCCTTTGCGAATGCTCAGGGCTATCAGGTTCTCGACCAAGCTCAGCACATCAGACCTGACTTTCACAATTGTTCCTGAGGCAATAGAGTCCATGAAGAAGAACCGCGAAAGAATGTCGATTCTTTCAAAGGAGAGGATAGTGGAAGAACTGAACAAGATACTCGTAACCTCCAAGCCTTCGATGGCATTCAGGCTACTCGAGGAAACAGGCCTGCTTGAGTATATTCTTCCTCAGCTTGCCAAACTCAAGGGAGTAGAGACGGTAGACGGAAAAGGCCATAAGGAGAACTTCTCCCACACTCTCGAAGTGCTTGACAATGTAGCTGCTTTAGAGGTCGAAGCCATAGCTGCCGGCACTCTCAAGGATTATGTCTTTGAGGATGGCGTGGAGGTTGCAAAAGTGCGTACGGAGCCTAATGTATGGCTTAGATGGGCTGCGCTTCTGCACGATATAGCAAAGCCTGCGACTAAACGTTACGACCCGTCTCTCGGCTGGACCTTCCACGGCCATGAGGTTGTAGGAGCAAAATGGATTCCCAAGATATTTCAGGGCCTGAAGATGCCTTTGAACGAGAAGATGAAATTCGTGCAGAAACTTGTCAATCTGCATCTGAGACCGATAGCTCTTGTGACAGATGAGGTTACAGACTCTGCTGTCCGCAGGCTGCTTTTCGACGCAGGTAACGACATCGATGACCTGATGATACTCTGTAATGCAGACATCACCTCCAAGAATCCTCGCAAGGTTGCAAGACTTCGTTCCAATTTCGAACTTGTAAAGGCCAAACTGGTTGAGGTCGAGGCTAAGGATGCCATAAGGAACTTCAAGAACCCTATCACCGGAGACTATGTGATGCAGCTCTTCGGCATTGAGCCATGCAACACCATAGGTCAGCTCAAGGAGCAGGTTAAGAATGCCATCCTTGATGGTGAGATAGAGAATACCTTTGAAGCTGCCGATGCCTATATGAGAGCAAAGGCAGCCGAGATAGGACTTTTCCCATGTCGTTGATAAACAAGTACATAGTATATATCCGCGATGTCCGCAGATATTCTGACCGGACTGTTCAGCTTTATGAAGAGTCCCTGTACGATTTTGCTGCGCTCGTGCTAGGCTCGGACAATCCTTCTGACCAGGAACTTCTGGCTTCATTGAACCGCTCTCAGATCAGGTCATATATGGTTGACCTGATGGATATACGCCATCTGTCGCCGAAGACTGTAAGCCTTCATATGTCTGCCCTGAGCAGCTTCTGCCGCTACCTGGTGAAGCAGGGGATGATCAAGTCCAATCCTGTCAGACTGGTACGTAAGCCTAAAGTCGAAAAACGCCTTCCGGAGTACTATCGTGCAGAATCCATGAGGCAATACTTCGATGATGCTCTGTCTGAGCAGTCGGAGGATCAGAAACAAGCCTACAAGCATACTCTCGCAAGACTCATAATTTCCATACTATATTGCACCGGCATCCGTCGCAGTGAGGTCATTGGCCTTAATATTGAGAATGTAAATTTGAGTAGAGAAGTCGTAAAAGTGCTCGGAAAGGGCAATAAAATGCGAGAAATTCCGCTCATTGCTTCATTATGTGAAGAAATATCATTATATTTGAAAGCAGTTGAGGCATTGATGGGAAGGGAAAGGTCTTTGAAAGAGCCGTTGCTTGTCACCTACGCAGGAAACAGACTGTATCCGGTGTATGTCGACAGGGTGGTGAAGTCCCAGCTTGGAGACGTCAAGGGCATAACAGGACGCAGGTCCCCTCATGTTCTCAGACACTCGCTGGCGACAGAGCTTATGAATGAAGGAGCAGACTTGAATTCCATCAAGGAAATGCTCGGACACTCGTCTCTGGCTACGACTCAGGTCTATACCCACAGCAGCTTTGCCCGACTGAAGAATATTTATGAACAAGCCCACCCAAGGGCAAAAAACGGAGGTAAACATGGAGATTAGAGTGCAGTCGATCAAGTTCAATGCAGATCAGAAACTGTTGGACTTTGTAGAGAAGAAGTTCTCAAGACTTGAGAAATTTTATGACGCTGTTACATCTGTTGATGTGGCGCTGTCGTTGCTTCCAGAACATGAAAACAAGAATGTGAAGGTTCAGGTAAACATTCCTGGCAACACAATCGTTGTCGAGAAGAATGCCAAGACTTTCGAAGACGCAGTAGTAGATTGCGCAGACATTCTCAAGGAAAAACTTGTGAAAGTAAAGGAGAAAAGAGCAGAATAAAATCCTATCCCAACCAAATCTACAGCGGCACCCGAAACGGTGCCGTTTTTTTGTGTCCAATTTCGTCCATTATTTCCCTGTCATTTCGAGCGAATATTTCCCTGTCATTTCGAGCGATCCGTTCACTGTCATTTCGAGCGAATATTTCCCTGTCATTTCGAGCGAAGTCGAGAAATCTTTATTATCTTTGTATGATTATGGCAAAAGGTTTTGTAGAGATAGACTCTCTGTGCAGAGAGATAGTCAAAGATGTCAAGTCAGGCGTCTTCAAGCCCGTATATCTTCTCATGGGCGACGAACCGTATTATGTCGATATGGTGTGCGATGCGATTCTCGAACATTGTCTTGACGAGAGCGAGAAGGATTTCAATCAGACGGTATGTTACGGAGCTGATGTGAATGCTGATACGGTGATCACAGCTGCCCGCCGCTATCCTATGTTTGCAGACAGGCAGCTTGTCGTTGTAAAGGAGGCTCAGATGATGAAGAGCCTTGAGGAGCTTGCAATATACTGTCAGAATCCTCTGGACTCGACAGTGCTTGTGATTGTAATGCACGGAGCCTCGGCTGATAAGCGCAAATCACTCTACAAGACAGTTTCAAAGATGGGACTGGTAGTGGATTCACCGGCTTTAAGAGACTATGATATGCCTCGCTGGATTCCGATGTACTACCAGACAAAGGGTATCCAGATAGCCCCTGATGCAGCAGCTCTTCTTGCCGAGCATGCCGGCACAGACCTTAACAAGATTGCGATCGAGACAGAGAAGATGCTCAAGAATCTTCCTGAAGGTACGACTCAGGTGACAGTGTCGGATATCGAGAAGAACGTAGGCATCAGCCGTCAGTTCAGCATCTTCGAGTTGACAAAGGAACTGTCATTGAAGAATGCTCCCAAGGCTCTGAGAATAGCAGCATATATCGGCTCTGCCGCAAAGTTTGCATTACCGATGGCTGTGAGTGCGCTCTATACGCATTTCTACAGGATATTGAAATATAATGCGCTCCTGAGCGTCAATCCTCGTCCGGCAAATGACCAGAAGGCAAAGGTCCTGGGAGTCAACCCGTTCTTCTTTTCGGAGTATGATACTGCAGTGAGAAACTATCCTACAAGAAAATGTATGGCCGTGATCGCTCTGCTGAAGGATTATGACTTCAAGGGCAAGGGTGGCGAGACAGGAGAGGCTACTGATGCTCAGCTTATGGTGGAGCTTACTGCTAAGATTTTGAATATATAATTAATTTGAGGAGATTGCCACGTCGCTTCGCTCCTCGCAATGACATTAAAATAATGGGAATTATTGAATGCAAGAATGTGTCGAAGAGCTTCGGTGAGAAAGTGGCTCTGGACAATGT
Source organism: Candidatus Cryptobacteroides sp. (assembly GCA_045126075.1). Lineage (GTDB taxonomy): Bacteria > Bacteroidota > Bacteroidia > Bacteroidales > UBA932 > Cryptobacteroides. The sequence continues at coordinate 42,942 of JBGVNX010000063.1, forward strand.
GACGCTTGATATTCCGAAGGGTAAGATTTTCGGCCTTCTGGGTCCTAACGGAGCAGGAAAGACCACTCTGATCAGAATCATCAACCGTATCACCATACCTAATTCCGGCTCAGTCCTTTTTGACGGACGTCCGATCACTCAGGACGATGTCGAGAAGATCGGCTATCTTCCGGAAGAGAGAGGACTCTACCGCAAGATGAAGGTTGGCGAGCAGGCCATGTACTTCGCTCAGCTCAAGGGAATGAGCTATCGTGAGGCTCAGGAAGAACTTAAGAAATGGTTCATAAGGTTCGGCATCGAGAGCTGGTGGAACAAGAAGGTGGAGGAACTGTCAAAGGGTATGGCCCAGAAGGTACAGTTCATCACTACGGTAGTGCATAAGCCGTCACTCCTTATCCTCGATGAGCCGTTCTCAGGCTTTGACCCTGTCAATGCCCAGGTAATCCGCGAGGAGATCCTCCGCCTCAAGAGTGAGGGATCGACAATCATTCTTTCTACCCATAATATGGAGTCTGTAGAGGAACTTTGCGACAGCATAGCTTTGATCAACAAGTCCCATGTCGTGATTACAGGAGGAGTAGAGGATATCCGTCGTCAGTACGGAAACAACAATGTAGAGCTCGTATATACATCGAAAACATCTCTCATGTCTGAGCGCGGCGCCTTCAAGGTGCTTTCTGATGAGGATGAGTCAGGCCGTCATACTGCAGTACTTGCCCTCGAAGACGGTGCTTCGGCAAATGATGCCCTTACAGCTATCTTGAAACAGGGTATTTCGGTAAATTCATTCAAGGAGCTTGTGCCAAGAATGAATGATATTTTCATCAAACTTGTAACAGAGGAGAAATAGGCCATGAAACTAAGAAACATCAAGACCATCATTTCACGCGAATACATGACCCGCGTGAGAAAGAAATCCTTCCTTCTCATCACTTTCCTCGGTCCTATCTTCTTTGCAGCCATAGCAATCCTTCCAAGCATCATCATGTATATGGCGGAGGACAAGGGCAAGCAGATAGCCATTGTAGACGAGTCAGGTATAGTAATGCCTAAGTTCGAGGATACAGAAGCAATTGATTTCCATGATTATACAGGACAGGATGTCGATTCGTTGAAGGCGTCTTTCGACGAACTTGGAATGGATGTTCTTGTAGTCGTATCTCCTTTGGATTCGGCTTCAAGGTCTGTAAACGTGACAGCATACTCGTCTTCGCCAGTAAGTGTCGATGTCAAGGAAGCTATAAGCTCGAGAGTCGAAGAAGCGGTAGAAGACTACCGTCTGTCACTTTATGAAATCGGTGACCTCAAACAGATCATGGAGGACGTGAAGTTCCGTTCTAACGTTGCAACTTACACTCTTGGTGAAGATGGAGAAGAGAAGATATCCTCTTCTGAGGTGTACATGATCATATCTCTTGTGCTATCGATGATCATCTACATGTTCATAGCGATGTTCTCAGGAATGGTGATGCAGAGCGTGATCGAGGAAAAGGCAAGCCGCGTCGTAGAGGTTCTTGTATCGTCAGTAAAGGCTACTGAACTCATGTTCGGAAAGATCATCGGTGTGGCATGCGTTGCCCTGACCCAGTTCCTTCTCTGGATTGTCCTTACAGCTGTCATTGTAACAGGAGTTTCCTCATTCATCGGCTTTGACAAGATGCTTGAAAGCTCTACAGTGCAGACAGAGCAGATGACTCAGATGACCGAAGGTCTTGGCGTGGATGCGGAAATGATGCAGATGACCATGCCTGATCCTGCAACAGTAGCTTCAGAGAGCGAGATGGGAGCTGTGATGTCAACTCTCAAGGATCTCAATTACGGAATGCTCATCTTCGGATTCATCATCTATTTTGCTCTTGGATATCTCCTTTATGCATCACTGTTTGCAGCCATAGGCTCAGCGGTGGAGAATGAGGCAGACACCCAGCAGCTTTCGATTCCGGTAACAGTACCACTTCTGATAGGTTTCTTCATTGCCTTCTATGCATTCAAGGCTCCTGACAGTGCTGTAGTGTTCTGGGGCTCGATGGTTCCGTTCACTTCACCTATCGTGATGCTTGCCCGCATTCCGTTTGGTGTACCAGTGTGGGAACTTGTCCTGTCGATCGCACTGCTCGTAGCTACATTCGTAGCTTGTGGATGGGCTTCGGCAAAGATCTACAAGATCGGTATCCTCATGTTCGGCAAGAAGACCACATTCAAGGATCTCTGGAAATGGCTCAAGCAGAAATAAGCATTATGAAAAGACTTATTGCATTTGCATTTATCATAGCATCCGTCCTCCCGCTCTCGGCCCAGGAATATACATGGTCTCAGGCTAAGATGGACGGAAGCAGAGTAGGCTGCTCATCACCGTCGAAGGATAATGTGGCGGAGGCTGTAGGAACATTTGACGGCTGCACATATGTAGCCCCTAATGGTACCAGACATAAGAAGTCAACAGCGGCAGCTAAGACTGCCAGGGTAGTCCTTGATGCTCAGGTGCCTATGGCAAGAGTCAAGGATGTGGTAGCATATTCTACAGCATATCTCGATAAGGATTATCCTGAGAGTGAACTATCTAACTGGCTGATTGATATTCTTATAGCCAAGACGGAGTCACTGACCGGAAAGAAGGTTCATATGGGAGTGACCAACTTTGGCGGCATCAGAGCCGATATGCCGAAGGGAGATGTCATCCTTGATGATCTTCTCTCCATGTTCCCGTTCAAGAACTATCTTGTATATCTTGAGCATAAGGGCAGCACGATCAGAGGCTGGCTTGAGGAGATGGCTGCAGGCCATTTCCAGGTGCTTGGAGGTGTAAAGGTAGTCGCAGAAGACGGAAAGCTTGTGTCAGTGGAGATTGACGGCCAGCCGCTTGAAGATGATAAGATATATGGGGTCACAACTGTATCATTCCTGTTGTCAGGCGGAGACGGACTTTTCTTGGCAAAAGACGCAGTTTCTCAGGTTGATTTCAATGATGTTGACGTTATCGATGCAGTTCTGGAGCATGTCTACGCGGAAACAGCTGCAGGCAGACCGATCGAGTATAAGAAGGATGGTAGAGTCGTAATAAGGTAATGATTATGAAGAAGCTGATATTTACATTAATAGCCCTGTCAACATTTGTTGCGGCTCAGGCTCAGGATCTTGTGATTCTCCATCTCAACGATACGCACAGCCACGTCGATCCTGAACGTTCGGGCAAGAATGCCGGACAAGGAGGCTCGATCGAGCAGGCTGCATATATAGATCAGGTCCGCGCGGAAGTGGGTAAGAAGAACGTACTGCTGCTGCATGCAGGCGATTTCAGCCAGGGAACATCTTATTTTACAGAGCTTGAGGGCCAGATGGAGATCGACCTTCTCAACGCTATGGGTTATGATGCCGTGTCACTGGGTAATCATGAGTTCGATAATGGTATGGAGGTGCTTGCAGAAAGACTTGCAAGACTTCATGCGGACGTTGTGTGTGCAAATTATGATTTCAGCGCAACACCGCTCAAGAAATATGTCAAGCCATATGTCATCATCAGAAGGGGTGGACTCAAGATAGGTATCATAGGACTCCTTCCTGACCTGGCTGATGTAGTGGATGCCAGGATTGCATCTCAGATCAGTTTTCAGGATCCTATAACCTCTACCCAGCGCTATGCTACTTTCCTGAAGGAAAAGAAGAAGTGTGATCTGGTGATCTGTCTGTCACATCTTGGATTTGACGGTCCGGTCAATACAGACGAAGCCCTTGCAAAGGACACACGTGACATAGATGTCATAGTAGGTGGTCATTCTCATACAAGACTTGATGACAAGGCTGTCTTCAATAACCTTGATGGAGAGGAGGTTGTGGTGGTGACTGATTGGAAATGGGGTATGAGAGTCGGTCGTCTCGACGTAGAAATGTAATCTGACATGCATCTTTCCGAACTTATAATCATTGCTATAGGCGTGTCTATGGATGCTTTTGCGGTTTCTATCTGCAAAGGCCTGTCGGTGCGTTCGTTACAGCCTAAGCACGCATGCCTGACAGCATTGTGGTTCGGTGGGTTTCAGGCCCTGATGCCGCTCATAGGATACTACCTGGGTGTCAGTTTTGCAGACTTTGTGTCCAGTGTAGACCACTGGATAGCCTTTGTCCTTCTGGGCATAATTGGAGGTAATATGATCAAGGAATCCTTCTCAAAGGATGAGTGTGATTACTCTCCTGACTTTTCTTTCAAGACCATGCTGTCCCTTGCTGTGGCAACAAGTATAGATGCCCTTGCAATCGGAGTCTCATTTGCCTTCCTTCGCGTCAATATATGGACCTCGGTACTTATTATAGGCCTCACTACAGGAGCCTTTTCGGCTTTGGGAGTGTGCATCGGAAAGTTTTTCGGATGCAGGTACAAGTCCAAGGCGGAATTTACCGGAGGATTCATTCTTGTTGCTATGGGAGTTAAGATTCTGTTGGAACATACAGTTTGATATGCCGATATTAGAGAAAATAGTAATAGCAGATTTCAGGAACATCGAGCTTCAGGAGCTGGAGTTCTCGCCGAACATCAACTGCATCAGCGGTAATAACGGCGAGGGCAAGACCAATCTTCTTGACGCGATATACTATCTGTCCATGACCAAAAGCGCATTCGCCACATCGGACAGATATACCTTCCGTCATGGCACGGATGAGTTCTCCATCTCAGGCCTGTATCGCATGGAAAACGGTCTCTCAAGCCGTTTCTCCCTCAAGATGACGTCCAAAGGTGAGAAGAAGGTCAAAAGGGACGATAAGCCTTATAATAAGGTTTCTGAGCATGTGGGAACCCTGCCTATAGTCATGGTCTCTCCAGCTGACATATCTCTTGTCAGCGAATCTGGAGATGAGAGGAGGCGATTTGTCAATGCTGTCCTCTCGCAGATGGACCATGAGTATATGAGCGCGATGCAGCAGTACAACAGGCTCCTTCTCCAGCGCAACAAGATGCTCAAGGAGATAAATCCGGACCGCTCTCTGCTAGAGGTGATAGACATGAGGATGGGTGCACTTGCCCAGCCGGTCTATGAGGCACGAAAGAAGTTTGTCGAGGACCTGAAGCCTATCGTAAAAGAGTTTTATAAGGCTGTTTCTGGTGGTTCCGAGGACGTTGATATAGAGTATGAGTCAGAACTTTCAAAAGCGCCTCTGGAACAGCTCCTGGCAGAGTCTTATGAAAAGGATAGAGTCTTGAAATATACAACTGCAGGCCTTCAGAGAGATGATTTTGCCTTCAAGATGAATGGATGGCAGATCCGCCGACATGGCTCGCAGGGACAGCAGAAATCCTTCCTTGTATCCCTGAAGTTCGCCCAGTATGAGATCATGAAGAAGAAGTATGGATTTGCTCCTGTACTTCTGCTTGACGACGTGTTCGACAAGCTTGATATGGGCAGGATATCAAACCTTCTCCAGATGGTTTCAGGAAACGATTTCGGCCAGATATTCATCACTGACAGCAACAAGGTCAGGATGTCAGGAATCGTAGATGTCCTTACCCAGGACAGGGCATATTTCGAGACAGTTGCAGGAACATTCAAAAAGATCTGATGAAATGGCATACGATTCGAGAGATACACGTCTGAGACGACAGCAGGCTGTCGGGATGGAGGAACTGGTCAAGCAGTTCATAAAGGAGATGAAGCTTGACTCAGGCCTTAACCGACAGCGTCTGACAGAGGTCTGGAATGAGGTTTCCGGAGCAGCCATGTATACGCTTGACGTAAGATATGAGAAAGGCGTCCTTTATTGTACAATAGGTTCGTCCATGGTCAGGAACCAGCTTTATTTCCAGAGAGACGTCCTCGCTGAGGCTGTAAATGAGGCTTTGAAGAAGGATGAACTCTTTACCTGGGATTGGTCGACAGGACCATGCGTGAAGTCTTTAGTTCTAAGATAATAGATTGATATGAAGATAGTTGTAGATAATGCCATACCGTTTCTTGAGGGCGTTTTTGAGCCCTATGCAGAAGTCGTGTATAAGGGTGGAAGTGAGATCGCTCATGATGATGTGGTAGATGCAGATGCATTGATTATACGTACGAGGACAAGATGTGATGCAGAACTGCTTGAAGGTACTTCAGTGAAGGTGATAGCAACTGCCACTATCGGTGTGGACCATATAGATATGGACTATTGTGCCCAGCATGGAATCCATGTGGAGAATGCTGCCGGATGTAACGCCGGAGGCGTGATGCAGTATGTCTTCTCTGCACTCTATGGTGTGGGAGCACGCAAGGGCATCAAGATAGAAGACGGTAATTTCGGTATCATTGGAGTCGGACATGTGGGAAGCAAGGTGGAGGCAATGGCGAAATACCTGGGCTTCAATGTGTTGTGCTGCGATCCTCCGAGAGCAGCTGCAGAGGGACCGGAGGGCTTCTGTTCGCTGGAATATCTTCTTGAGAACTCTGATGTTGTCACCATGCATGTGCCTTTGGATGAAACAACAAAAGGAATGGCAGACCAGACCTTCTTTGCCTTGATGAAGCCGGGCGCCATTTTCATCAACGCATCAAGAGGAGAGGTCATTGATGAGGCGGCACTCATAGCAGCAGTTCCTAAGCTAGGAGCAGTGGTCATAGATACATGGTGCAATGAGCCGGATATCAATAAGGAACTTCTTGATATCGTGGACATTGCGACACCTCATATTGCCGGATATTCACTCCTTGGAAAGCAGAATGCCACGATGATGGCTGTGCAGGCGGTGGCAAGATTCTTTGGTATCGACAGCCTTAAGGATTTCCATCCACATGATGACGACCCTACCCATACTCCTGTCCTGCTCGACCTCAAAGGAAAAAATCATGGTGAGATAGCTGCAGTTTTCCAATATAATTATCCTATATTTACGGATGATTTCCGTCTGAGGATGGAACCGGAGAAGTTTGAGAAGCTTCGCGGATCATATCAATACAGAAGAGACATATATTATAACGAATAACCAATTTAATTCACTGCGAAATGTTTACAAAACAAGACATCGCTCAGATCGAGCAGAGAGGCTCGTCTGTGCAGACAGTAGAAGAGCAGGTGGAGCGTTTCAAGAAAGGCTTCCCATGGCTCAAGATCGTTGCTCCTGCGACTCCTGAAAAGGGTATCCAGGTACTTGATGAGGCTGCTGTAGAGGCTGCTGTCAAGTATTATGAAGGCGCTCAGATCAACGGCAAATGTAAGTTCGTTCCTGCTTCAGGTGCAGCTTCACGTATGTTCAAGGACCTTTTCAGCGGTCTTGATGCACTCAAGGAAGGCAAGGAACTTTCCGACGATGCTCCTGCAGCGAAGTTCGTAGACCAGATCCAGCAGTTTGCATTCTACACTCCTGAGCTTTTCGGCGAGCAGGTATGCAAGTGTCCTGAGTACCGTCAGTCTGTACTTTCAAAGACTCTTACAGACGAAGGACTCGGCTACGGTGCAAAGCCAAAGGGTGTGCTCAAGTTCCATAAGTATACTGATGGCGAGATCCGTACAGCATTTGCTGAGCACCTTGTTGAGGCTCAGAACTATATGAGAAACGAAGACGGCACAGCAAACCTTGTAGTGACGATATCTCCTGAGCACCAGCACCTTTTCGAAGAGGCTTATGCTGAGGTAAAGGCTGCATATGAGGCTAAGTATGGCGTTAAGTATAATATCACTTTCACATTCCAGGACAAGGCTACTGACACCGTAGCTGTGGACGTAGAGAACAAGCCTTTCAGAACTGAGACTGATTCTCTTCTTTTCCGCCCTGCAGGACATGGAGCACTCATCTACAACCTCAATGCAATCGAGGATGAGGTAGTCTCAATCAAGAATATCGACAACGTAGCAAATGAGAGACTTATGCCTGCTACAGCAACATGGAAGAAGGTTCTTCTCGGTAAGGCTCTCGAGCTTCGTGACACTCTCCATGCATATCTCCGCGAGCTTGACATAGTATGTAAGCCTATCCAAGGCTCTGAGAACAGGACTGCAGGTGTTCCTGGTTATGATCCGATTTATGAGGACCTTTGCGCAACCCCTGAAGCACTTCAGCTTTGTGACGATATCGAGGCTTACCTCAAGGATGTTCTCTGCATCGAGCTTCCAGTTGCTGACACCCCTAAGCAGAGGGTAGAGATGTTGAGAGATAAACTCAACCGTCCTGTACGTGTTGCCGGTATGGTGAAGAATCAGGGTGAGCCTGGTGGTGGCCCTTTCATTATAGCTGAGAAGGATGGTTCAACATCACTTCAGGTTCTTGAGAGCGTTCAGATCAATATGGCCGACGATCATGCTCGTCAGGCTCTTGCTTCTGCGACCCACTTCAATCCTGTTGACATCGTATGCTGTCTGCATGACTACAAGGGTGAGAGCTTTGACCTTCTCAAGTATGTAGACGAGGATGCAGGCTTCATCAGCTCGAAGAGCTACCAGGGCCGTGAGCTCAAGGCACTTGAGCTTCCAGGTCTGTGGAACGGAGCTATGAGCAAGTGGAATACTCTCTTTGTAGAGGTTCCTCTCGAGACATTCAACCCTGTAAAGGTTGTTCTCGACCTCCTTCGTCCAGCACACCAGAACTAGTGCTTTAGGTCATTCCCGGCTCGACTGGGAATATCCTTACGTCATTGCGAGGAGCAAAGCGACGTGGCAATCTCAATATCTACATGTTATAAGAAGAACATTCCCGAGATTGTCAATCTTCAACCCGAAAATATGGGCGTCATCTCCGGAGGTGACGCCTAATTTTTTGCGGAGCGTCTCGGTATCCATAGGAATGTTACGTGCTGTGACTTCTGCGTGAGGATACTCCTTGCCGGCAGCCTTGATGGAACGCTTATCAAGAGGCTCCAAACTGATTATTTTATAGACTTTGCCGTAAGACTTCAGGAGATCAGCCTTTGTTTCCTCCTCTGTGACGTAATAATGGGTCGATACGCCCATTTTGAGCAGTCCGAAGTGCTCTGCGATCAGATTGAAGCATCCGGCCTTCATAAGGGCCTTCCCTGGCTCAAATAAGAATCTGTGGGGCAGATCTCTCGACTCCGCTCGAGATGACATCATCACGTCATTGCGAGGCCATGTAAGGGCCGTGGCAATCTTTTCCTCAGAAGCCAAGAATCGAAACGAAACAGCCTCAGTCTCAGGGTATCCCGATGGCAATTCCATAGCTACAATTTCATACTCTCCAGACCACTCGCGGTCCATCCAGATAAGCAGTTCCTTGCACTCTCCACCGGTGGCTACAACATGCACTTCGCGGCAGGTTTTACCCAGTCGGTTACACACCATGCTGATGTCCGCCATAGGGGAGAGCTTAATCAGAATATGCCTGCTCATGGCGAACAATTCTTCCCTTAGAGTCAGCACGTCAGGAGTACAGTCTTCGATCAGAAAAACCTTCTTTCCACCCTCTCCACGGCGTGCCGGATCCATGTATATGAGCTCTGGTCTGAACTCTTCTATGATCTTGTGAAACTCAGAGCTACCTGTCTCAATCTTAAGGTTTGAAACAATGATGTTATTGGCCGAAAGGGTCTTGAAATTATGCACTGCAGCGGTGCATAGAGTCTCCTGCATTTCATTGTAAAGAACGCTTTCTGAAACCTTGGAAAAATACCAGCTGTCGACTCCCAATCCGCCTGTCAGATCGGCAATGCGGGCGCCCTTTCCGATGATCTTTTCAGCCACTCCGGCTTTGTAGTGGCCGGTGGCCGAACTGCTGCATTGTTCTGCCGAAAGAGACGCGGGAAAGACCAGTTCGGGATTGTCATACCACTCCTTGATCTTGCCCTTAAGTTTCCTCCTGCTCTGTATACAGGAAACGGCCAGATCCATATCGATATCCGGCCATTTCTTCCTGTCCAGAATGAGCCTGGTCAGGTCATCTGAAATATGTTCCTGCACAAAGGCAGTCAACTGTGTCATTCTGCTTAATTTTTCGGAGCACCCTTGTAGTAAAGGTCGATGTTGCTGCCTGCAAGTCCTTCTGCATTTGCGCTGAGGATCACTTCAACCTCATATTTTCCACCAGCGAAGTTCACTTCGATCCAATCCTCATCAGCAGGATATGGCTTGAAGTCGCTCTCGTATGGCCCTACCTGCATCATGTCGTACATGAACGACCATCCCTGGATTTCTTTGAAGAGTTTCTTGCCTTCATTGACGATGTCTTTAGGGATAGTGAGGATAGGCATATGGGTATAATTGATATTATCTTCCAGTTTGTATCCTTCGCTTGGAGAGAAGTAGAACTGAATGCTGCTTCCGGATTCCTTAGTCATCAGTTTGACGATGGTCTGAGTACCCTCAACTCCGCTCTCACCATCGTAATTGTATATGAATCTGTTCAGTTTTACGATGTCATTTTCGAATGTACCCTGATAAGCCGCTCTCATCTGTGTACCCTTGCTGGTGACATTTACGTTTACGCTGAGCGTTTCCTCCTTGATTGATGTCGAGATGGTTCCTGTTGCATTCTTAAGGTCAAAAGGTACACCACCGTTGTAGGTGAGTATGATCTTGTTAAGGTTGTTTCCTGTGTACTCCCTGCCAAAGTCATCTGGCTGCATCTGGAGGCGTACTGCCTCTGAATCCTCACCCTCATAGAGGACAACTGAGGTCATCCCTCCATCCTCGCGGGTCACATATGCTGCGCCGTTGAAATCGCTTCTGTCCCTGTCAAATCCCCATTCATTCTGGTATGGTTGCTCCTTCTCGACAGTGAATGTGCCGCTGTAGCTTCCGCTAAGGATCGCTGCCGGCGCTTCTCCCGCCTTGGTGTAAAGCTTGTCTGCAAGGAAGTCTATCTTGATTGAATCGTTCTCGATCTGAACTTCTATATAGGCGGTTCCTTCATCTCCGTAGGCAAACTCCATCTCAGTGAATCTTACGTATGAGTCCTTGGATGCTGTGCCCTTGAAATAATCGCGTTTTCCTAGATATGATGCGTTGGTTCTGAGGACTATATAGTCACCAGCCTGACGGATCTGCTCAGTTGTAGTCGCTCCGTTTTCAGCTGATAGCCAGAGTTCTACAGCAGTCGCTGTCTTGTCATACTTGACGACAGAATTGATGTCGAACGAGTGATTGTCGTATGTGAAGAAATTAGTTCTTGGCTCTGTCTTGGTCTGGTCGGCTGCACCGGAATCCTGACATCCTGAAATTAAGGCCATTGCTGCAAAAGCAGCTGCTACAAATGATGCGATAGAGTAGTGTCTCATAAAACTTAAGTTTACAACTGGCAAATATAAATAAAATCCTTCACATTACTACATGTTGGCCTGAACCTTGCCATTCTTTTTGTAGCTTACAACTCTTCGTCCCCATAAGTGGTGCTGCAGACCAGACTGTGCGGGCACTCCATAGCAAATCAGGTGACATGGTCTTCGTGACCTGTCACTTGATTTCATTCTGCTGCTCTTACTATAGTAAGACTGAACAGGAAATCGCTGAATATCCTGAAATTTTCCTTGTCATTCCGATAAAATTTATATAGCTTTGTACGCATTTTTACCTCTTAGGTAGTTTGCGTCTGTTTAGACGGTGGTCTAAACGGGCAACCTAAATGAATTGTGTGATTCTTGACCGACTCTTATTCCCTGCTTTTTTTACAAAAACAAGGCAGGAATGAGTCCGTCAATTTATTGTCTTTTGTAGATTTAAAATGAATAAACTATTAGTAACGGTCGCTCTGGCAATTTCGTCCATATGCCTGACGTACGCTCAAGATACTGCCTCTGCGGAAGGCGTATCAGATGTGACAGCGACCGAAGCTCTGCAGGCCGCCAAGGGACATAGCGGTTCATATGTCATCAAGAGGTATAACATCTTCTTCAGGATCAATAGTCCTGTCATCGATGGAGACTTTCAGGACAACGCCAAGACTATCGCAACGATGCGTGAAGACATCGAGGCTACGCTTCAGATGGACGGAAGTGTGCCTGACTCCCTTCTCATCCTCTCAACTGCGTCTCCGGACGGAGGATACGAGTTCAATAAACGACTTGCAAGAAACCGTGCGGCCAGCACAGAGAAACTCCTTCTCGAGATGTTCCCTCAGTTCAAGGACGCTCATATCAAGGTTGAGTATCTGGAAGAGGATTGGGACGGTCTTCGTCAGGTGCTCAAGGCACATCCGGAGTTCCCTCAGCGTGAGGAGATGATGGCTGTCATCGAGGACGACAATGACCTGCAGTCAAAGGAGTATCGCCTCAGAGCCCTCAAGCAGGGATGGCGCTATCTCGTGCGCAATTACATTTACGCTCTGCGTAACTCTTCAATCACTTTGACAGTTGTCATGACAGAAGAAAATAAGGATGACGAGTATGTTATCGAGGAGGTGAAGTCAAGAATGGTTGAGATTCCGTCTGTGCAGCCGGACCCAGTCCGTTTTGAAGCTCCGCCTATCATCGAGACTCTCAAGCGCATTCCACTCGAAGTGAAATTCACCAAGACTATACTTGCAGCTCGTACGAACCTCCTCGCTCCAGGTCTCAACTTCGGAGTTGAAGTTCCAATCGGTTGGAATTGGTCTGTTGGAGTTGACTATTATTATCCTTGGGCTGTTTCGGCTGAGAACAAGTGGTGCGGCGAGATGCTCGGATGGTTCATTGACGGAAAGTACTGGATTACAGGTGAGAAGCATAAGTGGGATATAAATTCAAAACTCAAAGGTCATGCGATCGGTCTTTACGGTGGAGTAGGTTACTATGACTATCAGAAGAGAACTAACGGTATTCAGGGTGAGTACCTTGACTTTGGAGTCGATTATACTTTCGCAATGCCGGTCGCCAATGATAAGCTCCGCATCGCATTCAACCTCGGTGTCGGATTCATCTACACCCTCTACAGGCCTTACTATCCGTCATCGGATTTCGAGGACCTCATCAAGGAACCGGGTGTGAAGTACCGCACCACCAACTTCATAGGACCAACAAGAGCAAGCGTGTCGCTTGTTTATCCGATAACAGTTCCGACAAAGAACCCTTATATCAAGCTCGCAGAAAAGGCGCAGCGCAAGGAGGCCAGAAGGAACAAGAGAAAAGGAGGTGACGAGTAATGAGACGTATACCTATATATATAATGGCGCTGATTCTGTGCCTGGCTTCGGCTTCATGCAAGCGTCGTCCGCTCACCACAGCAGACTATATGGTCATCCTCAACATCGAGATCGAGAAGGAGATCGTGAACTATGAGGTGGAGAAGGACCCTTCGCTGATGCGATGCATCTTCTACGACAGCGAGAGCGGAGCGTTCGTGACGCAGGCCTTCCTTCCTCCGACCGGCGGACAAGTCAGCCTGATCCCTTCGAGAGAGTACGACGTCCTGGTCTACAACTTCGACACTGAGTCCACATGGCTCGAGGACGAGAACTGGTTCCACAAGATCTATGCTTCGACATCGCTCATCCCTGACTCCTTCAGGACCAAGCTCCGAAGCCGTGCGACCAAGGGAGACAAGGAGGACATCGTATACGACCCTGACCACCTCTTCGTGGGACGTCTGAACGACGTGTTCATCCCGGCTCGAAGCGTCGACGCACCACCGGTGATACTCGATGTAACCTGCGAGACAGTGGTCGAGTCATGGATCCTTGAGGCAAGGACAGTGACAGGAAAGGAGAACATCGGTACCATCGCAGCCGTGATCACATCACTCTCCGAGAGCAACAAGATCGGTCCGAACATCAGGTCAGACGAGTTCGTCTCAGTATACTTCGACAACCAGGTCGTCGACGAGAACGGACTCCTCACGGCAAGGTTCAACACCTTCGGATGGCATCCGGGTATCACAGAGCCGCAGGTCCTCTCCCTAGTCTTCACAGACATCGCAGGTAACGGCCACGTCTACAACTTCGACGTATCCAACCAGTTCCCTGACAACAAGGAGCAGATCATCAGGATCGAAACCGAGATCGACATACCGAAACCCGAAACGTCAGGCGACGGCGGTTTCGTACCTAAGGTTGATGAATGGGACGAGATCAATACTGACATCATAATCTAGGTTGCCGCCAGGAACAGCAGAGCCCCATACGTCTTTGCGAGGAGCGAAGCGAACCAACGTAGGTAAAGAAATAAAACTACCATACGTCATTGCGAGGAGCGAAGCGACGTGGCAATCTTCAAACCAACAAGAAACAAATAATAATTAAAAACAATAAAGACATGAAAAGAATTGTGTGTACAATCATGGCAGTAGCTGCACTTGCAGCCTGCACAAAGTCTGAGGTTCAGTATGAAACTCCAGGCGAGATCGTATTTGCGCCTGCGGAAAAGAACATCACAAAGGCTGCGCATGGAGGCATATTTGAAGATGCTGCATATCCAACAGATCAGAGACTTGGAGTTTTTGCAAATTATGGTCTTGTAGATCCAGGTACAACAGTAAGGTATTTCGGAGATCAGGCTAATATTGGGTTATTTGACACACCTTTCCTTAACGATGCAGTCTTTTCTTATAAGACAGTTGATGGTGTATCAGCATGGGGAAGCGGTTATACATGGCCTAATACTGGATCGTTAGTATTTGCTGGCTACACATTGCCAGCGGAAGGTACTGTGGGTACTTCACGTTCGTATGATTTTTCAACTGATCTATTGACAATTGAAGGTTATACTCAGTCCACTAATACTGCAGAGACTTTCGATCTTGGCTGGTTTGACGGAACAATGACCTCCTACAACTACAGGAATCAGAAAAAGGCTGTAGATGTTTCTATTTCTCACGCTCTTGCATGGATTGAAATCAAAGTTAAAGGTGAGGGTACAACAATCGGAACAAACCCTTGGACCATCACATCTATTATGATGAATAATGTTGCTAATACTGGTGATGTGGTATGTACTGATGCAGGTGCTGGTAATGCAACTTGGAGTAACCGCGGAACTGCTAATAAGTCAATAACTATTTTCACCGGAAATCAACCTTTGACTGGCGATGCTACCGTATGCGAGACAAATGCAGCAGGTACTCTAGTAATTCCTCAATTCCCTACTGCTCTTGATGCTGCAAATCCTGTTGGCACGCTTACAGTAAAGTATACATATACATCTCAAGCAGGAGAGCAAATGCCAGAGCAGTCAGCTACTGTTTCTCTTTATTGTGGAATAGATGGCTGGAGGTCAGGTCTCAAATATACCTACACTCTTACATTCAAGGGATCTGAGATACTTATTGCTCCAGAATATGGATATTGGTCTGAAGAGAGCACTCCTCCAGTAACAGTTGAGTAATAATTAATAAAAAATAACAATATGAAAAAGATTATCATTTCGATGATGGCAGTAGCTGCTCTCGCAGCCTGCTCAAAGTCTGAGGTTGCTTTTGAGCAGCCAGATGCTATCGGCTTCCAGGTGGTTACTGGAAAGATGACAAAAGCTGCAGTAGCTGATAATGTATATCCTGAGGAACTCAATATGTACATTTTTGCTATGACTGGGGTTGAGTCACAAGTCGAAGAAAATGGTGAAACAACAACTGTATTATCACCAAAGACAACTGCAGATTACCTTAACAATGCTGAGTTTGCAAATTTTGATGGTAATCTTTGGGGAGGTTGGCTGAACAATGCAGCTTATGCATATTACTGGCCAAACGTTAAAAGACTTTACTTCGCTGGTGTTTCAAAGTCAGGTAATGTTAACAATGGTGCTGTACCAACTTATAACAGCGGTACAATCACAATCAATGGTTACCAGCCAGGTGTAGGAACAGCTAACCTTGGCGACAATGACCTCATGTGGTTCCCAACAACAGATGAGTCTTATGGAAAGGGAACAGTGTCAGTTCCAGTTGTAATGAAGCACGCGTGCTCATGGATTACAATCCAGATGGCTGGTGATGAGTGGACTGCAGGCAGATATACTATCACTGACATCCATATCGAAGGACTTACGACTAAGGGTAATGTAGATCTTGACACTGCTGCTGATTGGACTCTTTCTACAGATGCAGCTGATCAGAACAAGACATTTACTGTTTACTCGAATACGACTGGTAATGCTCTCCCAACAACAGCAACAGCTGAGGGCTTTGAGAACACTGTAAACAACACAGTCGTTCTTCCTGAACAGGTACCTGGTACTCTTTCTATCACATATAACTTCGAGTCACAGGCAGGTGAGGAAATTGAAGAGACTGTAACAGGTTCCCTCAAGTTTAATGGCGAAGCAGCATGGGTAGCAGGTACACACTATATCTATACAGTAACAATTACTGCAAACCAGATCCTCATCGCTCCTACAGTTGAAACTTGGACACCTTCTCCAGCTGAAGGTGGACATGGTGTGACCGTTCAGTAATAAAGCATCATGAAAAAAGCATTATACATATTTGCAGCTCTTGCACTTGTTGCCTGCTCAAAGTCTGAGGTGGCCTACGATACCGCCAATGACGGTGAACTCGTAGTGGTACCTGCTGCAAGCAACATTACAAAGGCTGCAATTACAGACGGAATCTATCCGGAGGATAATCACATTTCCCTCTTTGCATTCCATGCTCCGGGCGTGCCTTCTGGTGCCGTGACAGATTACTCAAAGTTCATTGAGAGCTATCTCTATGACACAGAGTACTTCTACACAGGAACAGATCAGAGCACAAAGATCTGGGGAGGTCTGAAGGCTTCATACTATTGGCCAATTACCGGTTCTCTGGTATTCGCCGGATACTCTCTTGAAGCGCCAACAGCAGCAGGTGAGCGTGCTGAGTCTCCAAAGATTGGAACCAAGGTGGATTATACACTCGCCACTGATAAGCTTGAGATTGAAGGCTATACCCAGTCACTTGATCCGGCTTCAACATTTGACTTCCTCTACTTCGGAAGAACTTCAAGCTCTTACAACAACCGTAGAACTGGCGATCCTATCGCTTTGGAGTTCAAGCATGCATTGTCATGGATTACAATTGAAGTCCTTGGTGGCGAAGGTGCCCTCGTTGACGGTCACGTATGGTCGGTGACTAACGTAAAGCTTGCCGGCGTTCAGAATACAGGTGATTTTACTTATACAGGAACTGCTACAGAAAATAAGGTTGAGTGGGATACGCCAGCCACAGCAACTGACGCAGAGTTTGTAATCTTTAATGGCTCAAAGCCTCTTACTGATGAGATGACAGCCATTGAAAATGTTACAAACGGAACACTCGTTATCCCTCAGCCGGCAACTAAGCTTTGGCTTACTATCGAGTACCTTTCTCCAGCCAATGATACCATTTCTGAAAAGATTGAAATCGATCTTTCCAAGTATACTACAACAGGTTGGGAAGCAGGAAAGAGATATACATATCAGCTGACTTTCGCACCGACTGAAATCACAGTTGCTCCTATCGTAGATACATGGCCAGACCCAGTTGTGGCAGCTCCTCAGTTCTAAAATGATTAAGCTTATGAAGAAAGTTTTGACAATAATTGCCGCTTTGACACTTCTTGCTTGCAGCAAGACTGAGCCGGTGTATGAGCAGCAGGACGAGATCATCATCTCTCCTGTCAGTGAGAACACTACCAAGGCGATGATGCCGAAAGGAGAGTTCCTTGGCGAATCATTCAATGTGTGGGCATGGCATAATCCGACTTCTGCACTTGCCGATGCAGTGGGAAAGTTCCAGTCAGGTTTTGCTGATGGAAACACTACATTGTATGTTGATGAGAAACCTTTCATTGAGAAGGATGCAGTTAAAAATCTTTGGGGTGGTAAGGTTGCATATTACTGGCCTAATACCGGTTCGCTTCTTTTTGCGGGCTATCACGCCCCTGGTCTTGCTGATGATCAGGTGAAATATACTTTCGATGCCACAGACAATAAGATGGTCTTCACAGACGTCAAGCAGTCTGCGGTGACAGCTGAAGGTTATGCTGACGACATAATGTACTTCAATATGACACCTAGCTCATATAACAAGATAACAAATGAAGTCAACCTCAAATTCCGTCATGCTCTTTCATGGATTACAGTTACTCTTGCAAAGCGTGCCGATCCTGTAATTGAGGCTGAGATTACAATTGAGGATGTCACTTTCACAAGCGTTTCTGAGCAGGGAACAGGTACAGTAGATAAGTTCGCTCCAATATCATGGGTTGCTTCAAATCCGAAGGATATGAAACATCCCGGACTTCCTATGGTCATTGAGTATGATATGATTGACGGAAAGGAAGCAACCAAGATATATAAGCTTCAGGAACACCTCTTTATTCCTCAACAGATTGCCGGACTACTCGTCGTGACATACACCGTGAAGTCAGCAGACAAAGACGGATCTAAGTTTACAGAGATTTACAAGGTTGACCTAAGGTCTCTTAAGGAGGGAGCGCACAATACTTGGGATGCCGGTAAGCACTATACATACAACCTCTCAATTGGTACAGACGAGATTCTCGTTACTCCATCTGTAGAGCCTTGGGATAATGTCGGAACAGACATCCTCATACCTCTCCCAGAGGATATGTATGATAACACACAGAATAACTAACGATAAATCAGATACTAAATAATCATGAAGAAGATTTTCTATTCACTTTTGGCACTTGCTGCTATTGCATCATGTGCAAAGACTGAGGATGTCTATACAGAGGACAACTCAGAGATCAAGATCAAGCCTGCAACAGCGCTTGCAACAAAGGCAAATCACCTTGCCGCAATCGGTGGTACAGAGTATCCTGTGGCAGAGAATTTTGACGTATACGCATACTGGGCAAACCTCCCAGCAGGCTACTCATTTACAAAAGCAGATGCAGATGTTACTACATACCTCGGAGAGGGTGGTGCTGTAGAGTTTACAAACAAGGGTGTTTACTGGGGAGGTAAGACCACTTATTTCTGGCCAAAGAACG
This sequence comes from Candidatus Cryptobacteroides sp., assembly GCA_045126075.1. Classification (GTDB taxonomy): domain Bacteria; phylum Bacteroidota; class Bacteroidia; order Bacteroidales; family UBA932; genus Cryptobacteroides. The sequence continues at coordinate 61,732 of JBGVNX010000063.1, forward strand.
GTTCACTTCGTTTCGCAGCTTACAGCCCTTCTAATGTAAACATGACTCATGACCTCGACACTGATACTTATACAGTAGAGAATTACGAGCACCCAACTACAACTGCTACTACATGGGATCTCCTCGTTGCTCCTACATCACCTTCATACACTGCGATGACTGCAGCTGAGAATGTATCAGTCGTTTTTGAGCACGCTCTTTCATGGATTACTGTAAAGATTGTTGCTAAGGACGCTGATGCAGCAAAGGCATTCGACATTAAGAAGGTGACCATCAACGACGTCAACTCTATCGCGACACTTAACGCAGCAATGGCTGACGGTATCCAGATTGATGAGTGGACAGGTCACAAGAATCCAGTTGATTACGTTGTATACGAAGGTTCACAGGCTGTAACTGAGACTCCTACAGTTATCGAGACAACTACTGACGGTACAGTGGTTATCCCACAGGCTACTACATCCATTACTATCGATTATACTCAGAATGCACTTGAGGGCACTCCTGCTCTTGACAACCAGTCGGAGACTGTTGGCCTCGTTCTCGATGCAGAGGATTCTCCATGGGAGCCTGGCAAGCACTATGTATATACTCTCGTATTCGGTCTTGATGAGATCCTCATCAACCCTGACGTTGTTGACTGGGATGACGTTAACGTGAACGAAATCGAGGTTGGCAAGACAAACATTTATTCTGCTGAGCAGCTTGCTGAGGCTTTGACAGCTGATGCAGAGAATATCGAGGTTGTTCTCGTGAACGACATCGACCTTCCTATTTCTTCACTCGGTCAGATTACTGGCGGCAGCGGTGAGTATAAGCTCGGTAGCGAGAATACAAAGAACATCACTATCGACCTTAACGGCAAGACCCTTAACGTTACTACAACTTACTGGTCTAACCTTGGTGCGAAGAACGATGATGCTGTCTTCACCATCAAGAACGGTAAAATGACAAGCTCACAGCCTACAGGTACCTGGAACTCATACGACCTTACTTTCTCAAACTGTAACTATGTGATTGAGGATGTAGTATTTGAGAAGGCTATCGCTCTGTGCAATGTGAACAGAGCTGCTACTCTCAAGAACGTGACAATCAATGAGACTCACGACTACTATGCAATGTGGATTTCAGCTGAGGGTCAGAATGTAACTATTGATGGCCTAACAGTCAACTCTGACGGCCGCGGTATCAAGATCGACGAGCAGTACGTTAATGAGGAACTTGCACATGTTACTTTGAACGTAGCTAACGCAACATTCAAGACTGCAAAGAAGGCAGCTATCCTTGTAAAGTCTGCAGCTGGTGTAACAATCAATCTTGACAATGTAAACATCGAAGGTGTTGCTGCTGATAAGGACTTCACAGTTTGGGTTGATGCGGACGCGGCAGCTTACGCTGACAAGGTTGTTGTGAACGGTGGTCTCTGCAAGGTAGAGGGTGGCAAGACTAGTGCAGCGGATACTTCTGCAGAACTCTTGACAGATCTTAAGGTAGCAAATCAGACCGTATATCTTTATCCTACAGAAGGTGGTGAGGATCTCCTGCTTGAGGGAAAGATTTCATTAGCAGAGGGCGTTACTCTTATTGGTCTTGGGGAGGAGCCAGTGCCAGTATTCAATGATTGGGGTTCGGATGCATTTGCAAAACAGGCTCATTTTACAAATACATACGTTGAGAATATAAACTTTACAAACAATCTCGTCATCAACGCTGGTATCGCAAACGGAAATGTAACATTCAAGGATTGCGTATTCGGTGGCGATCGCGCTCACCAGGGCGTACATTTCGACAGCGGTAATGGAGTAGTGGTTTTCGACAACTGTACATTCGTCGGCCGCAACATGCTTGGTGCTTCACTTGAGATTGTTGTCTTCAACAACTGTACATTCCTTAACAAGAAGTCTTCACAGACAGGTGCTGACTTGTGGACAGGTGTAAACATGTGGGGTAAGTATGAGTTCAACAACTGTGTATTCGATACAGATGCCACATGTAATGTAAAATGCAATGGTGTTGTGGCAGCATTCAACGGATGCACCTATGTCAATGGCAAGGACATCAAGACTCTTATCAAGAATGGACCTGCATACTCTGCAACAATCACTTTTGATGGTGTAGCATTTTAATTAATGCATACAATATTATCCACCCGCCCCTGACCGGGCTGGTGGGTACCGAAATACAGACAATAAACAAACACAAACAATATTTAACAACTAATTATTAACCCAAAACATTATGAAAAAGATTTTCTTTTCATTTTTAGCAATTGCTGCAATCGCATCATGCGCTAAGACTGAGGCTGTCTATGAAGGGGCTGACTCAGAGATCAAGCTGGCTCCTGTAGCTGCAAAGCAGACCAAGGCTAACGTTCTTGGCGCTATCGACGGCACAGAGTATCCTACAGCTGAGAACTTCGACGTTTACGGTTACTGGAAGAACGTTGGAGCAGGTGAAACTTACACTGACGGCCAGTCATACTTCGGCGGCGCAGTAAAGTTCACAAACAGAGGTAACTACTGGGGTGGTGTAACTCCTTACTACTGGCCAAAGAACGGTGCTCTCCGCTTCGCTGCGTATAGCCCTGCTGACCTTGACCTCGCTCACGAGCAGGTAGGTGATGTTTTCTCTGTAGACACTTACGTACAGCCATCTAACACTGCTGAGACTTGGGACTTCCTCGTAGCTCCTACATCAGAGTCTTACACTGCAATGACTGCAGCTGAGAACGTTTCTGTAGTATTCGAGCACGCTCTCTCTTGGATCACTCTCCAGGTGAAGACTAAGGATGCAGCTGCTGAGGGTGTATTCACAATCAAGAGCGTTAAGATCAACGGTGTAAACACTACTGCTGGCTTCGAGGCTTCTATGCTTGGCAAGGAGATGGTAGATTACGAGGCTTGGAAGAACCAGGGCACACCTGCCGAGTACGTTGTATTTGACGGCGTTCAGGGCGTGACTGCTGAGCCTACAGTTATCGAGAACACTACTGCAGGTACACTTGTTATCCCTCAGGCTACAACTAACGTGACTGTAGTATACGACCAGAAGGGTGTTAACGGTACTATGGACATGACTGACATGGTTGGTAACCTTGACCTCGTTCTCGATCAGGATAACGAGCCTTGGAGACCAGGTTACCACTACATCTATACTCTCGTGTTCGGTCTTGATGAGATCCTCATCAACCCTTCAGTTGACATTTGGAATGAGTACATCGTTGGTGAGCTCGATCCAGAGGCTATCAACGTATCTACAGCTGCTCAGCTCGAGGCTGCTCTCGCAAACGAGAATGCAACTAAGATCACTTTCCAGGCTGACATCGAAGGTGATTTCACAGTTCCTGAGGTAGCAGGTAGAACACTCGTTATCGACGGTAACGGTTACAAGCTCACTGGTTCATTCTTCATGAACGGTAAGACTGCATACGCAGGTGCAACTACTGTATACGAGAACATCAACTTCGAGACAGCAGATGCTTCTACAATGACAGGTGACGCATTCATCTATTGTGGTGAGGGTAAGGGTACAAACTACCGTTATCCAGATGGAATCACTGTAAAGAACTGTACATTCAAGGCAACAGGCGCTGCTGTTGAGAATGCAGTAGCTGTTAAGCTTTGGGCTCTCAATGGTGCTCTCTCAGTAGAGAACTGTACAGCAGACGGCCTCCACTCATTCATGCAGCTCACATCTTGCGGTAAGGCGGTTGTAGAGGTAGAGAACCTCACAGTTGCAAACTGTAAGAACGGTATCTCTCTTGGTAACACTGGTAAGACAACAATCAGCAACTCTAACATCGCAACTCGCGAGTATGGTATCCGTGCTGACGGTGCAGATGCAACTCTTAATGTAGTTAAGTCAACAATCAAGGCCGAGAAGCCAATAATCGTCCGCAAGGTGACAAAGGCAGGTTTTGTTCTTAACCTTGATAAGGAGACCGTTCTTGAGACTGACGAGGACTACGAGGTTGTATTCACTGCTGGCCAAGATGATGCAGCTTATACTGCTCCTACTGCAGGCTTCACTTACAACGGTCCTAAGACTGTCAAAGTATACCCTGCAACTACAAGTTCAGTTGATAGCGTTGAGGAACTCGCATCTGCTCTGAGCAATGTTTCTAATGTTAATTTCGAGGCTCCAATCGATAACGGCAGCAATGTTGTGTCAATCAACGATAACTACGTTGTAATCAATATGGCTGGCGAGCAGTACAATGGCGGCGGCAATGGAACAAATAACTATGCTTTCAATCTTTATGGAAGTGAGGTTGAGGTTAATGACGCAAACGTTGTAGGTGCTGGTTTCGCTGTTATGAACGGTTCTGAGCTTACAGTAAATAGCGGTTCTATTGCAGCTACACCTGGCAAGTCTGGTCGTAACCTTTTCTATGTATCTGGTAATAGTACAGTGACTGTTAATGAGGGAACTTACACATTTGACCGTACCTCATGCTACTTTGTATATGTGGCTGCTGGTTGTACTTGCTATATCAATGGCGGTCACTATGAGAAACCATTGGCTAACAATGCATCAAAGGATGCATTCGTAAATTCTGCTAGCGAGGGTACAGTAGTAATTACTGGTGGTACATTCAATGTTGATCCTACACAGTGGCTTGCAGAGGGTTATAAGGCTGTGAAGAGCGGTAAGATCTGGACTGTTTCAGCTGAGTAATCTATAACTCAAAATATTTCGCCCACCCGCCCCTGACCGGGCTGGTGGGTACCAGACCCTGGGAGCCCAGGACAGAGTTCTTTGACATACTGGAACGAAAAGAGAAGGAGTTTTTCTTAAAGAAAAAGAAAAAACTTTAAAAAAGAGAAAAATCTGCGTGTTGTCCGATGAAAAACAACAGCCGTTTCCTTGACATGGTGGAGTTACTTTCATACTTTTGCAGCAGAACATTTGTTTAACGCAAAATTCATGAAAGTATGGCAACACCGATTAAGGAAACCCCGATTTTGAAAGGTAAGGATGCTGAAAGATTCCTCCGCCTGATGGATGAAATGGAGCCAGCTTCGAAAGAAGAGTTGGAGAGAGTGAAAAGTAATTATGAATACCTTATGAGTATAGCGGATTTCAAATGATGAAGACAGTGAGGGATGGCGATCGAAAATTTCGTCGTATGAAGGAAGGGGAGAGAATATATGAGTTCAATTGTGGGAACAACTATGAGGATCTGAATGATTTTATTATCAATGATGCTCCTTTATATAGGGATGAGCTGCTGGCGGTGACATATGTTATTGAAGATTCTGAAAAAACCTTGGCGTACTGCAGCTTGGCAAATGATAGGATCGGTATAGAAGATTTTCCTTCGAATACAGACTATAACAGGTTTAGAAAAAAGAGATTTGTAAATGCTAAAAGAATCAAGCACTATCCTGCAATTAAGATCTGCCGTCTTGGTGTTGATGTTGAACATCAGTCGAAAGGCATAGGTCGACTGATAGTTGATACTCTAAAATGGTATTTTTTAGATAACAATAAGTCCGGCTGCCGATATCTGACAGTCGATGCGCATAAAGATGCCGTAGATTTCTATAAGAAGAATGGTTTTGTTACACTGACAGAAGAACAAGGGAATGTAACAAATGAAACCGTGCTTATGTTTTATGATTTAATGTCATTGAAACAAGCTATTTAAATAATTGAATTCAGCCTTTTCGTTCCGTTCGGAACTGCTTCGGCAGTCTGGGCGGATTTTCGTTTCAGTGTGGATGAAGCATCATCTACCAGCCCCTGACCGGGCTGGTGGGTACCAAAGAAAACTTAAGAATATGAAAACACGTAGAATAACAGGAAGTCTGGTTGCTGCGCTGCTGATGGCGGGTTGTGTGGGCCCGTTGCAGACGCAGAGGATTCCTGTGAACATAGGCTTCGATCCAGTGATCGGCCACGACACCCGCGCAGCGGTGGAGTCGGTTCCGTTCCCTGAGGATGGCACATTCAACGTATGGGCTGTGAACCAGTCCAACGGCAAGATATATCTCGAGGATGAGACTATCTCTTACAGCAGTAATGGCTGGCTGGCATCGAAGAAGTGGCCTCAGGCCGAGCTCACGTTTGACGCATACAGCCCGTCAGACCTTCCATTCGAGTTCTCTAAGAACAAAGGTCTGACACTCAAGGATTTCGACTGTTCGGAAGGAGCGACAGATATCCTCGTCGCACACGCAGACAATGCTGACATGACCGTAGACAGCCTTGTTACCATGACCTTTGAGCACGTCCTCTCCCGCGTGGAGTTCCGCATGCAGCACTCCCTTTCGTCGGAGATGAGCGTGAAGGTCCGCAAGATCGAGATGATCGGATTCTCCTCAAAAGGCACGTACAACTCGCAGGAGGACGATCCATGGACAGTCGGTGCCAAGGAATTCTCATATGTGGCATTTGAGGACGAAGAGGGTGTGGAGCTGAGTTCTGAACCGATTTACCTTGGAGAGGACTTCTACACCATCCCGCAGCTGTGCAGAGCCAGGGTAGAGGTGACGTACGACATCAAGTACGGTAATGCTACATGGATCCCACAGACCGAGGCCATAAAGGAACTTGATACATTCTGGGAGCCAAGCACCCACTACACATACACGCTGAACCTGACAGAGCAGAAGCTGACATATACCACAGGCATCAGCACTTGGAGCAACAGAGAATAAGATAATATTAAGAATAACATGAAAGGTTATTACAGACATATACTCGCAGCAACGGCAGTCTTGTTGATGATCGCCGCCTGCACCAAGCAACCTGCGCACAATGAGCGTAAAACTGACGAGATCACATTTCAGGTTTCGGCTCCTGTGACGAAGGCCATGTTCTCAGACGAATACTTTCAAAAGGAGGGTAACCGAATCAAGATCTATGACTTCAACCCAAGTGGAAAGTATTTCGATGACCTGATCGGTCCTGACGTGCAGGGCAACACATACGGCTATGCAGATGTGTGGCCATTTGAGAATGCGCCGCACGCATGGACTGTTGCCGAACACAAGTTTTTCGGTTGGCTTGCCAAAGATGCTAATTTCGAAGGTGGCATGACTCCGGAATCATTCTTCGGAGAAGGCTTCAACTTTGATGAAGATACAAAGATTCTGACAATTCCGGCAAAGTCTATGGGCGTGAACACCCCACAGTTCGACTTCCTCTACTCCAACATCGAGACCCGCGACATGGTGAATGCTGCGGATTACTCAGCAGTCAAGCTGAACTTCTCACACCTTTTTACAGCGGTGAGCTTTGGAGCGGAGAACAGTACTACTTCAGACATCCAGATTAAGGAGTTCCGTATTGAGAAGATATTGAACAAGAGGTCGGCAACCATCAACTATTCCGGAACTGAACCAGTAATAACATATATAGACGGCACATCCGATCAGTACCTGACTCGCAGTAGCGGAGAATTTACCCTGGCGTCAGAAACTCACATCAATGATATTTTCAATAATTCTGAGAATCAGTCGTTCTTGTTGCTGTGGCCCCTTAAGGAATCCCATCTTTTCAGTGACGCGACTGCCAAAGAAGAAAATGGCGTGGTGAACTATCCGGAAGAATGGAAAATGTATATCAAATATATCACCGATGGTGCAGAGTATACCAAACGCATGAACTTCCCGAATGTAGCATGGGAAGCGGGAAAGCGTTATCATTACGATATTCTCTTTGCAGATAAGGCAGTTGAACTCACCGTACATGTGAAGGACTGGGACTACGAACATCAGGATGTCGACTACACCGATGCTTCAGTTGGCGTGGAGAGTACTGGAGTGTTAAAATGGGATTCGGCTGCGTCAGAAATCAATGAAGCAAACAAGACTGTTTCAATTGTGAACGCCCAACCTGCCAAGGGTAGTTTCACGATCAAGGCTCCGGTCGGAGGTACCTGGATGATATCCCTTACAGGAGACGTCAATGCCTTTGAGGTGACACCTGATAATGGTGCAATAGATGGAAATACGGTACATATATCTGTAAAACCACTCATATCGGACCCGAAGAGAGACTATAAGGTCAAGCTTAAATTTGCTGTCAGACGTGCTGATGGACGCGTGATCACAGCTGATGAGGTCCAGCCAACAGTCTACACAATTGTGCTTCCACAGAATAACTAAGATTATGAGAATTAAACTGTTATATATTTTATCAAGCGTGCTTCTCCTGGCAGCCGTTTCATGCAGTCAGGAGATAGTACCGGAGTTGCCTGTTGAAGAAGGTGGCATCACTCTTACCCTACACAATATGGTTCCTCAGACCAAGACACAACCAGGTGTCGAAGATCTGAACGAAAATCTGATCGAGACTATTCACTACTTCCTTTATCCGAAGGACGGAACAGATCAGAACACTGAGAAGGAGCCTGCAAAGGAAGGAGTACTGACAGGCCTTTCATCACAAGTAGACCACACGTTTCGTATCAATGTTAGTGAGGACCTTCTGAAGAATACTCTCTTCAAGTATCCTTATAACGATTGCGACGTGTATGTGATCGTGAATCTTCCGGATGGAGTCCTTGCAACCGCTTCTGACCATAAGCTGTCTACCTTGAGATCTATGGTAGTCAACGCAAACTTTAATAGTTCCCTTGAACAGGAAGCATTTGTCATGGAAGGTCTTGGAACAGCTTCAATCATCGACAGAAGAAAAGTGCTTGCTGCCAGTGGAACGATAGATGTCAGCAGACTGGCCTCAAAGATCACTGTTGGTGTAAAGGTTAAGGAGTCTATCCAAACAATGGACAATCAGACATCTACAAATGGTCAGGTATGGACTTCCAAGCCGCAGGATATGCTTATTGAGCTGGTCAATGGAGCATCGGTAGCTGTCCTCTCAGGCAATCCTACAATGGTTGAGAGTCAAATATTATATACTGACAACAATCAGCAAAGAATTTTCTCTGACACTGATGGCGATCAGATCTGGACATGTGCCCAGTTCTACTCATATCCTTCAAAATGGGATATAGGTTCGGATGAGGAGCCATACTTGAGAATCACTCTTCCATGGGAGACCACATACGATAAGAACGTCAATGGAGAGCCGATTCCATACGTTGACGTCCAGACATGTGTCTACAAGGTAATCCTCGGAGGAGAGGAACTTACCCGCAACACATGGTATGATCTTACCATAGACATAGGCATACTCGGTAACTTTGAAAGCCAGGAGGAGGTCCTCCTTCCTATCGAGAACAAATACTATTTCGTGGCTGACTGGTCTACAGGAAAAACCATTTCATCTGAGATCCTCGGTGGAAGGTATCTTGTGGTTGACCAGGAGGAATATATCATCTATAATGAGAATACTTTGAGCATTCCGTTCACTTCCAGCCATACTTGTGAGATTGTAGACATGTCTACAACTCCAGTGAAGAATCAGGCTACGATTACATATCCGGATTACTCAAAAGAGACTCCAAACGAGGATGCCGCGTATGCATGGAATTCCAATAATTGGTATATCGGGGTAGAAGGTAGCGAGATTGTCTTTAGACATGCTATGCGTAATGACATTTCGGCAGGAAAAGGTAATTACGACTATGCACCGTATACAATAAAGTTCAGGATAAGACATGCCGATCAGCAGGGTAGAGATATCTATTATAAAGATATTACCATTATTCAGTATCCGGCATTAATAGTTAAGGCTGATAAGAATGAAGGAGGAAATATCGTTACCGACAGACAAACGTCTAATGACGATAAAGGATATGTTTTCGTCAACGGAAATCAATTGTATAGTGGAGATGATTGGCAGGTTGTGCGATCTTGTTTAGATGGTGGTAATAACAATCCGAATATGTACGTAATCACGGCAACCATTTCAACCGGTGATTTTGTAATCGCAGATGCTCGTCAGACAAGTCCTACAAGTGCAGCAACATTAGGATTGGGTAATAATACGGTATCATATTATTATCAATCATTAACGGATGAATCATCTCATAATATTATTGCTCCGTCATTTAGAATGGCTTCTTCATATGGTAAATGTGGCGGAACAATAACAAAAGCTGAAGCGGTTAGAAGATGCGCAGCATATCAGGAAGATGGTTTCCCAGCTGGACGATGGAGAGTTCCGACGCTAGGCGAAATGAAATTCATTGCTACTCTTTCATACGATAGCGTGATACCACAGTTGTTCACAAGTGGTAGCCGCTATTGGACTTCAGCAGGTGCGGTAACATATAATGACGACATAACACTTAATAATAACACAAGTGCTTACGTCAGATGTGTCTATGATGAGTGGTATTGGAAAAATTCGAGCCAACCGACTGTAAATAAGGCGGTCTTTACATGGGGAGATGAGCAAAGGTAATAAAGAAATGAACTTGTTCTAAATGATGAAGAAGCTACTATATATATTCTCTTGCATTGTGCTGGTATCAGCCTGCACACAAGAATTGCCGGACTTTGATCACGCCAGCGGCCATGCTGGCAAGGTGGCTATTGATTTCGGCGTACAGATAAACGACCCTTCCATTGCAACTAAAGCAATTGCGGATAATCCGCAGCTCAAGAACCTAATGTTGGCCGTATTCGATGAGACAGGCTACCTCGTTGAATATACGTGGGCTATTGCCGAGGGAACAGAGTATGCCAAAGAGAATGGAACCAGATATAAATACAAGGTATACCTGACTCAATCCAAGACTCCTCGTACTATCCACTTTATCGGAAATGCACCGTCTGAAATCAAATTTGGCAACGAGGGATCTGTACTGGCTTCTATCAGTGGTTCTCTAGGGTCTCCTAATGAGGATATCTACTGGTACCGCAAGGAAATCCCGATGATTTCAGGAACAAGCTCAGGTGGGGCAATGGCTTTGGCTGAAGGAGATGAGGCTGGTCCTATTCTTCAGGCGACGCCACAGACTCTTGCCTATATGAATGATATTCCTCTCATCAGGAATTTCGCTAAGATTGTACTTACATCTGCAAGTGATTCAGGATTTGCATTGGAGTCATATTTTGTTGTCGGCACTCCAAAGACAGGTTTGGCTGCAGCATATAACTACAGTTCCGGTGAGTTTGTCGATTATTTCAATTATGTGGACAGCACTGATCCGGAACTTTCAAAGGAGGGCATAAAGGTTCTTGGAGACCCTAAATCATATCAGTATCTGACCGAGACTGAGAAATACGATGCAAACGTACCTGCTGTTTCGCAAAACGTGACATTAGCAGAAGCTCAAGCATCACCGGTCGCTGCTGGCGCGTCATACTATGTATATGAGAAAGAGACTCCTCTTTCAGCAGAAGATGCTCCATATATCATTGCTTATGGTACATATTCTGGAAAGAAGTATTACTATAAAGTAGACTTGCGAGATAAGGATCAGTATTTCCCGATATTGAGAAACTTCCAGTACAATGTCAATATCACCAAGGTATCAAGAGAGGGATATGCAACAATTGAAGAAGCGGCAAAGTCTTCCGGCTCAGGAGATATTTCTTCATCAATGACAACAATAAGCCTTGCATATATTTCTGATGGTGTAGCATCACTTGAAGTTGGGTATACTGAAAAATACCTCACGTCCGAAGATGCAGTTAAACTCGACTTCACTTTCCTTCCAGATGTAAATAATCCAAGTGCCCCCGGAGATATAAAGGATATTTGGATTAAGGTTAATGAACCGGGTGCTACAGGTGCAGCTATTGCGACTATTAATGGTGCTCTTGTAGAAGTTGGTCAGGTAATCAATCCATCTAAAAATCCAGGAGAAATTCTAATTAAGCCAGCAACTCCGACAGAGTCATTGAAAACACAAACTTTGACTATATATGCGCGATACACAAAGGATGGCATCGAGCATATTTTGCAGCGTACTGTAACATATAAAGTGCAGACCAAAAGGACAATGATTGTTGAACTTGATCCGTACGAAGTTCCTACCGTTGCTGGTTCTGAATTCGATGTCCTCCTTACAATTCCTGCTGGTCTCTCGCCATCAATCTTCCCATTGGAATTTGCAATTGAGGCAGAGGAGTTGTCTGTCAATCCCGCAAGCGGAGAGCAGATGCCTGTAAAGACTGGAAAGAGCCTTTCAGGAAACGGCAAAAGTAGTTTCCATTTTGTCAAGACTCTTACACGAGAGGAGTATATTACTGATCAGGAGAATACTATTGTTTGTCATTTCAAGACAACCAAAGCGTCAAGTGCTTCAAGAATATTTGCTTTAAATGACTACTTTGAAACTCAGTATGTCGAGAATGATCTTGAAAATAACCGATGGACACAGGACGATGATGGACATAGTGTTTATCTTTCTAACTATACAGGACAGACTTTCACTAATCTGAAGATTAATAATGATGCTACTCCTGATCCTATTGTCAGTGTTGAGGATGCGACGGTTAACTTCACATTCAATATGTCGTCAGAGCCATCTGATAAAAAGGTTAAAGTTTCTCTCGGAGGTTTGAAACCTGCAAATGAAGAAGATCCTACTTTGGAGTATAAAGGTATCGAAAACGGATATGCTATATATGAGTATAGCGTGTCAGGCACTTCTGGTTCACTCGCACTTATTACCTCTGATGAAGATTCACCTATTTACATTGGTCTGGATGCACATCACTTTGTGCATAATGAAATAAAAGCAGATCGCCAGTGGTCTAACTTTACTGGTTCTTGGAGCAAGAACTCTCTTGGTACGACTGCGGGGGAGACTGTAGATTACACTCTTACAATTCCTCAGTCAGGCTACTACGCAGGTATGGTAGTAACCGTCAAGTTTGAGGGACTTGACTTTGCAAACGGCGAACCAACCGACGACAAGTGGACCGACAAGGGCAACGGAGTATATGAGTATAGACCAAGTTCGGCTGGAAATACTACACTTAATCTGGTATCGACAGTCACGATCCCATCAAGCGAGGAGAGAACTAATTATATAACATTCTCCGCTAAAGGATTTGAGGAATTCAAACCTGAAATCAAGCAGAGAGGTGTGATTACTATAATCATATCGACTTCCGATTGGATTGACTTATATAGTGATTGGCAAAATACCCTCCACTCAATCAGCATAGGCAATGCAGGAGAAGTTCAATATGAGTCATACGACATTGATGATGGTAGAATTCAATTTACTAATCTTGTATTTACAGGTTCTAATATTAACAATAATACAATCGTAACGATTAAAACTTCTTATAATGGTTTCACTGAAAGAACTACACAAACGACGATTGGTGAACTTAGAGGAAATTAACTTCAATACTAGTGGCGGGCAGGAATGCTCGCCACTGTTTTCAAGGAGTAACTTTAAAAAAAGAAAAATGTGGCGAAACCCCTCTAATAGGGACGAAATACCGGAATTTTAAAATTCGTAAATTGTTGTTTTTCTTTATTTTAAACACACTTGTGTTTTGTCTTCCGAACTTTGCATGCGTAACTTTAAATTAAATACGCATGGAAGATACAAATGAAGAGAAGAAGGCGGAATGCCATGAGAAGGCATACGCAAACCTGCTGTGTGACTTCATGTTCAAGAGGATGTTCTGCAGCGAGGCCAACAAGGATGTGCTGATCTGGTTTCTTAACATGGTCCTGGAGGATGTGGAGATCAAGAGCGTTGACTTCATACCCACTGAGCACCTGGGCTTGACCGAGGAAGACAGAAAGGTGATCTTTGACATTTCCTGTGAATGCACCGATGGAAGGACATTCATCATCGAGATGCAGAAGGGATATCAGAAGTATTTCAGGGAAAGGGCCCTGTACTACACAACCTATCCGATCAACGCACAAGGTAGAAAGGCGCGGGACTTGTATGAATCCGGGAGGATTGAGGGAAGGACTCAGGAGAAATTCCGATGGGACTACAATCTGAAGCCGGTGATTGTTGTGGCGCTGCTGAACTTCGAGTTCAAGCATTCAGACGAGTGGCCGAAAGACAAGTATCTTTCGTCTTACAGGTTGCTTGAAGATACAGTGAATGAGCCGATGACCCAGGCCTTGAGGTTTGTGTTTCTGGAACTGGGGCGCTTCAACAAGCAGATATCCGAGCTGGAGACTCCATTTGAAAAGTGGATATATCTGCTGAAGCATCTGCACAACATGAAGGAAATTCCATCTGAATTTAACGAGCCGTTGTTCAAACGCTTGTTTTTGCTTGCAGAAATTGGTAATTTTACACCCGGCGAGTTAGAACAATACTATAAATCATTAAACAATATGGGTGATTACTACAACATACTCCATACTGCAAAAGAAGAGGCCGAAAGAATAGGTCTTGAGAAAGGCCTTGAGAAGGGTCTTGCACAAGGACTTGCGCAGGGTCTTGAGCAGGGGGATCGAGATAGAGCTATTAAGACTGCAAGGGAAATGCTTGCGGATGGCATGCCTGTCGACAAGATTGCCAAGTATACAGATCTTTCAGTCGAGGAGATTGAGGCTTTGAGGTCTTGATCAGAATAAATTGGTATATAATACCGGTAGCGGGCATTAATGCTCGCTACTGTTGTTTTATCTGGAAGATAGTCTCGTCCACAAAAACACCTCAATAGGTCGATAGCACACCCCTGTAATCATATCTTTATTTTAGTGTGCTTTTTTAGTTCATAGCACCCGATGGGTCTTTGTTCTGAGCATGTTCTACTGCCAATAAGGTAGGGGAGTGATCGCTCGTCCGTGGAAAGCCCGTATTTACGGATTGACCGCACTTTATAATGTGCAGTTATTGTAATATAAATATATTACATTATCTTTGCTGCATGAAAGGAATTTATTTCGAAGAGAAGGGACCTGAGTTGTTGGAGCGACGCGGTATGACGAAGTCTGAGTTTGCGCGTAAGATGGGAATTCTGCGGCAGAATGTGAATGTGCTGTTCAAGACCAATAATCTGGAAATCATATCCAGGGCTGCAGAGGTTCTGGAGGTTCCGCTGGCTCTGCTGGTGGGATATGTAGATGAGTCTGATGTGGTTGCACTGCCTGTCCAGGAACCAAGAGATTATGACCCCGTTGGATTTGAGATCCGCCCGGATGATGTGCCCACAGGGGATACCGTTGAGGATCGACGAATCAGGAATCGCCTGATCCGACAATTCTATCACCAATGGATGGGTAGAAATGAGGATAGAAGAGTCTTCAATAAGTCACTTGACGACTTTATCCATGTTAAATACATATCTGTAAATGAAACAGCCGGACACGCTTCGTTACGATACCTTTCTACATTGGCAGTCTTACAGTTGGATGCTATTCTGCCCAATGCTATTCTGAAGCAAAACAAACCGGTAAATAAGAATACCAAAAACCAGAAGGGCTTCAAACGAATGTTAATAATGGAATATGTCTGCCCCGCTATAGGATTGGTGAGACTGACGGTAGGGCAGAAAAGCAGTGATGATTCAAAGGTTCAATATTGCATAACTGCGATAGAGGTGAGTCATTAAAAACAAAGCAGTCTCAAGATGAGACTGCTTGTGGACTTGCCCAAGGAATCGTGATGGGATTGCTAAAGCAGGGGCAGATGGCGGGACTTTGCACTGAAACTTATTCCCCCTCCCAACTCACGTTTTACTTCCCCACAGCAAAGGTAGGGGTTTTTAACTAAACTGCAAGAGATTATATAATTAAAATAAGTATCCTGACTGTGGATTATATCTCACATGCAAAGGTAGGTGTTTTAAATACAAGGTAACATGATCACAGATAGGGTTTTACGCAACCAATTGGTGTATGCGATTAAAACTAGCGACTTTGACGCACTGGCAGGTGTTATCGCTGATATGATTTCTAAAGGTTATGACAGAGGAGTTGACTATGGCAGGAGGGGAATGGCAGAGGAAATTGCGCGGAAGATGCTGGCTCAAGGTGTTTCAAAAGACGATATTGCCAAATTTACAGGTGTAAATATAGATGAACTCTCTCGTTCGTGAGTGTTCACATTCTACGGACAAAGGAGGACAATTTAGAGGAGATGGGTATGATGACATTCAATGAGAGGGAGAGGGTGTGCCAGTGGGTCTTTGATGAGAACGGACCGTTCTGGCATCTATACACTGATGGGACGAGGATGAGTGATATATTCAGTACGGAGGAGGACTTTAAGCTTGGGATGACGTTGCTGGCAGTCTGTGCGATTCTGTATCCGACGGCGGAGCTTGTTACTTTTGAGTTGATGAAGAACCATCTTCATTTGATAATGCGCGGCAGTAGGGAAGACTGTCTGGAGTTCTTTAGACGGTTCAAGATACGTCTTAGACGCATTTTTATGAAGACTGGACATGTCGTTGATTGGGACCGATTCCATCATGATATACTGCCAATCAAGACCTTGAAGGATTTGCGCAATGAGATCATATATGTAAATCGAAATGCATATGTGGCCAACTCATGTTATACTCCATACAATTATCCATGGGGAGCTGGATGGGTGTATTTCTCTCCGGTTGTAGATTTGGTGTCGACCAAGTCAGTTCCTGAGGTAGGAATCTGCAGGGTACGTGAACTTACGCATTATCGTGATGTTTATGATCTGATGTCCCTGAAGTTCATAGGTGATGTACCCTTTGTATCGTCGTTTTGTCGTATAGATTTAGGGGAGAGGATGTTTCAAGATCCGAGAAGCTATTTCAATCTGCTGACACGTAATGCGGAATCGTTCAGCCAGATAGCGTCCCGCCTTAAAGACTCTGTATTCTTGACGGATGATGAATTGTTTGTCATTGCTGTCAAGTGTGCGGCAGAGGATTATTCTACAAAGTTGAGTCTGCTCACCCATTAACAGAAGATACAACTTGCAAGAAAGCTGCATTATCAATACAAAGCCTCGAATCAACTTCTTCGCCGTGTGCTGAAACTTGACATTGCCCTGCTCAACGAAATGTTTCCGTCACCCTCTCCATAAATCCCTGTGAAATCTGGACAGACATATATGTTTCACACGCTCTAAGCCATACTCGGTCACATTCCAGACCGATGGCATGTCAAATAGCTAGAACAGACCGTAGAGCTGGGCGTCGATCTTGTCGGTGATGGCTGCGAAGTCTTCTGGGCGGTGTTCGTAGTCGAGGTCGTCGGCTTCGATGATGAGGACCTTGCCTTTGTAGTCGGCTATCCACTGCTCGTAGCGGTCGTTGAGGTTGCTGAGGTACTCGATGCTGATGCCCTTTTCATAGTCGCGTCCGCGCTTCTGGATCTGCGCCACGAGGGTAGGGACGGAGGTCCTCAGGTAGATGAGGAGATCCGGCTCGCTGACCATAGACATCATCAGATTAAAGAGGTGCATGTAGGTGTCGAAGTCCCTGTCGGAGAGGTTGCCCATTGCCTTGTTGTTGGCAACGAAGATGTGCACTCCTTCAAGGATGGTCCTGTCCTGCACGATCACGTCGTCGGACTTGGCTATCTCCACGAGATCCTGGAATCTCTGTGCCAGGAAGTATGTCTCCAGATTGTATGACCACCTCTCGATGTCCTTATAGTAATCCTCAAGATATGGATTATATGTGACGGCCTCGTATTTAGGGGTCCATCCGTAGTGCTCAGCGAGCATCCTTGTGAGAGTGGTCTTTCCGCAGCCAATGTTTCCGGCGATACCTATATGCATGATTGTCAGTGATTTTTCGGTTAAAAAAGCAGACCTTCTGGCTTTTGGGGGCCAAAAGGTCTGCTAAATTAGTAATTATTCGTGGACTTTACAATAGAGATTGCCACGTCGCTTCGCTCCTCGCAATGACGTAGGGGTAAACGCTCCTAGCAATGACGTAGGGGTGAATGCTCCTCGCAATGACGTAGGGGTGAACGTTCTTCGCAATGACGTAGGGGTTAGAAAAGGAATCCGGTGTTGATGTAGAATGCGCCGTTTCCGTCCTGCTTGTTGAAGCAGCGTGCGTACTCGAATGCTACGATGAAGTTCTGGTTCATGATGAAGCGCAGACCTGCACCGGCAGTAGCGTGGAGTCCGTCCTTGCGTGATGTGTCTATGTACTTCTTGTAGAGCTCTGGCTTAGCGCCTGTCTTGTTTGTGAGGTCATAGCCCTTGAACACGTGTGCTCCGTCGGTGAATCCGCTGAGTGCGAAGGCTATGTTCTGGTTGAAGAGCTGGAAGTCTACGAATCTGTATCGAAGTTCGATGTTGTAGAATCCTGTATGGAGACCCTGAACTCTGTCAAGCATGAGTCCGCGGGTTGTACGGTAACCTCCGATCGCATCATAGTCTCTTGTATAACCCATGTTAGAGTAGAACGGCATGAGGTACCATGGCGTATTGTTGCCGAGGAAACCCTGGTAGGCGAGTCTGTATGCGAATACAAGCTTGTCAGTTCCGAGAGGAATGTACTGTCTGAATGTTGCAGAGAGCTTGTATGAGTCCATTGACGAACCGAGCCACTTAGGAGCTACGATTGCGTGAGCCTCAGCCCATATACCCTTTGTAGGGTTGTTCTGAACGTTTCTTGAGTCGTACATGAGACCTGCCTTGAGGGCTGATACAAACTGGTTTTCGCCAGTGTCGTTGAGTATGCCCCATTCCTTGTAGAGCTGGTAGAGCGATCCGTCAACTGGAGCATAACCCTGTGGGGTGAATTCCTTGTGATTGATCCAGTAGAATGTGTATCCTGCCTCCCAGAAGAAGTTCTTTGCGATCTCTCCTGTCAGGTCAGCCTTCGCTCTGAATGACTGCCTGCTGTAGCGGTAGAAGCCCTTAGGGGCCTTTCCTGCGCCGCCATCAAACTTCGTAAACGCCTTCTGACCTTTCTTTGAGTCGTCGAATGTGAACTCGTCAGGATTGTTCTGGAAGAAGTCGTTCAGTGCATATGTATAGATACTCTGATATCCGTTGAAACCATAGAAGTCGAGAGCCGACTCGTTGCTGTAGTTGGTGCATATCGACAGACGAGTCTTGTCCCAGATGTCCCTCACGTCATAGTTGAGGTAGAGGTTCCATGTGCCTCCTGTGTATGCAGAAGCCTCGATGTACCACCATGACTTAGGGTTAGGATACATGCTTCCGTCGCCGAAGTTGTAGATGTTCAGGAGAGCTCCGTACTGGAATCCGCGGTCAGCGTCGAACGCTACCACCGGAAGGGGACCGAGGTTGATGCCGGTCTTGATGATTTCTCCTTTTTCGTTGTATGAGACGTTCTTCTCACCTTTTGCGTCCGCTATGGTACAAAGAACCATTGCAGCCGTAATGATTGCAAATAATCGTTTCATTTTAAATAAAGTTTAGTGGTTTATAGGTTTTGGTACTCTTTTACGATGCCTTTGAATTTCTTCCAGAGCTTCTCGTTGCAAAGAAGCTTTATATCAGAAACCCAGCGACGGCATCCTTCGATGTAATCATAGAAATATCCATATGAAGGGAACCACAGAAGCATGAGTGCAAGTGCGAGCCACCATGGAGCCAGACAGAATGCAAGTGCTGCATAGATCGGCGTCAGGATGATGGACATTGCCAGCTTCACTCCGAAGCTTACTGTGTTTCTGAAGGCAGCATCTCTTACCTTGCCGCGGATTACCTCCGATGTTACCCACATAGGCAGGCTTGTTACTGCACTATAAAGGAAGTAAGGGAGGCCCAAAAGTGCAGCAAATCCCTTTCCGATGGTATTTAAAACAGGATTTTTCTTCTTTCTAAAAGAATAGATTGAGATGCCGAAAGCTATTCGCTTTCGCTCGAACTCCTTGACTTCCTCAAGAATTCCGGCCATCTTTTCCGGCTCATCCTGCAGCTTCGCCTCGATGTCCGCAGCGATCTCCCTGTTCTTGAGCATGCTGTCGTATAGCCTGGTGCCGTGGCAACCGTAGCCCCTGCGCTCGTCTCTGATGGCGACCATCTTCAGGAGCGCCCATTTATCATCATACTTCTCGTCGTCCGGGATGTAGGTGATGAGTTCCTTCAATCTCTCGGTGAGTTCCTTTCTCAGAGGGTCGATGAGCATTACCTCGTTCTCCACGTCCTGTCCCTTTATGAACTCAGTGACGTTGATAGGCTTGCCGTAATTGACCAGATGGGTGCTTCTGTAGCGGAAATAGTCTCCGTATTCGATGCCGACAGGTATTATATATATAGGTCTGTCGTTTCCGAACTTGTTGTTGGCGGCGATGGCTGCTCTGAAGGCACCCTTGCCGAACACCTGAAGAGAGTGCTTTGTCCTGTGCTTTCCCTCTGGGAACATGCAGAACCTTACTCCGTTCTCGAGGGTCTCTACGATGGTCTCCTGTGTGTCCTTGTTTTTCAATACGTTACGGAGACCGTCCCTCTGCCTTACCATCGGGAGGATCCTGATGTAGGTCATCACCTTTCCGATGAACTTGTTGTTGAAGATGTCCGCCCTGGCACCGAACACGGTCGTCCCGCTGTATGCGTTAAGCATTACGAGGGCGTCCATCAGTGTGTTGCAGTGATTAGGCGTCAAGAGAAGAGCTCCATCCGTAGGGATGTTCTCTTCTCCGTGCACTTCTTCTTTGCGGTAGCTTGCGCTGATGCAGGCGTCCACTATATACTTGAGAAGGGTGTAAGACAGGTCCTTCTCATATATTTTTTCTCTCATATTATTCTTCGTTTGGTTCCTTTCTGCCTTTCCATCTCCAGAGGCCGGCAAGAGTCAGACCAGATATGATGTGCCATACGCCCCACCATGCTGTAATGACGAGCATACCGCCATTGTTGGCCCATGCACCTGCTTCAGGGAAGATGTTAGGGTTGAGCAGAAGTACCAGGCCGAGTCCTGAATTCTGGATACCGGTCTCGATGGTGATGGTTCTGCGATCCTTATATGGAAGTTTAAGGAGTGTACTTGTACCGAATCCGATGCCGAGGGCAAGGAGATTATGCAGGAGTACTACAAGGAAGATGTAGCGGATACACTTCATGAATACATCCAGATTACCAGTAAAGATGATTACTACCATTGCAATGAAAACAGCAATAGAAAGGTACTGGAGTGGTTTCTTAAGGAAGTTGGCTACCTTTGGAAGGTACTGTCCGCAAAGGATTCCGAGAACGAGTGGAATACCCATGATGATGAAGATGCTCTGGAAGATGTCTAAGAGAGGGATCTGCAGCTCAGGGAGCTCGCCGAAGAACTCATGCTTGCCTGCGAAGTTGAGATAGAGCTTGCCCCAGAATGCGAAGTTGAGCGGGGTAGTGAAGACGCAGACCGCTGTGTTGAATGCGGTGAGCGATACTGAGAGCTCTGAGTTTCCTCTCGAGAGAGAGGTGATGAAGTTAGATATGTTACCGCCCGGGCAAGATGCCACGAGAATCATACCAAGGGCAATCATCGGAGAAATCCAATGTCCCATTACGATTGTAAGCACGAGGGTCAAGGCAGGAAGAAGCAGCATCTGACACACGATACCTGTTACTATGGACTTGGGATTTTTGATGATGTCTACGAAAGTTGCCGGTTTGATACCGAGCGCTACTCCAAACATTACCAACGCAAGAACTGCGTTAAGAAGGGTCGATCCGCCGTTCATTGTGACGTTCAGAGCGTCAAGCTGTCGAATGATTTCCTCACTCATAAGATTAGGGTTTTAGTTAAAATAGTAAGCAAATTTACTAATTTTTGATAAAATCACAAATTTCGGTATAATTCAAGGGAATACCTAGCTTTGTTTTCCCATAATCTTCTCCATAATGACAGCGATAGCGCCGTCGCCTGTTACGTTGCATGCAGTACCGAAGCTGTCCATAGCTATGTACAGTGCAATCATGAGAGCCTGTGCCTCCTGATTGAATCCCAGCATTGACTGAAGAAGACCAAGAGATGCCATGATGGCGCCTCCAGGCACTCCAGGGGCCGCTACCATTGTAATTCCCAGCATGCAGATGAACCCGAAGAACATACCGAAGTCATATGGCATTCCTTGCATTATCATAAGTGCCAGAGCGCATGCGACAATCTTCAAGGTGCTGCCTGACATATGGATGGTAGCACACAACGGTACCACAAAACCTGCTACGTCTTCAGATACGCCATTCTGACGTGTCTGCTGCAGGGTTACTGGAATTGTAGCAGCAGAAGACTGGGTGCCTAGAGCTGTAAAATAGGCCGGCAGCATGTTCCAGAGCAGTTTTAGCGGATTCTTTCCGGACAATCCGCCAGCTATTGCGAACTGTAGCAGAAGTATACCTATATGTATAAGGAAGATTATGCCT
Organism: Candidatus Cryptobacteroides sp.; assembly: GCA_045126075.1. Lineage (GTDB taxonomy): Bacteria > Bacteroidota > Bacteroidia > Bacteroidales > UBA932 > Cryptobacteroides. The sequence continues at coordinate 83,858 of JBGVNX010000063.1, forward strand.
ATTATCTTTATGAAGACAGTGAGGATGGCGAATACCTGACCCACATATGTCATGTTAAGGAATATACCGAAGATGTAGAGTGGGAGCAGAGGAATGATGGCAGTCTTGATTGTCTTTATGATGACCTGCTCGAAGTCGTGTACTGCATCCTTGAGAGCAGGTCTGTCAAGAGCCGCCAGTCCTAGTCCAAGGGTGAATGCCAAAACAAGAGCAGTCATGACATTCAGTGCAGGAGGTATGCTCACTGTGAAGAACGGCGTGAGTTCTTCTGCTCCATGTATTGACTCAAGGGATGTGCCGCTCTGGATCATTTCAGGGAACAGTGTAGCTCCTGTAAGATAGGATATAAGTCCGGCAAGGATAGTCGAACCGTAGGCAATAGCTACTGTGATAAGCAGCATCTTTCCTGCTGTCTTGCCTATGTCAGAGATCGCCGGTGTTACAAGACCTACTATTATAAGAGGTATAATGAAGCCGAGGAACTGGCTGAAGATTCCGTTGAAGGTAAGGAAGATCCTGACCATCCATGATGGTGCCATCAGACCGATGCAGATACCAAGCACGATGGCAATTATAATCTTGGTCAGAAGACCGATTTTTAGGGTTTTCATAGGTTATTTCACTATTAACATATTTGTTATATATAAGAACAAGTATGTTTTATTGGTTAATTATTAATATTTTAATTCTTACCACTCCAAGGGTGGTGTGTTTAGCGTCTTTTGCAGGAATTCTTCGTAGGAAATGTATCTTGCACCCATGGATTGGAGGTGTTCTGTCTTCAATTGGCAGTCTATGAAGGCTCCTCCCTGGGCTTTCATATGTCTTGCAAGATGGATGAGCGCGAGCTTCGAAGTGCTTGGTTCGAGGGAGAACATGCTGTCTCCGATAAAGCATCCTCCGGTAACAAATCCATACAGTCCGCCGACAAGTTCGTCGTCGCTGTTCCATACTTCCACGCTCTTGGCATAGCCCATTCTGTTGAGTTCTTTCCAGGTCTCCATGAGCTCTGGACCTAACCATGCGTTGTATTCGTCAATACGTCCGTCCGTGCACGCACATCCTGTAATCACTCCTTCGAAGCATTCGTTGATGGTGCATATATACTTCTTCTTGTTCATGAGATTCCTCATGGAATGGGAAACATGTATCTGGTCAACTGGTATGACGAACCTTTCCTGAGGCGCCCACCAGATAAGTGGCTTCTCTCTGAATGCAAAATAGGGGAATATGCCCATAGGATAGGCTTTGGCAAGCCTTTCAGGCGATAAGTCGCCCCCGACGGCATAAAAGCCGTCAGGCTGTCCCAGTCTTGGATCCGGAAATTCGGTCGTATTACTCAGTTCGAAGATCATATCCGTTCCCGGTAGCTGTTACGATTGCTGTGAAGCCTTCCTTGTGGTCTCCGAAGAGGATTTCACGCATAAGCATAGGTGTAAGGCGTGAGTTAAGGACTCGTTCGATCTCGCGGGCGCCGTATTCTGGCGAGAATCCCTCGCTGAGCAGTCTGCTGTATGCTTCAGGTTCAATGACCAGCTTGATGCCGCGAGCCTGCAGTCTGCTCTCGAGTCTGTTGATCTTGTCGTCAAGAATCATGGCTGCCATCTTCTCATCCATGTCGTTGAAAACTACAACAGAAGACAGCCTGTTAAGGAATTCCGGTGCAAAGACCTTCTTTACTTCCTTTGCCATGGCTGTGCCTGCGTTGACTTTTCTTTCATAGCCCACAGATGCTTTGTGGGCATATCTTGCACCGGCATTTGAAGTCATGATAAGTACTGTGTTCCTGAAATCCACCTTGCGTCCCTTGTTGTCTGATATGACGGCATAGTCCATAACCTGAAGAAGAAGGTTATATATGTCTTCGTGTGCCTTTTCTATCTCGTCAAGGAGAAGCACGCAGTATGGATTCTTTCTGATAGTCTCTGTAAGGATACCTCCGTCATCGTAGCCGACATAACCGGCAGGGGAGCCTATGAGCTTAGCTACAGAGTGCTTCTCCGAGTATTCACTCATGTCGAAGCGGTGTAGTGGGACGTGAAGCTGTTGGGCGAGGACTTTTGAGAGCTCTGTCTTTCCCACTCCTGTAGGACCGACGAAAAGGAAGCTTCCTATGGTCTTTCCTGTCTCCATCAGTCCTGCCTTGGACATAAGGATGGTCTCTGTGATGGTCTTTATGGCCTCGTCCTGTCCATAGATCTTGTTCTTAAGGCGTGCCTCCATGTTGTAGAGGTCGTCTTTGACGTTCTCGTCAGATGCCTGTACGTCTGTCTTGCAGATGTCTGAAAGGGCCTTGTCGATCGTCCTTCTTGTGACCTTCTTCTCATTGGCTGTCATGGCGTATGCGCCAGCTTCGTCAAGAAGGTCTATCGCCTTGTCTGGAAGGCATCTGTCAAGGATATATCTGCGGCTCATGCTGACAGAGTATTCTGCAAGGTTTGCTTCAAATGCTATGTTATAATACTCTGATAATCCGCTTATTGTATTTTTAAGTATCTCGGCGGTTTCTTCTTCTGAAGGTTCCTCGAGTTCTATCTTTCTGAACAGGTCAAGGGCTGTGCTGTCGTTGGCCTGAAGCCTCTTCACATCCTCGTGTGTGGCACTTATGATCAGCTTGATAGAGCCGTCCTTAAGGTGTGGGGTGAGAAGGCTTATGATGTCCTTCATGCCGTCATCTGTCTTGCTGAATCCTCCCAGACTCTTGAGCTCATCTACGTACATGATGGTCTTTCCGTCCTCTGACAGGCCTCGGGCTATGTCGTCAATCCTGCCTTCAAGATCTCCGCGGTATTGTGCTCCGCTGAGTACCATGTTTGGAAGGAGTTCCTTGATGGTAAAACCTTTCAGCTTGTCTGGAGTCCTGCCTTCAAGGAATGACTTTGCAAGACCATGTACGAAGGCTGTCTTGCCCACGCCTCTGCCTCCTACGATGAGGATGTTGTTCTTGCGTTTCCTGCAGAGGATACGCATGGCTTCGCTGGTCTCATTTGTGCGTCCTACTATGTCTGCAGAAGGGCATTCACGGAAGAATCTAGTCCACCTTTCTGCCTGAGGAAGTCCTTCCGAGTCTTCGTCTTCGATCTGTACCATGTTGTTCAGCAGAGCTGGAACTGAGGTCTCCAGAGCATCTTCGAGGGCAAATTTTGCATAAGAGTCCTCAAGCTGGAAGAAGGCATACATGACGTGATGTGTCTTCATTACAGCAGATCCTGAGCCTCTTGCAGCGTTTTCAGCTATTGCGATGAGTTCCTGGAGCTGGCTGGATGCATTGAGCTCATAGTTGCCGTCCGGCATCTGCTCAAGAGAGTCCAGGTATTTCTTTATCAGTGATTCTATGTGCTCGATCTGGCAGCACTGGCTCACTGCATTCCTGATGTCGTCGTCCTTGAGGAAGGCGGCAAGAAGGTGCTCTGGTGTCAGAAACTCGTTTCTGCGCGCCAGTGCAAGGCTTGAGGCCAGTGAGACCGCTACTGCTATCTTATCTGTATCGTGGATTGGCATGTTTATTCTGGTTCTATTTCAAATGTGAGTGGGAAGTTCTCTGCTCGGGCCATCTCGGTGGCCTTTGCAACCTTGCTTCTGGCTATATCGAGGGTGTAGGTGCCCACCTTAGCCTTCTGGTGGATATGGGTCGTGGATGCTATATCTTCAGCCTGCTGCTGAGTCTTTCTGAAGACCGTCATCATGATCATTATGACGAATTCGAAGGTCGTGAAATCATCATTCAGCACGATCACGTTATATTTTTTCGGCTCCTGAGGTCTTTCCTTGAGAGTCGTACCTTGCTGTTTCTGCAATTCTGTCTGTGACATGGCTTACTCGATTTCCGGGTGTCTTTCATGGATTTGCCTTGCCCAGTATACGAATGGGGTATCCAGGAGGCTTGTTATGAAGAATATCGCATAGCTGCTCAGGAAGATCGATACCAGTGTGCTGAACGAATAGGTACCGTAAAAGGCGAATGCTGTGTATAGGAGGGTGTTCAGCAGCTGTGAGATCATCGTAGAACCGTTATTACGTATCCATAGTCCTTTCTTACTGTCACCAAAATGTCTCTTGCACCAGTCCCACCATTTGTGGTAGAGCCATACATCTGCAAGCTGGGCTATCATGTATACTCCAAGCGATGCGCAGATGATGCGTGGAGTGTTGCTGAATATCGTCTTGAAGGCCTCGCTTGCCCAGTCGTTCTCGCTAGGGGTGTAAAGCAGCCACATCTGGGAGATGGCTATGAAGATGACTGAGCATAATGTGCTTATCAGGACTGCTCTGTTGGCTATCTTCTTCCCGTGGTTCTCGCTAAGGATGTCTGTTACAAGGAATGTGCTGGCAAACAATACATTACCTAATGTCATTTCAAGTCCGAATGCATGTACCAAGAGCAGTACTTCTATGTTTGCGATCAAGGTTGCAAGGACGTTGAACGCAAGAAGGCCTCCCTTGCCGAAAAGACGGTAAAAGAGGATGACGCTGCCATAGATGATGACAAATGACAGTATTATGAGTATTTCGTTTGGCATAACTTTGTCCGGTCTAAATCATTGTGTCTGATTACAACCGGGCAAAGTTATGAAAATTGCATGAGATAACCTAAAGTCCGAGTTTGGACATGCGTATCTTCACGGCACCTGTATTGCGCCCCATCTGCATAGCTATCCTGTTGACTGATAGTCCGCTGTCCCATAATTTCTTAAGTTTGTCGTCGTCCTTTTCCGTCCATTGCTTGAGGTAATTGGGATACCTTGCCCTCGTGGCATCAAAAGCTATGGAACGAGTCTTCAGAAATTCAGTGATGAATACTGCTTTATGATTCTTGTCGACCTCTTCAAAGTCGCCTCCTTTCTCGAAGATTCTGACGATTTCATGCAGGGTATTGCATGAAATGCCATTGATTGATCTTCGTGACATCACATATGCGTATTCGCATGAGTCCTCTTTTGCATCCAGCAGCTTGCCGACCTCTTCAAATGCGTTCCACATCATTTCATCAATGAAGGCATATGCTTCCTTTCTGAAGTTTCCGATGATTGCAGCTACCTGTTCTTCAAGCTCCGCTGCAGGGTTGATCTTCTTTTCCATATTGATTGTTTTTCAGCAAAGCTATATAATCTGAAGAGCACAAAAAACCCCTCAGGAGATATCTGAGGGGCATATTTTTCTTTATTTTAAAATCTTGGCGTCTTTTTTAAAATCTAAAGATTTATTTTAAACCTGTTTGTAGGTCAGACGCTTCAGAAGGATAGGGTCAAGGGCTGTGATCTTGTTCATGTCAGCATGACTGCAGACCTCTTCGCTGAGGAATCTTGATGTGGATCCTGTGCATGCAGGGTCCCATGTCATAAGGATCGTATATGTCTTCAGCGCCTTGAGCTTGCGTGCCAGCATCTCGTGGTCAGCATCTCCGCTGATCAGTACGACGTAATCGAATTCCCTGTAAAGTGTGAGTTCGTATGTGTCAAGGGCAAACCATGTGTCTACTCCTTTCTCTATGACTCCACCTCTTGGGTCTTCGCGCAGGTGCTTGTAGTGGAAGATGACGTCATTTTCTATGAGAGTATCTTCGAAGGCTCTTTCTACCAGCAGAAGATCCTTGTTTTCTGCATCCTTTGCACGGTATCTTCCTCTGTAATAATGGGCCTCAGTGACATAAAGATGCTTTCTGTCTACTCCGAATGACTTGGATATCCATTCAGGAATGTATTTCAGAAGTTCCTTCAGATTTACACCTGTGGCTATGGACTTTGCCTGAAGTCCTTCATTGATCTTGGCATAGTATCCGCCGTCGATGAAGACGCCGATTGAAAGGTTGTCTATGTGTGCCATATGTTAGGAGGTTGAATGTCTTTTCAAAAATAGGAAATTATTTCCAATTATCGGTGGCATTCATTAAATTTGTCTCATTCGAACCAATAACCACATAATCATGTTAAATCCAGCAATCGAGCTTGAGCAGATGCTCAGCAAGCAGATCTATGATGCCCTGCACGGAGATCTCATAGAGAAGATATTGTCACAGTCTTCATATAGCCAGGGAAGCAGCAGCATAAGAAGTGCAATGGAAGGTCATAGCTTCAAGGTTGAAAAGAGGCTCATGAGCCATCTTTATGACCTCTTCTATGATGTCAAGAGACGTCTTGGATTCGAGGATCCGGTAGATTTCTATATTACAGGAGATTCTACAGTCAACGCATGGACAATAGCAGCAGCACGTGAGGGAGAACCGCATATCGTGAACATCAATTCCGCTCTGGTCAACCTTATGACAGACGATGAACTGCGATTTGTTGTAGGACACGAACTTGGTCACCTGATGAACAAGAATACCGAAATGCTCAGACTGATCGGCTTTGTGTTCCCGCATGGATCGAGACCGCCTCTTGTACTTCAGTATAAGATCCGTCTTTGGGAGCAGTTATCCGAGCTTATTGCCGACAGATTCGGATATCTTGCTGTCATGAATCTTGCTCCTTGCCTTTCTGCATTCTTCAAGATGACTTCAGGACTTGATGTCAACAAGGTGAACATGCAGATGGATGTCTACTTGGAGGAAAACCTTAAACATCTTGAGTATTTCATTAAGGATGAAGGACTTAGCAGGGATACACATCCTGTCAATCCTATCCGTGTCCAGTCACTTAACCTCTATGCTACATGCACCAATCATGGAGACCTGAATGAGAAGATGGACGAGATCATCAAAGCTCTCATGAAGCTCAGCAACAACGAGATCGATTACTATCTCGGCTTCTTCGTTGCAGCTGCAGGCCTGATAGCAATCAATGTAGACGGCGACGTGTCACAGAAGGAGGTGGAGACGGTTCTCAATAACCTGTCGTCCTTCCACATCTTCCCTCGTAATTTCCTGGAGAATGTCAACAAACAGGATGTCATGCAGATCTTCAATTCTTCAATCGAAGAGATCCTCAAGCGTGATCCGGGCATGCGCGAGGCTATGTTCAATTACATGATCTCCCTGATCCTTGCCGACAGTGCATTCAATCAGAAGGAACTTGACTTCATCTATGAAGTGGGAGAGAAGTGCTTCGGTTTCGCTGCAAAAGAAGTCTCAGACAGGATGGCGGTATCTATCCAGCAGAACTTCATTCCAAGCTACGAGGCAATCTGCTAATTAACCAGTGTCATTTCCTCTATAAGGTGGTCGGCATCGGCCACCTTATCTATTATAAAGAGCACATAGCGCACGTCCAGGGATATGTTCCTGCAGATCTCAGGGTCGAAGACTATGTCGCTCATCGTGCCTTCCCATACGCGGTCGAAGTTAAGGCCGATAAGGTCTCCGTCTGCATTTATTACAGGGCTGCCGGAGTTGCCGCCAGTGGTGTGGTTTGTAGCAATGAAGCACACAGGTACTTCGCCTGATGCGTCAGCCCAGAGTCCATAATCCTTGGCAGCATAGATGTCTCTGAGACGCTGCGGGATGTTGTAGTCGAAGATATCAGGGTTGTCCTTCTCCATGATGCCCTTGATGGTAGATGACGGGAGATAGTAGGTCGCGTCGGCCGGCTGGTAGCCCTTGATGTGTCCATATGCCACTCTGAGGGTCAGGTTGGCATCCGGATAGAAGGCCTTAGGCACGCGCTGGGTACGGCAGTATACCATCTGGCCGCGCATGTAGTCTCGGTAGGCAAGCTGGAGGTCCTGATTCAGTCTGTCTGTCACAGGCTTGATGTCAGAAGTGTACCATCTGCTGAATTCTGAAGCGAACTCAGTCACAGGGTCCTTCAGCAATGCCTTTCTGCTCTTTGCCGGGGACTTCTGAGTCTTGAGGAACTTCTCTACCTTGGCCTTGTCTGTGAACATTGTCTTGCTGAAAAAGGCATCAGCCCATTTTTCTGCTGAGCCGTACTTCTTCATATGTTCTGTGAAGTATCTGCACTTGAAGTCTGCCGGAACGTTTCTGTCGAACTCTGTCATGAGGGCAGCAAAGCATTCCTTGTCGATAGGGAGGTACCAGTCCTTGTAGAATGCTTCAACAAGGTCAGCAGCCTTCCTGTCATCGAAGGTTACCTCGCCAGTCTCCTTGTCTATTTTATATGTGGCATAAAGCGATGATGCAAAGTTTGCAATCTCTATCGCTCTTACAGTCTCTGAATAATAGTCTGTCGCGAACTGATATGGTTCCAGCTCATTGTATATGCCTGCAAGTGTGCCGATCACTCCGTCAAATTCTCCGCCCTTTGCCCATCTGTCAAATGCCTGCTCAAACTCCTGCTTTACCTGGACAGTGTTCATCTTCCTGATACCCTTCACCTCGCCCTGCCATTTCTTCCAGGCATTGGCTACGTTGGCATGTTTTGATGAGTACTGGATGCGTACCTTCTGGCTCTGTGACTGATATTTGCTCATGATGTCCAGTCTGAGGGTGCGGAGGTGGATCTTATGCGGGTCTCCTGTTTCCTCTATATAGCGTACGCCTTCTGAGTGGATGTACTCCTGCGTGCGTCCAGGGAAGCCGTAGATAAATGTGAAATCGCCTTCCTGTACGCCTGCAGTCGAGATTCTGAAATACTTCTTGGGTCTGTATGGGACATTGTCTTCCGAATATGAGGCAGGGTTGTTGTCCTTGTCAGCATAGATGCGGAACATTGAGAAATCACCGGTGTGACGAGGCCACATCCAGTTGTCTGTGTCGCCTCCGAACTTACCTATCGATGATGGCGGTGCTCCGACAAGACGTACGTCGTCATACTGTCTATATACAAAGAGGAAATACTGGTTTCCATAGTAGAGAGCTTCTACTGTCGCTCTGAAACCCTTGCCTTCTTTGCTGACCTGGTCAATCAGTACCTTTGAATTCTCCTTTACAATTGCGACTCTATCGCTTTCTGACATACCTGGTTCATATCCTTTAAGGATGAGCTCTGTCACGTCCTCCATTCTTTCGAGGAAGCTTACGCTGAGGCCCTTGTTAGGGAGTTCCTCTTCGCGGCTCATGGCCCAGAATCCGTCCTTGAGATAGTCGTGCTCCACGCTGCTGTGCTGCTGGATCTGTGAGTATCCGCAGTGGTGGTTGGTCAGAAGCAGGCCTTCAGGCGAGACCAGCTCGCCTGTGCAGCCGCGGCCGAACAGCACGACTGCGTCCTTGAGGGACGCCTCGTTGATGCTGTATATGTCTTCAGCATCCAGCCTGAATCCCTTCTGCTGCATGTCTGATATACGTTGTGAGATAAGTGACGGCAGCCACATTCCTTCGTCTGCCTTGGCACTGAGTCCTGCAATAACTGTCAGCAGGATGATTGTCAATATCTTCTTCATATTATCTTTTCTGTTATCAACCAACTTTACAAAATTAGTAAAAATCTGCTAATTCTTTGACCTTTGAGAATTATGACTTAAATTTACGCTTAGTAATTATAAATGCTGATATGCCACCAGTAGATAACTCATACAAGTTAAGGAACCAGGAGTTCCTGCAGGAATACGCCCAGAGACCGGGTGTCAAGATCATGTTCAACGGAGTGATGTATAGGGAAATCACAAAAGGAAACGGGCCTAAACCGTCTCCAAAGAGTTTTGTGACGGTGTATTATACAGGCAAGCTGATCAATGGAAAGGTGTTCGACCAGACACAGAAAGGCAGACCTGCTACATTCCGCCTGAACGAACTCATAACAGGTTGGATCACGGCGCTTCGTGAGATGCCGGCAGGATCTCGATGGGAAATTGTGATTCCGTATAATCTGGGATACGGTTCCCGTCCTGCAGGTGCCATCAAGGCATTCTCTACCCTCATTTTTGATATTACTCTTCTAGATGTTCGTTAAATAGATATACAATGGTAAAGATATTCTGCGTAAACACTCAGACAAGCAAGACATTCACGGAAGGAACGACCTTGATGGATATGTTGCCAGCTTTTGCACCGGATTTCTGTACACCATATCCTATCCTTGCAGCAAAGGTCAACAATGTATGCCAGGGCCTTAAGTACAGGGCCTTCAATAGCAGACAAGTAGAGTTCATTGATTATACGTCATATGCCGGAAGAAGCGTATATTGCAGTTCTCTGTGTTTCCTTCTATGCAAGGCAGCCAAGGACCTTTATCCGGAGTGCAAGATCGTCTTGAGACGTCCGATCTCGAAGGGATATTTCTGCTCCATCGATAAACATGATGGTACGGGATTAAGCCAGACAGACGTTGAAGCCATCTCAGCGCGTATGCGGGAGATAACTGAGGCAGACATGCCTTTCAGAAGACATGAGGTGCGTACAGAAGAGGCGATAGAGCTTTTTGAGAAGATGGGTTATCAGGACAAGGTACGTCTTCTTCAGACTGCAGGTGATGTCTATGTCAACTACTATACTCTCGGAGATACTCCTGACTATTATTATGAGGCTCTGCTTCCAAGTACAGGTTATCTTAAGGTCTGGGATCTTTCCATCTATCGTGATGGACTTCTTTTAAGAGTACCTAACAGGCATAAGCCGGAGGAACTTGCTCCGTTCACAGAACAGCCTAAGACGTTCGAGGTATTCAGCGAGAATCTCAGGTGGAACAAGATCATGGGACTTGACAATGTTGGTGATGTCAACCTGGCGTGTCAGAACGGTGAGGCTGGAGATCTTATCAAGATTGCCGAGGCACTTCAGGAGAAGAAGATCGTCCAGATCGCTGAGGAAATCGACAGAAGGATGCATATGGACGATCCTTTGAAACTGGTTCTGATCACAGGCCCGTCAAGCAGTGGAAAGTCAACATTCTGCAAGCGTCTGAGCATCCAGCTCAAGGCCTGCGGACTAAAGCCTATATCGTTCTCGACAGACGACTATTTTGTCAATCGTCTGGATACTCCGCTCCTTCCGGATGGCTCGTTCGACTTTGATAACTTCGATACTGTAGACCATCAGTACCTGCAGAGCGATGTGCTTAAACTTTTGGCAGGAGAGACTGTGGAAGTACCTGAATTCAACTTTGTTACCGGACTTCGTGAGTTCAACGGAAAGAAGCTGAAGCTTGAGCCGGGAATGGTGCTCCTTATCGAGGGAATCCACGCTCTGAATCCACGCCTTACAGACAAGGTTCCAGACTCGTCGAAATACAGGATATTCATAAATACGATCACCAGTATCTCGCTTGACGATCACAACTGTATCCCGACAAGCGACAACCGTCTGATCCGTAGAATTGTCCGTGATTACACCAAGGGAGCGTTCAGCGCCCGTGACTCGATCATGCATTGGCCGAATGTGCGCCGCTCGGAGGTACAGTGGATATATCCGTACCAGGAATGTGCGGATGTGCTTTTCAATTCGTCGTATATCGTGGAATTTCCAGTGATACGTGCTCGTGCCGAGCGTATTCTTACAACTGTTCCTAAGAACTGTCCGGAGTACGCAGAGGTGCATAGGCTGATGAAGTTCTTGAGTTACTTCACGCCAGTATCTGACAATGACGTGCCGGCGACTTCACTCTTGAGAAGCTTCATCGGAGGCAGCAGTCTGTAAGTTCTACCAGAAACGGTTGTTTTCCGGACTATATTCGAAACCTGCTGAGGCCAGTTTCTCCAGAAGCTGGCCTTTATCTATGTCCATGTCCTCGCAAAGGGTGTCGAGGTCCGGATAGAAGTCTCTAAGCTTCATGTTTATGAAACTCATCAGCATCATAGGGTCGTTTGGAATACTGCTCATTTCAATTTTCTTATATATATGATGCAAATATATTGATTTAAGTTGAATTTGTTGTTTCATATTATACTTATCTATAAATTTGAAGAATATTGCTAACAAATTATAAACTAAATACAATTAGAAATGAAAAGGGTTGAAAGTGACCTTATCGGTTCCCTTGAGGTTCCAGCAGAGGCATTATACGGAGTACAGACTCTTCGTGGTATCGAGAATTTTCCTATCAGCTGTTTCCATCTGTGTGATTATCCGCTGTTCATCAACGGACTCGCAATGACAAAAATCGGTGCAGCTGTTGCCAATCACCAGCTTGGACTTCTCACAGATGAGCAATATGCTGCCATTGTGCAGGCGTGTAATGAGATCCTTGAGGGTCAGCACCATGACCAGTTCCCTGTAGACATGATCCAGGGAGGTGCTGGTACAACTACAAATATGAATGCAAATGAGGTGATCGCAAACAGAGCTCTTCAGATCATGGGACATCAGCCAGGAGAGTATCAGTTCTGTTCTCCTAATGACCATGTAAACTGCTCGCAGTCAACAAATGACGCATATCCTACTGCGATTCACCTTGGTCTTTATGCCACTCATCAGAAATTCCTTCAGCACTACGAACTTCTCATCCAGGCGTTCGAAGCTAAGGCTGTTGAGTTCAAGGATATCCTGAAGATGGGACGTACGCAGCTGGAGGATGCTGTCCCTATGACTCTTGGTCAGACATTTGGAGCATTTGCAAGCATACTTCGTGATGAGATCCGCAATATCAACTTCGCTGCCGAGGAATTCCTTACAGTAAATATGGGTGCAACTGCAATCGGTACTGGAATCTGTTCTGAGCCAGGTTATGCTGAGAAGTGTATAGCTGCTCTCCGTGAGGTTACAGGTTGGGATGTGAAGCCTGCTCATGATCTTGTTGCTGCAACATCTGATACATCCTGCATGGTGGGATACTCATCAGCTCTTCGCCGTATTGCTACCAAGCTGAATAAGATCTGTAATGACCTCCGACTTCTTGCTTCAGGTCCACGTTGCGGTCTCCATGAGTTCGATCTGCCGGCTCGCCAGCCAGGCTCATCCATCATGCCTGGTAAGGTTAATCCTGTTATTCCTGAGGTAATGAACCAGATCTGCTATAAAGTGATCGGTAATGACCTTTGCGTTGCAATGTCATCAGAGGAGGCTCAGATGGAGCTCAACGCAATGGAGCCAGTTATGGCACAGTGCTGCTTCGAGTCTGCCCAGATCATGATGAATGGTTTCGATACTCTTCGCGTGAATTGCGTGGAGGGCATCACTGCTAACCCGGAGCAGTGCCGTGAGTATATTCACAAGAGTTTCGGCGTAGTCACAGCTCTCAATCCTGTAATCGGATATAAGAACTCTACCAAGATCGCCAAGGAGGCGATGGCAACAGGCAAGAGCGTTTATGACCTCGTTCTTGAGCATGGTATCCTTACCAAGGAAGATCTCGATACGATTCTCGCTCCTGAGAATATGATCAAGCCTGTGAAGCTTGATATCAAGCCTTTGATCTGATCTTAGCTATAAGACCAGTGAGGACTTCTCCTGGTCCGCATTCCTCAAATTCAGTCATACCGTCCGCCAGCATGTGTCTGACACTGTCAGTCCATCTGACGGACGATGTTAATTGTGCCAGGAGATTATATTTGATTTCTGCTGGATCTGTATGGGGCTTGGCATCTATGTTCTGGTATATAGGACATGATGGGACCTTGAATTCTGTCTTTTCTATGGCAGCAGCAAGTTCCACTCGTGCGGGCTCCATGAGAGGGGAGTGGAAGGCGCCTCCGACAGGAAGAACGACAGCGCGCCTTGCGCCGGCCTCCTTCATTCCTGTACACGCCGCTTCTACTGCGGCTGTCTCTCCGGAAATGACCACCTGTCCCGGACAGTTGTAATTGGCTGCAACCACGATTCCTTCAGTCTGCTTGCAGACCTTCTCGATTGTCTGGTCATCGAGATTCAGGATTGCAGCCATCGATCCGGGTACCTTGTCGCAACAGGCCTGCATTGCCATTGCTCTGGCATAGACAAGCCTGAGTCCGTCTTCAAAGCTCAGGGATCCAGCCACCACAAGTGCCGAGAATTCGCCGAGAGAATGTCCAGCTACCATATCCGGCTTTCTGTCTCCTTTTTTGCAGAGAGCATCAATCACAGAATGCAGGAAGACAGCAGGCTGGGTCACTTTGGTCTGTTTCAGGTCTTCTGCACTTCCTTCAAACATTATGTCTGTTATCTTGTAGCCCAGTATCTGGTCTGCCTTGTCGAAGAGTTCCTTTGCGAGAGCGTTGCTCTCGTATAACTCCTTTCCCATTCCTATGTATTGAGATCCCTGTCCGGGAAATACCAATGCTTTCATGTTTTATTCGAATGCGCTTAGAAATCCTTCAAGCCAGTATGGAAAACGTTCACTGAACTCCTGGATGGCTTTTCCGGCATCTTCAGCATAGTGTTTTACTCTCAATCCGTTATATTTTCCGAGGTTCTGATTGATTGAAAGTCTTTCCTCGTGTGAGAAGGAACTTAAGTTTTCTTTGTATTCTCTTGTAAGCTCCTTATATTTGATTTCAGACTTTTTCCAATCTTCTTCGCTCCAGTTTATGTGGTTCTCCTCCACATTGTTTACAAATCTCTCTATTCTCCTTGGGAGTGATGAGCTTCCTATAAATACAGCAAGCAGAATGATGCTGAGTATTGTACTGATTACCTTCATTGTCATTATTTATATGTTCAGTCGCAAATTTATGCATATTAGATTTTATATCAAATAGTCTGATATCTTAGATGATTTTTATGATATTTTTTGGACTTAAATTTGCATTATTCAAAATTATGACTACCTTTGTGGTAGAAATTATAATAATTCAAAATAAGAACATTTTAAAAGAGATATAGTTATGGCTGTAAAATTTTATAGATGCCGTCATTGCGGTAATGTAATCCAGAAATTGGTTGATAGTTCTGTACCCGTAGTTTGCTGTGGAGAGAATATGCAGGAGCTGATTCCAGGAACAGTTGATGCAAGTCTTGAGAAACATGTACCTGTCGTTACACGACTTGACGATTGCCATATCAAGGTTGAAGTTGGAAGCGTTGCGCACCCTATGCTTCCTGAGCATCATATTTCATTTATCTATGTCGAGACTGAGAACGGTGGCATCCGTGTGGATCTCAAGGATAAGCCTGAAGCAGTTGTATGCGTGTGCAACGAGAAGCCTGTGGCAGTTTATGAGTACTGCAACCTGCATGGACTTTGGAAGACAGAATTGAGTTAATTATAGATAGTGTTGTTATGACAGAAAGGCTGCATCCGTAAGGTTGCAGCCTTTCTTAATTCCATGAGACCTGTCATTTTGACTTGTTTTCCCAATGGAATGGAGCGAATTCTGCGTTCGGGTCGCGCCATGACGGTTTTCTCATCGCATAAATGATGTATGGGATGACTACCATGACTATACATCCGATAATAAGAACCGAATACCATACTGTGTTGCTTCCTGTGGCAATCTGGCCCGGAGGAATGAAGCTGAGGATGAAGGCTAGCAATGAGCCTGCAAAGCCTACTACTCCAAGTACCCACATCAGACCGTTGCCCTTTCCTAGCTTGAAAGGACGAGGTGTGTCCTTCATCTTATATCTCAGGACTATAGCTGCTGCAAACATGAGCATGTACATGATCAGGTACAGCAGGATTGTCAGCTGGGAGAGTATCTGATAGAATGACTGCACAGAAGGCATGACCACAAACAGGAGAGAAAGCAGAGTAACTATGCCTCCTTGTACAAGAAGGATGTTGCGCTGTACTCCATTGCTGTTGGTCTTCTGGAAGAACGGTGGCAGGTAGCCTGCCTTGCCGACTGTGAATATACCCTTGGAAGGGCCTGCTACCCATGTCAACACGCTTGCAAGGACTCCAAACATCAGGGCAGCAGCCATGATAGGACCGGCCCATGATAAGTGGAAGTGACTGAAGTAGTTATCAAAGCCTATCAGAAGCGATTGTGTAAGGTTGATGTCCTTTGCAGGGATGATGAATCCCAGTGCAAATGTGCCAAGTACAAAGATTGCAACAGTTGCAAGCGATCCGATGATGATGGCCTTAGGGTAGTTCTTCGACGGATTTTCCACTTCCATGACATGCACACCCATCATCTCCATTCCTGCATAGAAGAGGAAGATACTGCTTGCAAGGACAAGATTGTCGAACTTGGTCAGGTCTGGGAAGAATCCCTGTGACATGTCCATGTAGTTATGTCCACCGGTGGCGATGTAGATGATACCCAGTACTATCAGGAGTCCTGCAGGTATGATTGTTCCTATCATTCCACCCCATTTGCTTATCTTGCCGACCCAGCTGAGACCTTTCATGGCAATGAATGTGGCTATCCAGTAGATGGCAAGTACCGTGATCAGCGTGAATACCTTATTCGAGGCAAGGGCTGCATCTGCTGAACCGCTCATGCCGATGTATGCGATCGACACGGCTCCGAAGGTCAGGACGGTCGGATACCAGATTGTTGACTCGATCCACTGCAGCCATATGGCCAGAAAGCCCGTGCGTGGGCCGAAGGCCTCGCCGACCCAGCGGAAGACTCCTCCCTGCTTGTCGGAGAACATAGCTGCGAGTTCTGCTGCAACCATAGCTGTGGGGATCAGGAATACGATTGCTGCAAACAGGTAATAAAACGCTGATGAAGGGCCGTAGATGGCCTCAGCAGGAAGACCTCTGAGGCTCACCACAGCCGTGATGTTCATGATTGCGAGTGTCGCGACACTCAGTTTGAATGCCTTGCCGACATTTCCATTCTTTGTGTCCATATTGTGTTCGTTTAATGTGTAAAGACTTTACCGCTCTTTTGTGCCTCAATACGTGAAGGAGTAGGGTATTTCAGCTTCTCAAGTTCAATTACCGCATCGTTGATGTCCTGGATGAGCATGTCAGCCATGTCTCTCGACATTCCCTGGCGCACAACAATACGCATCACCACCATGTCCTCGATGTCCTTAGGCATGGTGTAAGCCGGTACCATCCATCCTTTCTGCATGAGTTTGTCCTGAAGGTCGAACAAGGTCCATTTTGCGGTCTTGTCGTATTCCTCGTCCATGTACCATATGAACAGAGGGTTCTCCAGCTTCTTTGAATAATTGGTGAAGCAGGACATCTTGCCGATCTGGTCATGGCAGTATTGGGCTATCTCCATGGAGTTGGTGTGTATTTCCTTGTAGCCTTCAAATCCAAGATGTATGAAGTTGTAGTACTGTCCGAGAATCTGGGCTGCAGGTCGCGAGAAGTTCAATCCGACCTGTGAGATGTTGGCTCCCAGATAATTGACGCTGAATGACATCTCCTTAGGGAGATATTTCTTGTCCTTCCATACGACCCATCCGAGGCCCGGATATACGAGGCCGTACTTGTGACCTGATGTTGATATTGAATGTACCCATTCGAGACGGAAATCCCATCTCTTGCTCGGATTCAGGAACGGGAGTATGAAACCTCCGGAGGCTGCATCCACGTGGATAGGAATGTCATAGCCGGTGACGCTGTTGTATGTTTCAAGCGCATTGTTAAGTGCCTCGATGTCGTCGTTCATTCCTGTCCATGTGACTCCTGCAATAGGTACGACGCAGATTGTGTTCTCGTCACATAAAGCTATTGCAGCTTCGATGTCAAGGGTTGGGTGCTTCTTTGTAAGAGGTACTGTGCGCATTTCGATCTGCCAGAGCTGGCAGAATTTCTCCCATACGACCTGGTATGCGGTGCTCATCACAAGGTTCGGTTTGTCGTACGGCAGCCCGGCTGCCTTGCGGCGCTCGCGCCAGCGCAGCCATGCTGCTACTCCGCCGAGCATACATGCTTCAGACGATCCGATGCCGACAGCACCGGTCTTCCAGTCTCCCTGTTCAGGAGTGTTCCACATGTTGGCTACCATGTTGATGCAACGTCCGCACATGACTGCCACACGAGGATACTCAGTCTCGTCTATATAGTTGATGCTTACCGCGTCGTTCATGAGTCTGGTGCCATAGTCATCCATGTATGTGGTGACGAATGTTGCCAGGTTCAGACGTGGCTGTGTTTGTGGAAATGTCTCGTCCTTGACTATCTGATATGCGATCTCGCCAGGTGTCTTATGTTTCGGAATAAATTCCGCAGGTGCCGGCTCCCTCATTTCCTGAGAGCCGAAAATAGGTGTAACACCTTCGTTGTGTCTTCTGTTCATAGCGTAAATTATATTTAATTGTACGCCGTCGCAGAGTCACAAAGTGTGCCATTCCCTATAGGCAGATCACTATCTACTCAACTTTGAGATATTCTTCGGTGAAGTCGATAAGGCTCTGGAGCTCTTCATGGTTTGCAGCGCTTACCAGAACTGTAAGAAGGTTCTTCTTGCCCTCGGCAGGAATGTCGATGCAAAAGAAGAAGCATGGGAGACCGTCTTCTGTATAGACATTGAATCCATAGGCTTTATGTCCCTGGAACTCGAAGCAGATGATAGGCTCTTCTTCTGTGCTGAGGTCTTCTTCAGACATAACCTCTTCATATGTGGCACATGCCTCGTTATATGCATCAGATTCCTCAGGGATGCTTCCCCAGCTGATGTCAATGCTTCTGACGTCTTTTCCTGTTGCGTTTATGCTGAGGCTGTATGACTTGGTTCCGTCTGCTTCATCAAATACTTCTGTCTCTGTTTCCCAGATTTCAGGGACCTGCATGGTGATACCTTCAAAGTATACCTGTTTCAAAGCTATGTTGCTCATATGTGTCTTGTTTAAATTTCGAATGGTGGTCTGGCACTGCCAGACATGCAAATTTAGATATTTTTTGTACATTTGAAGCATGAAAATACTCATTACAGGAACATCTCAGGGCATAGGCAAGGCAGTTGCCTGCCTTTTTCTGGAAAAAGGCCATGCAGTTGTCGGCATCGACCGTCAGCAGGCTACTATAATACATGAACAATATACTCATATACAAGGCGATGTCAGGGAAGAATTGCCGGAGGTGCCGGGTGTAGAGATCCTTGTGAACAATGCCGGTACCCAGAACGAAGCTGACATCGATGTCAATCTCAAGGCCTTGATCCGCGTGACTGAGAAATATGGCATCCAGCCTTCTATAAAGTCCATTCTGTCGATAGGTTCTGCCAGCGGACATACAGGCTCTGAATTTCCGGAGTATTGTGCCAGCAAAGGGGGAGTGATAGCCTATACAAAGAATGTTGCACTTAGGGTGGCCCAGTACGGAGCGACATGCAACAGTCTTGATCCTGGTGGAGTGCTTACTCCGCTGAACGACTGTGTCGTAAATGATCCTCAGTTGTGGAGTCAGATTATGGATGAGACCCCTCTGAAGCGTTGGGCTACTGCCGAGGAAATCGCCGCGTGGGCATATTTCCTCACTGTAGAGAACAGGTTCTGTACAGGGCAGAGCATTGTGGTCGATGGTGGCGAGTCTATCAATTCCAGGTTTGTCTGGCCTGAATAAGAGTTACATGTTATGAAAATAGGATTATATACACTGACGTCTCCTTTGCATGATGAGGCTGCAGTCAATGCTGCTTCTATGGAGATTCTTTCATTTCTCAATCAGAAAGGCCGTGTCAGAGTGAAGCCAACCTTTGCCGCACTCAGGCTGTACTTAATCTTAAGGACAAATCAATCTGCAGGGACTATTTCCTTGAATCACCAGTCGGTAACCCCCATGTGATTTTCACAGGAGCTCAAAAGCCACTTTTCGAAGCCTTCCTGTTATAAAATACACCTTGGACGTTTTCTTTATGTTTAACGACCAAGGTGTATCTTGAAGAAACGTCCCTGAGTTGTCGGTGTGAAGTTCTCGATATGGGGTTTTCGTAGGATAGCGATTTTTTCCTTAACTTAGCAATCGTTCTAACCAAGATTACAGGCTATGACAGAAAAGGAAAAGATGCTTGCTGGAATTGCATATTCAGCAGTCGATGCACAATTGCTTGAAGAGCTTAACGCTGTAAAGGATATCATTCACAGATATAACTCTTTGTCTCCCTCTTGCACGGGGGAAAGACTGAGTATTCTTAAAGGTTTGCTTGGGAATATTGCAGATGATGAAATCATTGTAAATCAGCCGTTTTATTGTGATTACGGCAAACAGATCAGTGTTGGAAAGCGTTTCTTTGCAAACTTCAATCTGACAATCCTTGACGAGGCTCGAGTGACTATCGGAGATGACTGTTTCATCGGTCCGAATGTAAGCATATATACGGCATGTCACAGTACTGATCCCGTGGAAAGAAATACCCGCATCGAGTGGGCGGAACCTGTAACTATAGGTGATAATGTCTGGATCGGAGGCAGCGTTACCATACTGCCCGGAGTTACCATCGGAAATAATGTGACTATCGGAGCCGGATCTGTAGTAACCAGGGATATCCCTGACAATGTTGTTGCAGTCGGCAATCCTTGCAAGGTAATAAAGAGCGTATAATGAAGACGATATATCTGGCAGGTGGATGCTTCTGGGGAACAGAGCATTACATGAGACAATTCGAAGGAGTTGTAGAGACTGCTGTCGGCTATGCAAACGGCACTCTTGATAATCCTTCATATCAGCAGGTGTATACAGATCAGACCGGTCATGTGGAATGCGTGAAGGTTGTATATGATGAAACATTGGTCTCGCTGCAGATTCTTTGCAGAATGTTTTTCAGATCCATTGATCCGCTTCTGCTGAACTGCCAAGGCGAAGATGTCGGCACAAGATATAGGACTGGAATCTATTGGGAGGATTCGGATGATAGCGAGACTGTCGAGCTGGTATGGCAGGAGGTTCAGGCAAGGTATGCAGAGACACTTGCTGTTGAAAAAATGCCTCTGGAGTGCTTCTATCCAGCTGAGGAGTACCACCAGGACTATCTGCTGAAGAATCCTGAAGGGTATTGTCATCTGTCCGTTCAGATACTGAATCTCTCAAAGAAATATTCGGCAATCTGCCGTGAACTCCGCTCATATTCGACTGCAGAGAAGAGGGAAGTCCTCCCGAGGTTCTTCAAGACAGGAAAAGGGGAGTATGGAGAAGGGGATAGATTCATGGGAGTTGTCGTTCCTGACACGCGTAAGGTGGCAAAGAATCATAATGATGTGTCGTGGGAGGTGCTTGAGGCGCTTCTGGAGAGTGAGTGGCATGAGTGCAGGCTATGTGCCTTGGTAATTCTGGTGAACAGATTCAAGAAACAACCAGATGAAACTCTCTCGTTTTATCTGGATCATACAAAAGGTGTCAATAACTGGGATCTCGTAGACCTTTCTGCCCCGTATATACTTGGCGCATATCTGGTCGACAAGTCTGACCGTGAGATTCTATATGTACTGTCTGCTTCAAAGAATATGTGGGAGCAAAGAATTGCTATAGTCTCGACACTGATGCTCATAAGGAATAGCCAGTTTGCAGATACCATGAAACTGGCAGAGGGTTTTCTGAATATCAAGCATGATCTCATGCAGAAAGCTACAGGCTGGATGCTTCGCGAAGTGGGTAAGAGAGATGTTGGACTCCTGACTGAATTCCTTGAGAGATATAAGGCAGTAATGCCACGAACCATGCTCCGTTATGCCATCGAGAAGTTCAGCCCGGAACTGAGACGCTATTTTCTCACAAAAAAAGATTAGCTAATCCTAATAAAAAACACCTTGGACGTTTTCTTTATGTTTAACGACCAAGGTGTATGGAATATTGTTCAAATTTAGCCTTTTTGAGTACACCTCGGTCACTTTTCTGCTGAAAAACGACTAAGGTGTTTCTTGAAGAAACGTCCCTGAGTTGTCGGTGTGAAGTTCCAGTCTTTGATCAGGGTAGGAGACTTCTGTATAGATTACAGGATACTTGTCTGCAACATAGCCGAAGTCAGCTTCCCACTTATCTTCCCATGGCTGATGAACTTGTTGCCTTCAACCTTTACCCATGCTTCTTCAGCTGGCTTTGCTGTGCATGCTCCAACTATTGCAGCTATACACATGATCAAGAGTGTCTTTTTCATTAGTAGTAGTTTAGCGGTTATTAATAGTTAGAAATATAAATAAAAAAAAGAGACGTCGCCGCTCGCGCGGGGATGCCTCATACTAACCACATAATTAATAACACTAAAACTAATAACCGGGCGCAAAGGTACTGCTTTTTCGGATATCTGCAATGCCTCAGGTGTAAAATTCCGACGAACTGCATCATTTACCGGATGAACGGTAAAATGATGCAGATGAATGGAATTCCAGCATGACCTTGCAGCTTTCTTCCTGAAGAATATCTTCCCTGGAATACCTCTTGGCAAGAGTCACTACCTCTTCGCAGAGTCTTGTGAACTCATGTCGGAGTTCACTGCCATTATGGTTGTCTGCCCATCTGCAGTAGAGAGATGCCTCACATAGATATCTCAGCCCATCCCCAATATTGCCTGTATATAAGCAGAACCTGGCGTTTGACTCATATGCACGGCTAAATCTCTTAGCAAGAGAGATGCTGATGCGTCCCTTTTGCTTCTTCTGCTCCTGCATGCATCTGCCGATCTCTTCAATGAATGGTTCTTCCATCTCATAAGCGAGTGAAGGGATCATGGTTAATCTTGCATTTTCCTTGTCTGTGGCTTTTCTTGTCCATGCGACCAGTTGATACTTTTTTTCCATCTTACATAAATGATTAGAAGTTAGACAATAATCACATTCGCAACGGCTGTCGGTATGTCAAAGAACTTCTGACCATGCAGTCAGATACAACGGGATACAATGCCCCCGTAATGGCCTTTGACAGCCGTCGGATATGTCAGATGGAATGTTGTACCGGGAATTCCGGATTGTTTTGATGCTGCAAACATACATAAATTCTCTATATTCCCCAAAATAATATCATAATACTTGCATTTAATTGATATTAATATAGGTATAGAAGCAGCAGGATTTGTTCACTTATTTCAGAACATTATTTTGGTCAATCTGTGTCGTTTATGCTTAATAAATTCTAAAAGGCTCTACAGCAGCTTTGTTATATCGTCCTGATATTTGCGGGAAATCGGAATGCTTTCGTAGCCGTCCTGGTTCAGTTCAGCAACTATAAGGCCTGAATGGTCTCTGTGAACGATTCTGATGTATGCAGGATTGATGAAATATGACCTGTGGCAGCGTACCAGGCCTTTCTTTGACAGATCATCCTCCAGGGCTCTCATTGAGGAGCGGAGGATGAATTTCTTTGTCTTGTTCTTGTCAAGATAATGGATCTGGACATAGTTGTCCTCAGATTTAATAAACATTACTGCCTCATGTGCAATTACCAGGCGGAGCTTCTTATATTCGTCGTAAAATCTTATCAGGGAATTTTCATCTGCTGGAGCAGCGCTTTCCTGATTTCTGACATATCGCTCAAAGTACAGCCACATGATTGTCAATGGATATACGACAGTTGTGAGCAAAGTAAGGAATGTAACACCTGCTATTTCAAAAAATGTGTAGTTGTCATTGGAGAGAAGGACAAGATATAGAGCGCTGAACATCGAGGCTATCAATGTTTCGCCTATACACCAAAGGACATATGTCTTGCCTGAGAATTTGTTGAACCTTCCTAAAGCGAACAGACTCCATCTCGTTATGCCCAATGACAGGAGAATGATACAGAAGAGCATGGTTGCATTGAAACTGAATGATGCGATTTCCATACTCAGGAAGTCGTGCACTAGATGTGGTCTGTAGTATAGGCAGAATACAAATGTGAATAATGGTAGTACGAGCCAGTGGATGATTGTGCCTGGCAATGATGTGATTCTTGCAATCGTTCTGTTCATATCTTCACGTCTGTTATGTTGGGACAAAGGTATATATTTTTTGTCAAACGTCCCTAAAAATGCACTTTTATCCCTATATCTTGTTTTTCTTCCCTTTTCATTCATCCCTACGTCTATAATTTTCAAGACCCTTGTAGCTGGTTTACCTTTGCACTCATAACTAACGTGAAAAGCAGATGAACAAGACAAAAGTAATAGCTTTAGGTGACTCTCTTACCAAGGGAGTTATCCTTTCAGAAGCATATAAATATACTCTCGCAGAGAATAGCTATATGGATATCATTAGCCGTGAACTCGGCCTGCAGGTAGTCAATTATGGACGTTTTGGCTCTACAGTAGGAACAGGCATCACAATGCTTGAGCGTCACATGAATGAAATTGCCAGCAGTGAATATACCTTGATTGAATATGGTGGTAATGACTGCGACTTCGACTGGATGAAGATCGCAGATTGTCCTTCTGGAGATTATGTCCCCAATACTTCACTTGAAGATTTCAAGACAAAATTCTTTGAACTTATCGCGAGAATCAGAGAATTGGGATCTATTCCTGTCATAGTATCTCTTCCACCTATCATTTCTTCCACTTACTTCGAGTTCTTCAGCAGAAATATGTCTGAGCAGCAGAAGAATAGCGTCATAAACTGGCTTGGAGGCGATACTGGGATCATAACAAGATGGCATGAAAGCTATAATAGAGTCCTTTTCATGATTGCCAAGGAGACAGAGACCCCGATCATAGATATCACAACTGCATTTGATACATATAGGGGAGACCTCCGTGCGTTATTCTGTGCAGATGGTATACATCCTAACGAAAAGGGACATAAGCTTATTGCTTCGACAATTATAAACAGTTATCTATAAT
Organism: Candidatus Cryptobacteroides sp.; assembly: GCA_045126075.1. Lineage (GTDB taxonomy): Bacteria > Bacteroidota > Bacteroidia > Bacteroidales > UBA932 > Cryptobacteroides. The sequence continues at coordinate 108,200 of JBGVNX010000063.1, forward strand.
TCTGCTAGTGTTGAATTTGCAGGAGTGTTATCAGTACAGCGCTCTGGTACGCCAGCTCTTTATATGTTATCTATGGTTTAAACCAAGGAAAAGCAGTATCTTTGAACCATGGAATATTTGTCAAAAGAACGATACGACGAACTAGTTAATGAGTTGAATTACCTTATCAACGTGGTGTATCCACAGGTGAGGGAAGATGTAGCAGAGACCAGTGCACAGGGTGACCGTAGTGAGAATGCGGGATACCGTGAAGCAAGGCGAAAACAGGCGAAGACCATCAGCCGTATCAGGTTCCTGCAGAAGATCCTGGAGCATTCCCGCGTGATCGATCCCAATGCGCTTCCCAGAGACAGGGTCTGCCTTCTGAGCTATGTCGAATTCACGAACCTCTCGACAAATACCCGAATGAAATTCCAGATAGTAAGCCCCCACGAGATGAATCTCGAGGCAGGCAAGATTTCGCTCAAATCACCGATTGGCGCAGCCCTGATGGGCAGGAAAGTTGGCGAAATAGCTGAGGCACAGGTCCCGTCCGGTACGCTGAGACTAAAAATAGAAAGCATCACCCTCGATTGAGAGTGATGCTTTTGACTTTCTGGTGAGAGCCGATGGAGGGAATCGAACCCACGACCCCGAGATTACAAATCACGTGCTCTGGCCAACTGAGCTACATCGGCAAAATGTCTCCCTTTTTGAAGGGGAGTGCAAATGTATAGCTTTTTTCGATAATACCAACACATTGTTGATGATTTTTCGCTAAATTAACTAGTAATGAACTTGTCTGGCCTTCATCTTCTCGCCGAACATTTTCATGCGGCTTGATAGGGGAACATTCGTTTTTGCTTGTTTTGCACTCTTTACGCGATCGTCAAGGCTCTCGGTGACCTTCTTGCCGGAGATCACGCCGATGAGCTTGACTGTCATCTTGCCGTTTGACTTGGGAACAGGGATTCGTGTGGTTCATAATCTGATACCGCGATGTTGTACTGCATGCGTTCTGAATCGATAGCCAGATATAATGAATCGGGACATGCATCGCATGCCCATCTAATCTCTATGTATTCGCCTTCTGATGCTGACTTTCTGTCAGTGGAAAGCGTCATCTGCTTCTTCATCGGTCGGAATAGTTGTTTGCTGTATATATCTGCAATTCTCTTGCTAGACAAAGAAAGCCCGGCACATTGCCAGGCTTATATCGCGCAGATAAATACGAATTTAATCTTTAGGAGCTGTGACATTTTTTCGGGTTTTTGTGACACAGCTCTATTGATTTTCGGCGTTTTTGAACTGATTTTGCCATAGCTGTGTCACTTTTTGCTTAAAATCTGTCACAGCTCTCAGCAGAGCGGTCTTTATTGTAAATCGGAATCAAAGTACTTGTTACGTCATGCCCGATCTCCTCCATAACATTAAGTATGTTTAAGATCCCCGATCAAGTTGGGGATGACTCACAAATCCCGATTTATATGTGTAAATAATATGGCCCTATTCGTAAATCGTCGCCACTATCTTTCTGCATCCGCCGTGATTGCGGAACTCGCACAGGTAGATTCCCTGCCAGGTGCCCAAGTTCAGTTTGCCGTTTGTTATAGGAATGGTAAGACTGACTCCGAATAATGAAGACTTAGCGTGTGCCGGCATATCATCAGGCCCTTCCATGGTGTGTTCATAGTATGGCTCCCTTTCCTTCACCATGTGATTCAGGATGGATTCCATATCTGTCCGCACATCAGGATCGTAGTTCTCATTGATGGACAGCGCACAAGATGTATGCTGCACGAAGAGATTCAGCATGCCCACCTGCGGAAGAGGTTTCGGCAGCTGTTCTAGGATCTCCTGTGTCACCAGATGGCAGCCTCTGCGTTTTGCTGAAAGATGGAAGGTGGTCTGTCTGATCATATGCTTTCTGTATATATACCTTTGATTGCCTTTTCTATTCTCTCTATCAACGGTCCGAAATGATTGCCCTCATTGTATTCAAAAGTGACTTCCTTGCTGACTGACTTGAGAAGATCCACCGCCTCAAGGGTGGCCTGCTCTACGGAAGACAGGCGCTTGTTCTTTCCGTCCTTCTCCTTTTCGCCGAGGGAGAAGTAATACCTCTCGGTAGCCGTATCCCTATGCTCCTTCATCCACTCCAGGAATCCGTCATACCAGAGGGAACCCGAAACGGATCCCACTGCGCTGAAAAGAGGCATGCTCAGTGATGCCCATACGGCGAACAGGCCAGAGAGAGATACTCCTACGATGCATCTCTCCGGCTTGACGATCCTCATTGAGGCCTCCAGGTTGAAGAAAAGGTCATCCTTCAGCATGTCCAGGAAGTATCTTGCCTTGCCGCCAAACTCACTGCCTTTGAGCCCGGGTGCCTTCCATGGGGTAAGGTTTTCCTCCCAGTTCACCCCGGATATTACGACGAAGTTTGTCTCATGTCTATCTGCCATTGACTCATGCCAGAGGTGTTCGCTTTCCTTTAACTTCTCCGGAAGAATGACATAGCAGATCCTGTCCGAAGAATGGGAGGCGATATCCAGGTGAAGCGCGTGATATGTTCTTGAAGTAACCATAGAAATACAAAGGTAGCCAATTCCTTAGACAAGATCATCATGACAGAGTAGCACAGAAAGCTTTAAAGAGTTCGCACTGATTGCCTGTGAAGACGACATGGTGGTTGCCGATAGGCGAGGTCAGGAAGTAGTCCTGGCAGATGGACTGGCCGGAGTCATTGGTGCCTTCAAGCTTCAGCGTTATCTGAGTGCGGCAGAGGCTCTTTTCGTATGGATTGCCGGTAAGATTTGCTTTGGAGACGAAATTGCGCGCGAGGTCGCCTGATAGCTTGAATATGGTCGCATCACCTTCCGGAATTTCACCATGAATAGCGATTCCGATTCCAGACTCGAAGTGAGTGTTGAATGAATATGAACGGATCATGTCCATAGGAACCGTGCAGTGAGCCAGTAGGAGTTCGCCGCTCTGCGGGTCGATGCGGGATGGATTGCACTGGAAACCGCATTGTCCGGTCAGTGCATATCCTGCAGTCATGGTGACAAGAGTAGGCACATCGCCTTCGCAGCCCGCAGGGATACCCTCGGCATTGAGCAAGGCAAGAGCGAGGCATCCTGTGTTTTCTGCAGCAGTCAGCAGGTCGAAGCATCTGAGCGTCATGCCGGAAAGCTGATATTTCTCTATGATTTTCTTCAGTGCCTGATAGATTCGGAATGCCCCTTTGGTGTACTTCCGGATAGCCGCAGGGGTGTTCTGGACGATGGTCTCCATCTCAGGATGGGAGTATGCAGACAAGTCCTCATCGGAACGGACCAGCTCAATGAGTTCGTCAATGGGTACATCTACCAGGTTCAGTCCGAGAAGCTCCATAAGGGCTACTTTGTCTGGCTCGCTGGAGATGAGCCAGTCAGACGGTTTGCCGATGATACCGAGGTTCTTTCCATTAAGGAACTGTCTGGCATCATGAACCTTGGACAGAAGTCTCAGACGCTCAGCGATGTATGCGTGAGTGCCATGGATGATCTCACCCTTGCGGCCCTGCTGATTGAGGTATGAAAGGATCTCCATGGAAGCTGCAAGGGAATTGCTTTTGCCGGATGTCAGCAGGAGTACCTGACCTTTCAGGCGCGGATACACTTCCTTGAAAAGCCCTTCCGTACCGCCGGTCCTGACGTAGATCACGTCAAGAGCGCCGGTGCCGTATTCTGCGAAGTCTGGACCACGGAAATCCATATGGGCTCCAAGTTCAGCTTCAATCTGTGCGATGAATACCGCGGAAGATGCATTGACACTGTGTTCGTCGTGCAGAGGTGAAGTAAGCGTATAAAGTGAGATGTTCATGTGTGATGTCAGTTTAGTGTGTATTGACCTTGGTCGTATCTGTTCCTAGCGATGAGTCCCATTGTCATTCTGAGATTGATTTCCGAGACGGGTATAAATATTGGGGAGTCATCTTGACATATCATCTGGTCAACTCCGAGGTATCCTTCATAATGTCCGACAAGTGTATCAGCAAGAATGGATGTCAGCCCCTCGCGGATACGGATCAGTGTGTCCCGCGGGATATATCCTGCAATGATTTCTTCAATTGTCTGATTGCTGGCTATGATGTTTCTGCAGTAAGCTCCGTTCTTGGATTCGAACAGGGAATAACCAATGAAATCGATACCTTCATGATGGCATTCGAAGAGCATGGCGCACTCTTTTATTATTTCAAATCGTCGCTCGACGATTATGGATCCCTGTTTGTCAAGTGTCCTCCTGCACCAACCTTTGTCGCTTTCGGAAAGAATTTCCCTGACAAAGCGTATTCCTTTCCCGCTGCCTGACAGAGGTGACTTCAGCACAACGCTGCCATTGGATGATATGAAAGCCTCTATCTCATCGATATTAGTGGCAATGATTCTGTAATCCGTCCCTATTACATGAGGGTCTTTACAGCTTAGGAGTGAATTCACTTCCAAGGCAAACTCGCGCCTTGAGTGGGAGCGTATGAATTGCAGCTCTTCTTCTGAAGGCAATGCAGCAGGATCAACTCCTTCATTGATCAGTCGTTTTCTCAGGACATGATTCCATCCCCAAGGGATGATATGACGGCGTTGCTTATTAGGACGCTTAAGGTGCTCGGAGAGATCTGTGTTATCTTTCGCGAATCCCACAGCGGACCTTGGGGACACAAAGTTTTCATCCCCATTGGCAATGCACAGGTCATGCTCCGGATTGAAAATATAAATCTGCTTTCCGTAGTCACAGTAGAACGGTTGATTGATGATTATCTCTTCATCTCCGATATGACCGAGCAGACCCTTGAGGATGTCAAGGCGTCCGGCAAGCATCTTTTCCTTTTCTGTCATGGTTATTCTTCATCGGGCTGTTGGCCGTCATGCGCCTTCCACATGCATTCTGTAATCTTCATGTCTGTGAAGACTGCAGTGAATGAGGACTCTTCTGGAGAGCAGGCGTAGATTCCGAAACTGATTTCTTCTGCTCCTTTGTACATGTGGCAGATACGCATCTGGCTGAATGTGACTCCGTCGGTAGAGCACTCTATACAGTAATCATCGGCGCGACGTGAGAATCGGTACCACATGACCTTGACATCCGCAGGAATGGCAGTTGTCGCCCAATCCGAGTATCCGTTGTTGGTTGCAACGCTTCCAAGATGTTGGAACTGCTCGTTCTCGTATTCGACTGATCCTTTGAGCCAGTTGTCGCTGTCAAGATACATTACGATACCGCACTGATCAAAGCGGTGATGGCTCTGTGTAAAATCAGTCTTGACGACGAAACTGAAGTACTTCTCCTTGGTCTTTATCTGCAGTACAGGGGCATTGTCATTGCGGAAATGATAGTATGTTCTCTGCCAGAGATCCGTGTGTGGGGCGGTCGTGATGGTGAGAGTGTCTGCGTTGACGTTAAAACTTTGCGGTTCTCGAGTCCATTCAAGGAGTTCCATATTGACCTTTCCGTCGTTTTTGAGAGCGTCTGTCACTCCGTCAACGAATGAACTTTCAGATGTGTTTGTGCATGATGCCATGATGAAGCCTAGACATGTTGCAATTATTGCGGTTGAACGTTTCATGACGTTTCAAATGATTTTAATTGTGCTAAGTTACGGATTCGGAACGGGAAATCCAATATCGGTTCCGTCACATCTCTGGGCATAAATTAATAAGGCATCTTCATACTGTCCCTTTACTCTTTATTGCTTATCCTATGTGAGGTTTTATCTAGTTCTTGAAGCTATGTATTGGTGCCGGAATCCGGCCTTGTCTGTTGATGAAGGCTTCACAGCTATAACCATTGACCGGCATTACAGGTGCGTAGCCGAGGAGACCGCCGAACTCTACATTGTCACCGACATCCTTGCCTTCTACGGGGATGATCCTGACCGCAGTGGTCTTCTGGTTTATCATTCCTATAGCTGCCTCATCTGCAATGATACCGGAAATTGTGCTCGCTGATGTCTTGCCAGGAATTGCGATCATATCAAGTCCCACAGAACATACGCAGGTCATTGCCTCAAGCTTTTCGATTGTAAGGGCACCGCATACGGCGGCATCGATCATTCCCTGATCCTCACTGACTGGAATGAATGCGCCACTCAGGCCGCCGACATAAGAAGAAGCCATGACTCCTCCTTTCTTGACCTGATCATTGAGCAACGCCAAGGCTGCAGTCGTGCCTGGCGCTCCGGCTTTCTCAAGTCCGATCTCGCAGAGGATGTCCGCTACACTGTCACCGATGGCAGGGGTAGGAGCAAGTGAAAGGTCGATGATTCCGAACGGAATACCAAGGCGGCTGGATGCTTCCTGGGCTACGAGCTGTCCTACTCTTGTAATCTTGAACGCTGTCTTCTTGATGGTTTCGCAAAGAACTTCGAAACTCTCTCCTCTGACTTTTTCCAGGGCGCATTTAACGACTCCTGGACCGCTTACGCCGACATTGATGATCGCGTCCGCTTCAGTCACTCCGTGGAATGCTCCGGCCATGAACGGATTGTCGTCAGGGGCATTGCAGAGAACCACAAGCTTGGCACAACCTAACGAATCTCTTTCCGCCGTCATCCTTGCGGTCTCCTTGATGGTCTCTCCCATAAGGCGCACTGCATCCATGTTTATACCGGTCTTGGTTGATCCGATATTCACGCTGCTGCATATGCGCTCTGTGCATGCAAGAGCCTCTGGGATGGAGGAGATCAGCAGTTTGTCGCTTTGAGTCATACCTTTCGAAACTACAGCAGAATATCCGCCAAGGAAGTTGACTCCGACCTTTTCTGCAACAGCATCAAGTGTCTTCGCAATCCGGACATAGTCTGACGGTGTCTTGCAGCATGACGCGCCTACAAGTGATATCGGTGTGATTGAGATTCGTTTGTTAACAATCGGCACTCCGAATTCTTTGGAGATCTCCTCAGCTGTCTTGGCAAGATTGCCTGCAATGCGCATGATCTTTTCAGTTATTCTTTCGCATGTCAGCTCGACAGTACTGCAGGCGCAGTCAAGAAGACTGATACCGATTGTGATGGTACGCACGTCTAGATTGTCGTGCTCAATCATTCTATTGGTCTCGATGACCTCGTTTATGTTAATCATGGCACTTAGATTCTATGCATCTTGTCAAATATATCTTCTCTCTGGCATTTGATCTGAACTCCGGTATCCTCTCCGAGTCTGGTAATTTCCTCAGTCATGGTGACATAGTCGATTGCCATCTTTGATGTGTCGACAATCATCATCATGTTGAAGAAGCCTTGTATGATGGTCTGTGAGATGTCAAGAATGTTGATCTGATTGTCTGCCATGTAAGTACATACCTTGGCGATGATGCCTATGGTATCTTTGCCGACAACTGTTATGATTGTTCTGTTCATGTCAAATAAATATTTAAATATGATCGGTGTACAAATATAGAGATAAATATATGATATACAGATGTCTGTTTTTATAATATTTATGTTAGCGGTTTCATGAGATGATGCAGATGATGAAATGAGATAGATTTAGAACTGTTTCATCGCTAACGATCAGCTGCTTATCAATGTGGAACCCGCATGAATCAAAAATGTATCCAATAAACGACGGTGACGATTCACATCGTCACCGCAATTCAGAAATTTGAAGCTTTGTAGTGAGTAAACCTCGATTTGCAAATGTATATAATCTTATACAGATAGACAAACACTATAGATAAGACGTAAGTTCAGCGATAGATGTTTAACAACCTGTGCCGTCAAGGTTGCATGCGGCACCTGCAGTATACTCCTGTGTTGTCACGGCAGCCATTGATTCATCATAGTGCTTAAGGCTGATGAATACGGAACCATCCTCTTTTACAAAGCATGGAATGCCGATATTGCCACGTTCGCGTACCTTTGTGAAAGCTGGATGACTATCGCGAAGGACTATGAATTCCTTCAGACTACGCGCCTGCTGGCCGATGTCTATGAGTTCATATTCAGGATTATCTTTATACAACTGCTTGACTTGTGTGCAGTCAGGGCAGCTTTCCATTACGTATACCTTTGTCATAATTATATTGCTTTATGTGTTTTTAATTCCTTTCTGATTCTTACATATATCTTTAGGCACTTCTCTATTGTCAGTTGTTCATTCGAGGTGAAGTAATCGATCTCTGGAGTCCATTGGTAAAGCAGATGAATTTTCCATAAAATTAGGGGAATTAATCTGCAATTATGCCTTTGGAGACGTTTCTGAGCCACATTTAAGTATATTTACTTAGGTTTTTATGGTGCAAATATCGACAAATTATCCAATCTTTGCGCTATTAAAATGTATGATTTTTATGCCTATTTTATTTTTACTTTTTTCCCTCTTAACCGATATTCCTCAAGAGCTATACAGACAATATTGCACTAAAGAGGTAGTCGATTCTGTCCATAATGCTTGTGCTGATCTGGCGCGAATCGATTATAAAGGTGATGTTGAATCTGGTACTGCTTTTCTTATGGCTGATTGGGCATTTAATGAGAATCTTATAAATCTATCCGCACATCAGATAAAGAAGGCATTGGAAAGTCCTATAGAAGATGATACACTCCTGGCTGACTGCTACAGTTTGGCAAGTAATGTATGTAGGCTTAAAGGTGAACTTGCTACTGCCATTGAATATGCTGACAAGTGTCTTCTCATAGATCGTAGGCAGAATAATCAAGAAAACATAAGTTCTTCTCTCAATATCATAGCAGGTCTCTATCTTATGCATGGGGAACCTGAAAATGCCAAGATATATATTGACGAGGCAATAGCAGTTGAACTGAATCTCAAAAGCAGTTCAGCCTTAGCTGTACGATATGGTTTAGCATCAGAAATATACCTGAAGCTGGGAGAGGTGCAACAGGCGCTGGAGTTTGCCGATAAGGCATTACAATTGGACATCCAGGGTAACCGAGTGGAAAAAGTTGCTGTAAGGAGAAGTCAGAAGGCTGCTGTATTGATTGAACTTAAGGAATATCAAAATGCTGAGTTGGAACTACAACAGGCATTGCCGGTCTTTCGTGCGCAGAATAACCATAATTCATTGGCAATTACATATTGCCAACTTGGTGATATTGCAGCGGCAAATGGCGAAATTGCAGCATCAGAAAAGTATTTTAAAGAGGCAATTGGGGTTTGTCAGGAGATAAACCATATTTATATTGAATCCCGTGCAAGAAAAGGTCTTTACAATCTATTCAAAGAGACCGACAGCAGAAAGGCATTGTACCACCTCGAGGAGTTTATGGAACTCCAGAATAGAATCAATGATGAGGAAGCTGCAGAACTCATGCAATCATTTACCGTTAAATATGACACGCTGAGGAAAGAGCAGACCATTCTTCATCAGGAAGAGATGTTAAAATGGAGAAGTGCCCTCACTATACTTCTGATAGTAATCGTGGTGTTGTTAAGTATTCTTTTGTATATCAAGAAGAAGGCCATAAAGATTACGAATGAGAGAAACTCAGCGCTCGTAAAGGCAAATCTTGACAAGGACCGTCTACTGGCTATAGCCAATTCAAACATACCAAATAATATTCGCGAAGAGATCTTGTCAATAACATCTGATACAACGGACATCCCGGAAATCAATCTTACCAAGAGGGAACTTGAAGTCGCAAACCTGTGTGCCAAAGGTCTAATGAATAAAGAGATTGCAGATCAGCTCAATATATCCCAGCGTACGGTAGAAACACACAAGAACAATCTGTTCAAAAAACTGGGAATCAACAATACAGTCGAACTCATGCGCTATATGCAGAGAGCGATGAACAATAATTATACTACAAAGAAGTAAAACGACGCTTTACTATGGAAGAACCTATCACAAATCTGCATAAATTGACCGATCTGCAGATGTTCCTTGATGAAATCGACATGGAATATGGCAATCGAGTCGCATACAGGTATTTTGTCAATGAGCTGATAGTTGACAAGACATATTCTGAACTTACGCGTGATGTCAAGGCTATTGCTTCATGGATGGTGAATAAGGGCTATTACGGCAAACACATAGCCATCGTTGGCTCAACCAGCTATCATTGGGTTACAACTTTCCTAGGTATTGCATGCAGCGGAAACGTTGTTCTTCCAATCGACAAGATGCTTTCAAGACATGAGATTCTTAATATCTTTGACCTGGGTGACGTCGACATTGTGTTCAGTTCAAGTGAATTTGAAGATCTTTTGCAGGTTGTCGGACAAGATGAAATACGGAAGATCGAGGTAGTCCGATTAGATGGTAATGATTTTCTGGAAATACTTCAGACCCCATCAGTGTCACTACCAAAGATCAATCCCGAAGAACTCTCTGAAATACTTTTCACGTCAGGAACGACAGGAGTCAGCAAGGGAGTGATGCTCACTCAAAAGAATATCACTGCCAATATGTCTGAATATTACACGATGAATATTCTTGAGAATATCACTTGCCCTCCTGTCGCATTGTCTGTGTTGCCTATCCATCATACTTATGAACTCACGATAGGACATCTAGGAATGCTGTGTCGTGGAATTACAATCTGTATCAACGACCGTCTTGAAAACATTGTCTCCAATATCAACACTTTCAAGCCTTCAATCATCCTTGTCGTCCCTACGATTGCTGAGGCATTCCACAAAAAGATCAGGGAAGGATTAGAATCACCGGAAAACAGACGCAAGGTTGCAATCGCAGTAAAACTTCATAAAACGCTCAAGCGTTTCAATATTGATATCAGGAGAAAGCTGTACAAGGGCGTATTTGAAAAGTTCGGAGGAAATCTATCCAGCATCGTTGTTGGAGGAGCCGCTCTGCGTCTTGAAGTTGCGGAAACATTTGACATGCTTGGTATACATATATATCAGGGTTATGGACTTACTGAGTGCGCTCCTTTAGTAGCGACTAACTATCCAAGAGCAAATCGCTTAGGGTCTGTAGGAAAGCCGATTTCACGTATGGAGGTAAAGATTGAAGATCAGGAAATCATCGTCAAAGGTGATTGTGTCATGTTGGGATATTACAAGAATCCTGAAGCCACATCAGAGGCGTTCACGGCTGACGGATGGTTTCGCACAGGCGATCTGGGACATCTTGATGAAGACGGATACCTGTATGTTACAGGCAGAAGAAAGAATCTCATCATTCTTGCAAACGGAAAGAACATATATCCGGAAGAACTTGAAATACATGTCATGACAATTGACGGAGTCAAGGATGTCATGGTATATGAAAGAAAAGGCAAGATCTGCGCTGCAATTCAGCCTGTCGATATCAATGATTCAAGTGTTATCAATCATATCAAGAAGGGTCTGAATGAAGTCAATAAATATCTTCCTTCATATAAAAGGATCGTAAAATACGACTTCATTTCAAGGGAATTTCCTAAAACGACTACACTGAAGATCAGAAGAAAGGAAGCATTCGAGATGGTTGAGCAGTTGATTCAGAATAATTCGGCTGAATATACGCCACCTACTACACCGATGCAGATAAAGATCGTTGATGCGTTTGAGGAAATACTTGGACGTACGCATTTGAGCATAAAGGATGACTTCTTTGATGTTGGAGGTGACAGTCTTGCAGCTATGCAGGCAGCTCAGATCATAGGCGTGCAGGCGCAGGATATATATACTAATCCAACTGTTGAATTGCTGGAAATGCATCTTTCGTCACTTGAGCGTAAATCTATAGGCAATGATGAGGTAAATGTCAATGAACTGATGAGTCAAAATGCATATCGCGATACGCATCATGATCCTAAATGCATTCTCCTGACTGGCGCAACAGGTTTCTTGGGCTCTCACATACTTAGAGAATTAAATGGCAAGGACGTAACGGTCATTTGCCTCGTAAGGGACAATCTGAAGCTGAACCGCATCATAGAGTATTATTTCCCTAAAGAGAAATACAGATTCAAACATATAGTTGTAGAGGGTGATATAGAGAAGCCTCGGTTCGGACTTGACGATGAGATGTACGACAAGCTGGTCGGCAAAGTGGACATGGTCATTCATACTGCAGCGAGAGTAAATCATGCCGGACATTACGAGGATTTTGAACGTACCAATGTGTTGGGCACTAAAAATGTCATTGACTTCTGTAAGGATGCCAGAGCGATTCTTCATCACACATCGACGGCAAGTGTCAGCGGATCAGGAACAGTCGAGCAGACATCTCCAGATGCCAAGTTTGATGAATTCTGTCTGAATATCGGTCAGAAGTACATGCAGAATGTATATATCCATTCAAAATATAAGGCAGAAGAGCTTGTCCTCCAGGCAAGGGCTGAAGGACTTATGGCAAACATCTATCGTATCGGCAATCTGACATGGAGGACATATGATGGAAAATTCCAGATAAATGTACACACAAACGGCTTTGTACAGCGTTGCAAGGGACTTTTGAAAGTAGGTGTGTACGGAGAGCGGATAGCAGATTATACAATAGACTTTACCCAGGTAGATGCCTGTGCCGAGGCGTTCGTCATATTGTGCTTCCACAAGAAGGTGAACAATGTGTATCACCTTTATAACCCGCGCACATGTACTATCAAGACATTGAGCAGGAAGTATGCTTTCAGAGTCAAGGAAGTATCGCAGTGTGATTTTGAAAGGAAACTTAAGGCTTGCAAAAACGACAGAGATGTTGCTGTGCTGGGATTCTACAATTCGATGGCAGCAGTGTCGAGGGATGTTCCTATAAACAACGACTTTACGGTCAATGAACTCAAGAAACTCGGGTTCAAGTGGCCAAGGGTAGGACTCCGTTATCTGTGTTACATGAATAAACTATGAAAGACAACTCGCGATGTTACGGACTCGCCCAGCATTCTGTAGGTGGGTGTCATTGATTCGCATTATAATGAATACCAGGTCCTCTGTCTTGACAGGATGGTCGAACAGGACTTGAGGGAACACTATGGTGACCTCGTCTTTCCGACCAAGATAAGCGAAATGTAGATGACTAGTTGTATTGGAATTCAATGAATTGGCTTCAATGTATATACTGTGCCCTCTCGGTGTATGAAATTCTCAATATTCAAATCCTAAAGCGATTCTGATGGTATGGTTTCTGAAATATCCATTGACATCTCATCATAATGAATGAGACGGAACTATATTAACATTTAGATACGTAAGACTATGGATACAGGCAAATCAATGCTATGCTTCATAGCAGGTGCTATGGCAGGCGCAGTTGCGACTCTTCTCCTTGCTCCTGATTCCGGAGAGAATACCCGCGCCAAGATCAGGAAAGGTGCGGCAGATCTGAAAGGCAAGGCTAAGGAAAAGATCGCTGAAGGTCTTGGAATCATCGAAGAAGCACTGGAGGAAGAGTGATGGATGAGAACAGGACCATTCTTGGAATTCTGTCCTCTGCTGTAGGGGAGTACCTCAGCATGAGGACAGATGACTTCAAGAAGAACATAGTCACAAGCCTGTCCGTAGGCTTCAGCAGAG
>JBGVNX010000064.1:0-11190 GCA_045126075.1 Candidatus Cryptobacteroides sp.
ACCGAACCGAAGTCCACCCCTACAGAACGGCTTATATACTACATATCCAGAAAAAATATTGAGGCTACAAATCGCCATTACAGCGGTCTGTAGCCTCGAAATATGTCAAATTGCACTAAATGCAAGTGTCAAAGACAGGAATATACGAAAGAAAAATCGTATCTTTGTTGATTGAGCTCCAATTTGCTCAAACAGAAGATTATTTAACGCCAGACATATGAAACTTTTGACTAAAATGATTACAATTACAGGGCTGACAGCAGCCTTGCTGTCATGCTCCGACAAGGCAGCAAAGAATAATGAATTCAAGTATCTTGTAGACGAGTTCGCAGACCTCAAGATCATGCGATACCAGGTTCCGGGTTGGGACGAACTTTCTCTCCAGCAGAAGGAATATGTATATCACCTCGCAGAGGCGGCAAAATATGGCCGTGACATCATCTGGATGCAGAACTGCAAGGACAACCTCGAAGTACGTAAAGTGCTTGAGAACATCCTTGAAAACTACACAGGAGACCGTACCACCACAGACTTCGCAAAGTTCGAGACATATGCAAAGAGAGTATTCTTCAGCAACGGTATCCACCATCACTACGCAGAAGACAAGTTCTTCCCTGAGTGCTCGCAGGAGTATTTCCAGAGCCTTATGGTTGCAGTAGGTGATGAGGCAAAATGCGAGAAGCTTCTTCCTGTAATATTTGACCCTTCCGTATACCCTGCAAGAAAGGACATGCATGCAGCAGACATCATCGCAGCATCTGCAGTGAACTTCTACGAAGGCGTGACACGCGCTGAGGTTGAGGCCCTCTACGCTGCAATGGCGGACCCGACAGACAAGACACCTATATCATATGGCCTCAACAGCCGCGTGGTAAAGGGTGAGGACGGAAAGGTATATGAGGAAGTATATAAGGTGGGCGGTCTTTATGGACCAGCTCTGGAGAAGATCTGCGAGCACCTTGCAAAGGCAGCGGAAGTAGCAGAGAACGAGACTCAGAAGGCTTATATAGCAGACCTTATCGCATACTATCAGACAGGAGATCTCAAGCTCTGGGACAAGTATAACATCCAGTGGGTTAACGACACTCTTGGTACAGTAGACTTCGTAAACGGTTTCGTAGAGGACTATAACGACCCTCTCGGACGCAAGGCAACTTACGAGGGACTCGTAAACTTCAAGGACATCGAGGCATCACGCCGCGCAGAGCTGATCAGCGAAAACGCACAGTGGTTCGAGGACAACTCTCCGGTTGACTCACGCTTCAAGAAGGAAGAGGTCAAGGGTGTTACAGCAAAAGTAATCAACGTAGCTGTGCTTGCAGGTGACTGCTACCCTGCAGCCCCTATCGGCATCAACCTTCCTAACGCTGACTGGATCCGCCGCGAGCATGGTTCGAAATCAGTAACCATCGCCAACCTCACTTCAGCTTACACCATGGCTGCACAGGAGTCTCCTGTAAGCATGCTCTCTGAATTTGCATGGGACGAGGCTGAAATCGAGATGGAGAAGAAATACGGCGCTCTCACCAGCGACCTGCACACCGACCTCCACGAGTGCCTCGGCCATGGTTCAGGAAAGCTCCTCCCAGAGACCTCACCTAACGCGCTCGGAGAGTTCAGCTCGACTCTCGAGGAGACACGCGCGGACCTCTTCGGACTCTACTACCTTGCTGACCCTAAACTTGTCGAGCTCGGTATCCTCCCTGACATGGAAGCTTACAAGGCACAGTACACAAGCTATATCCGCAACGGCAGCTTCACACAGTTCACAAGGGTTGCACTCGGTAAGAAGAACATGGAGGCACACATGCAGAACCGCAAGCTCATAGCAGACTGGTGCTACGAGAAGGGTCTCGCAGATAACGTGATCGAAAAGAAGGTACGCGACGGCAAGACATACTTCATCGTAAACGACTTTGAGGCACTTCGAGGCCTCTTCGGCGACCTTCTCGCTGAGGTTCAGAGAATCAAGTCCGAAGGAGACTATGCAGCAGGTAAAGCTCTCGTCGAGAAGTACGCAGTAGACATCGACCAGGACCTCCACAAGGAAGTTCTTGAGCGCTATGCAGCCCTTGGCCTGAAACCATACGGAGGTTTCCTCAATCCTGAGATTGTTCCTGTAGTAGAAAACGGAGAGGTAGTTGACTACGAAATCGTTTATCAGGAGAATTACCTTGACCAGATGCTTCAGTACGGCAAGAGATACTCTACCCTTTAATGATCAAGGACTACAACAGATATCTTCGTATAGAACGTGCGATGTCACAGAATACTGTGGCATCGTATTGTTCTGATGTGGAAAGGTTCATGGACTCCTACCAGGGACGCATCGAAAATGCCGACTCAGAGGATATAGAGCAGTACATCGGCTCACGAAAGGACCTTACTGCCAGATCGCAGGCCAGGGTGATAAGTTCGCTGCGCTCGTTCTATGACTGGCTTGTTCAGGAAGGCGTGATTACAGACAATCCCTGCGACAATGTGGATGCCCCAAAGATCGGCCGAAACATACCGGATGTGCTTTCCGAGGAGGAAGTCTCCAGGCTCATGGATGTCGTGGACACATCGACATGGTTCGGCCTGCGCGACAGAGCCATCCTTGAAGTCATGTACGGCTGTGGACTTAGAGTATCTGAAGCCGTCAACCTCAAGATATCAGGCCTGTTTCTGGACGAAGGATTCATAAGGATCATTGGAAAGGGCAACAAGGAAAGGCTCATTCCTATCGGAGATATAGCTATTGAAGCACTGCTGACATATATGGAAGCCCGCATACTTCCCGCAGACAGAGCATCCGAAGACATTGTATTCCTCAACAGATATGGCAGGCCGCTCAGCCGCGTGTCTATGTTCAAGACCATAAGGTCTCTTGCGCAGCTTGCCGGCATACAGAGGGAAATTTCGCCTCACATCTTCAGGCACTCGTTCGCCACACATCTGATAGAACATGGAGCAGACCTTAGAGTGGTACAGGAAATGCTTGGACATGAAGATATTTCCACAACAGAGATATACACACATGTGGACAGCAGCAGATGGCAGGCCGAAATCCGGAACCACCATCCGAGAAAATGATTATATTTGCATACTTTTTAATTT
The DNA here is from genome assembly GCA_045126075.1 of Candidatus Cryptobacteroides sp. Taxonomy (GTDB): domain Bacteria; phylum Bacteroidota; class Bacteroidia; order Bacteroidales; family UBA932; genus Cryptobacteroides. The sequence goes on from JBGVNX010000064.1 coordinate 3,100, forward strand.
AAAAAAACATACAGATCATGGATAAGAACAGTTACGCATTGGGTATGAGCATTGCCCACAACATGCTTTCATCAGGCATAAAGACAATTGAATTCGACGACTTTGCAGCAGGTGTGAAGGCTGTACTCACTGGAGCAGAACCTGCAGTTTCATTCCAGGAGGCAGGTCAGCTTCTTGACAAGTATTTTGCTGAGCTCGAGGCCGAGCAGAAGGCACAGGCAGAGGCAATGAGCGCAGCACTCCGCGAGGAAGGCGAAGTATTCCTCAAGATGAACGCAGAGAAGGAAGGAGTTGTAGTACTACCTAGCGGCCTTCAGTACAAGGTGATCACAGAGGGTACAGGCAAGAAGCCTTCTGCAACTTCACAGGTAAAGTGCCACTACGAGGGCACATTCCTCAATGGTGCAAAATTCGACAGCTCATATGACCGCAACGAGCCTGCAACATTCGGTCTCAACCAGGTGATAGCAGGTTGGACAGAAGGCGTACAGCTCATGTCCGAGGGATCGAAATATGAATTCTATATCCCTTACAATCTTGCTTACGGCGAGCACGGCGCACCGGGAGCTATCCCTCCTTACGCAACCCTTAAGTTCGTTGTAGAGCTGATCGAGGTCCTCTAATCCTGTGGAGAAAACTATCCTTGAAATATTTACCCTTGTAACAGGGATAATTTACATCATCCTGGAAATACGCCAGAAGAATGCAATGTGGATCGTAGGAATACTGACCAGCATTGCAGCCATGGCCGTATTTTTCAGGATGGGTCTTTACGCATCGTTCGGTCTGAACACGTATTATCTGATAACATCGTTCATCGGTCTATGGCAATGGAGGAAAGACAAAAGTATGATTGACTCCGCAGCCAGCATTCACATCAACAGGCTCACACGAAAGACTGTCATAGCAAGCATTGCTGTCACAGTCATAGGCATATGCGCTCTGACGATGGGAATGAACCTGATGAGCAGCATGGGATTCAAGGAAAACCCTATGTCAGTACTGGATGCATCTGTTGCTGTACTTAGTGCAGTGGCTACTTGGTGGCTGGTACGAGCCCATCTGGAACAATGGTGGCTTTGGATAGTGGCGGATATGCTGAGCGTAATCCTATGCCTTACACAGGGAATGTGGTGGATGGCCCTATTATATATAATGTATGTGATTGCAGCAGTCATAGGACTCATACATTGGAAAAAACACGGAGAGTATGTTCATAGTTGTTGAAAGCGGAGCGACCAAGACAGCCTGGAGAGCCATTGGCGATGATGGCAGCGTACGCGCTGTCGAGACAGCAGGACTTAGTCCTACATGTCTCGACGTCGAGCACACGCAGGACATCATCCGTCAGGCGATACCGCAGCTCAATCCTGAAGGAAAGCTCATCGACGAGATCTTCTTCTATGGAGCCGGACTGGTTTCCCCCGAGTCATGCACTCCTATTGAGGGCATGCTCCAGATGTGGTGTCCGACTGCAGCAGTACACTTCTATTCTGACATACTTGCCGCGGCACGCGCACTCTTTGGAGACGGAACCGGCATAGTGGCTATCATGGGTACAGGATCAAACAGCTGTCTGTACGAAAACGGAGCGGTCACAAAAAACATCCGTCCGGGAGGCTACATACTCGGAGACGAGGGCAGCGGAGTGGCTTTGGGACGAGCATTCCTTGCAGACCTGATTAAAGGTCTTATACCAGAATCGGTAGAAGATGACTTCAACAAGGAATTCGGGCTTGATTATCCGCAGATAGTACGTAAAGTCTACAAGGAGCAGGCAGCATCAGCCTTCATGGCATCTCTTGCCCCATTCGTCCTTTCACACAAGGAAGACAGGCACATATGCGGATTGATTGAGGACTGTCTGGAAGCATTCGTCAAACGAGCTCTTGCCAGATATTCGGCTGCTAATGCAGGGGTTGTAGGCTCATTCGGATGCGCATGCGAAGACATGCTCCGCAGAATAGGCCAGGAGCATGGACTGGAGTTTGTAAAATTCATAAAGTCACCTATTGATGAGCTGGTGACATATCACAGATCAAGATATGGCATATAAGGAAAGTTATCCATCCAAGCTGCTTGAGGAAGCAGTAGATGCTATCAGCACTCTTCCAGGAGTAGGACGCCGCAGCGCCCTTCGCCTGGCACTTCATCTGCTCAAACAGCCAGCCGAGAATGTCCACCATTTCACCTCCGCAATCAACAATCTGCGTGACGAAGTGAAATACTGCCGGACATGCAGGATGATCTCTGACTCGGAAACATGTTCGATCTGCTCGGACAAGTCCAGAGACCACAGGACAATCTGTGTAGTGGAAAGTGTGCGTGATGTGATGAGCATTGAAAACACAGGTCAGTTCCACGGAGTATATCATGTATTGGGAGGCATCATATCTCCTATCAATGGAGTAGGACCTTCTGACCTTAATATCAAGGAACTTGTAGAGCGCGTCGCAACCTTCTGTTCTCCTGAAGGGATGTTTGAAGCGGATGCTCCTGGTATAGACGGAGCTCCAGCTGAAGTCATCCTTGCGCTGAGCGGAGATGTAGAAGGAGAAACGACAGCATTCTACATCTACAGGCAGATCGCTCAGTACGGAGTGAAGGTATCCTCACTTGCCCGAGGCCTTGGATTTGGTGATGACCTTGAATACGCAGACGAACTCACTCTCGGAAGATCAATCGTCAACCGCCAGATATTTAAACCATAAATTTGGTACTTTAAAATAAAAAGGATAAATTTGTAGGCTTGTGTATTGCACACAAGCCTGTTTCGTGTAATATGAACTCGTTCCGACGACTGGCCGGAACACAAAACGGACGAGGTATGATTGAGATCTTCTACAAGAAAGACGGACAGATGATGGTTTCCCAGTCGGAAACCGACTTCGCGACAATTCCATACGAAAATGTTATCTGGATTGACCTTTTCTCACCTTCCGGTGAAGAAAAGAGGGCTACCGAGCAGTTCCTTGGAACGATCATCCAGAACAGAGCACAGGCCGAGGAAATTGAGATTTCATCACGCTTCTCCGAAACAGAGAAAGCCATCTTTGCAAATACAAGCTTCCTCATCCCTGGACCAGACGAATACAACGAAGAGACCGTTTCATTCATCCTTACTGACGACATCCTGACTACCCTGCGAGAGTGTCCTCTGAGAAGTTTCACAGACCTTCAGCGCAGACTCTTGGCCTTCCCTAAGATATATGATTCAGGTCATGTTGCCTTCCTGAGTATCCTGGAACAGCGTATCGACCTCGATGCCGACATGGTAGAGCTCGTATCAAAGGAGATCAGCCGCTACAACAGGAAGGTAAGTCTGGGAGAAGACATCAGCGAAGAATTCCTCATCGACATCAACCAGCTGCAGGATAACACAATGCTGATCCGCGAGAACATTGTCGACAAGCAGCGAGTTATCTCCAGCATCCTCAAGAGTGCCAGATATCCTAAGGAATATCAGGCTAAGTTGAACGTACTTCTCAAGGACATATCATCACTGATCAATCACACCAACTTCAGCTTCGAGAGACTTGAGTACCTCCAGAACACCGTTCTGGGTATCATCAACCTCGATCAGAACAAGATCATGAAGGTATTTACGCTCGTGTCACTGATGCTCATGCCTCCGACACTGATCGCCAGCTTCTTCGGAATGAATGTGAGGTTCGGATGGATAGGCACTTCATGCTGGTCGTGGATCATAGCCCTTTTACTGATGGCCTTATCCACCCTGATCATTTTCTGGATCTTCAAGAGAAGAAACATGTTCTAAAGAAAAGTCCTGAAACAAGAAATATTAAGGGGCTGCAAGCAAAACGCTTGACAGCCCCTTAAACGTGTACTAAAACCTAAACCTGATACAAAGATGCAGTATATTTTCCAAATGTTGCATGTAAATGTGAAAAAATATCAATTTTTCGTACTTACATAACAACTTTTACATTATCTATCCATAAAGTATTGCCGACACCGCCATAAAATGCCTTTCCACAACTTGAAATAATGTTAAGAATCATATGTGTCGGCTCTGTTCCCGGCTCTGCCCAACCTTCCTCATGGATGATCACATTCCTGCCTTTGCTGTTTAACGCGTGATATGCAGTCTCCGGGTCAGTCTTCAAGCCCATATAATCCTTATAAAAAGATGCTCCTGTGATATCTCCATAATGCAGATCCAGTTGATAACCATTTATCCACTCCGGTATATCCTCATCGATCCTGACAATCGCGGTAGCAACCCTGAGAGCGTGTACGTTTCCTTCTTCATCTTCCCATCGTTTCTGAAGGATAAAGGTAATCTCAGCCGAATCATTATATCCCATCGGCTTGAGCTTTGAGAAACCGGTTCCCCTGATGACTTCATGTCCGACATCTGCCTTGATATCCATCTTCAATGACTTGGGACATCCGTTGAACGGAACGCCGTAGAATACTTTTGCCATTGGGTCCTTTGTAGTAGTGATCGGTTCTGGAAGCACACCCACCAGCATCGCTCCCTGGCATGTGACATCCATGTTTATCACACTCAATGCCTTGACTTCCTCAATATGAGTCTCAATCCTGCAACAATAACCATCTCCCCTCTCCTCCGGGAATATGGTATTATTAGTCTTGACGACTCCAGCCACTACAGCCAGTACGTTATTGGTTCTCCAAAGATATCCTTCAGGAGCAGAAAACGGAGTTTTGCCTGTAACGACATTCTCCTGATTACCATAGAACTCATATAGTTTCTTTGTCGCTCCACCTATGATTGCAGACTCCTTGACCTCACGAGTACTCCAACGGTCAAATGTACCGAAAGAGTTGATGGCATCAACAACAGACTGCTGTGCGGACGTACATGGCATAGACATAAAAATCGCAGCCAGAAGCCCGAAAAATCTTGTTCGTCTCATAAAAAATGGTTAATTTGCAATTCCAATTGCAAATATAACAATCGCTATCGAGATAAGATGAAACTTAAAGCATATATTTCAATAATTCTTATACTTACTGCCATATTGTCGGCGGCAAGACCGTCCCGTCCTGGCAATGTCACATTCGTGCAACCCGACGGAACAACTTTCATCGGAAAATGCATCGGTGATGAGTTCATGAAGGTCAGGATGACACTTGAAGGCCATTCTATAATAAAGGACAATGACGGCTGGTGGTGTTATGAAAACTATGATTCGGACGGCGCAGGTTACAGCACCGGACATCGTGTCGGCACAAGTGCCCCATCATACATACTTGCAGGAAGTAGACAGATCCCATATTCACAGATGCAAGCAAGGAGTCAGAGCAGAAGATCTGTTTTACAAGACCCTGAAACTGAACCTTTTCTAAGAAGGATCAATGCTACGGCAGAGCAGATGACAAAGTCAGGGGATGTACCCGTAAAACATGGTCTGGTTATTCTTGCTCAATATAAAGATGTCCATTTCCAGTACGAAAAAAGCCACTTTGTGGACCTGCTTACAAAACAAGGATACAATCTGAATGGTGCGACCGGATCTGCCAAAGAGTATTTCAACGCTCAGTTCGGTGGCCTCGTTGAATTCTCGTTCGATGTGAGTGATATCGTCGACCTTCCCAGCAACAGGGCATACTACGGCAAGAACAACAAATATGGCGAAGATGAGAACCCTGCCGAAATGATAGCAGATGCATGTAAGGCAGCAGATGACCAGATTGACTTCTCATTATACGATGATGACGGTGACGGCTATGTAGACAATGTATTTGTCTTCTTTGCGGGAGAAGATGAAGCCGAAAATCTGAACGAGACCGATTTGATATGGTCTCACGCATGGTACATCAAGAGCGGAGCAGGCATTGATCTCAAACTTGACGGTATTGGTATAGACAGATATGCCTGCACCGCAGAACTCACATATAACGGTCATGACAACGTACTGGCCGGCATAGGTACATTCTGCCATGAGTACAGCCACACAATGAACCTGCCCGACTTCTATGACACCGATTATGAGGAGAACGGATGGACCTTGGCCATGTGGTTGCGGACCTCTCTCATGGACGGAGGAAACATGAACAACAATGGAAACACACCTCCATACTTCAACTCCGTAGAAAGAGAGATTCTGGGCATTGCAGAGCCTCTAATCATTGAAGAGGACGGCATGTACTCCATTGAGCCGATAGAGAAGAATAATCAATTCTATCGTGTGGACACAGCCAGACCAGGAGAATATTACCTGATAGAATGCAGAGGAAATTCCGGATGGGACGAGCATATCGGAGGAAACGGAATTCTGGTATATCACATTGACAAGAGCGACAACTTCATAAAACGATGGACCATCGACAATACAGTCAATGCCTACTCGTCGCACCAATGTGCAGACATAATAGAAGCTGACGGACGATCCGATATTGCTGCAACCGAAGATGATTATTACAATAGCATCAGGGACATACGAGGGATATTCTTACCTAACCAGAAGGCTCAAAGCATCAACTTGTTCTCCAAGGTCAACATGACAAATGTCAGGAGTAACGGCAATGGATTTACCTTCAACATAGTCGGCTTCTCTGACACAAGTATTCCACCTGCTGTCAAGAATATAACTTACGAGATATTCATGGATGCAATCATCATCAAGTTTGAGAGCAGCAAGCCATTTGATGGTGAAGCTGTCGTAAGGTGGAAAAAGAACAGAGGTACGGAACAGGAAACAAGGACAAGACCATACGAGGCAGGAAAATACTCCATCACCCTTGAAGGGCTGGAAGCAGGCAACAAGCCATACAATGCGGATATATGCTTGGAGAAGAATGGACTTGAAGGAGAGACAAGCAGTATCTCCTTCATAACGAGCCGTCTTCCGTCAGTCGAATGGCCATATATATATCTGGGCAAAGGTGCAGCTGGAATGGGTTCCTTAAATTCCGGATCCAATATAGCACTCCGAGTCTACAATGCATCTGAGGCTGAGACAATAGTATGGGAGTTCAATGGAAAAGAAATAGCTCCTGAAGGCAATGGATATTACACAGTTAATCAAAGCGGAACCCTTAGAGCGACAGTCTATTGGAATGACGGAGAAACGGACATAATGGAAAAGATCATAACAGTAACAGAATAAGATGAAACGTACTATATATATAGGTATTGCAGCTGCTGGAATCATGTCAAGCAGCTGCCTTGGTCCACAGCCGGAAGAGATACTGCTTCCCCTGACAGACATAGCTCTGACAGTAAAGGGCGACATACAGGCCTCATTCAATCCTGTAACCGACCAGATTGGCTACAACAGCGAACGTAACGAGTTCCGTATGACAGACGACAAGATAGCCAACTGGGTAATACTTCAATGTTCTGCAACTCCGACAACCGAAGGCCAGGAGCTCACTGCCAATCTGGAATACACGACACAAAATGACGTCATAAAACTGAATAGTCTGACATTCACAGTCGAAAAGACAAACCCCGAAGGACTTGTATGGCTATGGAACAAGGAAAAGAAGATCGGAATTGTCATAAAGGTATTGTAGCGACATAGTAATCTTTACATCATTATACAAAAATCGGCAGACCACAGGGCCTGCCGATTTTCATTTATCGTAACGGTTTGATTAGTTCTTTGTAGCTGTCAACATACCAACTGGCATCTGATAAGATGTTTTAATGGTCTTATTGAAATCAATCTTCTTTCCGCCTTCACTAACAGTCATCACCATATCCTCGCTGAATGCACCCATTCCTGTAACGTTGCAGTCAAATGCCTCGTTACCAGCGAAGTCGAATGCCTTGATGACAGGAGCATAAGCAGTTGACTTGGAAACATGGATGTACTGGTTGTCCATAGCCATACCGCGGTCAAGGTTACCTGCACCCATCACGATCCAGCCATCACCGTTAGGAGCATACTTACCCCAAACTCTCTTAAGTTCCTTAGCTGCTGGCTCTGGCTCCTCGCCACCTGCTGGAACTTATCTTGTAGCAGTATAACCTGTTACGTTCACCCATCCTCCGATCTGGAAATCAGCTGCTGTAAGTGTGCTTGTATCATCTGAAAGTGTCAATACGACATCTGAAGAAAGAGGTCCAGTCGTGTTGCTGATCATTGTGTTTTT
>JBGVNX010000065.1:0-87235 GCA_045126075.1 Candidatus Cryptobacteroides sp.
CGTAAAAAATAGAATACGCGATACTCTTCTTTCCATCCAGCATAAGGTTGTTCACGAAACGGGTTACGTTTACATCGTGAAACTTTGGATCAGGAAGTAGAATCCTCTTCTTAGGCTTCGTTTTTCTCATTTCTTTTAGAAAATTAAAGGTGATAAATTAAAAAATTACTTCTTAGATTTCTTTGGCCTCTTGGTACCGTAGAGAGAACGTGACTGAGTTCTTCCATCGACACCTGCAGTATCCAAAGCTCCTCTAAGGATGTGGTAACGCACACCCGGAAGGTCCTTTACACGACCACCGCGAACGAGCACGATTGAGTGCTCCTGGAGGTTGTGACCCTCGCCAGGGATGTACGCGTTGACCTCTTTAGAGTTAGTAAGACGTACACGGGCAACCTTACGCATCGCTGAGTTAGGCTTCTTAGGTGTAGTAGTGTACACACGTACGCATACTCCTCTTCTCTGAGGACAAGCATCCAACGCGCGAGATTTGCTCTTCTCGACGATAACCTCGCGTCCTTTGCGAACTAATTGTTGAATTGTAGGCATAAATGTTTGTAAATAAATTATTTATGTGTTTTATCCCAATTTTTGGGGCTGCAAATATACGAATAAAATTTGATTTATCAACAATATTCCTGTTTTTCAGCACATTATCTTGTTAATAACTCCCCTTTCAACAACCTCTTCCTCCTCCCCTCAATACTCAGTTCGAGCTGGGCAAAGAATCTGGCATTTTATTGCTCAGCTCAGCATGATAACCTGCAAAATGCCAGAAAACTTACCGAGCTTGACAAAAATTTCCACAAATCTTTGCTCAGCTAACCAATGGGACATCTCCGTTAAGAAGTTTTTGTGTAAGTTTGCTACAGGAGTTCATACATTTCGTGAGAGATGTGGGGAATGCTTGAAGAGGAAGAATGAGTTGAGGATATAATGTTATGAAAAAGACTTACCATCTATGCCTGTCAGCAGGCGACGAGGTCATGTTCCGAGACCTCGAGGACTACCACAGAGGATTCAACTGTTTTGCCAGTGCGCTGTACAAGACGGGATCGACCGGACTTGTGGAGTCCTTCATGTCAACACATACACACCAACTGATACAGACAAGTTGTCCGGAAAAGTTCATGTACGCTTTCCGGCAGCCATACACCATGTATTTCAACAACAAATACCATAGGAAAGGACAACTTGGCGAAAAGCATCACTTCACGATGGAAATCGTAGGATATCACCACACAATTGCCGCCGCAAGCTACACTCTCCGAAACGCATTACACCATGGCGTTGCTCCAATACCGTATGCATACCCGCACTGTTCGGCAAATGCCATATTCAGCAAAGATATGGGAAAGTCCCATACAGAGCCACTGCTCCCGAAAAGATCATATTATAAATATATAGGTAGACGGTGTGAATATCCAGATAGTTACAAGATGACCGAAAGCGGTGTCTTTACAAGAGAAAGCGTGTTGGACATACCACAGGTAGAAGCGCTATTCAGCACTCCAAGAGCATTCAACTTCTACATGAGCAGGAAGTCTTCTGAAGAATGGGAGGCAGAGCAGCAGAAAGACTGCAACGGTCTCGCATCAGTAAACCTTGAAATCATAGAAAAGGGCGTCGGATTACACGATGCAGCCAGAATGCTTTCTTTTGAAAGCGGAAAGGCAGACTACAGGAAGATATCCGACATTGAACTATGCACAGAGATGGACAGACTGGCACGCACTCGATATGGCAGACACTCAGTGTACGAACTATCAGTGAAAGAGAAAACGGAAATCGCAGAGTACCTTTTCCGTATCCGTCATCTTAACGAATCGCAGATCCGCAGATGTCTTGTCCTCCCGAAAAGCAGATGAATGCTCCATCGAGCTGGGCAAAGAATCCGGCATTTTATTGCTCAGCTCAGCATGATACCCGGCAAAACGCCCAAAAATGAGCCGAGCTTGACAAACAATTGTAGGAATTTTTGTCAAGCTCGAATCAGGTTGCAGGTATGCAGAAAAAATTGTATATTTGGGAGTTGGCGTGAGGAAGCGGAAGGAAATGAAAAACTTTCAAATGGGCTATCATCATGGAGAACGCTCGAAAATGGGTCATCGTCCGCATTGACGGAAAAATCGCAGCAATATCTACTGACTATGCTGCACTTGCAGCCATCTCTACAAAGCTGGCACAGCAGAAATCCCCTGCATTCCAGAAAATCACAGCAGAAACTGCCGGTTTTGAGGAAGTGTGGAAGATCAGGCAGGAGATCAGGTGGGAGGACATGATCCTCTTCGGCACCGAGTTCCAGAAGAAGATATGGAGAAGGCTGTTTGACCTGACACACGACAACGAAGGCGGACGGATAGCACCTCGACTGATCAGCTACACTGACTTTGCAGATATATGTCAGAACAAGTCAGGCGTACGCGCAGTGGCCCATGCCATAGGACTAAACCCAATATCTGTAGCCATCCCTTGCCACCTTGTAATCCCGAAAGAATCCATAGACTATATAAATAGCGTACGCGCGAAGGCAGAGTCCACCATATTCAAGGGAGACGACATCTGTATGGAGAGCCTACTAAAGGAAAAGGGCATAGACTTCGGAGAGTATGCTTTGGGACGCAAACTCAAACGACAATTAATACAGAAAGAGCTTTCGTGATGAAAGCTCTTTCGTTTTATACAGATGTCTCGACTACGCTCGACATGACAGGCGGAGGCTCAACATAAAAGGCGGAGACTCAACACGACAGGCGGAGGCTCGACATAAAAGGCGTGATTAGTTCTTCAGATAATATGTAACCGAAGTCACGACACGCACCTTTTTTATATAAGGTGTATTGCTGTCGCGGTTTTCGATGGTGAATGTTCCCTGGTTAGCTGTCTTGATCTTACCGAGTCTGCTGTCCGAATCCTTTGCAAACTTCTGAGCTGCCTCGCGGGCATTCTTTGTCGCATCCTCAATCATCTGAGGCTTGATATCATTAAGTCCTTCGTACTTGAACTCGACCGGATTCTCCCAGCTGTTCTCGACGAGAACCACACCTTTCTTCAAAAGTTCCGACTGCTGCGACATCAGCGCAAGTACCGCGTCGACATCCTCAGTACAAACGGTCACAACATTAGTCGCTATATATCTGAACGCCCTGTCGTTACCACCATACTCATTGGCAAACTTATCGGAAATCTGCGGAACCGAGACAGTGATCTCATCCTGCGATATGCCGCCATCCTTAAGGAAAGCCATGATAGTAGCATTACCAGCATCAGTCTGAGCATAGATTGACTGGATGTCATTAGACATTACCTTGTATACTATAGGCCATATTACCTTATCTGCCTTTACCTCCACTTCACAAAGACCCTTCACATTGACAGTGCGGTCATATGAACGAAACTTTTCAACTGCTCTGGGAATCATAAGACCCATGACGACGAGGCCGACCATAATAAAAAGGCCTGAGTAGAATTTTCCTTTTTCCATAAGATATTATATTAAAAAGTGATTTCAGCAAACATCCGGCTGTGCCTTTCACAAGTGACAGCCGGATGAACCATAACCCTAGTATTAACAACTAAACTAACCGACTCTACTTATTTCAAACGGCATGCCAAAGCATGAAATCACTCAAATTTAGCTATTTTTCACTCTATTTAAGTGGTTTTTTACAATTTTTTGAAAAATTTTTACAGAAAAGTTTGGAAGTAATAAAAAAATACCTACCTTTGCAATCCCAAACGAAAAGAATGGGTCATAAATGCGGAAGTAGCTCAGTTGGTAGAGCACAACCTTGCCAAGGTTGGGGTCGCGAGTTCGAGCCTCGTCTTCCGCTCCAAAAAAGAAGTCAGCAGAAATGCTGACTTTCATTTTGAGAAAAATCTACCCGACGGGGTTCCATTATATGTCAGTCGTCCTTGTGCACAAGGCCGGCTTTTTTTGTTACAAAAAACTGAACTCAAAGCGGTAGAGCTTCGGGGAGTCCTCGTCGCTGCCGACCCATACGCAGCCGCGGGCGCGGTCCACGCAGATGGACTCGGCGTTCTCAATCATCGGAACATCATACGATGCAAGCAGCTCGCCGTCCGGTGTGCAGAGGAAGATCTTCCTCATGTTGGAATCCACTATCCAGAGATAGTCCGCCTCTGGTTCATAGCACATACCGGCAACCTCAGTTGCGAAGTCCGAAAGGGATACCTTTGAAAGGAGAGTTCCGTCAAAGCGGTACTGCCATAGGTGCGCGTGTTCCTGACTGCCGACAAAGAGGATGTCGTCCTTATAGTATTCCACACCCTCGAGACCGCCGTTCCTATAATTATCGTCAATTGCTTCCTGCACTGGGAATGCGTCCGAAATCGTTTTATAATCCGGAGCTGCAAGCGTATAGACATGCTGCTCGCCTTCTATGGCAAGATAGAGGTCACCGGTTGCAGGGTCTAGGGTCACGCCCTCCATATCCGCATCATAAACCAGCATCTCGGAAACGGCACCGTCAAATGAAATACTCTTCACAACTCCCTGGTCGCCGCATGAAACAAGCATTGTCCCATCAGCACTCATGCACAATCCGGAAAGTTCTTCTACATCAACGTCGTATACAACATGGCCCTTCATTATAGGAAGGGCATTCTTTCCGTATGATATTACGGAAAGAATGCATGCCAAAATAAAAAGTATATTCCTTTTCATATCCTACTTATCCAGTTCAATATGAAGACCCTTTACATCTGCAGTGCAGGTTACTGTCTTTGTCTGGCCTGGGAAGAGAGGGAAGAAGTTGTCGCTCCAGTATGCCGGAACAACAAGATTTCCGTCCTTATCCTTGGCCTTGAGGATGTTCATGTATGAGATTACCGCTGAATTGTTCACGAGGGTAACGGTGTATTTTCCATCCTGAGCCTCAACTGTCATCTGGATATCGGCTTCCGGCTGGGCAAATGCAAAGCTGAGGTCAGTAAATTCAACTACAGGGGTGTAATACCATGTGTAATCCTCCCAGTCATACACATCCGGCTTTGCACCTATGCAATAGAAGTTGTCAGCCAGAATATTTCCTTCAGCATCGGAAAGTTCCAGCGAGATGAAATGAGCTGTGCCGTCAAAATCATTGAGGTCAAATGCCTTCACCGTATTGCGGTATGATGTCTCGATCTCGCATGCATCCTCATAAACAAGGGCAGAACTTGCGTCATAAACCTCCACGGACGCAATGAGCTTTCCTGCATCCTTGCCCTCATTGACAGCATATACATTGTGATCCTTATAATTATATATGAGCTGGATCGGCTCACAACCCTTTCGGGTTGCGTAATATGCCGCACATGGCACTCCATAATAGTCGTACTGCTGCCAGTAGATCGACGGCCATGCCGAATTGAGCATCCACTGAACGATACCTGTAGAAACCGGAGTATTCACACGGAACGCCTCGAACATCGCACGAGTGGCATCGTAGTCCACTGCATGGCCCTTCCTCACGTAATCCTCAAGGCCGGTAGCCTCACCATAAAGGCCGTTGATTACGCGTGTAAGCTCATCCATTGAGTTCATGGCTGTGCCAGAAGTAGTACAGTGACGGTCCCAATACTCAGAAAGCGGCCAGAGATGCTCCTCAGGAATCATCTTGCGGAGAGACTCCAACTGAGGGAGGTTGGCTCCGATACCTGTCTCAGTGTTGAATCCGAAGGCTCCTCCGTTCTTTGTATCAATATACCAGTAATCCGGACCCACATACTCATAAGGACCCGCCATCTTGCTTCCTGACCATCCGGTAAGCTTACTCTCCAGACTCTTTGCAGAACTGATATAAGGACGGTAGTCATATTTCTCATAAGTCTCGAGATAGCGTTTCTCAAGATCATAAATTGGAACACAGTCACTACCTGTCATCCATGCGATTACTGAAGCATGGTTGTGGAGTCTGATCACCTGATCTTCAAAATACCTTGCAGCCAGGTCAATTTCCTTTGGCTCATAGATACATCCTACGTGGTGAATCTCAGGAATGCCACAGTAACTCTCCCACTCCCACTGACAGCTCCATCCTACAAGGGCAAGTACACCCTCTCTATCGCAGACATCATAGATATAATCATCCTTACCCCAGATATTCTCGAAACGGATAAGGTTCATATTCATATGCTTTACATACTCTACCTGTCTTTCAAGACCTTCATAGGTATCTCTGAGGAAGAGATCATCAGTCCAACCAGCGCCCTTAAGAAGAATATCCTTTCCGTTAAGGGTGAACTGCCTGTAGCCATATTCGTTCAGGCGGCTTTCGATCTTTCTAATACCGAAGGTAACGTCCTCGCTGTCAGAAACTAGACCTTCAGTCTCCACAGCCACTGCAAGATCATAGAGCTCTGGAGTTCCCAGATCGTGGCTCCACCATACCCTCGGACTATCAACATGAAGATTTGCTGCCTGATCTGGAGTAACAGTTACAATTGTCTCCTCACCACCAGCAAGCTCTACAGGCACGCTGCATGTTCCACACTCCTGAAGATCAAGAATAATGTTTCCGGAAACAGGCTGAGACTGGTTGTTGCGCAGTGTCACGCGCACCTCAAGATCCGCCTCCGCCATAGTCTCCACATCAAGATCAGGAATCACATATACATCCTGGATGGAAACAGGGCCAGTAGCACGAAGCTGAACTGTCTGAATAATACCCATGCTTTCATCAAGCGGTCTCGGATTCCAGTCCACGAAACCTATGTTCAGGTCGCGTGGCTGAGCTCTCTTTATGCGCACCTCTACAGTATTCTTCTTTCCAAGAAGATCCGTTACGTCATATTCCCTTTTGATGAATACACCGTAAGTGGTATCCGAGGATGCGATGCATACATCATTGACAAAGATGTCGGCATAATAGTTCAACCCGTTGAATACCAGATCATAATGCTGACCTTCAGCCTTGTCCAGAGCAAATGAAGTCTTATATATCCAGGTCTTGTCGAAAATGGTCTTGTCTACATCAAAATAATTGAGGCCGTCAAGAAGATCCTCGCCCAGAACGCCGGCATCACAAAGAGCTCCGGCAACCGTCGAAGGGACTTCCACGTCATAAGTCTTGCTATCACCCTCCTGATTGAGAGTCCATTGATCAAGAATAACCTCATCACCCTTATTCAAGGCAATAGGAGCGGTACAGGCACACACGAGTGCTGCACAAATAGTTACAGATAGTATCTTTTTCATTGCAATTAGATAAGAGATGCTCCGATGATAGGGATTTCACCGCCAGTACGGACATCAACGATAAGTTTTTCAATATTGTTTCTAAACGGAAACCTTTCCTTCAGGTATCCGATCATCGGATCGCGGAAAAGAGGAAGGGCATTGGCAATACCGCCTCCAAGCACGATATGGCTCGGATCGTAAGCGAACATCAGGATCATCAATGCATGTCCCAGATTTCTACCGAACTCTTCAAACAATCCCAACGACTCCGCATCGCCGGCCAAGGCAGCCGCGCTGGCTTCATGAGGTTTTACGCCATGCTTGTCAAAAAACTGACGGCTGCAATATTCTTCCAGACAGCCATCCTTGTAATCAAGATAGCCAAGCTCTCCGGCTCCGCAATTGACACCGCAGAAAAGACATCCGTGGTCAACTACGCCTATTCCTATGCCAGTTCCGAGGGTCACAGTAACCAGAACTTCTGGCTTAGCATCCGTCGGATATGTGCCATAAGCACCCATTGCATAACAGTTGGCATCATTATTCACGCTGACCAGAAGACCAAAACGTTCTTCCAGAAAACTTTTAAGATGCACCTCCTTCCATGAAGGTATATTGGCGGCATCATATACGATGCCTTTCTCCACATCTACCACAGAAGGGACACCTATTCCTATCTTTGTGACAGAAGGTAGCAGCATGACGGAAATCTGCTCTGCAAGATATTCCAGAGTCTGCTCCATGGTAGCGGATGGAACGAATGAAGGAACCGAAGCCATGTTCACAACAACACCGTTATCAACAAGGCCTAAGCATAGATTTGTTCCTCCGAGGTCTACAGCTAGTACCATTATATTAAATATTACGGATATACTATTTGATCAAAGCCCTAATCCTGTCAGACAGCTCTGTATTCTCATATATTCCTATGAAGT
This sequence comes from Candidatus Cryptobacteroides sp., assembly GCA_045126075.1. Lineage (GTDB taxonomy): Bacteria > Bacteroidota > Bacteroidia > Bacteroidales > UBA932 > Cryptobacteroides. The sequence continues at coordinate 8,119 of JBGVNX010000065.1, forward strand.
CTTCAGAATGTGGACCCCACGCAAACACAGGAAGGGCTATGCCATTGTGTCCTGTAGTCGAATAGTTCACTCTGATTCTCTTGTCATCTATGCTTCCGCTGAGCAGGGTCATTCCTCCTGTAGCATGATCGCCGGTAACGATCACAAGCGTCTCACCATCCTTTGCCGCCCATTCGAGGACAACGCCTATCGTACGGTCAAAGTCAAAGATTTCCTCCATCGTCTTGCCGGCTTTATTGTCATGACCTCCGTCATCGATGCATGAGCCTTCGACCATCAGGAAGAATCCCTTTTTGTTATCAAGAAGCTGAAGCGCCTTCTCTACAGAAGCCGGAAGGATATCACCGCGGTCCAGAGCAGGCTGGAGTTCGTGACTATCCATAAGAGCGACAACCGGGCCTTCCTCAACCGCCATGAGGTCTTCTTTTGTTTCCACATAAGTATAACCGTTAGCCTTCACCTGTTCTGTAATATCCCTGCCATCCTCTCTTCTGCGCCAGAACTTGTAGCCACCTCCGGAAAGGAAGTATACTCCACTGTTAGCCATCTGCTCGACTATATCCTCCTGATTCTTGCGGGTTTCCGAATGGCTGAAAAATACTGCAGGAGTAGCATCGTTGACACGACATGTCACTGCCGCACCAGCTCTCTTTCCCTTCTCCATAGCCTCCTCTGCAAGGGACTTGACCGCAACGCTGTCCGGAGTCATCGCAACCATGCCATTATTTGTCTTGTGACCAGTAGCAAGGGCTGTACCTGCGGCTGCAGAGTCTGTCACTAGCTTATTTGCAGAATATGTCCTCTGAATACCCACATTAGTGAAATTGTCCAGATTAAGCTTTCCTCCGTTGCACACCCATGCCGCGCTGATCTGCTCAAGACCCATTCCGTCGCCGATCATGAAGATGATGTTCTTGACCTTCCTGCCATGAGGTTCCTTTACGGAAACGGTCTCATAAGGCTCGAGCATTGTGTACTTGTCATCTTCCGCAAAATTGTTTACAGCATACTTCGACCTGTCTCTATCAACAACCTGTGAAAAAGACATCACTGTAAATCCGAAGATGAACGCTATAATAACCAGTGTTCTTTTCATAATTCAGTAAATTTAATTCTTTCTGTGACGATAAGCTATTCCCTCTGACTCATAGTAAGGCATCTCTTGAGATACCACAGTGCTGTAGTATCTGTCAAGATCCTCCATGAAGAGAGGATCGTCTGCAACTATGGTTCCTTCCCATGAAGGACTTGCATTCCATGCCCTCTCAAAGACACCGCATACCTTAGGGAATACATAAGAGGTCACATGATCAAAACTTCTCACTGTCTCCGTCCATAGCTGGGCCTGCACTCCGATAATGTTCTCCCTGGATGCAAGAGGGGTCTTTCCTTCCGGAAGGGCGCTGATGTCACGCATCCTGCCCTTATCATCCCATCTTACCGAACGGTAGATGTCATAAGGAAGAAGCGAGAAACTTCTTCTCTCGTCCACAAAACCTCCCCACGAGAGACCACGCTCGGTCTTGTCAGGGGTATATGCGAAGTCGACATAAGTGTTAGTCATGTTGGAAAGCACCACCGGAACTCCGTCATTTGCATATTTATAAGGATATTCCTGCTGTTCTCCACCTGTATGCCAGAAATTCACCGAATATAGGTTCTTCTTCATCCTTTCGTACACATGATCCTCGAGATCCATGACAAGTTCCTGCCAGCCTGCGATCTTTACGCCTCTAGCCTCGGCTATGTCAAGCACGTTCTCAATGTAATATGACTTGAGAAGCTCGATGTTGTCCCAACCTCTCTCTGCCATGATCTTCTTACATGCAGGCGATCCCACCCATGCACCATGCGGCACCTCATCACCGCCGACGTGGATTGCAGGAAGAGGGGCACCAGCCTCCTTATGATATGCGATGAGATTATCGAATACAACCTCTATGAACCTGTATGTAGACGGAAGAGCTACGTTAAGGGCGTTATCCTTGTAGTACTGCACAGAGCAATATTCGGACACATCCTCCTTCTCGCTGAGGAGATAGCTATCGTCGCCGGTACGCTCCGCATAAGCCTCCATTGCCTTGATAGCTGCTCTTGAATGGCCAGGCGTATCAAACTCAGGAATGACCTCGATACGACGCTCCCACGCATATCTTACGATTTCAATATAATCCTCCTTCGAAAGGTGACCGTTTGCTGACGACGCCACATCATCAGGATCAATTCCACCGTTATATGACGGAAGGAGATAATCCTCCTCGACATACTCTCCTGCCTCGTTCTTTACTGGAAAGGCATGGTATGCACCATACGAAGTCAGCTCAGGGAACTCAGGAATCTCAAGCCTCCAGCCCTCGTCATCTCCAAAATGAAGATGGAAGACACTCACCTTATAGTGTGCAAGGAGGTCAATGAACTTGAGGATATTCTCTTTAGAAGTAAAGTTGCGTGATATATCAAGCATGAAGCCTCTATATCCGAAGTCAGGCCAGTCCTCGATCACGAGGTTAGGAAGCTCATTTCCACCGGCATTCCTTATAAGGTTCTCAAGGGTCACCTTGGCATAATATGCTCCATCTTCGTCTGCTGCCTCTATCCTACATGATCCGTCAAGGATAATCTTATACCAACCAGCCTTCTGTCCCTCTACCATGACAGACTCCGGGAGTGCATCAACGGTAGTTGTACCCTCAGCCGGCTGAACGTGCTTGAGAGAAGGAACCATGTCCCAAACCTCTGTCTTGACGTGATTGTAAGGAAAATCAGGAATACTCTCTGACGGGAGAAACTCGTATTTGACCTCAAGAGGAATATGCCTGGATCCTTTTTCAAGCACAAAACCCTCCGGAGCCCAGCAATGGCGCTGGAGCGGACGGTCTGCATACTTCACTACGAGATTCTTGCCCTCACGAGCAAGAGGAGTCATCTTATACCAGCATCCGTGGTGGAGTTCAATGACACCCTCTGTACCCTCAACCTCACGGGAATCGATATGGTTGGAGGTAAGCCACAATGTCCAATCTGTTCCTTCGGGAGCATTGACTACTGTAATGACGTGTGTCGCACGTCCTGTCTCAGCGTCTTTCTCACCTTCGGTCCAAACGATTGAAGGCTTGTTACAGCAGCTTGCCACAACAAAAACAAGCGCCATTGCAGCAAACAATAAGCTCTTTCTCATGTTTTAGGGTTATTACTTTGGTTATTTTAGACAAATATAGAAGAAAGGTGCAAGATTTTACGCACAAGGTCGTCACTTTCTGATAAGCGCGTCTATCTTTTCAGGTATATCTATATTCTTCATCACACCTGCAAAATTCTCAGCTCCAGCTCCGTATGCGAAGACAGGAACTACTGTTCCAGTATGACCGGATGTACTGAACTTAAGTCTAAGAGGGCCCTCGTTTGCAGGAGTATGACCATTGTAATATACACCTGTGCCACCTGTCTCATGGTCTGCTGTCACAACGAGAAGAGTCTCAGGATGATTGTTCACATAGTCGATCATCGCGCGGAGTGTGCGACCGAACTCCTGCATCTCCACGATCATACCCTCACCATCATTATTGTGGCCATAACCGTCGATGATTGCGCTCTCTATCATGAGGAAGAAACCGTCCTTGTTGTTGCGTGAAAGCACGTCGAGTGCCTTTACAGTAGCCTTCTCAAGATATACTGTAGGCTCTGAAAGGTGAGTTGCATTTATATCCTCATTGATGGCTGCCATCTGAGCTGCTAGACAAACCTCCTGTCCCTCAGCAGCACTTGCCGTACCGTTGTTCTTCTCTCTTCTGTGGAGGTCATAAAGCGGAAGGATGCCTACGAACTTATCAGACTCTGTGTTGAGGACAGTCTCCCAGTTGAGATATACATCATATCCTTTCTCGATGAGGGTAGCTGTGAGGTCCAATGAGTCAGGACGGGCGATGAAATGGTCGAGACCACCACCGATAGCCACGTCAAACTCGCTCTCCGTAAACTGCTTTGCTATATCGAATACCATCTTGCGGCTTGTCACGCCAGCGTAAAACGCTCCAGGTGTTGCCTCTGTAAGGGTTGTGTTCACCACGATACCTGTCTTCATGCCGTAAGTCTGAGCCTTTCTGAGGACGCTTGTAAGCTGGTTTCCGTCAGGGTCCGCTCCCACATAACCGTTGTTCGTGCGTGTTCCTGTTGCAAGTGCAGTACCACCTGCAGCAGAGTCTGTCACGTAATTGTTTGCAGAGCATGTCTCTGAAAGACCTATAACCAGAGCCTCCTCGAATCCTGTCGGCTCATCCTCTGTAAGGAGAAGCGTGGTAACAGCTCCGAATCCCATACCGTCACCGATAAGATAAATGACATTCTTTACTTTTGGCTCATTGTTGCAGCCAGTAATTGCCAATACAAGCGAAAGCAAGGCAATTGAAATAAAACTCTTCTTCATTATTCAAACTTATCTTTTAGGTTATTTCACCATCTGAGTCTTGATCTCGTTAATATCTGTCTGAGAAACACCGATTGAAAGGAGATATTTCTCAACGTTTTCCGCGAATGTATTTTCTCCGAAGCTCCAGACATATTCGCAGGCTCCTCTAAAGGTGCTGACATTGCGGGTGTGGTCATAGTACTGGTTCGGCTCATCACCGGACATACTCCAATCTGCAGGGGAGAAATATGTCAGCTCATAGTCCTTTCCAAGGTCTCCCTCAGACACGCCAAGCAGACCGAGGGTCAGCATGGCGATAGTACCTGTGCGGTCACGTCCTGCTGAACAATGAATGAATACCGGCTTGTTGTTTCTGAGGCATTTCGCAATGAATGTGAAGCACTGCTTGACGCCGCTTGCATAGGTCGTCATCATTCCCTTATATCCGTGAGGGAATCCAGGGCAGATGAAGTCTATATCACTGCCAGCCGGAGATTTTGAAGCCGCGCCAGCCTCCCTTAGGTCAAGATCTGCCTTGATGCCAAGAGCTCTCCATTCTGCCTTACCCGCATCATCGATACGTACAGCTCCACCACGGTAAAGCTTGCGATAGGCCACAGTCTTTCCGTCAAGGGTCTTCCAACCGCCAAGATCACGGCAATTGCGCACCTTGTGTGGGAAATAGACCTGATGGATCGAACCGGTGGTCTTGAATGCTCCTTTTGCAACAGCAGTACCGTCGCTGCCAGTGACTGTATAGTGATAGGTTGAATTAGGTACAAGGTTCAAAAGCTCCTGCTTTGAAACGCCTGCAGATATAGAATACTCGCGGCTCCAATCCTCATCCCAAACCTTAAGAGTAGTCTTGCCTGTGTAACCATTGGGATCCCAACTGATTGTCACTGATGGGGGTATATCTGACTCTCCAGGTCCTCCACCAGGATAATTTTTAATGTAAGTAGTGGTCTTGTCCTTATAATTCACATTATAGGTTACCTCGTCCATGAACTTTTGCACATATTCATTGGTAACCTGGTAAGACTCCAGATTGCTGTTGTCATCGTCTGTATTCTCATCTGAACCTACGCCAAGGAGGCTGCTTGCTAATGTCTTGGACAGCGTCCAGTTGTTATCATCAGCCTCAATGTTCCAGTACATTGCTCCGAGAAGACCCTTGCTCTTGATAAAGTCTGCCTTGAGTCCAAGAGACCTGGCGTTATCATAGCAAATGACCATATTGCCGCTGGCATCTACGAGATATGGAACCTTTGACACATCATCCCAGCGCTCTGTATATGTGCTGAAATAGCTTGAAGCCAGGTCGACGTAATCCACACTCTCTCCCTGAGCCGGCTTACCATAGAACGGAACTCCGAGAACAAGCTTCTCATATGGCACTCCTGCCTGGTAATGTTTTTCTACAGACTCCACGCAGCTGTTCTTTGTCTTGGAAGAAGAGTAGAGTGCAGAATGGTGATATGGCGGTCTTCCCATATCATAAGTCATGATATTTACAAAGTCAAGGTACTGCGTCACATTCTTGAAGTCATAATACTTCACGCCTGCATATGTTGCAATAGTGAGAAGTCTGTCTTTGCCGAGTGTTGCTCTAAGGTCTTTCATCAGCAGGGTAAAGTTGCTGATGTCATTTGGCGATGCCGAAATACCTGCAGAATTACTGCTAGGATATTCCCAATCGATATCTATGCCGTCAAGACCATAGGTCTTTACTGCAGCAAGACAGTTCTCTGCGAATTTCTTTCTATGATTTGCATCGGCTGCCATCTCACTGAAGTTGCCTGCGCCCCAACCTCCGACTGAAAGCACCACCTTCAGGTTTGGATTCTGGCTTTTCAACGCAACAATCTTTCTAAGACGTTCCGGCTTCTTCACGTCAAGACTTTCGAAATCGTTCTTGATGAGAGCAAATGCATAATTGATGTGCGTAAGCAATGTCGGATCCGGCATGCGTGTATCCCAATATGTTGCATAGCCTACGATAACAGGCCCTCCTGTAGGTGCTGGAACTGGGTCTACAGGAGTTTCAGGTGTCTCAGGTGTCTCAGGTGTTTCAGGTGTCTCAGGTGTCTCAGGAGTCTCAGGTGTCTCAGGAGTTTCAGGATCTTTTCCTTGTTCCCAATTAGGGGGAGGTATGATAAATCCTGGATTTGGATCAGTGCAACTTGTCAGCGCAATCGTGAGAATCAAAAAGAAAAGGAGAGTCTTTGTAAATTTCATATTCTTAATGTCGGTTATATTTGCAGTGGCCGGGAATTTCCCAGCCACCGCAATCTTAGAATTCTGCTACAGTCCTGAGAACTTGACTTTATGCAAAAGGGAGAACTGCTCATCTCCACAGTCTTCACCGATCCAGATGCAGCCGTTCTTCTTGTCCACACAGATTGCTTCCGGATTCCAATCAGCGAAATCGCCGATATAATACTTGGCAATCAGCTTGGTGGCAGCACCGTTGAAAAGATAGATGGTGTAAGGATCATACTGCGGCTTCTCGCTATTGGAGTTGGAGTCGATCACCCACAGCCAATCGTTCTCTTCGTCGTAATCCAGACCTGCAATCTCGGAGATGTTAGAACAAACGGTACGAAGGCTCTTCTTCTCCTGGAGTTTGCCGTCCAGCGTATATCGGAATAGTGTAGCTCCGGTCTGGGTACCCAACAAAAGTTCACCCTTGTACCAGGCAATGCCTTCCACGCCAGAATTGTCCATGCTTTCCGCTCCTTCCACCAGCCAATCGAAATTGGTCTTGGAGTTGTAACCAGGAGCCGGTACCACATAGCCGGAATTGGAAGTGGACTCCAGGCCGATGTAGATCGTACCTGTAGCAGGATCCATGGCAAGACCCTCCATTCCGGCACTCTTATCCCAGTGAAGACTGAAGGTTCCGTCGAAGTTGATCTTATACAAGCCACCGTTATCGTCACATCCCCACAAGAAGTCACCGTCTTTGCTCAGACACAGACCAGAGAGTTCCGGAATCCACTTGCCATCACTGGTCTGGAGTTTCTTGGTGAATTCCACCTTACCCATCGTAGGCGGTTCCTTCTCCGCAACATACTCGTCCGGGCGTTCATACTTGCCTGGAGCATCAGGATTGCCGTCCATGGCATGCTTGACCGCATGACGGAGAGTACCTTGCTTATTGTCCTCACGGAACTCCCAGATCATTGCTCCGAGCATATTCCTGGACTTAAGGAATTCCACCTTTGCATTGATGGATTCTATGTCCTCATAGCTAGCGTACATCTTACCAAGGGCGTCGGCAAGGTAAGGAACCTTAGCCACATCGTCCCAGACACGATAGTTTTTACCAACCACGTTCATACCGTCACAAGTACCGTTGAAGAAAATGTCTTCAAGGTCATCATAAGTCACCGAGGCGGGATAATAGTTACCTGTGGAAAGCTTATAACCATCACCGTGACCGTAGAACGGAATACCGAAGTTCATCATCTGGTAAGGGATGCCCTGCTGACCATGGAAGATGTCGTCAATAACCTCTTGGCAGCTGCGGGATTTAGTAATGGAACTGCGATAGAGCGGAGAGTTGTGATAAGGTGGGTTGCCCAAGTCATAAGTCATCACATTGATATAATCCACATACTTCAGGGCATTGACGTTATCAGTATATTTTCCGCTTGAAGAGGCCGCGTAAGAAAGTATCTTGTCCGGCATAGCCTCTCTCATTTCCTTCATGAGGGTGACGAAGTTGTACCAGTCGGAAGGGTCGGCGCCATTGACGTATTCCCCGTCCTTGGCCGCATAAGTAGGATACTCCCAGTCTATGTCGAAACCGTCAGTTCCGTACATCTCTGTAATAGCCACGCAGTCTTCCACAAAGGCTTTACGCTTTGCTTCATCACGGGCCATCTGAGACCAGCCGTCTGCATTCTTTCCCCAGCCACCCATCTGAAACTTGACCTTAAGCTCCGGATATTGGGCCTTGTAGGCAACTAACTTCTGCACCAGGGTTATCGTTTTAGCCGGGATTTCATATCCTGTTCCGTTCACCTTATCCTTGAAACGAACGTGGCCCACATTGATGTGGGTGAAGTTTCTCACTTCCTCCAGGGATGGGAACCAATCATCCTTAGTGTACTCAGTATAGTAGATCTCTATGATGGGAGTAATACCGATACGAGCCTGACGCTCCGGGCTGTCCCAAGGGTTAACGTCCGGAATGTCTGGGGTGTCCGGATCCGTGCCAGGGTCCTCGGGATTGAAAGGATCTCCCGAAGGAATCTCTCCCGAGTTCGGTTTGGCATTGGGATCCGGAACAATCATTCCCATCTGATCCTGAGTACAGCCGCATACCGCTGCAAGGAAGACCAGCAGCGGCAGCAGCATTATAAACCTTAATCTACTTTTCATGATAAAGGATTGTTATTCAGCAGATTCTGCTACGCAACGCACGCTACCTCCACGAGTGCGATAGTTGCCGCTACGCTTAAAGCTGACACCATCGTCGGTATAGCCATACATACCATAACCATTCACGGTGCCACTATCCACACGTCCAGACCATACCAAAGTACGTACTCCTGCTTTCTTCTGACCTTCTCCATCTTCTGCTATATAACCAGCCATAGGGAATATCAAGGTGCCAAATGTATAGCAGCAGTTATCGGAATCAAGTGCAAAATAACTCTCTCCACTAAATTCGGTATTCCAAAAACCGCAAGATTTATTACGCTCAGGAAGCATATAGCCGACCGGACATGGATCATAAACACTCTTTTCTGTTTCGCCCCAAAGGTTGCCAACCTCGTCAGTTACCTCTGGCAACCAGTCTTTGCTAGTGTCATCCTTAATCACATAAACGGTAGGATTCTTGATTGCATCCTCAACTGTCATAGGACGTACCTGGCTTGTCATTTCAGTACCTGCTACGGTAATCGCGCCAGTTCCGCTTACAACACCAAGACCTGGGAAAGGATCCTTGCGACCCCACTGATAGAGAAGACCGAATGACTCTACTGTTGCGACAGGATCAAGGGTTGTAGGAGTATCAACAAGAGCACCGAGATTTCTGCTCATAGCCGCCTTGACTGAATAATTCGGTTCAACGGCATCAGTGATAGGTGTAGCAGGAATCCAAATGTGCCAGCTCCAGAGAACCTCGTCATTAGCATCAAGGGCCGCGATGAGGGCATTACCTGGCTTGAGTGTTTCAGGAGTAGCGAAAGTGATGAAGCCGTCTACATAGTCAACAGAAGCGATAACGCTGTTAGGAGTCACAACCTCCTGATTATTCCAAGTTTCCCAAAGGAGAGCAGCCTTGGCAACATCACCGACACTTTCCTCTGTGTTACCCTTCACAAGCGGGAACTTGTATTCGCCAGCCTCGTATACGAGGTAGCTGTTGGCTGTTCCCTTCTTGCCAAGGTTCTTAGGACCTTCCTCAATTGCAGAATTGACAACGATGTTCACGAAAGAAGTAAGACCTACCTTAGAATCTGCATATGCAAGAAGGACTGCACTCTCTGTCAGCTTGAGAGGAGTAATGACGATGTTTGCGTCATCAACCTCAACCTTGAAAGCCTTAGGATTGTATCCCGATACGTTAACCTCAGTTCCGGCTGTCTTTGCAGACACTGTGTAAGGAATAGTGATCGGATCCATAGTCTCATACTCGAATACAGTTGTTTCGATGTTCAGCTTGAAGGCTTCAGCGAACGGAATGTTCACTGTAGTGCCGTCCGACAAAGTCAGAACGACAGCTTCGTCTGTTACAGCCAAGTCTGTAAAGATGCCATCCTGGAGGGTAGCGCCGCCAGTAGCATCGCCGCTCACAACAGGTCCGAGGTTAGTCTTCTTGCCATTGACTTCCACAATGAGGTTTCCTTCTTCATCGATAGAGAAAATCGGAGTCTGGTATACAGGCACCTCTTCATCGTCCACCTTGATGGCAACACCATCTACTGCCCACACCAACTCGCCAGCACCGTTACGAATCACTGAGAACACAGGACCCGCAGACGGATCAGTCGGAACGATATTGAAATATACTACATTACCGTCAGTGTAAGTAACAGTGATTCCGGTAGTACGACCAGTTTCCGGATCCTTGTACTCTTCTACCTTGCGAACGAACTTGGCATCGCCGACAGCTGACTGAAGTGCCGAAATATCGTTCTCCAGCTTGCCGATTCTAACGTCCAATCCATTGATCAGATCTCTAAGACCAGTGTCGTCATATTCCATTGTACAGCCCACTGTCAGGAGCGTCAGCACAACGAGTGCAAAAAACTTTTTCATATGGTTTTATATTAGTTATTAGTTACAAATTATTCTACGGTACAACGTACTGAACCGAGACGGGCTTTCGGTGCGGAACCGAATTTAAAGGTACCCTTGTCGTAGCGTAGGTCAGCGCAAGGTCCCTTGGCATCGTCGGATGACTGAGAAGTCCAATACAGGGTACGTGCACCCACCTTCGCGAGGGCGTCCACGCCGTAGTCGTCTCGGTAACCGGCGATCGGGAAGACAGATGCCTCTGGAGATCCCAGTTTGAGCCATCCGGCCGCACTGTCAATGCCCCATCCTGCCTGGGCTGTAAGGTCGCTAGACCAGAACGGATTGGCAGTGATCTTCTTAGGCACTCGGTAACCCGGAGGACATGGGTCATAGATGGTCTTTTCGGCATCAGCCCACAACTCGTTGTTCGGAATCAGGCACCAGTCTCCGTTGTTGATGTGACCGAGGAGACGCGGATCAGCGATAGATTCCTCGAGGGTTATCTGACCTTCCGCCAGTACCTCAGGAACGCCATAATAGGTCGCAGGAGCTTCGCCATTGAATTCGGCAGCCGCAGTGAACGGATCCTTGCGACCCCATTGGTACATCATGCCATATGAAGTCGGATCCACAGGATCGCTGCCAGCGACAGTTGCCACGAGGGCGCCCAGGTTACGGTCCATCATATCCACACCCATGATGCCGCCGAAGTTTGCGGTCACGATACTTGTAGCTGGAATCCAGATGTGCCAGCTCCAAAGGATCTTGCCGTCCGCATCCTTAGCGACAACCATCGCGTTGCCGGCCTTCAGAGTCTCCGGTGTACGTACGAGAATGTAATCCTCAGCGTATGAAGCAGAGGCAAGCACGCTGTTCTGCGTAACCTCCGATGCGTCGTTCCAGGTCTCCCAGAGAATCTCTGCGGATTCTACATCAGGAATATAGTTAGTCGACTCATTTCCATATACAGCTTTGAACTTGTAGGTACCGGTTTCATTGATGATGTAGCAGTTCGCATTGCCGACCAGATCCAAATCCTTGACATCGCTGGAGAAAGGATTGTCGTAATGCTGTACCTCTGCTGTGATGTCACCGATGTTCACAATGCCGCCACGGGTAATCTCCACAGGTTCTGTGTACTTGAATATCTTGGTATAGTCCTCACCCTCTTTGAACTTCACGACAAAGCCAGACTGGAAAGTAGTACCTTCCGGCAGGAACACCATGAGTTCTGATTCGTTGATGGTTCCGTCCAGCTGGATGATCGGATTTCCGACATACTGCTTATAGTTCTGCTCATTGTCAGTAATCTTCACCTGCAGGAACTCGTATCCCATCGCGTCCTTCTTAGGCGTAGATATGGTATATCCGTCATAGTCCCCCTCCACGGACATTGTCAGGACGCCGCAGATGTTCTGGAACTGGAAGGTATCTTCGTTGTTGCACGCCGCCATGATCTGTGCATTGGAGGTCGTGAACTGACTGTAGAAGAAGCAGTGCTTGAGGTTGTTCACCAATGAAGCAGGATAAGAGGCGTACAAGGTGCTCGAGCAGTCTTCTCTCTTGTATGGGTAGAGTCCGCTCACCTCAACCGTTGCAGTCTTGCCGTCATCAGAAATGTCGTCGGCTGCAAGAGTGACGGTCACCTGGTTCTTGGCATATTCGCCATGGACGACGATCTGGTCGCCGGCCACCCAGGCTGTCTTCAGGACATCGGGCGCCTCTTCGCCCTCCCCGACAGTGAATTCAGGGAGAACGAAAGTGAGCGTACGGGTCTCAGGTTCCACTTCAGGCACCCCTGGAACCGGACCTTCCGGATCAACAGGGTTCTCGTTGCATGCGAAAAGCGGGAAAATGACTGCGCAAAGAATCGCTATGTTGTAAATCTTTTTCATAATCTCATTCATTTAAAGGTCCTTTGTCTAGTCTTCCCAGTTCATCGGAGGAGTGTATTCGTACCACTCAAGGACAGCGGAACCGGAATTCTCGTTATCCACACCGATGTAAATATTGATATTAGTTCCCCAGGTAATTGTTCGGAGCAGCGTCTCTGATGTGTCGAAGCTGTTTGTCTCCACACCGTTCACCAGGTAAGTGACATGGCAGTAACCTGCACCGCTAGGATCGAACTTGTAGGTAATTTCCATAGGCTGAGTGAAATCTACGTCAGTATAGGCTTCCAGAGTCGGCTTGTTGCCGTCGCCGGCTGCGTTCACATCATAACCGATCTTGCCGTCGCCAGGGCGGATGTCGGCCTTGAGCTCGGCACCTCCGTCGAAGCAGAACCAGTGGCGTACGCGAACTGCCGTCTCTGATGCCGGATTCTGAGTGATGGCGCTCCAATGGAATGTATAGTTACCGAACGGCATACTGCTGTTGTGCAGGCGGGACTTAGCAGTAAACAGAGTACCTCCAAGATCCTTATTGTAAGACGGAGCATTAGTCCAGTCCGAACTCCAGTTGCCGAGTTCATCGTTGTTGAACGGCACACGGACAGGGGTAATCTTGTAAGCCTGCTTAACCTTGATCTCCTTAACAGCAGCATAGTCGCCTTCGTTAGTCACCACGTTCTTCAGTAAGATGACCGCGCTGCGAAGACCTTCAGTATCGTTCTGGGTGAAGGAGAGCTGGATCTTGCCGTCGCCTTCGCCGGTTGGTGTGAGGATCTCAAACCAGTCATCAGACTCTGATTCCTTCGTAACAACCCAGTTGGCGTTGGACTGAACATCCAGTTCAGCAGCAAGCTGGTCATAGCCGGCGCGAATCTCAGTCGAGAGCGGAACCAGCTGTACACCGTCCTGAGTGAACTTGATGAGAGCCACAGCTACATCGTGACGGTCAAATACGGTCACTTCAGCATAACGAAGCTCAGAGGTATTCTCTGCAGCGCTCACCGTAGCAACGCCAGCACCGTTTCCTGTGGCACCCTCAGTGACAGTCACCCAGTCACCGTCGGTAACGCGAACACTCCAATCCTGGTTGGAATCGATGTGGATAAAGTGATCACCACCCTGCTTGGTAACATCCTGCTCAATGTCTTCTTCAGAGATATTCAAGAAAGCACTACCCTTCTGGCGGACAGTGATTTCCTTACCCACCCAGTAGTCACTCTTGATGATGATCTTATCTTCCCTGTCATCAAGGGCAATATTGTCGTAGTACTGCACGCGGACAGTTGTGGCTTCTGCCTTTCCTTGATGCACGAGATCAGGATCTGAAGCAGCACCCTCCTCCTCGCTGATGATGCACCAGTCCGGATGTGCGCTCGTAATGGTCCAAGGGTCGGAAGATACCACCATGATGGTGAAGGCCTTGGCTCCGTACGCAGGCAGGTCGTAGCTATCCTCCGCGCGGTAGCGCAAGTCCACGACCTTCATGGGCTCTTCTACCTGCTGGCAGCCGCCGAGCCCTGAAATCAGGGCTAAGGCTGCGCAGATTGTCAATAAATATCGTTTCATAATAAATTACAATTATTCAGCGATTGGAGTAATTGTGCAAGACTTGAGTATATAATAAGAGCCGTCGTCGACTGCATCATAGAATCCGAAGAACCACTCTCCCATATCAGGATTTGCCTCACTGAATGGACATCCGATATCAAGTCTGAAGACCTCTTCATCATTCATTCCAAATACAAATGTCTCAGGGATGAAAGCAAACTGATATGACTGCATTGCATTCATCTGCTCAACAGTAAGTGTGCTTGCGTCATTATAATACTCACTGGCACCAGTAACCACCTTATCACGAAGTCTCATCTTACCCTGTGACATCCAGTTGCCGAAGTCAGCTCTTTCCATAGAGAAGAACCAGAACTGACCCTTCTCTCCCCAATGCATCTCCTCTACAACGATATTGGCAGAGAAGTGCGTAAGACGATCCTTAATATATACCTTTCCTTTATCTGCTCCTGATACCTTTACAGAACCATCTTCAAGAAGTTCGCAAGATCCGCTAAGCTCAAAGTTCACATCCTGAGTGATCTCAACGCTTTCGACTGCAGTGCCATTAACGATGCTGACATTACCAGTGCGCGGAGCGAAGGAGCTGTTGTAGCCAGCCACAACCTTGAAGTGGGAGTTATCTACCTTCTCTACGGTAAAGCCTGGAACATCGGTCTGAGGTTCCCAGCTCTTGGTTGTGTTAACCTCGATAAGGAGCTCGCCACCCAAACGGTTGATGGTAGGATCTTCCGGAGCTATGATTTCGAAGGTTGCACCTGTCTGGAATATCTCGAACTCGTGGGACTGTCCACCTGCAGTTACGGTAATCACGGCACTACGGTTTACCTCCTCATTTGGAGCGGCAGTTACATTGATCACGATGACGTTGCTGCTGCCTTCGCCAGACTCCTTGTCGAAAGAAACCCAGTCCTTGTCAGCGCTCACTGTCCAAGGGAGGTCAGTGCGGAGCTTCAACTGCTGAGTTGCTCCTGCGCCAGGGAATGCACCTGTGATCTCGGTAAGGTCGAAGGTACCTCTCTGAGCAATGTCGAAGGATTCCTCATCATCGCCGGCAACCACAGTCACAGTTGCGACGCGCTCGAGCACGTCACTAGGCTCTGCAGTAGCGATGATTGTAATGGTCCTTCCGTCTGGATCAGGCTGACCGTTCTCACGATTGAATGAGAGCCAAGATACGTCTGTACGGACTTCCCACTCCACGTTAGTATTGATGGTGAAGGAAAGAGGACCACCAGTCGCCACAAAGTCCTTAGCGATCGGTGTCACAAACAACTTGCCCTTGCGGCTTTGGTTGATGGTGATGGTATAATAGCTGTTGATGCGTTCGCCCCTGACTGTCAGGGTTGCTGTACGGTCTTCTCCACTTTCATTGTCAGCCACACTCACGACTACGTCGGAGATCAGGCTTGAAGATGAGCTGGAGGATGGCGTAACGGTGCACCACTCAGCGCCGCTGGAACGTGTAATGGTCCACGGCGTATTGGAACTCACGTTGAAAGTCACGTTGTCCGCATTCGTTGATGGGAACGAATAGCTGTCCACAGCGTCACAGACCAGCCTCAGGTTCGCTAATTCCTTCTCTGGGGTCATCTGCGTGTCGATATCGAACTGCTGGCAGGCAGCCGCAGTCAGGAAGATGGACAGGCTTGCAATGATTCTAGTTAGTGTTTTCATATATCGATAGTTTTTATCCAAGGTTGACGACTGCTACCAGCCGGTATTCTGTGGGTTGAGGTTTGGATTACAGAAGAGTTCGCTCTGCGGAATCGGGAACAAGTTCTGACGTGCTGACCAGGTACGGGTCTCGACAGTCATACGCTTGTATTCACTCTTACCACCGCTGCGGGTGATCTCCACACCGTCGATCTGTCCTTGTGTCGCCTGGCCTATGTTCCAGCGGCGCACGTCCCAGAAACGATGGTCTTCGAACGCAAACTCCACACGCCACTCGCGGCGCACAGCCTCACGGAAATCACTCTGTGAAGTTACTGTCACGTCAGGCATACCAGCGTTTGCGCGGACCATGTTCAGGGCTTCGAGAGCGCTGATAGAAAACTCGCCTTCTGTTGTTGTCGGATCTCCGAGATACTCATTCATAGCCTCAGCATAAGTAAGGAGTGCCTCCGCATAGCGGTAGACGATCCACTGGTGCTTGTTGGTCACAGTGTTCTCAGGAATGAAGCTGGTGCTCTCCTGGATGTAACGGCGGAGATAATAGCCGGTTGGGGTACCTAAGTCATTGCGGGTTGCGGAGTAGTCCTTGCCGCCTACGAAGGTCTCGATTGTGGATCCTTTGAACGACATGCCATCTGCGAGGATTGCACGCGCGAAGCGCGGATCGCGGCCCTCATACGGTTTGGTGATATCGAAGTCAGGGTCGGAAGTCTGCCAACCGTCTGAACCGAGAGTGATGTCATAGCCATTAGCTGTCTGGAACGCATCCACCAGGTTCTGGGTAGGATAGCTTCCAGAAATATAGGTACGCTGTCCCTCAGTGAAACGAACCGGGAAGTTATACAGCTCGAAGCTGCTGCTTTCCGAACGCATGATCGCGAAGATCACTTCCTGAGAGGTATAGTTGTTGGCCTTCTCATCAGGATCCAACCTATAGACATTCAGATCCATGATTTCCTTGGCAGCGGCTGCAGCCTTCTCCCACTTTGACTTGTCACCCGAAGGGTTGTGCAGTGGACTGGCAGCGTACAAGAGAGCCTTGGTCTTCACAGCAAGGGCGAAACCTCTGGTGACACGGCCGGTCTCATCGTCCAGCAAGCCCACATAGGTGTCAGGCAGATTTTTAGCTGCCTCGTCACACTCGGTCACGATGAAGTTAATGACCTCATCGAAAGGAGTCTTCTCGATCATGTTGGCCTCCTCGGCAGTCAACATAGTCAGCGGCATCGGGATGTCACCGTATCTGCGGGCCAGTTCGAAGAAATAATACGCACGCAGAACCTTTGCCTGGTACGGATAGTACTTGAGGTGCTCCAGCCAACGCTGGTACTTGGTATCGTACTGGTACATCGACAGGTCCACGGTCTTGATTGACTCAAGGAACTCGTTGGCCGAACGGATTCCACTATACATAGTGCTCCACTTGTCGTCCACCGTGTTCAGAGCGCTCCAAGTACCATTGGTGAAACGCTGCACGCTTGCATCAGGATCACCATATTCGGCATCGTCAGAGCCACAGTCGCGCAGGGCGTCGCTCACGTCGTAGATATTCTTATTCGGCATATATCCATAGATATTGGTGAGCATCTTCTGGATATTGCTGTATGTAAGGTACATGTCGTCACGACTGTAGTCGCTCGAAGATTCGTCGAAGTCCAGGAAATTGCAGCCAGTCGCAAGGAGGGCTACAGACAAAATATAGAATAACTTTTTCATCTCTTTTCCTGTTTAGAAGTTGAACTTGATACCGGCCCAGAAGACTCTGGTAGAAGGATAGTAGGCTCCTAACTGCTCAGGATCGGCAAATTTGATATTGTCCAGGCTGAACAGGTTGGTTCCGGTCAATGTGACGGTTGCGTCACAGACTTTCATCACCTTCTTCGGAATAGTATATGATATGCCCAGATTGCGCAGCTTGATGAAGGAACCGTCGCGGTACCAAAGCGAGTTTGCCTGGTAGTTGTTCGGGTTCTCCTGCGTAGTCAGGCGCGGCATCGTAGCGTAAGCCTCGCGGCCTGGTGCCCAAGTGACTTCACGGTCCAGGAATGTCTGGGAAATGGTTCCGTTAGACACAAGCGGCTGGTACAGTGGAGAATCCAGGAGATCGATTGTGACACCTGTCACGCCCTGGAAATCCGCATACACCTTGAAATTCTTATAGCTTGCATGGAGGCCGAAACCGAACTGGAGAAGCGGTGTCGAACTACCGAACATCTTCACGCGGTCCTGCTTGTCGATGACACCGTCACCGTTCTGGTCGCAATACTTAAGGTCGCCAGGACGGACAGCGCCGAAGGTCTGCTGCGGACTGTTGTTGATTTCCTGCTGATTCTGGAAGATACCGATAACCTCAAGACCATAACACTGGTCCACAGGATTACCCTTGTGATAGAGGTAGTCGTACATCTGGTAAGCCTGACCGTCGTTGATCACTTCAGTAAACAGCCAGCCGCCATTAGCGTACACGCCGTAATCGAAGTCACCGTGGCGGTTGTTCCAAGAAACAGAAAGGTCAACACCTTTATAAGTATATTCGCCGAGGCTCTGCTCGTTCACGCCAACACCAATCACGTCTGAGATGTTGGATGGTGAGATGAGGATGTTACGGCGGTCCTCAGCGAAGCCTTCTGCATTGATCATGAGTCGCTTGTCAAAGAGACCCAAATCCACGCCGAATGTAGCCTTGCGTGAGAGTTCAGGAGCCAGCGTTACTGCAGCCATATCACCCTCTGTGCGGCCGCTGTAACCCGAACCACCATTAGGACCAAAGTAATAGCTGTTACCGCTTACGTAGTTCTGGCGCCAGAGTTCGTGCTCCAGATCGGAATCAGAACCGCTGAGACCAGCGGAGCCATATGTCTTCAGATACAGATAATTCTTGTCAAGAATGATGTATGCTAAGCTCAAGGCAGGATACACGTTGAAGCGGCTGCCCTTTGGCATGTAGGATGAACCTGAGTAGTTGACTACAGCATCAGCGAAGAAACGCTTCTTCCAGTTATAGCTCACAGTACCCAGAATCTCCTGTGTCTTGGAAGAGTTGTTCTGTCCGCTGAGGATCCATGAGCGCTGGCGGTATGCAGCATGGGCGTTTATGTGATGGACACCTAAGTCACGTTCCCAATTCAAGCGAGCCTGGAGTTCCATCTTCATCTGCAGACTGGAGAACCAGTGGCTGTACTCTACGGTCTTGGAATTTGTGCCATAGTACAACTGCTCGGAAAGGATGTAACTCTGGTTGCCCTGAGTAGCCACTGTGCTGAGAAGCTCCGAATATTGGAACTCCTTTGTGGCATCCTCTGACAAGCGGCCGATATAATCGAACGCGACACTCACGTCGGCAGAAAGACCCTGAACGAACTTTCCAAAATCCTGGCGGAGCAGCATGTCAGCCAGCACCTTGGTCTGGGAATACTGCTTCTGGCCAAGTTCCTGCATCTGAGCTACAGGATTCACGGCTCCGTAAAGCGAAGTTCCACCGTAGGTTCCATCGGCCTGCTTCACAGGGAAAGCAGCGGAAGGGAGGGTATAGAGCGTCTCTTCGATACGATCGCTGTAATTACCCTTATTGAATTCTGCCAAACGTGCTTTCACGTTGATCTTCATCAATGTAGACTCTGTGATGTTCACGTCCACGTTAGCGCGGATACCGAGACGGTTGTCATAATGGTTCGCGTTATAGCGGTCGTCAGCGGTAGCCTTCTTATAAAGGAAGTCCTCCTTCAGGTATTCGACCGCAGTGAAATAACGGAAATTGCGGTTACCGCCAGTGAAAGTGAATTCAGCCTGATGATTGTCGCCGTGGTTACGGTAGACTTCGTTCCACCAGTTCACGTTCGGATAAGCGTATGGATACTGGCCACTGTACAGAGCGAGCAGTTCTGCCTCGTTGTACTTGACCGGCAGTCCGTCCAAAGTACGGGCCTCGTTCACGAGGAATCCATAGGTATAAGCATCCGCGAATTCAGGGGCGCGGAACATAGTCTGATAGCCGTACTGGTACTTTGCAGTCACCTTCAACGACGAATCCTTTCCGCGCTTTGTGGTGATGGAGACAACTCCGTTGCCTCCCTTCACGCCGTAGAGGGCTGAAGCGACTGCGTCCTTGAGGATTTCAACTCTTTCGATCTCGATACCATCGAGGTCGTCCAATGAACGGGGAACACCGTCCACCAGTACGAGAGGGCTGTGGCCATGCAGGCGAAGGGCTAGCTTCAGCTTTGACTGGTTAGAGTCGTACACACTGGAGCTATTCTTCACCAGGAGGCCGGACAACTGCCCGTAAAGGGCGTTGGCAATATCCACTTCAGGGCTCTTCTCGAAGATGTTCTCGCACACGGTCGGATTACCGTTAGCCTGGAGTTTAAACAGGTCTCCAAGGTCAATGGAGTCCAGCTGTGATTTGGTATTCTGTGCGAAAACCGTCGTGCTGGCGAGCAGAAGCGGAAGGGTTATGTATGCTAATAATCTTTTCATATTCGTGCACATTTTAGATTACCAACCCGGATTCTGAGTCATTCCGTACTTCTTGTTGATCTCAATCGCTGGGATTGGAGCAAGATACCACTTGGTGTCCCAGTCGGTGTACCACTTACGAGGCGGATACGCTTCCTTTTCCTTGAAGGTGAAGACTGTCGCCGAAGTGTTGCTGTCGCCGTAAGACGTAAGACCCTTGAGCGTAGTGGTGAAGGCCTCGGTCAAGCCCCAGCGGACCATATCGAACCAACGGACCTCTTCAAAACCGAACTCGAGTTCGCGCTCCAGGATGAGAGCCTCGCGGAATTCTTCCTTCGTCATACCCTCAGGAAGGCCAGGAAGACCGACGCGTGCGCGTACGGCGTTCACCCATGTGTAAGCCTTGTCAGATGGACCGCCATCGGCCTCGTTGTAAGCTTCAGCGCAATTCAGGAGCACTTCAGCGAAACGCATGAATGGCCAATGCTGCGGCTGCGAGCGATCGGTATTCTGCTGCAGGACGAACTTCATCATCAAGAAGCCTGGACAGCCATCCTGGTGATACTTATGGTTGTCATAGGCACGACCCACTGAACCGTCCCTCCAAATGTCGCCAGGAACGCAGACATTCTCGTATAGACGAGGGTCACGAGTCTCAGAGAAAGTAGCTCCATTAACTTTCAGCGTACCCATTGGATCCGGCTTGAAGAACGGATGCTCAGGCCATTCTTCTTTATTCTCCCAAGGGAAATCCTCCGGGAACGATGTACCGTCTGCCCACGGGAACTTGTTCACCCAGTTAAGGGATGCGCCACTTCCGTAAGAGCCCTGCACCTCGTAATGCTTGTCGTGGTAGCTGGTGCTGTTAGACTTGCGGATGGAAATGATACTCTCAGTTGTTCCGCGCTCAAAGTAGCCCTTGCGGTAAGCCAAACGGTAAGAGCGAGGATTGATCAGACCTGTCAAAGCGTCTGGCTGGGCTTCGCACAAAGCGTAGTGACCATTGGCCAACTGCTCGCGCATGAACTCATCCGCTGCAGCCTTCGCTGCCTGCCAACGTGCAGCATCATAGTTTCCATAACAAGTATACTCGTCAGCCTCAGGGTGCCATTTCTCATCAGAATTGAAAGTTGGCGAAGCGGCGAAGCACAGGACGCGCAGCTTGAGTCCCAACGCTGCGGCACGTGTCATACGACCATCGTCCACAGCGCTTACAGACCACGGAAGGTCTGGAGCAGCCTCGTCACAAAGACTTACGATGTACTCAACTGTCTCCGCAAATGTGCTGCGCGGATAGACCATTGTCTCGGCAGGGTCGACTGCGTGTTTCAGGATAGGAACGCCGCCGATGTAACGAAGCATGTTAGAGTAGGCAATTGCCATACATACCTTAGCTTCGGCCTTCTTCTGAGCGAGGAGGGCAGGATCTGCGTCAGGAATGCGGTCTGCATTCTCCAGGAACAACCAAGCGTAGCGGATCACGTGATAATCCTTCTCGCTGCCGAAACGGTAGTTCTCACCACCGGCATATGAACCGGTCAAGTTGGCAGAAAGACCACCGGAATAATATAGGTTGTTCGGACCGTCGCTGTCCGAGTGCTTATTGCTGATGAAGTGGTCAGTGATGGACTCCAGGAAATCGCCTCCCATCTTGGAATCGAAATCGGAGATCAGACCATAAGGGAGGTAATAGTAAGCCGAAGTCAGCACCTTGTCAGCGTCTTTCACGGTCGCAAACAAAGTGTCAATGGTGGCGCCGGAAGTTTCCGGAGCCTGAGAAAGACCGGCGTCTCCCAATTTCATGCTCTCACAAGCGACCACACCAGCGCCCACAAGGGCGATTGTTAAAAGTTGTGTTATTTTTTTCATGGTACGCTCGGTTTAGAAGTTGATGTTAAGGGCCAGGTTATAAGTCTTGACCAACGGGTACTGTCCGTCAGATGACTTTGATTTCGCTTCCGGATCCTGCAGTGTCATCTTGGAGAGAGTCCAGAGATTGTAACCTGTGAACATCAAGCCCAGAGAGTTGATGCCCAGCTTATCTAAGAAACGGCTGCGAGAGAAGGTATAACCAAAGCTGGCGCTCTTCAGACGGATATAGGATGCATCCACAGTCCAAAGGGTCGAATCCATGGAGTTCCATGGATAGTTGGTCTTGGTGAAACGTGGCAGGGTGCCATCCTCGCGACCAGGTGCCCATGGGTTGTCATTGTCAATCCATGAGTTCTCCGCGAAGATCTTCAACAGACCACGGTGGCCGGAGTTAGTGAATGGTATACGGTAGTCATCGTTCCATACACGGCTCACATTTGTGGCAGCTACCCAGTTCAAGTTCAGGTTGAAGCCCTTATAACCAAACTTCCAGTTGGAACCGAAAACGTATTCCGGACGGTTGGGATAACCATCGTACATTCTATCACGTCCATCAATAATTTTATCACCATTGAGGTCCTTGTACATACAGTCGCCCGGATACACTGCGTTTGAAGGCTGTGGAAGATTCGGATTCAAGCGCAACACGCCGTCAGCATCTGTGTAGAAGTCGCTCTTCTGATACAGGCGCTCGAATTGGTACAGTAAGTAGCGACCGGTAGGACCGCCAGTCTCCTTCTGGTATTTGTATTCAGGCTCAACTTCATCCTGGTAGATAATTGTATTTCGGGCGAAAGTGACGTTGGCGTTAATGTCGTATGTGAAATTGCCGATGCGATCATTCCAGCCGACTTCAATTTCAAAACCCTTGTTATCCACGATACCGAGGTTCATGTTCGGGAGATCTGTAGCGATGATAGACGGCAGCGAATTAGGAGTAATAAGGATACCTGTACGGTGCTCGTAGAAGATATCACCGGAGAAATGCAGGCGGTAGTTAAACAAGTCGAAGTCCAAACCGATGTTAGACTTGAGTGCTGTCTCCCAGGTCACGCCGCTGTTGCCCGGTGTTCCCAATTCATAACGAGGAACGCCATCGCTCTTGTTGACACCAAAGTAATACGAACCGGCATCGTTCCAGACACCATCCATGTACATGAATCGGACTGAATTGCCCTGATCATTACCAACAAGGCCGACAGAAGCGCGAAGCTTGAGGAAATCAATCCAGCCAACCTTCTTCATGAAATTCTCCTTGGAAACAACCCATCCCAGGGAAGCTGACGGGAACAAACCGTAACGTGTCTTACCTGGAGCGAAGTTTTCTGAACCGTTGTAACCAGCAGAGAAATCGACGAGATATTTGTCGTCATAGCCATAAGTGGCGCGACCCACCCAGCCTACGTAACCGTATGGGAGCCAACTATATTCAGAAGGATAGTAATCGCGAGACTGATTGTACAAGAGGAGACCACTTACCGCATGTTTGCCGGCAAACTTACGACTATAGTCGATGCGGGCTTCCACGTACCAGCTCTTATCATCACCTGTTGACTCGCTGTAACTCAGAGTAGGCTCGCTGCCGCTGATTACCGGGATATAGGTACGGTCAAAAGCCGGATCGGACATATCCATGCCTGAACCGTCAGCCCATGATGCGTATTCTATAGTCTGCTGATAACCACCTGAACCGGTACGTTTCTTGGTCAGAGACATATCGGTATCATAGGAACCCATGACAGAAGCACTGAGGCCTTCGGTGATGAAGTCCAGCCTCTGGGTGATGGTCATATCCATTCCGAGGGTTGTCTTGTACTTGCTCTGGTAACCGGACCAGTAGTAATACTCCCAACCGTTCCACTTGGTAAGGCCGTCAGGCAGCGCATCGTATGAAACTACTGTCACCGGCATGCCGTTCACGATGCCTGGAGAGGCAGTCGGATGGGCCCACAGCATCGTAAGCATCCAGATGTTGTCACGACCATCGTTAAGCGGTTCGCGTGTATTGCCGATCACACCGCTGATATTGAACTTCATGTCTGTCGTTTCGGTAAGCTTGAAGTCCAGGTTAGCGCGGTAGTTATAACGGTTGTACGCGTAGTTATTATCATAGGTAACTCCCGGTATCTGCTTGAGCAGACCGTTCTGGAACATGTAACCCATCGACACGAAGTAGCGGACCTTGTCAGAACCACCAGAAATATTGATATTATTCTTGGTCTGGAGGAAGGCATCGCGGAACATCAGTTCGTTCCAGTGAGTGTTCGGGTACATGATAGGATCTGAACCTGTGCGATAAGCCTCGAGGGCCTCGCGAGTGAAGTACAGACCTGGATCTGTCTTTCCGTCGTTCCACTGGTAGACATTGTAGTAACGGGCGAAATCGTAGCTGTCGCACTGCTCGATGTAGGACATCGGCATCTGGACACCGGTGATTGAGCTCACTGAAATCTTTGGCTTGCCTGCATCACCGCGCTTGGTGGTGATGATGATGACGCCATTCGCACCACGCACACCGAACACCGCTGTAGAAGCCGCATCCTTCAGGACGGACAGACTCTCGATTTCGTTCGGATCCACCGTGTTCATCGGACGCTCGACACCATCGACCAGGATGAGCGGACTTGCATTGGATTCGCTCAGGGAACCTACACCTCGAATGTAGATCTTTGCATAGTCTTCACCTGGCTGACCGCTCTCCTGTACAGTAGAGACGCCCGGCATCTGACCGGCGAGAACGTTAGTGACGTCGGCTACAGGCGCTTTGACCAAGGCTTTGTTGTCAATGGAGGTCAAGGCTCCCGTAATGGTGGTTCTGGACTGCGTACCATACGCAACCACAACCGTAGCGTCCAAGGTCTGGGTATCCTCTTGAAGCACGACGGCAAATGTCCGCTTCTTGCCTACGGTCATCACTTCAGTGACGTAGCCAAGGCCAGATACCTCGATCACAGAATTCTCATCTGGTACGGTAAGCGTAAAGCCTCCGTCCATGTCGGCAGCCACACCGGTGGTCGTTCCCTGGATGGTAACGGCTGCACCGATTACCGGCTGTCCGTCCGCGTCAACAACATTACCCTTAATAGTAATGCCCCTGTTCTGTGCGAGGGCACTAGCCCCCCACAATCCCAGGAATAGACACATCAGAGCAGCCAGCTTGGAAAAATGGACTACTTTCTGTTTCATGTTGTTAAATTTTATGTGGGTTAGTTATATATGATAAAGTCAGGTGTATTCTCCGAACACGAGGCGTCCATAAACATGAACGCCATCATCGCTGTCAGAATACACGATGCTATCTTCATATGTCTGTTACTCTTTTAGTGTTACAGACACAAAGTTAAGTTCCAAGTCAAGTGGAAATGGGGGAAAATTGCGTATCAAATACCGCAATTTGCGCAAGAATTTAATTTTATGTGCTATTTATGCATTTTCTTCCTGAAATCCGAAGGGGTGCATCCCTTGAGTTCCTTGAAGCGACGAGATATGCTCTTGGTGTCAAACTCGTCCATTTTAGCAGCGATGTCGGAAATGGAATCGTTGCTAGTAATAAGAAGTTGAGCAAAACGCTCTATTCTTTGAACAGAAATGTAGTTATAGATGGTCATTCCTGTCATCTTCTTGAATCTGTGTTCAAGCAGGCGACGGGACATAGGTACGTTTTCCAATACGTCGGTTACAATAATCTTGGAATCAAGATTGGCATGGATGAACCTGAGTGCCATCAGCACCTCTTTATCATTAGTGGCAAACACAGAAGAGGACAACCTCTCAATCACAGTGAGAGGCTTGAGGACTACATCCTCTCCTTTGTATGAAGGATCCTTTACCATGCGCTCTGCAACCGCTGCTGCATCAGCTCCACCTCGCTCGATATCCACATTGATTGTTGACATCGAAGGGTTGGACATATTGCAGAGGATCTCGTCATTGTCGACTCCGATGATGGCGACATCGAAAGGTACATTAATGCCGCACAGCTCGCAGGCCTGCAGAAGGATGTTGCCCTGATTATCGTCACAGGCCATGATGGCGATAGGCTTAGGCAGGCTTTTCAGCCACTCAGTGAGCTCCGACTGGTCATAGTACCACATGTTGTCAATGTTCTGACCATCATACATGTAGAAGCTACCCCCCCCCTTTGAATTTTTCTCTATGCGGGCACGGAAAGCCTCACAACGCTCGTCAGACCAGCAGACTCCGTTGTAGCCGAAGAAGCCGAAGTTGGTGAAGCCCTTTGAAATGAAATATTCGGCAGCCATTGTTCCGGTGAGGGCATAGTCACCGGTAATGTTCGGAATCGTGTCGAACTTCGAAATATAATCCTGGGCCATCGCAACAATTCCGTTCTTGCGGAACAGTGTCACATCGTCATCTGGATCAAACTGTGCAATGACTACATCTGCCCTCCATTCCTTGGCCCATGCCACGACTCCTTCCATGCCGAGCTTGCGCTTATAAGACGGTGGCATCTTACACACCACCCAATGCTCCGTGCCTTGGGAGTAGTTTAAGATGCCACGAAGAAATCTATAAGCGAATTGCTCTGTGAAGTCTGTTATGAAGAGCAGTCTCATTTGTTATAATGATGTTTCGAATTCCTTGAGGAAGCGGAGATCGTTCTCGAAGTAGTTGCGGAGATCGCGTACCTGCCATTTGAGCATTGCGATACGCTCCACACCCATACCGAATGCGAAGCCGCTGTACTTCTTGCTGTCGAGACCCGAAGCCTCGAGCACGTTAGGATCCACCATACCGCAACCCATGATCTCAAGCCAACCTGTACCCTTGCAGATGTTACATCCCTTTCCGCCGCAGATGTTACAGCTCACGTCGATCTCAGCAGAAGGCTCAGTGAACGGGAAGTATGAAGGACGCATACGGATCTGGCTCTGCGCACCGAACATCTCACGAGCAAAGAGAAGGATTGCCTGCTTCATGTCTGCAAAAGTCACGTTCTCATCGATGTAAAGTCCCTCGACCTGGTGGAAGATACAGTGTGCACGTGCAGAGATGGCCTCATTACGGAACACGCGGCCAGGACATACGATACGGATAGGAAGAGGCATCTTCTCCATTGCGCGTACCTGAACTGATGAAGTGTGGGTACGAAGAAGCACAGGATTGTCGCTGTCCTTGATGAAGAATGTATCCTGCATCTCACGAGCCGGATGCTCTGGCGGGAAGTTGAGCGCTTCGAAAACGTGCCAATCGTCCTCTACCTCAGGGCCCTCTGCAACATCATATCCGAATTTACGGAAGATATTCACGATTTCCTCGCGTGCGATAGATACCGGGTGACGTGATCCGAGCTGTACAGGATCACCTGGCATTGTATAGTCAAACGCTGCAGCACCCGCTGCTGGCGCCTCAGATGCAGCCGCCTTAAGTTCTTCAATCTTTGCAGCTGCCGCATTCTTGAGTACGTTCAGCTTCTGTCCGAACTCTCTCTTGAGTTCCGGTGCCACTGTTCTGAACTCATCGAAAAGGGCAGTAATCTCACCCTTCTTACCGAGAAGACGCACGCGCGCCTGCTCGATCTCCTGCTCTGTCTTGCACGACAAGGCAGCAACTTCGGCCATCAGGGCCTCAATTTTTTCTCTCATATTTCTTTATGTTTATTTTCTCTATTTATCGTCTGTCAAAACTTGAACTTCGGTGGAAGGTAGTGCAGAAATATGAGAAATATGTCTACGTTACCTTTCCCCTAAATCCCCTTTCTCGGAAAGGGGACTTACCATCGCTCCGCTCCATTGGGATTGCCACGGTCATTTCATGACCTCGCAATGACGTGTTGGAACATCAATGGACAGCTCGGGCGAATTTCGGATCAAAAATGACCGAGGTGTATACAAAAACACCTGTTTTTATCATTTTTGGGGACAGCTCGGTCACTTTTTATGTGTTTTTTGACCGAGGTGCTTACGTCATTCCGAGGAGCGCCAGCGACGTGGGAATCTCCTACTCTTCTACAGGGTAGCCAACAGCTATGGCGCAGTATGGGCGCATGCCTTCCTTGATGCCGAGGAGGTTACGCACGTAATCCTCTGCCTTGGCTCCCTCCGGCTCAAGTCTTACACATGGACGGCCATTGATGTGCACCCAGCAGCTTACAAGGTCCATTGCAGTCACAGCAAGCTGAACGAAGGTTGCAGAAATAGCGCAATTGTCCACCCAAAGGTCAGTCTTTGTCTCGTCACCGAGAACCACAATCGCCGCCGGCGCACCTGCTATCAGGCCTGAACCATAATCACGCATCTGCGAGAGTGCATCGAGAGTATCGCGATCCTCTACGATCATGAACGCCGAACTCTTGCAGTTTCTTGATGACGGAGCTGTCAATGCTACATTTACGATAGCATCAAGTATTTCCTTTTCTACAGGCCTGTCAGAGTACTTTCTGACCGAACGCCTTTTCTCTATTACTTCTAAAAAATCCATAATCTTTGTTTTAGATTGCCACGTCGCTTCGCTCCTCGCAATGACGTGAAAATTCCTCACAATGACGTGAGATTATTTGCCTTGTGCCTTGAGACGGCGCTTAGCCCTTGCTTTCTGCGCCTTGCCGGCACCAGACTTCAGGTATGCTGCCCACTGTTCTTCAGTAAATATCCTCTTATACGTAGCATCGATCTGATCCATCCATCTGTCGCGCACATCTTGATATATTGATGTATTTGACACCTTGGAGGTCTGGAGCTGCGTAAACTCTTCCATCATGGCAGGAAAGTCATGCTTCAGAGTGGAATCCACATAAAAAGTCTGCCAATCCTCAAGATCCAGAAGCCTTTGAAGCCTGTCTGCCTCAGTCTCTGCCTGCTCGTAAATATCCGGCTGTTCCTGTTGCTGGGCGGAAGCCTCAACGCCTGCCACCATGAACATAAGTGCAGAAGAGAGGACCATCATGAAGATTTTCAGTTTCATATATCTTGATTTTTTCATATCTTTGCCTTAATCGTCTTATAGATTGCCACGTCGCTATGCTCCTCGCAATGACGTGTGGTCAGCCCTGCGATTGCCACGTCGCTACGCTCCTCGCAATGACGTAAAGGGTTCCAAACGGTGCAATCGTACAAGATGACTAAAAAACAGACAAAAATAATTAATAATAATAAAAGTACAAAATGAGACGACTTTCAAAAGCCATCCTATTGACTTTAGCGGCTGCACTCGGAATGAATTCCATCGACAGTCAGGCATGTACCAACGTACTCGTAACTAAAGGTGCAAGCGTTGACGGATCTAACATGATTTCATATGCAGCTGACTCACACCAGCTTTTCGGAGAACTCTATTTCGAGCCTGCCGGAGTGTGGAACAGCGGTGATATGCGCGCCATCAACGAGTGGGACACAGGTAAATTCCTCGGATACATCCCTCAGGTATCAAGAACATATCAGAGAGTCGGCAACATGAACGAGCATCAGCTCATCATCGCCGAGACAACATATGGCGGACGTCCAGAGCTCGAGGATCCTAAGGGAATCATGGATTATGGCTCACTTATCTATGTGGCCCTCGAAAGAGCAAAGACCGCACGCGAAGCGATCTCCATCATCGTAGACCTCGCAAACACATACGGCTACTACTCAAGCGGAGAGTCATTCTCTCTGGCTGACACAGAGGAAGTATGGGTCATGGACCTCATCGGAAAGGGTCCGGACAACAAGGGTATCGTATGGGTGGCAAGACGAGTTCCTGACGGATACATCTGCTCGCACGCAAACCAGGCACGCATCAGCACCTTCCCTCTCAACGACCCTGAGAACTGCATGTACGCCCCTGACGTGATCACATTCGCACGTGAGAAGGGCTATTTCTCAGGCGAGGACAAGGACTTCAGCTTCTGCGACGCATACGCTCCGCTTGACTTCAGCGGCATGAGAGGCTGCGAGGCTCGTGCATGGTCTGCATTCAACATCCTCTGCGACGGCAAGTTCACATTCGAGGACGAGAACGGAAACGTAGTTACCAAAGATGCATACGACTACATCGACTATGCGATGGGTTGGGACAAGACCAAGAGATTCCCTCTCTTCGTGAAGCCTTCACGCAAGATCAGCGTCAAGGACGTGGCAGACGTGATGCGTGACCACTATGAGGGCACACCTATGGACATGACCCAGGATATCGGAGCAGGCGGAAACGCCCTCCCATACCGCTGGAGACCTATGGGCTTCGAGGTTGGCGGAAAGGAGTATGTAAACGAGAGAGCTATCGCTACCCAGCAGACAGGCTTCTGGTTCGTGGGACAGTCACGAGGCTGGCTCCCTGACGAGATCGGAGGACTCAACTGGTTCGGCTGCGACGATGCCGCAACATCATACCTCACCCCTATTTACACATGCACTACAGAAGTTCCGGAGTCATTCCGCGTAGGAAACGGTGATATGATCACATATTCTCCTACTTCAGCATTCTGGATGACAAACCGCGTTGCGAACGCATGCTACAAGGCATACAACATCATGTTCCCAACCGTTGACGCAGAGATCGACGCATGGGAGGCTGCGATGGTAGAGGCTGTGGCAAAGGCTGACGAAGAGGCGCTTGCGATCTATGAGGCTGCTGACAAGAAACCTCGCAAACAGATCCGCCGCAACGACAAATGCCGCAAGGTAGTGGATCCGTTCACCGAGGTACGCGCCTACCTTACAAGATTCTCGGTCGACAGAGCACAGGAAATCTTCAACAAGTGGGTTGCTCTGGAGCAGCTTCTCCTTGTGAAGTACATCGACGGAAACGTGAAGGCCCAGAACGAAGACGGCACTTTCGTTACTAATGAGCACACTGATTGCATACCGGCAAAGATCACTCAGCCGGGATACACACAGAAGTGGAAGGAAGCTACAGCCAAGGATCACGGAACTGTAATCGAAGTAAGATAACTTGATAAAGAGACTGTTCATATCATTGGCGGTTCTGTTTGCAGCAACACTGACCGCACCGGGTGCTCCGAAGGGGCATCTGGTGGAGGGCTGCGTGCTTGAAGCAGGCACACAGGTGCCGGTGATCGGTGCGGCAGTCAAGCTTGGAGACGACTACCTTTGGGCCATAACTGACGCCGAAGGTAGTTTTGTCTTTGAAAACGTGCAGAAGGGAGAATATGTCCTGGAGGTTTCATGTCTGGGATATGTCACCGTTTCTGCAGTCATAGACGTGCAGAAGGACGTCGAGGGACTGACATTCACACTCCACGAGAACTCGCTGGCATTGGACGAGGTCGTGGTGACGGCCCAGAAGGCCAAGGACGGCCTTGGAACGACCCAGAACATAGGTCGCGACGCTCTCAACCACCTGCAGCTTTCAAGCACCACAGACATCGCCGCCCTGCTGCCGGGAGGCAAGACCGTAAATCCTGACCTCACATCAGAAAATGCCTTTTCACTGAGAGAAGGAGGTGCTAAAGGCGGAAACGCAGCCTTCGGAACTGCCGTGGAAGTGGACGGAGTGCGACTTGGAAACAACGCATCGTTCGGCGAGATGGGAGGAACCGACACGCGAAACGTGGCGGTGGAGAACATCGAGTCCATAGAGGTGATCACAGGAGTGCCGTCTGCGGAGTATGGCGATCTCAACTCGGGTATGGTCAAGATCAACACGAGAAAGGGCCGTACGCCGGTGAATGTGACCTTTGCCGTTAATCCGCGCACATATCAGGCTTCCGTGTCCAAGGGCATTGACCTGCAGGACGACAACGGAGTGCTGAACCTCAGCGCTGAGTGGGCCCGCGCCGTGAAGCAACTCATTTCTCCGTATGAGTCATACAACCGCACAGGCATTACCCTCAGCTACAGCAACAACTTCGCACGTTCGCTCCGATTTGAGGCAGGCTTTGCCGGCAACATCGGAGGAATGAACACGAAAGATGACCCAGACGCGTTCACGGGCCAGTTCAAGAAGGAGCGCGACAACGCATTCAGATCAAACACCTCACTGAACTGGATGCTGAACAAGGCTTGGGTGACAAGCCTCAAGTTCGACGCATCAGTCAACTTCAACGACAACCTATACAGATTCCACAAATACGAGTCATACGCTTCGAACCAGCCTGCAGTGCATGCCGAGCTGCCGGGATATTTCCTTGCAGACCAGCTGCCGCTGACATATTTCTCAGACCAAATCACAGACTCCAAGGAACTGGATTTCGCAGCTTCACTCAAGTACAATTGGAACAAGCGCTGGAACGACTGGAAGAGCCTTCTAAAGGCCGGAGTGCAGTGGAAGGCGAACGGCAACGTGGGTCAGGGAGAATATTATGAAGACCCGGCTCTTGCCGCAAACGGCTACAGACCACGTCCATACACGGATTATCCGTTCATGCACAATCTCTCGGTATATGCGGAGGAACAGCTGACGATACCGATAGCGACCACGAAGCTGGAGATCATGGCAGGTCTGCGACTGGAAAATGTGTTCATAAAGAACTCGCTGTATAACAACAAGACCACATTGTCGCCACGATTCAACGCCAAGTGGCAGCTGACCGACGGCCTTGCCGTCAGAGGTGGCTGGGGAGTTACAGAGAAACTTCCGTCATACTACATCCTGTATCCCAAACAGGAATACCGTGACATCCAGACATTCGGATTCTCATACGGAGATAAGACAAGCTATATTTACTATACCCAGCCATATACAGTCACATACAACCCTGACCTGAGGTGGCAGCGTAACAGAAATTCTGAGGTGGGCATAGATGCCGCATTCGCTGACATGAAGGTTTCCCTTGTGGGATTCTACAATGTGACAAAGGGCCCGTACAACTTCCTGAACGTATATGAGCCGTATTCATACGACATACTCCAGCGTCCTGAGGGATTCGTGATGCCGGACAATCCGCTGATAAAGGTAGACCCGCAGACCGGAATGATGTATGTGCGAGATTCTCAGGACGATTATTGGACACCTATGGAGGTGAAGGTAACAGACAGGACCTTTGCAAAATCCACCAAGCAGAACAACGGAGCTGACGTCAAGAGAGCCGGAGCCGAGCTTGTCGTGGAGTTCCCTGAGATCAAACCGCTGAAGACCACATTCCGCCTCGATGCGGCATACACCTACACGAAATACCTCAACGAGCAGCTGTCGGCATATTACCAGAAAGGATGGTCACACACTACCCTTGCCGACAGATCGTATCAGTATTTGGGAATCTATGCCAACGGCGGAAACGACGACTCCGTGACAAACGGAAAGATCACGCATAACCTCGACGCCAACCTCACTGCGATAACCCACATCCCGCAGGCGAGAATCATCATTACCTGCCGTCTGGAGGCGACGCTGCTGCGCCGCAGCCGCAACCTGTCGCAGTACAACGGGGCCGACTATGCGTTCACAGTGTCTGAGACCGACAACAATCCGACAGGAGGAAACATCTACGACGGAAAGTCGTACACAGCAATCTATCCGGTGTCATATATGGACCTGGACGGCAATGTGCACCCGTTTACTGCGGCGCAGGCTGCTGATCCTGACTTTGCTAACCTCATACTGAAGTCAGACAACATCTATACGTTCGTCCAGGACGGATATGGAATGTACATGTCGGCTAACTTAAGCATTACAAAGGAGATAGGCGATCATGTGTCGCTGTCATTCTTTGCAAATAACTTTACGAATTCACGACCTTATGTCAAGTCGATGGCGACAGGCGTGGGAGCGATCTTCACCCCTGCCTTCT
The DNA here is from genome assembly GCA_045126075.1 of Candidatus Cryptobacteroides sp. Lineage (GTDB taxonomy): Bacteria > Bacteroidota > Bacteroidia > Bacteroidales > UBA932 > Cryptobacteroides. The sequence goes on from JBGVNX010000065.1 coordinate 41,930, forward strand.
ACTACGGCCTGACCTGCAGGTTGAAATTTTAAAGATTGCCACGTCGCTGACGCTCCTCGCAATGACGTGGTAAGGAACATTTGACAATGAGGAGCACACGTCATTGTGAGGACAGACAATATGACGGAGTAGTAAACACACCACACGTCATTATGAAGACTGACAACATGACGGAGTAATAAACACACCACACGTCATTGTGAAGACTGACAACATGACGGAGTAACAAAAACACACCACACGTCATTGCGAGGAAGGACAAAGTCCTGACGTGGCAATCTGTTAAATAGAAATGAAACGATTAACATACATACTGTCAATAGTCCTGGCTGCGGTCTCATGCGCAGACATCAGGCATGTCAACCCATACGAAGAAGGGCTGCATGCGCTGACCGTCACTCCGCAGTGGCCGGACGACGGCTTTGAGCGCAGCGGAGCAGAAGTCAGGGTCGAGGACATGAACACCGGCAACAGATATGTATCGCAGACAGCCGCTGACGGCACAGCTACCTTCACCCTTCCGAACGGGCTCTACAGGGTGACCCTCAGCGGACGCGACGGCTCAAATGTTTTCAATGCGTCTGCAGACAAGGTGGTGATTTCTGGTCGCGATCATACTATAGCACTGACTCTATCCATCTCGAAGGCCGGCTCCATCGTGATCAAGGAACTCTACTGCGGAGGCTGCAAGAAGTTCCCGCAGGAAGGAGACTACCAGGCTGACCAGTACATAATCCTGCACAATAACGACTACCAGGTGCAGTATCTTGACGGCATCTGCTTCGGAACCCTTTCCCCATACAACTCCACAGGAGCCAACCCATGGATATCGGATGGCGGCCAGCTGCCTGAATTCATCCCGCTGATCCAGGCCGTATGGCAGTTCCCTGGCGACGGAGATGACTTCCCGCTCCAGCCTGGAGAAGACGCCGTACTATGCCTGCGTGGAGCTATAGACCATGCAGCCCAGTTCCCTCTGTCAGTCAACCTCAACAGGCCGGACTACTTCGTCTGCTACAATCCGACATACTTCGACAACACCAAATACCACCCTGCACCGGGTAATCTGATATCACAGGACAGATATCTTGACGTGGTCATCAAGACAGGAAAGGCGAATGCCTACGCCATGTCAATATCGTCACCTGCTGTTGTGATATTCCGTGCAGAAGGCATAACTATCCAGGAGTATGTTCTCATTCCTGAGAATGTGACACCGGTTCCGGGCAACGCAGTGGACAATGTCGTGAAGGTGCCCTACGAGTGGGTGCTTGACGCCATGGAAGTATTCGACGGCAGGTCTGCAAACAACCAGAAGCGCCTGGCGGCTTCGGCCGATGCCGGTTATGTGTCCCTTTCGGACACATTCCTTGGACATACCCTCATGAGACGTGTGGACGAAGAGGCTACGGCTCTTGCAGGTTACGAGATACTGGCGGACACAAATAACTCGCTGAACGATTTTTATGAAACCGAAAAACAGTCACTGCATGAATAGGACACGACTCATACTGATTCTGGGCCTGCTCCTATGCGGCATTATGGTTTCGGCTCAGACATACGAACAGATGTTGCGGAACAACTTCTGGAATGCTTCCGACAATGTCACCGGCATACGCCAGGACACTGTCTCCCGCTCATACGCCGAGCTTTCGGGAAACTATGAGGACGGCGGATTCAGGGAGACATGGCAGGCACCTCGCGGATGGAGCGCAGGGGTATCTACCGCCAGCATCCAGCACATGGAGAAGATGTCGTTGAAGGGATCGTTCGCATTCACACAGACAGAAGGCTATGATATGTGCGGATCCATGTTCATCAAGCCGGGCTTCTACCCAGTGGACGTGTTGGAGTTCACTCCGGGACGAAAGACATTGCAGACTTACGCCTTTGACGGAGGCATATCTTATGACCTCGCAAGCAGATGGCGCATCGGCGCCATGATGGACTTCGAGTCTTCTAACATTGCCAAAAGGAAGGACCTCAGGCACTCGAACTGGCGCCTTGACATGACCGTGTCGCCGGGCTTCATGTACCATGACGGAGACTTCGCGATTGGAGCGAACTATATATTCCGCAAGACAAGCGAGACCGTCGAGGCCAAGCAGGTCGGTATCTCCGAGACTTCTTACTATGCATTCCTTGACAAGGGTCTCATGTATGGAGTCCATAACATCTGGACCGGCAGCGGGCTGCACCTTGAGGAGGACGGCGTGAAAGGATTCCCTGTAAAGGACCTCAGCCACGGCGCAGCACTGCAGGCGCAGTACAAGGGGCTGTTTGCTGAGGTTGAATATCTGCATACAAGCGGAATCATCGGTGAGAAGGAGTTCATCTGGTTCCTGTTCCCTGGCAATTCGGTAGATGTACGACTGGGATATAAGCACCAAGGCCATTACGCACGTCTTGACTTCGGATGGAAGGCAGGCGCATTGGACGAGACCGTGCTGGAGAAGGTTACTGTCGGAGGAGTCACTACGGTCATCGGTCATGGACAGAACAGGATACAGACCCATAGCGGATGGTCGCTCAAGCCTGAATATGAATATGTCTCGGAAAAGGTGGAGGTACTGGCTTCTGCTAATGTCGATAGCCAAATCGAGACTACCTCTCAGATGTATCCGTATGTATCGGCTCAGTCGCTGATGAAATATGGCGCAGATGTGCGCGTGAAGACATATATGGGTCAGTTTGACCTTGCCGTTAAGGCTGGTTATGCGGGCGGAAAAGTTTCTGAAGAGGATTGGATGACCTCTGAGGATTCGGGAGTACAGACATCGCCGTACAGGCTTCAGGAGTGGTATGACAGACAGATGGAATATGAGACAGCACGGCGTATGAGACTCGGGCTGGCCCTCCGCTGGAACTTCTGGAAAGGCCTCTACGCCGAAGCCGAAGGATCATGGCTCCACGCCTTTGACCTCCAGTACATCTCCAGTCCGAACCGTTATAATGCAGGTCTTGCCTTAAGAATGACATTTTAAAGATTGCCACGTCGCTGACGCTCCTCGCAATGACGTGGTACAGAACATTTGATTAATGAGGAGGATACGTCATTGCGAGGAAGGACAAGGTCCTGACGTGGCAATCTGTATAATGAGAAACAAAACTAAAACATAAAATTATGAAACGTTACATCACATTCGTAATGGCAGCGCTTGCATTTGCGGCCTGCCAGCAGACCGTAGAGCCACAGATGGTTCCGGGAAAGGTTCAGGTAGAACCTGTGATCACAAAGGCAACCGAAGTCAACTTTGAAACAGGGGACCAGATCGGTCTTACCATTACCAAAGTAAATGCAGCTGAAAAACATGCCGACAACGCCCTTCTTGCTTTCGACGGCAGCGTATTTACAGGCGAGCTGATGTGGTACAATGATGCCAATTCTGAAGCTGACGTATATGCATATTACCCTTATGATGCTGAAGGAACACCTTCCACATATGAGGCTGTTGCCGACCAGACTGCAGGCACAGGCAGCGCAGACTTCATGGCAGCTGCAAAAAGCGGCGTCCTGCCTTCTTCTAACGCAATCACAATGGTATTCAAGCATCTGATGACAAAAATTGTAGTCAACATTGAAAACCAGTCAGGAGCAGAGGTAGAGACAGTTGAACTCACAGGTACACCTGCATCAGCAGCTGTCAATGTTGCTGAGCTTACAGTCACTCCTGCCGAGGAAACTGTTGCGATAAAGGCTTATGAGGCAACTGCCGGCACAGTATGGCAGGCGATCATCGTTCCTGGCACTGTAAAGATGGAGCTGGTGGTTTCACTTTCCAATGGCAAGAATATGATCCGACCATTGACAGAAATGGAACTTAAGTCAGGTGCACAATATACAATCAATGCGCGCATCCTTGCTGATGACATGGCTGTTACCGCTTCTGGAGAGATCGAGAACTGGACAGATGGAGGAGAGATCGAATTTGAGGGAGAAGGCACTACAGAGGATGCACCGGTAGAGTTCGAAGAGCATGATGGTTACTTCGTTTATGACGGAGTTGAGTATAAGACAGTCACTCTCGCTGACGGCAACACATGGATGGCCGAGAACCTCCGCTTCATTCCTCGCGGAAAGACTGTTTCATCAGACCCTGCAGAAGACGCAGGCATCTGGTATCCTGCAGCAAACGTTGACAAGGTTGCTGACCCTGCACTTGTTGAGACTCTTGGACTTCTTTATGACGCACCAACCGCATTCGGCGCTGAAATCACCGTTGATAATGCATCTTCATTCGAAGGCACACAGGGTATCTGCCCTACAGGCTGGCACATCCCTACCGTTGCAGAGATGACAGGTCTCGTAGGTCAATGCTCTAACAGTGCGATGACCAATCCTGACGGAGTATATTATGACGAAACCATCAAGGGAGCAAGCCTCGCAGCACTCGCAGATGCTGGCTGGGCATGGCAGTTTGCAAGCGCTCGTAACAAGGGCAATATCACTGCTACAGGATCATATAATGTGACAAATTATAACGGAATCTATGGAGTCATGTCATACCTGATCGGATCGTCAAGTTACAAGGTTACCACCAACGAAGACGGCAGCCTCAAGAACGTACAGTATTACTATTTTATGCCACTTTACAACGCTACTAACGAGAAGGTGACCGTAGCATACGGTAACTTCCTTGCAGGCGCATCACTCCGCTGCGTTAAGAATAAATAATCATATTTATGGCCAAGAAATCTACAATCATCACAAACTGGCCCAAGTATCTCCTCCAGTGGGGAGTGCTTGTGGCTCTGATTGTCTTCATCACAGGCCTCATCCCTTCGGAGGTGGCCGTAGACCCTGAGGCATATTGTCCTATGGGCGGCCTTCAGGCCCTTGCCACATATCTGGCAAACAACAGTCTTCCGTGCAGCATGTCATCACTTCAGGTGATGATGGGTATCGCACTGGTTGCGGCTGTGGTGCTGTTCAGCAAACTGTTCTGCGCATTCATCTGCCCGCTGGGCACAGTGCAGGACCTCATCAGCAAGGCGCGAAACGCAATGCACATCAAGTCGCTCAAGATCCGTAACGGCTCGATTCTCGACAAGGTGCTCCGCATTGTAAAGTATGTTCTTCTGTTCTGGATATTCTATTCGACCGTTGAGGCAAGCGAACTTTTCTGCAAGAACCTCGATCCATATTATGCAATTGCAACTGGATTCAAAGGTGAAATCACCCTGTGGATGTCAATTGTATCAATCTGCATGGTCGTTCTGGGTAGCTTCCTTGTGGATATGTTCTGGTGCAGATATCTCTGCCCGCTCGGAGCGATTTCCAATACACTGAAATTCTGGTTATGGATCGGTGTGCTCTTCGGACTTTACTATGTGGCTGACGTGCTTGGAGCGGACATTCCTTGGGCTGCTCTCCTTGGCGCATTCTGCCTCGCAGGATATCTTCTTGAGATCTTACATGCAAGGCCTAAGCTTCAGGTGCTGAAGCTCCAGAAGAACATGGCAACTTGCAACAACTGCGGTCTCTGTGTCAAGAAATGTCCATACCATGTTGACATCAAGTCATTCCGCAACGGTACAGTAGACTCTGTGGATTGTACTCTTTGCGGAGAATGTGTGGCTTCATGTAACACAGGAGCACTCCAGGTGGGTCTTACAAGCAAGGTAAAGGGTAAGTTCTGGAACTTCCTTCCAGCTATCCTTACAGTGGTTCTTGTTGCATTCGGCATGTGGTCAGGCGGCAAGTTCGAGCTTCCTACCATCGACATGAAGTGGGGCATGGAGGTCATGGGACCTGACAGCACCATGGTGAAGGTGGTGGATATGGATGAGCTTGAGACTGTAACCATCGAAGGACTCCGTTCAGTGAAGTGCTACGGAAGTTCTATGGCGTTCAAGGCGAAGCTCCAGAAGATCCAGGGTGTATATGGTGTAAAGGTATTTGTAAAGAGACACGCAGCTGACGTACTCTATAATCCTGCACAGACCAATCCTGACAAGATCCAGGAGGCTATATTCGTTCCTTCGAAGTTCCGCATCATGACTCCGGACCCAGCCGAGAGCGATTCTCTCAAGGTGGTGGTGATCCGCACCGAGGGCATGTATGACAAGATGGACATCAACTATCTCGGAATGCAGTTCAGACTGACCGGAAAGAAGCTTTATGGTCTTGAGACCGAGTTTGCTTGTCCGCTTATCGTACGCGTGTACATGGATCCTTCAGAGGAACTTGATGAGGACTGGTTCGAGGAGATCGTGGAGAAAAAGGAGCTTGTGATGCCTGTTCATGGCGGTGGAGAGAAGATCATCGAAGTTGACTACAAGTTTGTTGAGCTTGAGGATGAGGTGGCTGCCATCTCTACGGAAGAGTTCATCAGAAAGATGTTCAATCCATTCCGTGTGCAGTGGAAGAGCCGTATTGAGAAGGCTGAGGGCAAGCAGCAGTATGTATATGAGATCGTGGACAAGAACTACGAGAAGCCTATCATCCTGCGCAATATGCCTTTCCTGAGCAACCACCTTTCTACTCATGAGGGTGTGATCGGAGTATATCTGGACCTCAACAAGGATCTTCAGCCTGCAATCCAGATCAGATATGCAGAGCCTATGACTCCTGAGAAGCTTTGGGAACTCATGACCATGGAGACATGGACAATCACTTACAAGGCCGACGACGTACGTCAGGAGCCTGCCAAGCTCAGTTTCAAGGCTCAGGGCAATGTCTATGAATTTACAGAATAACTATCATTTCGAGAAAACAGCAACATTGTCATTTCTAGAAAAGTAACCATTGTCATTTCGAGAAAAGTAACCATTGTCATTTCGAGCGAAGTAAACATTGTCATTTCGAGCGAAGTCGAGAAATCTGTAAAATAAATAATGGAAAAGATTTCTCCACTCACTTCGTTCAGTCGAAATGACAAAGAGAAATTCAGTCGAAATGACAAAGAGAAATTCGGTCGAAGTGACAGAATGAATATATTGAATGAAATTTTACAAGAAACTGATAATAACCGCTATAGCTGCCGTGATGGGCAGCTATAGCGCTATGGCGGACGAAGGCATGTGGATGATACACGCCATCGATGCCGCATTGGAAAAGAACATGAAGGAGCGCGGACTGGAGCTCTCCGCTGGAGAGATCTATAACGCTGATGCCCCGGGAGCCAGCATCTCAGATGCTGTCGTTTCCATGGAATTCGGATGTACAGGAAGCATCATCTCCGACGAAGGACTTCTCATCACCAACCACCACTGCGCCTACAGTGATATCCATGCACTCAGCACCCCTGAGCATAACTATCTCGAGGAAGGCTTCTGGGCATTCCGCTCTGACGAGGAAGTGAACATAAAGGACAAGAGCGTATACTTCCTCAAAAGAGTCATTGACGTGACAGACGAAGTGGAGAAACTGAAGAAGGAACTTGCAGCGCAGGGAATACCCGCTGGAATCCGCAAGCTCAGTCACATCATGGAGAAGGAATACAAGGAAAAAACCGGTCTTGATGCATGGCTTTCGTCCATGTGGAGAGGCTCGAGATATTACATTGCCTTGTATGAAGTATATCGTGATGTACGCCTTGTAGCTGCACCACCGGTATCATCTGCTGCCTTCGGCGGCGATATCGACAACTGGGAATGGCCCCAGCACAAATGCGACTTCGCAATGTACCGTGTCTACACAGCACCTGACGGTTCCCCTGCCGCTTACTCTGAGGATAACGTTCCTATGAAGCCTGCTGCGAAGCTCAACATCTCTCTCGAGGGATACAAGCCGGGAGACTACACCATGATCATAGGCTACCCAGGAAGAACCAACCGTTACAGCAGCTCATACGAAGTAGACTTCACCGAGTCCCTCAAGCATCCGATCAGCAACCGCATACGCGGCGAGCAGATGGCCATCATCAAGTCATGGATGGACAAGGATCCGGAGATCCGTCTGAAATACTCTGACTACTTCTTCAGCCTCAGCAACGTGCAGGAGCTTTACAGTGGAGAAGTCGAGTGCTGCGAAAGATTCAACGTCGTACAGAAGAAAGAGGTCATAGAGGAAGAACTCCAGGAATGGATAATGGCATCTGACGAGCGTGCCGCCAAATGGGGTAACCTGCTGAAGAACCTCAAGGAAACATATGAGGCAGTATCAGAGCCTGAAAGAAACGCTGTCTATTTCCGTGAGACCATCATCAGAGGCACCAGACTTGGCCTTGTGATGAGACGCGCACACAATGCGAGAAACCCTCATGGAGCCGGCACAAGGATGGAGAGGGAATATGCAGAGATGGACATGCGCGTAGAGCGTGAACTCATGATATATGCTCTTAAGGAGTACATCGAGAACATCAACCCTAAGTACTTTACCCAGTGGCAGAAGGAAATGATAGCTGAGTACCCACACCCGGAGGCTCTGGCTGCATACCTTTGGGACAATAGCGTATTCACTTCAGAGGAAGGAATCGCAAGACTGATGGCAAGGGAAGTCCCTCATGAGGACATCGTCAACGACCCTCTGTGCCGCTTCACCATGGAAGTTAAGATCACAGCCTTCAACGATGCCAAGACAGTAGCCGAGAACGGTCTCAGCCTTCTTGATCTGGAAAGCGAATTCACACGTGCCCTTTATCAGATGCGCCTTGACAAGGGCATAGTCCAGTATCCTGACGCAAACTCTACAATGAGAATCACCTATGGCACTGTAGGAGGATACTCTCTGCGTGACGGACTCATAGGAGATTGGAAGACCACACCGGACGGTATACTCGAGAAGTACAATCCAGTAGACTATGATTTCTACCTCAGCGACAGGCAGTACCTGCTGTATAGCGCCAGACAATGGGGCAAATGGGGATTCGGACCAGACAATTCACAGATGTACGTAGACTTCCTTACAGACAACGATATCACAGGAGGTAACTCCGGCAGTCCTGTTCTCAACTCAAGAGGCGAACTGATAGGACTTGCCTTTGACGGCAACAAGGAGTCGCTTTCGAGCGACGTATGGTGCCAGGACGGCTACAACAAGTGTGTATGCGTCGACATCCGCTTCATCCTCTGGACTCTCGACCGCTATGCCGGCATGGATCGCATCATCGAAGAGTTGGAACTGTAACTCGTAAGATTAACGACACTTCGTTTTCTAATGAAGTAATTATCAAATACTTATAAATAAGACTGTCGTCAACCACCACTTTAAAGGAGGGGTTAACGACAGTTCTTTTTTATAACATATTGATTAACAACATCTTGCTACTTACAGATGTCGTTAATCGAAGCACTAGCGTTCTGCTTTTGATTCGAGGAAGAGTTCGTCCATCTGCTCCTGGTCGATGTACGAAGGAGAATCGATCATTACGTCGCGGCCCTGGTTGTTCTTAGGGAATGCGATGTAGTCACGGATTGTCTCCTGTCCTCCGAAGAGCGAACATACGCGGTCAAAACCGAATGCAAGACCTCCGTGTGGCGGAGCACCGAACTTGAAGGCATTGATGATGAAGCCGAACTTGTACTCTGCATCCTCCTTAGAGATTCCGAGAACCTCAAACATACGCTCCTGCATTGCTGCCTCGTGGATACGGATCGATCCACCACCGAGCTCTGTTCCATTGAGAACGAAGTCATATGCGTTTGCACATACCTTCTCAAGGTCTTCCTTCTTGTCGCTGTAGAAGAGTTCGAGGTGCTCTGGCTTAGGCGCAGTGAACGGATGGTGCATAGCGTAGAAACGCTGAGTCTCGTCGTCCCACTCCACGAGAGGGAAGTCAACAACCCAGAGAGGTGCGAAGTTGAACGGATCACGGAGACCGAGTCTGTTACCCATCTCGATACGGAGTACGCCGAGCATGTTCTGTGTCTTTCTCTTGGCGCCGCACATTACCAGAAGCATATCGCCCTTCTTTGCGCCAAGGCGATCTGCAACAGCCTGAAGCTGCTCAGGTGTGTAGAACTTATCGATTGAAGACTTGATGCTGCCGTCCTCGTTGATCTTGATATAAACGAGTCCCTTTGCGCCCACCTGAGGTCTCTTCACCCACTCTGTGAGCTCGTCGATCTGCTTGCGTGTATAGTTTGCAGTGCCCTCAACGTTGATTGCACCGATGTAGTCTACGCCGTCGAATACTGAGAAGCCGTAACCCTTGACGAGGTCTGTGATCTCGTGGATCTTCATATCGAAACGGATATCTGGCTTATCTGAGCCATAGAAATCCATAGCGTCGTACCAGCTCATGCGTGGGATGCGCTCTGCAATCTCCACATTGAGAACGTTCTTGAAGAGAGTTCTCATCATGCCCTCGAATGTGTTGAGGACATCCTCCTGCTCCACGAATGACATCTCGCAGTCGATCTGAGTGAACTCAGGCTGACGGTCAGCGCGGAGGTCCTCATCACGGAAGCAGCGTACGATCTGGAAGTAACGGTCGTAACCTGCAACCATAAGGAGCTGCTTGAATGTCTGAGGAGACTGTGGGAGAGCGTAGAACTGACCCGGGTTCATACGTGATGGAACCACAAAGTCACGTGCTCCCTCAGGAGTAGACTTGATGAGGTATGGGGTCTCGATCTCGAGGAAGTTCTGAGCATCGAGGTAGTTGCGTACTTCATGAGCGATCTGGTGACGGATCTTGAGTGCCCTCTGAAGAGGTCCTCTACGAAGGTCGAGGTAACGATATTTTGCTCTGAGTTCCTCACCACCGTCACTCTCTTCCTCAATTGTGAATGGAGGGGTATTTGCCTTGTTGAGAACCTTGATTTCGCTGAGGCTGATCTCTATGTCACCTGTAGGCATCTTAGGGTTCTTGCTCTGACGCTCGATTACCTGTCCGGTAACCTGGATCACCCACTCGCGACCAAGTGAGCTTGCTGTCTCTACAAGTTCTGCCGCAGCATGAGCATCAACCACGAGCTGAGTGATACCGTAACGGTCTCTGAGGTCTACGAAGGTCATACCGCCAAGTTTCCTTGACTTCTGCACCCAACCGGCCAATGTAACTATCTGACCGACATTTTCAATGCGGAGCTCTCCGCAGGTGTGTGTTCTGTACATATTATGTCTTGTTTATTTTCATTCCAAATATCTCGCAAAAGTAAGAAATAAATAACAAATTTGCGTTACTTTTGTAATGCATTAATTACTATCGTATGAAGAGGTTATTTATTTCACTGATTGCGGCATTCGCCTGCAGTGCTGTTTCTTTTGGCCAGAACGCTTATGAGCCAAAAACATTCACAGATTCAGAAGGTTATAATGTCAATTACCAGGAACTCGTACCTGAAAGCGTAAAGCCTGGCAAGAAATATCCTCTTATCATCTTCATGCATGGTGCGGGAGAGAGAGGCAGCGACAACAAACTTCAGCTACTGATCGGCGCTCAGATGTTCCTCAATCCGGTAAACAGGGAAAAACATCCGGCATACGTGATATTCCCGCAATGTCCTAAAGAGGAGTATTGGGCTTTCAGCAAGCGACCGGACTCATTCATAGACCTCAAGGCTGATCAGACAATCACTCCAGTATCCAACGCTGTAAAGGAACTGATCGACTCTTACCTCGCCAACCCTAACGTTGACAAGTCCAGAGTATACATAATGGGATTGTCCATGGGAGGAATGGCGACATTTGACCTTGTTTCACGTTTCCCTGAAACATTTGCCGCAGCCATACCTATCTGCGGAGCCGCTGACACAGAGAAAATCGCAAAAGTAAAGGGAGTCAGCTGGAGACTTTTCCATGGCGATGCTGATGACATCGTCCCTGTAGAGTGCTCCCGCAGAGCATACAAAGCCCTCAAGGAGGCAGGAGCAGACGTAGAGTACATTGAGTTCCCAGGATGCAACCATGGCAGCTGGAATCCAGCATTCAACTACCCTGGTTTTATGGACTGGCTTTTCAAGCAGAAGAGATAATGTGGCTTATACTTGCATTCGTATCCGCTACCTTTCTCGGATTCTATGATACATCAAAAAAGGCATCCCTGAAGGACAATGCTGTTCTTCCCGTGCTGTTCCTCAACACGGTCTTCTCCACGCTGATTTTCTCGCCGTTTCTTCTGGACTACATCGGCGGTTTCGGCTGGTTCAGCGGCACTTTCCTCGACACCGCGCCCTATGGCCCTGATTTCTGTGGCACGCAACTTACTGACCCACAATCACTTCCCAAATCTCCGTGCTCCCCTTTGACGGCACGGAGTTTCAGCAACTCGCTGACACACAACACATTATGCACAACGGTGAGGGCGCATCTTTTGGTTGTGCTGAAAGCCTGCATCGTGCTATCTTCGTGGATCTGCGGATATTTCGGGCTGAAGCATCTACCGCTGAGCATCGTCGGGCCGATCAACGCGACCAGGCCAGTGCTGGTGCTCGTCGGAGCGACGCTGATCTTCGGAGAAAGGCTGAATCCATACCAATGGGCCGGTGTCCTGGTTACCATCCTCTCCGTCTTCCTGATGAGCCGCACCGGAAAGAAGGAAAACATCGACTTCAAGAGCAACAAGTGGATATGGTGCCTGGCTGGAGCTGTGCTGATGGGAGCGATCAGCGGACTTTATGACAAGTTCATAATGAAGCAGTTAAGTCCTATGTTCGTACAGAGTTGGTTCAATCTATATCAGCTCATCATCATGACTGTAATCTGCGGGCTGCTGTGGTATCCGAAGCGCCATCATGGCACCCCGTTCGTCTGGAGATGGAGCATTCCGCTGATCTCACTGTTCATATGCATCGGAGACTTCGCCTATTTCACATCGCTGAACGATCCTGAATCCATGATATCAGTAGTGTCATTGGTACGACGAAGTTCGGTTATCGTCTCATTCGCATGCGCAGCCCTCATCTTCAAGGAGAGGAACCTCCGCGCCAAGGCCGTCGATCTGGCGCTCATCCTCATCGGTATGGCCTTCATCTGGATCGGAACCCGCTAACCTTGTCATATCGAGACTAACCTTGTCATGTCGAGCGTCACCCTTGTCGTGCCGAGCATTACCCTTGTCATGCCGAGTATTACCCTTGTCATGTCGAGCGCAGTCGAGACATCTGTAAAATAAAATATTACTATATTTGTATGTTTTTGCAATCAAAAACACACAAAATCAAAACATATGGAAGTTAGAGCGAAGAAGGCCCTTGGCCAGCACTTTTTGACTGACCTGTCTATAGCACAGAGAATTGCTGATGCACTGATCGTCCCATGTCCGGGACTGGACGTGGTCAATGACGAGAGAAACCCAATGCCGGCACTTGAAGTAGGACCGGGAATGGGTGTGTTGACACAGTATGTGCTTCAGAGACCGGAAGTGGACCTTCGTATGGTAGAGATTGACACCGAGTCGGTTGACTACCTTCTCGTACATTTCCCTCAGGTGAACGGCAAACTTATCGAAGCCGACTTCCTTAAGCTCAAGCTCGAGACTTTCTTCCCAGGACAGTTCTGCGTGATCGGCAACTTCCCATATAACATCTCGTCACAGATATTCTTCAAGGTACTTGACTACAAGGAACAGGTTCCGCAGGTCGTGTGCATGATCCAGAAGGAAGTGGCGGAGCGCATTGCAGAGAAGCCTGGCACAAAGACATACGGCATCCTTTCGGTGCTTCTCCAGGCATGGTATGACATCGAATACCTCTTCACAGTAGGAGAAGGCGCATTCAACCCGCCTCCAAAGGTAAAGTCAGCGGTCATCAGACTCGTCCGCAACCAGCGCACCGAACTTGGCTGCGATGAGGCGCTCTTCAAGACAGTAGTCAAGACTGGCTTCAACCAGAGACGCAAGACACTTAGAAATTCATTGAAGCCGCTCATACGCGCAAAAGCTGACAGACTCGGATGGAATGAAGAGCAGCTGGCTGAGTTCGTAGCAGACCCTGTTTTTGAACTGCGTCCAGAGCGTCTCAGCGTAGAGGACTTCATAGCATTGACATTGAAACTGGCATAATAAGTGCTCACTGATCAGCGCTATGAAACGTTTGATATCAGTCATACTTATGTTGATGACGGCACTGACAAGCCTGAAAGTTTCGGCTCAGAGTCAGGAAACCGCCAAAAGCCCTGCTGTGAGATTTCTCGAAGCCAACGATGACGTGAAGGGCGCCAAATGCATGAAGGTTGACGGTCTTATGCTCAGAATGGCAAGACCAACTCTCAACAAGACACCAGTAAAGGCCATCATTGATGACCTTGATGCGCTTTACATGTTCTCGTTCAAGGAAAATAGGGAAACTGAGGAAAAGGCATTTGTCACAGCAGCAGAAAAGATGCTTAAATCCTACATGAAAGCCTCGGAGATCAAAGATGACATATCACATATGGTCATATATTTGGATCAGCCTGACGGTAACACATGCCATGAAATGGTAATGCTGATCACCTGGCCAAGCACCAGCATGATGGTCTTCCACGGAGACTTCACAGAGGACTCGCTCCGTAGAATGGACGAAATCTCCAAGAAGCAGAGAGCGGAAGGCGGTGGATTGCAGAAAGGCCTATACCGTAACGGACAACTCCCTGAATAACAGCCACTTACATCAATATCCTGCCTTCCCCGCCATGCAGGACAAACCAACAACTCACTACCTATCAACAACTTACACGAAACGCTGACGAGACAAATACATAGACTCAACATAGGAGAGAAGCGCAACGGAATAGAGAAACTAAACTTAACGATAACATTTAAACATAAGAAAATATGAAAGTACTATTGGTAAACGGCAGTCCACATAAGGAGGGATGCACATACACAGCCCTCAAGGAAGTAGAGAAGGAACTCATCGCTGAAGGAATCGAGACCGAAATCATCTGGCTCGGCGTGAAGCCTATCTCAGGATGTCTGGGATGCGCCCAGTGCATCAAGAGAGGCCCGAACGGCGAGAAACCGTCACTCAGATGCTTCATGAACGACTGCGTGAACGAGTTCCTCGACAAGGCAGAGCAGGCAGACGGATTCATCTTTGGAAGCCCAGTTCACTACGCTGCCCTTTCAGGCGCCCTCACCTCATTCATGGACCGTGCATTCTACGGCAAGGGCAAGGTGTTCCGCTACAAGCCGGCAGCAGGTATCGTGAGCGCACGCCGCGGCGGCACCACTGCAGCCTTCGACCAGATCAACAAGTACTTCACAATCTCGTCCATGCCGGTTGTTTCATCAAAATACTGGAACATGGTACACGGCAACACACCAGAGCAGGTTCTCCAGGACGAGGAAGGTATGCAGGTGATGCGCGAACTCGGCCGCAACATGGCATGGCTCCTCAAGTGCATCGAGGCTGGCCGTGCAGCCGGCATCCCAGACCCTGTCAAGGAGAAACCGGTCATGACCAACTTCATCAGATAATTTAAATCGCGCGGATATTCTTACTAGCCCTTCTATATATCTAGGAGGGCTATTTTCTTCTGACCACTCACTGTGCTTGAATCAATCGACCGAGTGGATCTCAACACCGCCCGCACAAAGGCCCACCACGCCCTCCTCCACGCGATGGCACTTGACAAGGACAGCCTCTTCTGGAGCCACCACCTGCTGTATTTGAATCCTCGCAGAAGAAATGGCACTTTTTTGTGCAAGGATTCTAAATAACGGCTCAAAAATGGCCTTTGGTCCCCAAAACTGCAATCCTTGCAAAAGAATCAAGTCCTTTTTTTGCAAGGATTGCTAATGAAATAAAATAGGAGGAAAACTGAGATTCAGTTTTCCTCCTATTGTTTTTGGCTTATATCCTAATATAAATATTAGTCTTCCTTCTCTTCCTCGAGGTAAGCCTTCAGGAGTTTCTCCTGTACATCACCTGGTACTGGCTGGTAGTCAGCGAAGTCCATTGTGAATGTTGCGCTACCTGATGAGAGGGAGCTGAGAGTTGTCGAGTAGCGGTAGAGCTCTGCGAGCGGAACGCGTGCCTTGATAACCTCGAATCCCTTCTCTGAACCCATACCCTCGATAAGAGCACGACGGTTCTGGAGGTCTGACATACATGCACCCATGTACTCTGATGGAGTCAATACTTCAACATTGTAGATAGGCTCCATGATCTTAGGACCAGCTACACGGAATGCCTCCTTGAATGCGTTACGAGCCGCAAGAACGAATGAGATTTCATTTGAATCTACCGGATGCATCTTACCATCGTAAACGTAAACGCGGATATCACGTGCGAGTGAACCTGTAAGAGGACCTTCGCTCATCTTCTCGTTGATACCCTTGAGGATAGCTGGCATGAAGCGTGCGTCGATAGCACCACCTACGATACAGTTGTAGTACTCGAGCTTACCGCCCCATGGAAGGTCGAACTCTTCCTTACCCTTGATATTGAGAACGACTTCCTTGCCGTCTACCTTGAATCTGTTACCTGGATCTACGCCCTCCTGATAAGGAGCAACAAGGAGGTGAACCTCACCGAACTGACCGGCACCACCTGACTGCTTCTTGTGGCGGTAGTCTGCTGTAGCAACCTTTGTGATAGTCTCACGATAAGAGATCTTAGGAGCTGAGAATTCGATCTCGAGCTTGCTCTCGTTCTGGAGTCTCCACTTGAGAGTATTTACATGCTGCTCACCCTGACCCTTGAGGATAGTCTGCTTCTGCTCCTTATGATACTCGATGATGTATGTTGGATCCTCTGCAGCGATTCTTGCCATAGCCTCGCTTACCTTCTCCTCATCCTTAGCATCCTTAGCCTTTACTGCGCAACGATACTTATAGTGAGGGAACTCGATCTCCTTATATGCGATATCTGCACCAGGAGCACAGAGAGTCACATTTGTCTTTGCAGCACGGAGCTTCACTGTACATCCGATGTCACCAGCCTTAAGGTCTGTAACCTTCTCCTTCTTCTTACCAGCGACAGCATAGATAGCTGTGATTCTCTCCTTGTCGCCTGTCTCAGGATTCTCGAGGTCTACACCTTCAGTAAGCTCACCGGTCATCACCTTGAAGTAAGCAACCTCACCAAGGTGTGGCTCTACAGCTGTCTTATATATGAAGAGTGATACAGGAGCATCCTGCTTGCACTCATATGTCTTTCCATCCTTAGTTACGCATGGGCGCTCTGCTGGAGAAGCCGCTGTGCGGATTGTGAACTCCATGAGACGCTTTACGCCGATGTCCTTCTTTGCAGAAAGACAGAAGATAGGCATTACAGCACCTTCGCGGATACCGATACCAAGACCCTTTCTGATCTCGTCCTCTGAAAGAGAACCCTGCTCGAAGAATGTCTCCATGAGTGTATCGTCGTACTCCGCAGCGCGCTCGATAAGCTGGTTTCTGAGTTCCTCAGCGTCCTCAAGGAGGTCTGCAGGAATCTCAAGGTCCTGGCGCTTGCCTGTGTCGCCTTCGAAACGATAATATTTCATCTTGAGAACATCGATGAAGCCGTCGAACTCAGGACCTACGGTCACTGGATACTGAACTACTACCGGCTTGCCACCGAATGCTTCCTTCATTGACTCAAGAGTTGTCTCCCAAGATGCCTTCTCGCCGTCGAGCTGGTTTACAGCCACGATAAGAGGAATGTTATAGTTCTTTGCATAGCGTGCGTAGATCTGAGTACCTACCTCAACGCCCTGCTGTGCGTTCACCACGAGTACTCCAAGGTCGCAAACCTTGAATGCAGAAACTGCTCCACCAACGAAGTCATCTGCACCCGGAGTGTCGATGATATTGAATTTTGTATCCATGAACTCTGCGTAGAGCGGAGTAGCATAGATTGATCTCTGATTGATCTGCTCGATTTCAGCATTGTCTGAAACAGTGTTCTTTGCTTCTACTGTTCCTCTTCTGTCGATAACCTTACCTTCATAAAGCATCGCTTCAGACAATGTGGTCTTACCTGACTTGGTGCTACCAAGCAGAACCACATTACGGATGTTTTGAGTTGAATAAGTTTTCATCAGTTTTTGTGTTATTGTGTTTATAATTATGTGCTGGTCAGCGTCCTAAAAGACACATCCTTGCAAATCTAAAAAAATTAAGTCACAATATCAATAGAAAACCGGCAGTTTTTAACATCTCATGGCCGCGACGAGTTCAGCCAACTCCACACAGGACATGCCCAGCTCATCATAAAAAACATTGTCATCCTCAGTCAAGGTCATGGAACTTTCCAACTCTCCCCTGCAGATCAAAGTGCAGATATTTTCAAAATTCATATTGCTCATAGCTTTATCTTTTTCCACAAAGCTGAAGCATTTCACCACCAAATGCAACTTTTTATAAGTCAAATACACGGAATAGCTGCCACTTTTTTATCTTTTTTAAAATTTTTTCTTTTTTTTAAACAAGTTCTTCTTGCGATTCGTCGTTTTTTCTTGTTTATAGAGCATTCCTTTAAGGAATAATTTTGTCCTCATCACTTAATCAGAACGATATGGACAACACTTCCATCAAAGACAACATCAGGAGAATAAGGAAAGAGCATGGACTGACACAGGAAGAAATGGCCCATAGGCTCGGTATCTCTCTGACTGCATACAGGGATCTGGAAAAAGGCAATACCAATATCGTAAACTGCAATGTGATCAGACTTGCCCACCTTCTCGACACTTCTACTGAAGAGCTTGTCCTCGGATACAGACCAGTCAGAATTCCGGAAGAGAATCTCAGGGAGATGAAAGAAGAATACGCAGGACGCATTGCCGAGCTGGAAAAGGAAGTGGAATATCTCAGAAAGCTCGTCAAGAGCCAGGAAGAAATCATAGAGACTAAAAACCAGATAATAGAAATGCTCAGGAAATAGCTAAAGACGGATAAATTGTGTATTTTTGCAGAATGCACAATGAACATCATCTTTTGAATTTCCTTCACGCAGACCTGATTGAAGCAGGCTGCGACGAGGCAGGACGCGGCCCTTTGGCCGGTCCGGTCTTCGCAGCTGCAGTCATACTGCCTAAGGATTTCCACCATCCACTCCTGAACGACTCCAAGAAAATGACAGAAAAGGCAAGGGAGACGCTCCGCCCGATCATCGAGCGGGAAGCTATCGCTTGGGCAGTAGAAGAAGTCAGTGCAGAAGAAATCGATACAATAAATATTCTGAATGCATCCATTACCGGTATGCAGAGGGCAGTCCGCAGGCTGAGCGTCAAGCCGGAATTTCTTCTTATAGATGGAAATAAATTCAAGCCATTCGACGGTTACAGCTATGAGTGCGTGGTAAAGGGAGACGGCAAATATGCCTGCATCGCCGCGGCATCCGTACTGGCCAAGACATACAGGGATGAATATATGAGAAAACTTGCTCTGGAGTATCCTCAGTACGGATGGGAAAGGAACATGGGATACCCTACCAAAGAACATGTGGAAGCAATCATCGCTCATGGATATACGCCTCACCATCGCAAAAGCTTCCATCTCAAACAATTGGAACCAACATTATTTTAATATGAAAAAGATCATCAGCATCATCACTGCGCTTACCATCTTTGCAGGAAGCGCATTCGCAGACGAAGGCATGTGGCTGCTTCCGCTCATCAAGAAGATGAACGGAAAGGACATGAAGGAACTTGGATGTGAGCTTTCACCTAAGCAGATCTACAATATGAATCATTCTCTCAAGGATGCAATCGTGCAGTTCGGAGGCGGATGTACAGGAGAGATTATCTCAAAAGAAGGTCTTCTTGTTACCAACCACCACTGCGGATACGGCAACATCCAGAAGCTGAGCAGCGTAGATCACGACTATCTCAAGGACGGCTATTGGGCAATGAACCGTAGCGAGGAACTCCCATGTGAGGGTCTTACCGTGACTTTCCTTGAGTACATGACAGACGTTACTGCAACACTCGAGAAAGCTGAGATGAAAGCACGTAAGCAATACAAGGATAGCGTAAACATCGAAACTCTTGTGGAGCAGGCTGTCAAGGCTGTTGCACAGAATCTCATCAAGGAAGCAGAAAAGGATCACCCATACTGCGATGCTGAGATTGAATCGTTCTACAACGAGAATGTATATTACCTTATAGTATATAAAGTATATAAGGATGTCCGCTTTGTCGGTGCTCCACCTTCATCAATCGGAAAGTTTGGAGCAGATACAGATAACTGGATGTGGCCACGTCACACCGGAGACTTCTCCATGTTCCGTGTCTATGCAGACAAGAAGGGTAACCCGGCTGAATACTCTCCGACAAATGTTCCTTTGAGATCAAAGGATTTCCTTAAGATATCTCTTGCTGGTGTACAGGAGGGAGACTATACAATGATCATGGGATATCCTGGCAGGACTACACGTTTTCAGACATCTCCTGAGCTTAGAAACCAGCTTGCTGTAAATGATATAAGAATTGCAGCTCGTACAGCACGTCAGAATGTCCTTCTGGAAGACATGCTCGCTGACCCTAAGATCAAGATCCAGTATGCAAGCAAGTACTCAAGCTCTTCTAACGGATGGAAGAAGTGGCAGGGAATGAAGCTGGCTTTCGACAAGCTCGACATCATCGGTCGTGCGGAACAGGAAGAGGCAGAATTCCAGCAGTGGGTAAGAAGTAACAGCAAGCTTACCGCTAAATATGGCAAGGCTCTCTCTGCACTTTCTGAAGCATCAGAAATGGGCTTTGAGGAAAATCTGATATACACATATGCAAACGAATCTTTGGCAAGAATAGAACTTGTCAATGCAGCTGCAATGTGCAGAGCTTCTATTGAGTCTGAACTCCAGGACGGCAAGGATACAGCTGCCGCGCTGCAGAGCATGCTCACGAAGATGGAGGCCTTCTACAAGGATTATTCTGTAGACACTGACCGTAAGGTTGCCAAGACTATGATCGATTTCTACAGAACAAACGTAGATAGCAGGTATTATCTCGACATCGAAGATTTTGCAGCTATGGACGTAAACTCATATGTAGACAATCTGTTTGATGCAAGCATATTCTCAGATCAGCAGAAATTGGCAGAGTCTTCAGTGGAGGAAATCTATGCAGACCCTGCATTTGCACTGCTGAAGTCCATCAGAAGCTGCATAGCAAAGCTTACCCCTGCCATAAAGGAAGGAAATGCTGCTTTGGCAGAAGCACGCCAGCTCTACACCGAGGGTCTTCTCGAGTGGAAAAAGGGCGAGCCTTCATATCCGGATGCAAACTTCACAATGCGTCTCACATATGGTACAGTAGGCGGATATTCTCCAAAGGACGCTGTGATCTACAGATATTATACTACTCTTGACGGAGTCATGGAGAAGGAAGATCCGGACAACTGGGAGTTTGTGGTTCCAGAAAAGCTTAAGGCATTGTGGGAGAATGAGGATTTCGGAAAGTATGCTATGGCAGACGGCAAGATGCCTGTCGCATTCCTCAGCAACAACGATATTACAGGTGGTAATTCCGGCAGCCCTATCATGAACGCAAAGGGTCAGCTCATCGGTCTTGCATTCGACGGCAACTGGGAGTCAATGAGCAGCGATGTGATGTTCGAGCCTGAACTCCAGCGATGCATCAATGTGGACATCCGATATGTCCTCTTCATAGTCGACAAGTTCGGTGGTGCAGGATGGCTCCTCGATGAAATGAAAATTGTTAAAAAATAATCTTACTATTGACACCATATGAGGTTCAAGCACCTCATATGGTGTCAGGAACTACCTTTTAATTATGATTAATCAGAACGATGTTACCAAGTGGCTTCAGGAAGTTGAACACCCTGCGAAAGGAGACAAGAACCTGATAGAACTTGGAATGGTTGAAAATATAGAGATAGAGGAAGGAAAGGTTACTGTGACCCTTGGATTTGCCAAGCACCGTGACCCTCTTGCAGAATACCTGATCGGCAGTGCAAAAGCATCGATCATCAGAAATGCCCCTCAAGGCACTCAAGTGGAGGTAAAGAGCATTATAAAGAATGAAGCACCACCAAAGAAGAAAGGTCTTGAACTTGGCGAAGAAGAACTCGCTAATGTAAAGCACATCATAGGTATCGCCTCTGGTAAAGGAGGAGTAGGTAAGTCTACAGTTTCTGTTAATCTTGCCGTGGCACTGGCTCGTCTGGGATACAAGGTGGGACTTGCAGATGCTGACGTTTATGGTCCTTCTGTTCCAAAGATGACCGCAACGGAAGGTCTCATGCCTGACGCTTTCCAGGAGGGAGAGAAGGAAGTCATTGTTCCGCTCGAGAAATATGGAGTGAAATGGATGTCCATAGGATATTTCGCACGCCCAGAACAGGCACTCATATGGCGAGGTCCTATGGCCTGCAATGCACTCAAGCAGATGATACTTCAGGTGCGTTGGGGTGAGCTGGACTTCCTGCTCATCGACATGCCTCCAGGAACAGGAGACATCCACATCAGTCTTGTACATGACATTCCGCTCGAGGGTGCAGTGATCGTCAGCACACCGCAGGACGTTGCCCTCGCAGATGTAGAGAAGGGAGTCAACATGTTCCGCAATAAGGACGTAAACAAACCTATCTTCGGACTCGTGGAGAACATGGCATGGTTCACTCCAGAGGAACACCCTGATGAAAAATACTACATTTTCGGTCGCGAAGGAGGTATTCGCATGGCGGAGAAATACAATATCCCTCTGTTAGGTCAGATTCCGATTGTCCAGAGCATACGCGAATGCGGCGACAACGGAGAGCCAGCTGCCCTCTCGTCCCGCCCGGACGGTCTCGCCTTCCTCGCCCTCGCCGAGAAGCTTGCAACACTTCTGAAAGATTAACGGGTGCAAAAACAATAAAAATCGCTCCTGATTACCCTAAAATTGAGGGGATCAGGAGCGATTTTAGCGTTTTTTGCTACCGTACTGTTAGAGTCTCTCGAGCTTAACTGTGAAGTGGCGCATGAGCTCTGTCTCCCAAACGATCTTCACACCGCGTGTGATCTCATGACGGCGGTCATATACGTTCTTGAGAGCTGCTGCGATCACGTCCATGTGGTTGTTTGTGTACACACGGCGAGCGATACACAGACGGAGAAGGTCGAGGCCACCGAAACGGTTCTCACGAGTTACAGGATCGCGGTCAGCGAGGATATAACCGATCTCACAACCACGTACACCAGCCTCGATATAAAGCTCGATAGCAAGTGTCTGAGCTGGGAACTCTTCCTTAGGGATCTGGTCGAGAACGCGGTCTGCATCTACGAAGAGAGCGTGGCCACCTACAGGACGCTGGTAAGGGATACCGTACTCATCAAGCTTAGCTGCGAGATACTGAACCTGCTTGATACGAGTCTCAATTGTCTCAAGCTCCGTATTCTCGTCAAGACCTACAGCGAGAGCAGCCATATCACGACCGTTCATACCACCATAAGTAAGGAAGCCCTCGAATGGGATACAGAATCTCTTTGCTCCCTCGTACCAGTCCTCGTGACGAGTTGCGATGAAACCACCCATGTTAACGAGACCGTCCTTCTTTGATGACATTGTCATACCGTCAGCAAGTGAGAACATCTCCTTGCAGATCTCCTTGATGCTCTTGTCAGCATAACCTTCCTCACGAGTGCGGATGAAGTATGCGTTCTCAACGAAACGAGCAGAGTCAAAGATCACGCGCTTGCCATACTTGTCAGCGATAGCACGTACCTCGCGGAGGTTCTGCATTGATACGGGCTGACCACCTGCTGTGTTGTTAGTTACGGTAACGATTACGAATGGAACGAGATCAGCGTTCTCTGCGAGAACCTTCTCGAGCTTCTTAGGATCGACGTTACCCTTGAAAGGAACCTCAAGCTGAGTATCCTTAGCCTCGTCAACTGTGCAGTCTACCGCGAATGCCTTACGGCTCTCGATATGACCCTTTGTAGTGTCGAAGTGTGAGTTACCTGGAACAATAGCACCTGCCTTCACGAGGTGGCTGAAGAGAACGTTCTCTGCTGCACGACCCTGGTGAGTAGGAATTACATACTCGAAACCTGTGATCTTAGTGATAGTCTCCTTAAGCTGGAAGAATGACGATGAACCTGCGTAGCTCTCATCACCCATCATCATAGCAGCCCACTGACGGTCACTCATTGCACCTGTACCTGAGTCAGTAAGACAGTCGATATATACCTGGTCTGACTTAAGCTGGAAGAGGTTGTAATCTGCCTCCTTGATCCACTGCTCGCGCTCCTCGCGTGTGCTCTTGCGAAGAGGCTCTACCATCTTGATCTTGTACGATTCTGCAAAAGGTAATTCCATGATTATTAGTATTTTAAAAGTTAATTATTATAATTTTCGTATTTACAGCCGATAAAGGTAATAATTTTAAATTGAAATTCGTCCTTTTGGCTTTAGAAAGATAGTTTTACCACCGGATGAGCATCTTTTCCGCAGAACATGTTAAGAACCTTGAACTCGAGATTGCCACCGACTCTTATAGTAGAGAACGGATCAAGATGGACAGGGTTTGAGTCTCCGAACTGTATCACATACGGTACAGCCGTCTCATTGGTGAGCATGCATGCATTGTCAGAAAGTCTCTTCACGCTGACTGAAGCAGTGAAGAAATCCACGAGCAGGGATTCGCTTCCACAGAGCGTATTGAATCCGAATGCCAGCGTCCTGCCTGCCTCAAGAGCTTCACGAAGCGCCGCCTCTGATCTTTCTGTAGCAAAAATCAAGGTCATAGGACGCATATATCCGTATTTGTTGAAATCCTCTGCAGAACTTGCATGAATATCTGTGTTGGCAGCTATGAAAAGCCCGTACTCTCTTACCCTGTCAATTATACCTGGATAAAACTCACTGTGGTTTATCACCTCAACTCCGTCAATCAGACCTTCCTCATAAGCAATCTTCTCAGTCTCCGTAAAGTCTATATTGGTTCTGATCCAGCCCGGGTGATTATGCATCACCAGAGCTCCCTGACTCTTTGCATTTCTGATCGCCTGCACAGGATCATCATCATAGATCTTATTGTTATCCACAGTGAACAAGGCATTGAAATGGCCTACTGTCCTTCCATGACGTGTAATCTCTGTACCTGGAATGATAAATATATCCCAATATGCGCCCTCCTTCTGAGCATGTCTGACTGAAGTATTCAGATCCCTGTCCTTTGTGAGGTCCGCCTGCAGATATTCTCCAAACTCCTTATCAAAAGGTCTATATTCGATATGTTCTGTAACTGCTATCACGTCCATACCCTCAAGCCATGCCTCCTTGATACGGAACTGAGGAGTTACTGTTCCGTCTGAATAAACAGAGTGAGTATGAAGGTCAGACTTATATACATTATATCCTCCAACCTGACGAGGGAGAACAACCTCCTTCCTCACGGGTCTATGATAATCACCGAATCGGAGCATTTCAGAATTCTCCGCATCTACATAATAGTTCTGCGCTGTTGATGCAACTGCAACTGAAATTAATGCAATGAATAAAAGTACTCGTTTCATGATATTTAGTTCTTATGGATTTTTAATGCACATCCTCCGCCAGGAGCCATATTTATAATCAGTTTGCGGTCGGATGGAAGTTGCTTTACCTCTTTCCTGTAATCTCTTGCAATGCGATATGCATTAGCTCCGTCTCTATATATCTCAACATCATATTCTCCCTCAGGAAGAAAGGTGAGGTCGAGAACAAGCTCGCGTGAAGACCAGTCAGTCATAGCTCCTACATACCAATCATTTCCACTGCGACGGGCAAGGGCGATGTATTTGCCGACCTCACCACTGATACCCCTGGTCTCATCCCAGACTGTAGGTACACCAGCAATGAAATCAAGGCATTCCTTCTCTCTCATATAGCTTGAAGGGGAGTCACATAGCATGTTCAGCGGAGAATCAAAGATCACATACTGAGCCAACTGACGGCAGCGCGTTCCCTGACTCATAGGCTCGTTGTTAACTGGACGATAGTTATACATGGAGGCATTACGCATGGCGCCTTGGGTATAATCGATCGAACCTGCCATCATGCGGATATATGGAACTGTCACATCATATGTGACCTGGTCGACTGAAGCCGGACACCATTTCATCTGTTCGAGTCCATGTACACCTTCATAATTGACGACATTAGGATATGCCCTGCTGAGTCCTACCGGCTTATATGTTCCATGGAAATCAATTATAAGTTTATATTTTGAAGCTGTTGCGGCAGCCCTGTGATGGAAGGCTGCCATGTACTGATCATCGCGGTCCATGAAATCAACCTTGAAACCCTTGATACCCATATCGGAGTAATGCTTGCATACTTTATCCATGTCGCGGTCAAAGGCCCAATAGCCAGCCCAAAGAATCAAGCCTACATTGCGCTCAGAGGCATATTCAGTCAGCATTTTAAGATCTATTTCAGGCACAACCTGAAACAGGTCTGCAGCGCCGTTGACCGACCATCCTTCATCAAGAATAACGTATTCTATTCCATTGGCTGATGCAAAATCAATATAATATTTATAAGTATTGTTATTTACGCCAGAGACGAAATCAACTCCATCAATGTTCCAATCATTCCACCAGTCCCATGCAACCTTACCAGGTTTGACCCAACTCCAGTCGATTGCAGGATCTGTCGGATCTGCAAGACGATAAACTATGTCGTTGTCTGCCATCTGAATGTCATTTTCTGACACAGAGACTATCCTCCATGGGAATTCCTGAGGACCGTCACACTTGGCGATATATTCTTCACGGCTCTGAACCAGCATCTGAAGATTGTTATGACCACCCTGCTTCACTTCTTTTGGATATGGTGCAAAACGGCCCTGTAATGCAGTCTCTGAATGTCCATTATACAGATACATTCCAGGATAGTCGGTAAGATCGGACTCCGCTATAACAATCTTCTTTCCATTAGGACCGTCAACCATCAACGGAAGAAAAGCAATGCGATCTTTATTCCACTGCGAGAGCGGAGCAAATGTGTATGTGTTTTCAAATGAGTTAAAGTATTGAGCCTCCAACGTTTCTGTATGCTGAGTCACATATGCGACCCACATATTCCAATCCTGTGGAAAGCCGAAATCAGCCATCTCATGTTCGATCTCATACTGTCCCTTCAGATGCGACACGAATCTATAAGCCATGCCATCATCGTATGCTCTGAAAATCACAGAAAAGTGCTTGAACTTAAGGGTAAGTTCATTATATACATCCTCTACCTGAGCCTTCTTATATATTATAGTTGGAATTATTTCATTAACACTTCTACGTGTTACTTTCTGAACCGGCTGAATGCCACCGAACACCTCGCCAGTAGTTGTATACATTCCGATGTGCGAGCCGCTCATAAGCAGATCTCCGTCATGCTCAAGCGAATATCCAAGACCTTCGCCTGCTTCTACTTTCACGTTCAGGCGTCCGTCCGGAGACTTTAGTTCATAAGTCTTATTTGCTGCAGATGCACTGATTATTGAGAGCATCACAGCAAGTGTAGTCATCAGTTTACGCATAAATATCGTGGTATTTAGATTCCCAGTTGTTCCTTCATCGAGCGCAGCAGGTCAAAAGCCTGGAGCGGAGTCATGTTGTTGAGGTCGGCATTATCAAGTTCTTCCTTCAATGATGACAGCAGTGGGTCCTCGAGCTGGAAGAATGACAGCTGGAGCGACCCGTCGCTTTCCACACGGCCCTCTTTGATATTGTGGGGCTTGATAGTGTGTTTAGCCGGCTTAGTGTCATTTCGACCGTTGTTCCCATTGTCATTTCGACCGAGCGAAGCGAGTGGAGAAATCTCATGCCCTCCTGCCTCAAGGGCAGCCAAAGTCCTCTCAGCTGACTCAAGCACCTGGCGAGGCATACCGGCCATTCGTGCCACATGAAGACCGAAGCTGTGCGCCACGCCTCCTTCCTTCAGTTTGCGCAGGAAAATGACATTCTTGCCAACCTCCTTGACTGCAATGTGGAAGTTCTTCACCCTTGTATATATTTCTTCAAGATCATTGAGTTCATGATAGTGAGTTGCAAAAAGGGTCTTTGCTCCGTCGCCATATTCATGGATATATTCGACAATCGCACGAGCTATGGACATACCGTCGTAGGTCGATGTTCCTCGGCCGATCTCGTCCAGAAGCACCAGCGAACGCGACGACAGATTATGAAGGATCATGGATGTCTCGAGCATCTCTACCATGAAGGTTGACTCTCCGCGGGAGATATTGTCAGATGCTCCTACACGGGTGAATATCTTGTCGCAATAGCCGAGAGTCGCCTCTGCCGCAGGGACATATGAACCAACCTGAGCCATAAGCGATATAAGCGCCACCTGACGCAGGAGCGCCGACTTACCGGCCATGTTCGGACCTGTAAGGATGATCACCTGCTGCTTATCATTGTCCAGATATATGTCATTCGGCACGAATTCCTCTCCTGCCTGCATCATTGTCTCTATTACAGGGTGGCGACCCTGCTTGATGTCGATGACCTTGCTGTCGTTCATCTTAGGACGGCAGTAACGGTTGCTTATTGCCAGGTCCGCGAATCCGCTCAGAACGTCAAGGCGTGCAAGTATGCGGCAGTTCTTCTGGATCATGGCGATATTCGCCTGGATCTTAGCCACAAGGGCAGCATATATCTGAACCTCTAGAGCATATATGCGCTCTTCCGCACCGAGAATCTTCTGTTCGTATTCCTTCAGTTCCTCAGTGATGTATCTTTCTGCATTGACGAGGGTCTGTTTCCTTATCCATTCCTCAGGCACGCTTTCCTTGTGGGCATTGCGGACCTCGAGATAATATCCGAAAACGTTGTTGAAACCTATCTTGAGGGATGATATTCCTGTGCGCTCGATCTCGCGCTGCTGCACCTCCAGCAGATAGTCCTTTCCGTGACGGGCAATCTTCCTGAGCTCGTCCAGCTCTTCGTTCACTCCGCTTGCTATCACGTCTCCCTTGCCCAGCTGAGCAGCGGTTTCCGGATGCATGGTCTTTCCGAGGTATTCCAGGAGTTCGGCGCAATCGCCCATCTTCGCTATCAGCTCATCCAGCGCCTCGAGGCCCTTTCCTGAGCAGAGCTGCATGATAGGAGCGGTCTGGCTAAGACCTCTTCTCAGCTGCATTACCTCACGTGGAGATATCTTGCCTGCCGCTGCACGCGAAATTATACGCTCGAGGTCACCTATGTCACCTATCTTTGCCTGAAGACTTTCAAGGTCCTCACGATTTTCTATAAAATGCTGGACTACTGCATATCTGCTTTCAAGTTCCTGAATATCCATCACCGGCATCGACAGCCATGTCCTGAGCATACGTGCTCCCATCGGTGAAGAACACTTGTCCATAACCTCGACAAGCGATGTGCCCTCCTTACCTGCCGTAGAAGCGAAGATTTCAAGGTTACGGAATGTGAAGCGGTCCATCCATACGAACGAATCCTCGTCAATGCGTGAGATTGAGCAGATGTTGCTCAGTTCCTTGTGTTGGGTCTGCTCCAGATAGACAAGAAGTGCGCCCGCAGAAGTCACCGCCAGCGGAAATGCATCCACTGCAAATCCCTTCAGCGAATCCACCTGAAGCTGCCTCTTGAGTTTCTCTACCGCATTATCGTATACAAAAGCCCATTCATCGAGAGTAGAAACGTAGTAATGGTCTCCGTATCTCTCCTTAGTGCCTTTTTCATACCCCCTCGGCACCAGGAGCTCCTTTGGAGCCAATGAACTCAGGAGTGTTCCGATGTAGTCAAGAGAACCTTCTGCCACATGGAACGAACCTGTCGACACATCGAGGAATGCAGCACCACATCTTTCCTTGTGGAATGTCAGTCCTGCAATATAATTATGTTCTTTCTGCTCGAGCAACTGCTCACTGAAGGCTACACCCGGAGTCACGAGCTCCGTGATTCCTCTCTTTACGATACCCTTTGCAAGCTTCGGGTCCTCAAGCTGGTCGCAGACAGCAACCTTGTAGCCTGCACGCACAAGTTTCGGAAGGTATGTCTCAAGGGCATGATGCGGGAATCCCGCCATCGGTATAGCGCCCGGCGTCGCGCTGGAACGCTTTGTGAGTACGATGCCAAGAACCTTGCTGGATATCAGCGCATCGTCTCCATATGTCTCGTAAAAATCGCCGCACCTGAATAGAAGCACTGCCTCGGGATACTCCGCCTTGAAGGCGAAGAACTGCTTCATCATAGGTGTTTCGGTCGGTTTCTTTTCTGCCATTTTTAGATTGATTTATATCAAGGCAAATATACTCATTTTTGTTGGAAGTTAAAACAGGTGGAGTGCAAGTCTCTGTTATACAACATCTTAACTACATCTCCGTGCTCCCCCTTGGCGGCACGGACAGTATAAGAAGTAATTGAAAATCACAACATTAGGTGCCAACATTCAGTTTCTCATGGTTTTTATCTATCTTTGTGCGTTTATGAAAAGGGTGCTGATCATATCATATTATTGGCCACCGACCGGAGGATCGGGGGTGCAGAGGTGGGTAAAGTTCGCCAAGTACCTGCCGTCAGAGGGATGGCAGCCGGTGATATATACTCCGGAGAATCCCGAACAGCTGGCTGTGGACGAGTCTTTGGGTGCGGAGGTACCCGAGGCTGCGGAGATTGTGAAGACCCGTATCCTGGAGCCGTATGAGATCTATAAGAAACTGCTTCGCAAGTCCGGTCACAGCAAGGAGGCAGTGGAAGTGAATCCTGTGAACGCGCAGAACAAGTCCCTCCTGCAGAAGGTGGCGATGTGGGTGCGCGGCAACCTATTCCGTCCGGATCCGCGCTGTCTGTGGATCGGACCGTCAGTGAGATTCCTCAAGAACTATCTGAAGGATCATCCCGTGGATCTGATCGTCAGCACGGGACCGCCGCAGTCGATGCACATGATCGGCCGCAGACTGGCCCTGGAGACTGGTCTTCCTTGGATTGCAGATTTCCGTGACCCTTGGACAAAGATATTCTATTTCAAGCATCTGTCCATGACCAAGGCTACCAAGAGGTGGCATGAGAGGATGGAGAAGAAGGTGCTTGACGATGCGACATGCGTGGTGGCGGTGTCGCCGCTTGTGCAGCAGGAATTCCAGGCGATGACCCAGACTCCTGTGGAACTGATCACCAACGGTTTTGATGAGTGCGACTTCGCAGCGGAGAAGTGTCTGGAGGCTAATGGCGGACCAGAACAGCCGTTTATCATAACCCACACCGGACTGTTCGCAGCAGACGGCAATCCTACAGTGTTTTGGGATGTGCTGGCGCAGAAGTGCGCTTGGTGCCCTGAGTTCAAGAATTTATTGAGAATCAATCTTATAGGCAAGACCGATGAACAGATAATCAACGCCATCACAGAGGCCGGTCTGGCAGAAAATCTGAACAATCTCGGCTACCAGCCTCATGCCAGAGCCATCGAAGAGCAGAGGAAGGCATCGCTGCTTATCCTGCCTCTGAGGAAGGAGCCGGAGTACAAGGCTGTGCTTCCTGGAAAGCTGTTCGAATATCTGGCTTCATGGAGACCGGTGCTGGGTATCGGCCAGCCTGACGGAGCCATGTCCATGATCCTGAACAACACAAAGACTGGTATCGTGCTGGATTGGGAGGACAGAAAGTCCATTGCAAGATACATAGACATGTGCTGGGAGAAGCACCTTGCTGGAGAGCTTACAGTGGAGAATGCAGACATCTCGCAGTTCACCCGCCGCAACCTCACCCGCCGCATGGCACAATTATTTGACAGAGTGACCCGAAACGGACGATGACCGTTTCCAACCTGGTGAGCTGTGACACTTTTAGTCCATTTTCTGACACAGCTCCGTTCAAAACAGGCCAAAACGAAGTAAAACGAGCATAGCTGTGACACTTTTCAGCCAAATAATGACACAGCTCCACAACATAACCGGAAACCCTCCACAAAAACGGGCTATTTCGTGGACGAGAGTGGGTTTGAAATGATAGTGGGATATAAAATATGACTATATGAACAAGACACTATTGAAGAACATCGGAATATATGCAGGCATACTGCTGCTCTTCATCGGACTGGCATACGGATACACTCCTCAGGTGCTGGACGGCATGATCGTGAACCAGAGCGATATCGCTTCGTGGAAGGGAATGGCCAACGAGGCCGTTACCCATAATGCAGCACATCCGGAGGATCCTACCGCATGGACCAATTCCATGTTCGGAGGCATGCCGACGACTGCAACAATTGACAGTTTCGAGGGTGACTGGACCGATGCCATCTACGACTTCCTGCTGACAGGACGCCGCCCGGCAAGCTACCTGCTTCTGGCGCTGATCGGAGGATTCCTGCTGATGCTGTCGGTAGGAACAAGCAAGGTCGTGGCTGTGGCAGGTGCAATCGCAATAGCATTTTGTTCATACAACATGCAGATCATCCAGGTGGGACACAACACCAAGATGCAGGCGATAGCATACTTCCCTTGGGTGCTGGCGGGTGTCATATTCACTTACAGGGCAGCCTTGGCTTGCAGATTGCCACGTCGCTCCGCTCCTCGCAATGACGTAGAAAACAATGGGGTAAACGGAAACTCCAACGTCATTCCAAGCGAAGCAACAAACGTAATTCCGAGCGAAGACACACACGTCATTCCAAGCAAAGACACAAACGTCATTCCGAGCGAAACCACACACGTAATTCCGAGCAAAGACACACACGTCATTCCGAGCGAAGCGTGGGAATCTTCATGGAAATCATGGCTGCCGAAAACCATTCTCGGAGCGACCCTGTTCGCATTTGCCCTCAGCATGCAGATCAAGGCCAACCACCTGCAGATCACATACTACCTTGCAATCGTGATCTTCGCTTATGCAATCGGTCAGTTCGTATACATCTGTCTTGACAAGGCACGCCGCAGTTCACTCCTGAAGCGCTTCTTCGCCGCTTCCGCCCTGCTTCTTTTCATCGGAATCGTCGGCATTGCAACCAATGCAAACAAGCTCATTCCGACATACGAGTACACTCCATACACCATGCGCGGCGGCTCGGAACTATCTGCCGACAGCGACAGCCATAATGATAAGGGACTTGACTTGGACTACGCTACAGCATGGTCATACGGCATCAGCGAAATGCCTAACCTGCTGATCCCTAACTTCAACGGAGGAGCGTCTTCGGGCGAACTCCCTATGGACTCGGAGACCGGAAAACTGCTCAAGAGAGCCGGCCAGCCAAACCTCCGCCAGACACTCAAGCACATGCCTCTGTACTGGGGTCCGCAGCCGTTCACGGCAGGTCCTATGTACATGGGAGCCATCACAATATTCCTCTTCGTGCTCGGACTTGCACTCTGCAACGGACGCGAGAAATGGTGGCTCGTTGCAGCTACAGTGATCGCCGTTTTCCTCGCATGGGGCAACCACTTCATGTGGTTCACCAAGCTGTGGTTCGAGTATGCACCTATGTACAATAAGTTCAGGACTGTTTCTATGGCCCTGATCGTGCTGCAGGTAACCCTTCCGCTGCTTGGATTCTATGTTCTCGACAGAATCATGAAGGAGACATACGAAAAGAAGACCTTGATGAAGGGAATGTACATCGCATTCGGCATCACAGCTGGCTTCTGTGCCCTCAGCGCCCTCATTCCGGGCATTGCCGGAACATTTGTCAGCGCATCTGATGCAGGTATGAATGAGATGATCGTCGAGACGCTTGCTGCAGACAGGGCCTCACTTCTTGTAAAGGACGCCTTCAGATCACTGCTGCTGATAACATGCGTTTTCCTTCTGATCGTCTGGGCATACAAGACACCTAAGGTGGATGCTGTCGGTAAAAACGGTTCTTTCGTGCTTAAGGGCAGGATGGCCATTGCCGGTGTAGCTGTCGTTCTCCTCGTATTCTTCGACCTTGTCCCTATCGGCAAGAGATACCTCAACGCGAGCCACTTCGTGACTCCGAAGGACTTTACAGCGCATTATGAGCCGCGCCTTGTGGACGAAATCATTCATGAGGACACCGATCCTAACTACCGCGTGCTCGACCTGAGCGTGAACACATTCAACGACGCTATCCAGAGCTACCATCACAAGTGCATCGGAGGCTACAGTCCTGTGAAGCTGCAGCGCTATCAGGACCTTATCGACAAGTACATCACTGACGAGATTTATGATATTTATGACGTCGTAGAGAATGCTGCCACTATACAGGACGTTGAGGCCGGACTGCCGGAACTCAAAGTGGTTTCAATGCTCAACGGCAAGTATATAATCCTTGGAGAGAACTACTCGCCTGTAGTCAACCCATATGCATACGGCAACGCATGGTTCGTGTCTGATTTCGTGTCGGCAGCAACTCCGGATGAGGAGATCGCCCTTCTCGAAGGCACAGACCTCCGCACCACTGCCGTCATCGGACAGGATTTCCAGGATGCGGTAAAGAATGTACAGACAGAGGAAATGACATTTGACATGCCAAGAATCAGCCTGACACACTACGCCCCTAACGATCTGAGATATAGTTTCAGGACAGGTTCCGAGCGTGCGGCAATCTTCAGCGAAATCTACTATCCTAAGGGCTGGAAGGCATGGATAGAGCCGGCTGGAGCAACTGGAGAAGTACGTAACGGACACTATCATCCGACAGCCGAAGGCAGACCTGTCGAGCTGTTCCGTGCAGACTGGATGCTCCGCGGAGCCGTCATCCCGGCAGGAGAAGGCCAGCTGATCATGCGCTTCGAGCCGGACTCATACCAGCTCGGCGAGAACATCTCACGCGCCAGTTCGATTCTCCTCATCCTCCTGCTTCTTGGCTCATCAGCCGGAATGATCCTCTTCCGCCGCCGCAGATAACCGTGGCGGACATCTCATTGACAATCAGCCTTTTACAAAAACCTCCTGCCGTCTTTTGATAGCAGGAGGTTTTTGTAAGCGATTGACGGACAGAAGGTTAAGCGCCACGGCTAAACCAGTCCGGAGATGAAGATCGCCGCGATAGCAAGCGGGCAGACGTAGCGGATGAGGAACCACAGGACGCCGAAAAGCTTAGCATTCCTGCTGAGGGTTCCGCCATTAGTAAACTCATCGTAGACATCTGTCTTCTTGAGGCGCCATCCGACAAAGATGACTGTCAGAAGGCTTCCAAGAGTCATAAGGATGTTGGACGACATACTGTCGAAGAAGTCAAAGATATTTCCTCCTGCTATCTGAATATGCGAAAGCGGACCGAAAGAAAGCGAACATAAGGCACCGACTACCCAGCACACTGCAAAAAGCACCACGCAGGCCCAGAGGCGCGAGAATTTCTTTTCCTCAACAAGATACGCCACAGCTACTTCCAGCATTGAAATAGACGATGTCAATGCCGCAACAAGAAGTGCAAGGAAAAAGAGGATAGCCACTACTCCGCCTGCCGGCATCTGTCCGAACACATAAGGAAGAGTCTCGAAAACCAGGCCCGGACCAGACTGAGGATTGAGCCCGAATGCAAATACCGCCGGCATTATGGCTACGCCTGCAATGAGTGCAAACATCAGGTCTGACACAGCTGTCGCCGTACTCTGGAACAGAATATTTTCCTTCTTATCTACGTATGAGGCATAAGTCATTATGGTACCGAATCCCAATGAAAGGGAGAAGAAGGCCTGACCGAGGGCCGCAGCGCATGCCTTGCCCGTAATCTTGGAGAAATCCGGGTTGAAGAGATAATCAAGGCCGGCAGACGAGCCTGGTAATGTAAGTGAGTACACTGCAATAGCAACCACGATGAAGAACAGGAGCGGCATCATAACCTTGCTGAACTTCTCGATGCCATCCTTGATGCCCACGATCACTATCAGGGTAGTCACCAGAAGGAAAGCGGTGTGTGCTATAAGCGGAGCCCATGTAGACGAAACGAAATCCGTGAACATGGAGTGGAAGACACTCTGAGAGGCCTCTCCGGTGAATGAGAAGCAGACTGACTTCAACAGATAGTCAACCGACCATCCTCCGATGACGCTGTAGTACGAAAGCACTACCAATGGGACGATGATGGTAAACATTCCGACCCAGCGCCAGGCAGAACCTCCCGACAGGTCACGATAAGCCGCATATGCATTCTTCTGGCTTCTACGACCTATCACAAACTCCGAGATGAAGATCGGAAGGCAGATAAGGAACACAAAGACTATATATACTATGATGAAGGCAGCTCCGCCGTTTTCACCTACTAGGTAAGGGAAACGCCATAAGTTACCCAAACCCACTGCTGAGCCGGCCATTGCCACAAGGGCTCCAAATCTACTTCCAAAACTATCTCTTGACATATATTATTCGTTTTATCGCAGCAACTAATCAATTATCTATCAATAAGTTAACTATAACTCCGTGCCGCCAAAAGGGAGCACGGAGAAGTAACCAACATACTATGAATCAGCTATTTACGCAACACGGCGATATTTAAGGAACTCGAAGGTGTAGCCGGTCTCTTCGTCTGTGAAGAGTTCAGAGCGTTCTGCAACCTGCCACAGGTCAGGATCTATTTCCGGGAAGAATGTATCTGCACCCTCTATGACAGTATGCACATGAGTTACTATCAGACTGTCCACAAGAGGAAGGGCCTGGGCATATATCTGACCTCCTCCTATGACAAAACACTGTTCCAGATTAGTTTCTTCCGCAACCTTGAAAGCGGCCTGAAGCGAGTCGACAACAGCCACTTCCTCTGCTGTGCTGTAAGCACGAGAAACTACTATATTTACCCTCTTCGGTAGCGCACGGCCTATGGACTCAAATGTCCTGCGGCCCATGATCACTGGGCAGCCGAGGGTTGTGCGCTTGAAGAACTTGAGATCTTCGGAGATGTGCCACAAGAGTTGGTTGTCACGTCCTATGGCGTTGTTATCCGAGATCGCTACTATTATGCATTTTTCCATGATTTTCGTTTTAACAGATTCTTGCGCATTCGCTCCAGCGACTTCGTCGATTAGCCACGTCGCTACGCTCCTCGCAATGACGTGAAAGGCTAGACTGCTACAACACCTGCGATATGCGGATGTGGATCATAATCAACGAGCTCGAAGTCCTCATACTTGAAGTCGAAGATGCTCTTTACCTCGGGGTTGATCTTCATCTTAGGAAGCTTGCGCGGCTCACGACTCAACTGAAGTTCCACCTGTTCGAAATGGTTGGTGTAGATATGAGTATCTCCGGTAGTATGTACAAACTCTCCCGGCTGGAGGCCGCACACTTGCGCTATCATCATTGTCAGCAGCGCGTATGATGCGATGTTGAACGGCACACCGAGGAACACGTCCGCACTGCGCTGATAAAGCTGGCATGAGAGCTTGCCGTCAGCCACATAGAACTGGAACATGGTGTGGCATGGAGGAAGAGCCATCTTGTCAACCTCCGCCACATTCCACGCAGACACGATCATACGACGTGAATCAGGACTGTTCTTTATCTGGTTGATGACATTGGAAAGCTGGTCTATCGTGCCTCCATCAGGAGTCGGCCAGCTGCGCCACTGGTGGCCGTAAACCGGCCCGAGGTCGCCGTTTTCATCGGCCCACTCGTTCCAGATGCGCACTCCGTGCTCCTGGAGATACTTAACATTGGTGTCTCCTGCTATGAACCACAGGAGTTCATAAATGATGGACTTCAGATGAAGCTTCTTGGTTGTCAGAAGAGGGAAACCCTCGCTGAGATCGAAGCGCATCTGGTGGCCGAACACGCTCTGCGTGCCGGTGCCTGTACGGTCCGACTTCATCGTTCCGGTCTCGCGGATGCGACGTAATAGGTCTAGGTATTGTTTCATTAAATCATAAAGATTGCCACGTCACTTCGTTCCTCGCAATGACGTAATAATATCATACTGAACGAAGTGAAGTATCTGTTGATAATTATTTTACAGAGAATGCGAAAATGATTGCCTGCTCATAAACTTCGCCCGGACGGAGCTCTGACGATGGATATTCCGGCTTGTTAGGCGCATCAGGATAGTTCTGACATTCGATAGCTACTCCTGTATAGTCACCATATTCGTGTCCGTTCTTACCCGCAGGACAACCTGAAAGCCAGTTTCCAGTATACACCTGCACACCAGGCTGGGTTGTATACATCTCCAACACGCGACCGCTCTCCGGAGCATAAAGCTCGCAGCAGAACTGAATCTGGCCTGGCTCATGGCCGTCGATCACCCAGCAGTGGTCGTATCCCTTACCGATCTTAAGAGGCTCAAAATCAGCCTTGATATCCTGTCCGATAGGCTTGCCGTTAATGAAGTCCATTGGAGTTCCGGCTACAGGAGCACTCTCTCCAAGAGGAATCTGAGTAGCATCTGTCGGAAGGTACTCGGAAGCATTCAAAGTGAGGATATGGCCGAGGATATCGCCGTTACCCTCGCCGTTGAGGTTAAAGTATGCGTGGTTTGTGAGGTTGATTACAGTTGGAGCATCAGACTCGGCTGTAAGAGTGAGACGAAGCTCATTCTCCTCTGTCCATTCATAACGCGCAACTGTCTTTACGGCACCAGGATAACCCTGCTCACCATCCTCAGAATAATACATGAACTCGACACCACCCTCATGCTCACGGCTTTCCCAAACCTTGTTCTGGAAGCCCTCAGGACCACCGTGGAGATGATTAGGACCATTGTTTACCGGAAGTGTATATTCTACTCCGTCAAGAGTGAACTTTCCGAGAGCGACACGATTGGCATAACGGCCCGGGATCTTACCCGCACAAGGTCCGTCTCCAAAATAGCTGGCAGCCTCCGGATATCCGAGGACAACATCAGCAAGATTGCCCTCCTTGTCAGGCACCACAATGGATACGATGCCGGCTCCTACAGAAGATAGCTGCACATAAGCTCCGTTTTCATTCTTCAGTGTATAAAGGAAAATCTCCTTGCCGCATGGGGAAGTACCCCAGAGTTCTTTTGTTATATTCATATGGATCAGTTTTATATTTCTAATTATTCAGATACATTGCCAAGGTATCGAAAACCTTATTTTCAGGGGCATCCTTCAGGATGACCCTTTTTTCTGCATCAAGAAGGTACAGTGATGGTATGGCCCTTACGTTATAGAGTTCATTGCCGCGAAGCACGTAATCCGGATCGAATCCATTATACCATTCTTCCGGATAAATAGGCATATAGTCGCGCCATGCCTGGATATCTTCGTCAATATAAACATTGACTACAGCAAGTCTTCCGGAGGCTATGTGGGACACAATAAGAGGCTCCTCACGCAATACATTTATAATCTGCATGCAGGCCTCGCATCCGGGATTACTGAAGAACAGCATGGTCATCTCTGCCTTGACATCATAGAGGTTTGTCATCTTTCCCCTCCTGTCGGCAAACCTGAAATCCGTCGCCTTTGTTCCGACTCTATTCAGGGCACACAGACGCGCCTCGCGCTCATATTTACCTTTGAGAATACCTGAGAGGCCCTCATAAGAAGCATAGCGCGACACAAAATGGTAATATACATCCTCATTCCTCATAGGGGAGTTTGGATCATAATAATACTTCTGAAACAGGTCGGCAAATGTCTCGAAAACCTGCGATGCCGTATCCTTCTTCTCGCATGCAAGAGCCCTATCGTATAGATTGCCAACCGCTTTTGACCATACTCCCGGCCTTGCATACTCCATAATGGAAGTCCAGTCCGCAAACTTCTGCTCCACATCACCCCTACGTACTCCGCTGACCAGCAGAGAGTCTGAAGGATAGCTCCTGGACGGGTCAGTTATGCCGTTCCAGTAATTCACAGCCATGTATTCCAGAGCCTCCTGCTGACCGCTTATCATGCTCGGCAGCTGCACATCGGGAAAAGGCAGAGCCGTAAACTGCTCTGCCTTCTTTTCCCTGCAGCCCGCCGCAAGCAGCAGGACAGCCAGTATAAATGTGAAATTAATTCTCATGCTCGTATTTACCTACAACAGCCTGGGAGATATTGATAAGGAAGTCTCCTATCTTCTCGAGCTCGGCAAGAACGTCCATGTAATATACACCTGTAAGGTAGTTGTAGCTGTCGCTCTCGATGTTGACTATATGCTCCTCGCGGAGGTGGTTGCGGCACTCGTTGATGTTATACTCGCAATTGAGAGCATTCGAGATGTCGCGAAGATTCTCGTTCTTGAGGTTCTCGATCATCACGTCATACGCCTTGACGATCAGGTCACACATCTTGTTCAGACGGTCAAGGATAGTCTTGTCGAATACCTTTCCGTGCGCCTCCTTTCTCTTGAGGATACGTCCGATAGACTCGCCAGAGTCACCGAGAGACTCCATCTCTCCGATGATCTTGTACATAGCCTTAACCTTGTCAGACGACTCCAGACTGAGTTCATTCTTTGATACCTCGTTGAGATATGTAGCGATTTCGTACTCGATTCTGTCTGTAATCTCCTCGTACTTGATCAGCTTGTCGTTAAGCTCGTCAAACTTGACCTGATCCTGCTCATTGATAGCATCACGTACATAACCGAAACCGTTGCGACAGATCTCCGCAAAGTGTATGAGCTCAAGCTTAGCCTCCTGGAGAGAAAGTTCTGCAGTATGGAGAGGACCTCCTGAAATATACTTGAGTCTGTAGACCTCTGCCTCACCCTTAGGCTCCTTGACAAGCCATACTACAGCCTTCTCGATAAGTGGAGTGAACCATATGAGAACAAGGGTATTTGTAATATTGAACAGAGTATGGAGCATTGCGATACCATAAAGAAGAGAGTTCTTATATGTATCCATAAGCTCTGGTGCCAGCTCTGTTCCACTCTGAGCTACCAGTGCAAGCTGACGGCTGGCCTCCATAGGATTATAGAAGTCGAGACCCTCCATGATCACACAGATAAGCTTCACTATAGGACCAAATGCACAGAGCACCCAGATAACTCCTACGATATTGAAGATTGTATGTGCACGAGCTGCTCTCTTTGCAGATGTATTTGCCACTGCAGCAGCAATATTTGCTGTAATTGTTGTTCCGATGTTTTCTCCGAGGACCATCGCTACAGCAAGTTTGAAGTCAATCAGACCAGAAGCAGCAAGAAGCATGGTGATCGCCATTGTCGCACTTGATGCCTGAAGGACGATTGTAAGCACTGCACCTGCAATGAGGAAGAGAAGGATCGAACCGAAACCGAAGCCATTGATGCTTCCAAAGAAGTTCATCATACCTGTCTGGTACTGGCCGAGAATCTCGTTAGAGCAGTCCTTCATGAATGTAAGACCGACGTACATCACAGCGAATCCCATAAGGAACTGGCCGATGTTCTTCATTGTAGCCTTCTTCGAAGAGTGAAGTACAAATCCGATTCCCATCATAGGCACTGCGAAAAGTGCGATATTCACTGAGAATCCGAGAGAAGTGATCCATGCAGTAAGAGTTGTACCGATGTTTGCTCCCATGATGACGCCGATGGCATTTCCAAGTGTAAGCAGACCCGCATTCACGAAACTTACCACCATGATGGTTGTAGCAGAAGAAGACTGTACAAGACATGTTACCACAGTTCCGGTAAGTACTCGCTTGAATGCATTAGAGGTCATCTTGGCCATGAAAGCCCTAAGTCTGTCTCCTGCAGATTTCTGGAGACCTTCGCTCATGAGTGCCATACCATAGAGGAACATTGCAAGTCCTCCGAGAACGGATAGCACATTAAGAAGTGTTGTCATATTGTATTTATAGTTATTTTACAGCTTAACTAATACGGCAATTAGGCACAAAAATATAAAAAAATATTAGATTTGCGCGATGAATATGATAAAAAGAATTATACTTCTGCTGACCTTGATGCTTCCTCTATCAGCATCAGCACAATTCTATGTGACAGGTGATGATCCTGGTAGATTAAGATGGAACTTCATAGATACTGAAAGTTACAGAGTGATCTACCCTCAAGGTTCCGATTCACTTGCCGTCACATATGCACGCAAACTTGAAAAATACAAGATACCCGTTT
Organism: Candidatus Cryptobacteroides sp.; assembly: GCA_045126075.1. Lineage (GTDB taxonomy): Bacteria > Bacteroidota > Bacteroidia > Bacteroidales > UBA932 > Cryptobacteroides. The sequence goes on from JBGVNX010000065.1 coordinate 83,579, forward strand.
CCCGATCATCAGGATATGTTACCGGACAGGGAGACGGCAAGATAATGCCTGTAGTCATCCATGCTTATAATGATGCTAATGGCTCTGTCGCATGGGCTCCAAAGCGAATGGACATGTTTGCTGTTCCCTCTGCATATGATCCGGAACCGTTTCCGTGGAGCACCATGTTGTCCGTCCATGAGTCCCGCCACGTAACCCAGATGCAGTTCGGTCTGACGCAAAAGCAGAAACCCGGCAAATGGTTTCTTGGAGAAGGATGGAACATAATCACATTCCTGCTTTATCCGGGTACCGCGAAAACTGAAGGTGATGCCGTTGTTGCTGAAACTGCCCTTACCCCGTCGGGTAGAGGAAGAATGGCAGATTTTCTCAATTATTTCTGGGTAGCTTTTGACGAGGGTGACGAAAGAGGATGGTTCAAATGGAGATATGTATCACAGAAGAGATATTCTCCTACATACTATGCTCTCGGATATATGACCATAGGAGGCTTCAGATATGTTTATGATTATCCACTTCTTGTCAGCGATGGACTGCACATGTCTGCCGCCCATCCTATTAAGGTAGGATGTCTCTTTGATGTGAGCAAGAAGATCACAGGAAAGAAATGGGATGACATGTGGAAGGAGGTCAGCGGTACCATGTATGATATCTGGAAAAGCGATGCTGACAGAAGGGCTCCGTATATTCCTTCCGAAAGAGTGCTTGATGAGCCATCCCTCTATACCGACTACACAGGAAACCTTATAATAGGTTATGACCTTTATGCCATTAAAAGCGGTCATGTCGACGCTCCGACTCTTGTAAGGATCGACAGCACCGGTCAGGAACATAGGGTACGCAATTTCGCCTACTCAACAAGCGGACTCAGGGCTGATGGGGATAGAATATACTGGAGCGAAAACATTCCGGATGAAAGATGGACTCTCAAGTCTGGATCTGCTGTGAGATATCTTGACACAGACGGAAAGATACGCAATTTACGTAAAGACCAGCTTCTCTATAATCCTGCAACTGTTGAAGGAAGGACCGCAGTAGTAAGATACCACCATAACGGACAGTCTTCCCTGGAAATTCTGGACGGATCTGAGGGATCTACAATAATGAGTATTCCTGCGGCTGATTCTCTGCAGCTTGTCGAGACGGCATGGATAGGTGCTGACGTTTATATGACAGCTGTATCAGAAAATGGATATGGTATCTATAAGGCTGATCTTGGACGTTGTGAACTGAGCCAGGTTCTTGCTCCAAAGCCAGTGATGATAAAGGACTTCGGCTCATATGAAGATGAACTGATGTTTGCCTGTGACAGAACAGGTGTCCATGAACTCTATCATTTCGATCCGACTACCGGAGAGCTTCGTCAGAGAACTTCTACACGATATGGAGCCTACGATTTCCAGTATAGCGAAGACGGTGAGTACCTTTATTATTCTTCCCAGACAATAAAGGGCAAGCACATTTTCCGCTCGCCTGTGGATTCTCTTTTTGACAGGCCTGTAAAATTTGATAGTCTATATAAATATCCTATTGCCGAAAAGATCACCCAGCAGGAAAAGGAACTGGCGCGCAAGGCCGGATTCTCTGATGCTGTAACTCTCAACGAAGAGGATGTAGAGATCTCCGAGCCTAAGCGCTACCGCAAGGTGCCTAACATGTTCAACCTGCACACATGGTTCCCGGCATATGTCAGCGTGGACAACATTATGAACAACCTTTCGTTCGATCCTCTTTGGCAGACAATCTCGCTTGGCGTATCGGGAGTTATGCAGAACCACCTGGCTACAGCAACCGGAGAAGTAGGTTATTCTGCCCACAAGGATACTTACAATCCAAGTAAGTGGAGACACTCGGGGCACTTCAAGTTTACCTATTCCGGACTATACCCTATCTTCCAGTTCTCACTCGACTTCAACGACAGGAGTGCAAGGCAGTTCTATACATATGCTGATGTTGCTGACGGAAACATTTTCCGTGTTGATTCCCGTGAGCTGGATGTTCCGAATCTTTACGGAAATGTAAGCATGTACATACCTTTCAACTTCACCTCAGGTGGATGGAACAAGGGTTTCATTCCTAAATTATCATATACTGTGACAAATGATATCTTCAACACAGGAGTAGTGCTTGTAGAGCGCCCACAGGTGGGAAATCACATGTCATTTGCGGGATATCAAGAAGGTAAGATGGTGGTCATGCAGCAGGCATCTACATCTATACGCGGATACACCATGATGAGCACCGCCAACTCACAGGTCTATCCTCGCTGGGGTATAGGTGTCGAGGTTGGAGCATCTTCAAGACTGGATGCATACAAGGTGTTCTCTCCGATGGGATATGCCTATACTTATGGTTATGTGCCTGGTTTCACCAGAACACAAGGCTTCAAGTTCACTGCAATGTGGCAGAAGAAGCTGCGCAAAGACTCGCCGTTCAGCCAGCAGACTGTCAGTATCGTCCCAAGAGGACTCAGCAGCAACGCCAACCTGGGAAGTTTCCTCACTTTATATAATGACAATCTGGTAAAGGTAACAGCCGACTATGCAATTCCTATCTATATAGGAGATGTGACCCTTGGAGGAAACTGGCTTGCGATCAAGAGGCTTGTGACATACCCGCACTTCGACTATACCTTTGTGGGTAAGGAAGGACTGTGGTCAGCGGGACTGGACCTCACGGCAGACCTTCACGCAATAGTCACACTCGAGTGGCCATGTTCTGTCGGAGTGACGTTCTCATGGAACGGAGGCTCTGCATGGGACAGACTCACAAACAATGGAATATCAATGGACAAATGGTACCTCGGACCAATATTTAACGTAACATTCTAAACATGTCAATCATCAATGAAGCACTTGCCCCATGCAGCAAATGCGGGCAGCAGACCAAAGTAACAGTCTACAGAAGCATAAACATATCTGAAAACCCTGAACTCAAGGAAAAGGTAAAGGATGGCTCACTCTTTCTTTGGGAGTGCCCTCACTGCGGCCAGGTGAACCTAGCCAAGTACGAGACCCTCTACCATGACCCTGCAGCCAAACTCATGGTATGGCTTCTTCCAGCAGGAGAGATTTCAGAATCACAGATGCAGGCTATCACCATGCACACGAAGGCAATGGGAGGTTATACGCTCCGTCGTGTCAATGACATGGGTTCACTGATGGAAAAGGTTCTCATCAACGAAGCAGGACTTGATGACATCGTACTTGAAATGTGCAAGTACGTGACTAAGCTTGAGATGCTCCAGAAAAGCGTTGCTGCAGAGCAGAAAGAGGAGTTCATGGCTGCTACATTCCACTTCTACAAATCAGAGGGAGAAGACGAATCACGCATACTTACATTCATGTATGGACTCGACGGCCAGATGCTCGGAGTCAACATCGGCTGGAACGTATACCAGGACTGTGCTGGCATCCTCGAGCGTAATCCGCAGATACGCCCTGCTGAAGGCTTCGAAAAAATCGATGCGGCATGGCTCGCCTCCAAACTTGCTTAATATACTGTATTTCAACATTTTAATCGAGTAGGAGGAAAACAAAAGTAGGTTTTCCTCCTACTTTTGTTTTCCGACCTCTCACACCACCGTACATGCGGGCCCGCATACGGCGGTTCCTTATCTACAATGATACTCTTCGTAGTATCCCAACAATGACGGAT